>JBBQWM010000026.1:0-81398 GCA_038210655.1 Chloroflexia bacterium
TGTGGTTTTACCTGTGGTATACTACAACATATTGATTTAGTTTGGCTATGCCAAAATATTTAATTTGGCCTACTATACCAGATGTTGTATAAGCATAGCTCATCTAATACGATTTTTCAGACTCCCGTGAACGGTTACAAAATATTTCTAACCTGGAAAGTAGCCCACATGCCTGTTGAACTCAATTGGGACGGCAAGTACAAGGATGGCAAGAAAGTCGCCCCCGTCCGAATCGCCCTCCCCTTCCAAACCGTCGAAACCGTCAACGAAACGGCCCAGCAACGTCAGCTTACCCTTGACCTGTTCGCCCAGGGTCGCCCTTCGGATTGGCGCAACCGCCTGATCTGGGGCGATAAAAAGTATGTACTGCCCTCCCTGCTCGCCGAATTTGCCGGACAGGTCAACCTGATCTACATTGACCCACCCTTCTTTACAGGTGCAGATTTTTCATTTAACGCGACCATTCCTGAAAGTGATATTGAATTTACAAAAGAACCCAATCTGATAGAGCGAAAAGCTTACAGAGATACTTGGGGACGCGGTTTAGACAGTTATTTACAATGGTTTTATGAGGCTAGTGTACTCCTCCGAGAGTTATTGTCTGAAAATGGTACTTTATACGTACATTTAGATTGGCATGTTGGTCATTATGCCCGTGTAGTTCTTGACGAAGTTTTTGGCAACGAAAGCTTCATTAATGAAATTATTCGCGTAAAGTGTAACCCAAAAAATTATACTTCAGGAGCATTTGGTAACATCCACGATGTAATTTATTCATATTCAAAAACAGATCAGCATACTTGGAATAAAATACTCGGCCCTGTCACAGAGCAAAGTCTTCTTGAAGATTTCCCCTTAATTGAGGCTAAAACTAATCGTAGATACAACACTGTTCCTTTGCATGCTCCTGGAATAAGACAAGGAGTTACTGGCAAGTTGTGGAAAGGTTTACCTCCACCCCCAGGAAGGCATTGGGCTTTTGTTCCAGATATGCTTGATAAATTTGAAGCAGAAGGCCGTATTGAATGGTCTAGATCTGGTAATCCTCGCTTAAAAATGTATGCTGACGAATGTCTTGGCTATCCTATTCAGGATATTTGGACTGAGTTTAAGGATACAAAACAAAATATTTATGCCACCCAAAAGCCCGAAGCTCTGTTAGAGCGGATTATTAAAGCAAGCAGTAACGAGGGCGATCTGGTGCTGGATTCTTTTTGTGGAAGCGGTACAACGGCGGCGGTCGCCGAGAAGCTAGGGCGACGCTGGATCACCTGCGACCTGGGCCGCTTTGCCATTCATACCGCCCGCAAACGGCTACTTTCGATAGATAATGTAAAGCCCTTTGTGGTGCAAAACCTGGGCAAATACGAGCGGCAAGCCTGGCAAGCGGCAGAGTTTCCCGACGCAACCCAGCGCAACCAGCTACAAACCCGCTACCGCCATTTTATCCTCCAACTTTATAATGCCACCCCCCTGGAAGGCTACCTCTGGCTACACGGGGTCAAGGCCGGACGGCTGGTGCATGTCGGCTCGGTGGACGCGCCGATTGCGCTGGGTGAGGTCAAAGCGATAGTCAACGAGTTCTGGCGGGTGAGCGGCAAGGATGCGGGCGAACGTAGCAACGGGGTGGACGTGCTAGGCTGGGACTTCGCCTTCGATCTCAACGAAACGGCCCGCCAGATGGCCGCCGAGTCCAACGTCAAGCTGTCCTTCAAAAAGATACCGCGTGAAGTGCTGGAAAAGAAAGCGGTCGAGCAGGGCGACATCCGCTTTTACGAACTGGCCGCCCTGGACGTAGCCGTCCACCAGACCAAAAATAACGTCAATCTCGAACTGAAAAACTTCTTTGTCCCGGATGATGATATTCCTAAAGAAGTCCAGCAAGCGATCAAACAGTGGAGCCAGTGGATTGACTATTGGGCAGTAGATTGGGACTTCAAAGACGACACTTTTCACAACCAGTGGCAAAGCTACCGCACCAAAAAAGAACCAAAAATATCCCTGACCGCCGGTCATGCTTACGACCAGCCCGGCGAATATACCATCGTTATCAAGGTGATCGACATTTTGGGCAACGACACGACAAAGGCGGTTCGGGTGGAGGTGAAATAAGATGCAAAAGTTTGCCAAACCTTATTATACCCCGGAAGAATACCGGCGCATGGAAGAAAACTCGGTCGAAAAGCACGAGTATTACCAGGGCGAAATATTTCTGATGGCGGGCGGCTCAGAACCGCACAACCTGATCGCCAGCAACACGTTAGGCGAATTGTGGAGCAGATTACGCGGGAAGAATTGCCGGGCCTATAACAGCGATATGCGGGTGAAGGCCCTGGCTAACGGCCTGGAAACCTACCCGGATGTAAGCCTGATCTGTGGCGACCCGGCCTTTGTCGAGGGCCGCAACGATATGCTTATCAACCCGCTTTTAATCGTGGAAGTAACCTCGCCCTCCACCGAAAAATACGACCGCAGCCAGAAGTTTGAGCTTTACCGGGCCATCCCGACTTTTGAACATTACCTGATTGTAGACCAGGAGCGGGTCTATCTGGAATACCACCGAAAAACCGGCCCTAACACATGGGAGATGCAGACTTTTACCGATCTGGCCCAAACATTTAAGATCGAAAGTTTAGAAATTGAAATCGCCCTGGCGAATCTTTACGACAAAGTAAAAATCGAAGGATAATTAGCATGCCACGTACCAGCAAAGCCAAAGCCAAAGCCGATAACACTCAACTCGATTTATTCGACCTTAGCCCATTCTTGAAGACCGCCCCATGCGTACCGGCCCTGCGTAAAGCGGTCAAAGAATGGAAAGAGGGCGGCTATAAGGGCGTGACCGACACGACCCGCCTTTTGCTAAATTTCTGGTTTAAGACCGACCACCGGCTGCCAAACGGCACTCTTTTCAAGTACCACGATTCGCAGCGAGAAGCGATTGAAACCCTGATCTATGTTTTTGAGGTAGCAAAAGTACGCACCCGTAAAGACCTGCTGGAAAAGTACGCCCCGGCAGGAGCTAACTTGCGCTTGCCCGGCTTTGATGAGTTCGCCCGCTATTGTACCAAGATGGCGACCGGCAGTGGCAAAACCAAAGTCATGTCAATGGCGGTAGTCTGGCAATATTTTAACGCGGTACGTGAAGACCCCGACAATTACGCCCGCACCTTTTTGATACTGGCTCCTAACGTGATCGTTTTCGAGCGGCTAAAAACCGATTTCGAGGGTGGTCGCATCTTCCAGCTTGACCCGCTGATACCGCGTGAGCTAAGGATTTCGTGGGAGTTCGACTGTATCATGCGGGGTGAAGGGGAACGCGCCCCGGCAGAGGGCATGCTATTTCTGACCAATATTCAGCAGCTTTACGAAAAGACCGACCGCAAGAAAAACGGCAACGGTGAGCCGGACATCATGACCGAAATGCTCGGCCCAAAGCCCAAAGAAGATGTAAATAGCGAACTGGCTACCTTTGCCGAAATGCTGGCAAAGCGCGAAGGGCGGTTGCTGGTGGTGAACGATGAAGCCCATCATACCCACGAGGAAGACAACGAGTGGAATAGTACCATTCGCCGCTTGCATGATAGCTTGCCCCTGGCTGCGCAACTCGATTTCTCGGCTACTCCCCGCTTTAACAAGGGCGCTCTTTTCCCCTGGATTATTTCAGACTACCCGATCAAGCAAGCCATTCTGGACGGCGTAGTCAAAAGGCCCTCGAAGGGAATTGCCCATATTGAGGAGGCCAAAAGCGATATTGCCAGTGTAAAATATCAGGGCTTTCTAACTGCCGGGGTAGAGCGCTGGCGTGAATACCGCGACCAACTGGCCCCTATGAAGAAAAAGCCGCTGCTCTTCATAATGCTGAATACCACCGAAGAGGCCGAAGACGTGGGCGACTGGTTACGCCGCAAATACCCGGCTGAATTTGGCGGCGAAAAAAAGACGCTGGTGATACACACCGATACCAAAGGCGAAATCTCCAAGAAAGACCTTGACGCGGCCCGCCAGTTAGCCCGCCAGGTGGATAGCGCCGATTGCCCGACCAATGCGATAGTCAGCGTGTTGATGTTGCGGGAAGGCTGGGACGTGCAAAATGTGACGGTCGTAGTTGGCTTGCGGCCTTACACCTCGTCAGCCAACATCTTGCCAGAGCAAACTATCGGGCGCGGCTTGCGTCTAATGTTCCGAGGGCAAGACTATCAAGAGCGGGTCGATATTATCGGCAATAAAGCCTTTATTTCCTTTGTGGAAGACCTCGAAAAGCTAGAAGACATCAAGCTAGAGTCTTTCGAGGTCGGCAAAGACAAGCTGAAAATATGCACGATCATGCCGCAAGTGCCGGAAAAACTGGCCTATGATCTGGCCTTACCCCGCTTGTCGCCGGTGCTAATTCGTAAAAAGACTTTGGCGGAAGAGATCGCCGCCCTGGACGTAATGGGCTTCAAGTTCACGCCTGACCCACTACTCGTTAAACCGACCAACGCCGATGTCCAGAAATTCCAATATCAGGCTTTTGATATTATTACCCTCGAAAAACTTTTTGAAAAAGAGTACGCTATTCCAGAAGCCCAGCGCCCGGATGAAATAGTTAGCTATTATGCAAAGGTAATTGCCACCAACCTGAAGCTGCCGGGCCAATTCGCCGCGCTGGTTCCCAAAGTCTGGACTTTCTTCGAGCAACGCGCTTTCGGTCAGCCAGTTGACCTCTACCTGCCGGTATTCGTCCAGGCTATGAACCACCGCATGGCTGGCTATGTGGTGTTAGATGTTTTTGCAAGGGCGCTCAAAGAAAAGCTAATAGAAGAGGTAGAACCATCTATAGAGGGTGAAAATCGACTGCTATCTCAAATGGAGCCACTGGCCTACTCTCGCCCGGTCTACGAGGCCCGCAAATGTATCCTTAACCTCGTGCCGTGTGCTAACGATTTCGAGTATGAATTTGCCAAGTTTCTTGACCATGCCTTTGATGTCAAGGCTTTTTCCAGCCTACCGCAACAATTCGGCTTTTCTATCGAGTATACCGACAATAACGCTAACTTGCGCTATTACTATCCCGACTTCGTGGTTAAAACCGATCAGGCTGAAATGTGGTTAATCGAAACCAAAGGGCAGGAGTCGGTCGAAGTGAAGTACAAAGATCGAGCCGCTATTCTCTGGTGCGAAAATGCCACGAAGCTAACCGGCCAGCCCTGGCGTTACCTCAAAATACCCCAATCTGAATACAAAAAGCTACAACCCGCCGAATTTTACGACTTGCTCGTGCTTGAGAGCCAGGTAAATATGTTCTAATGCGGGGTATAAGAGTAAGGCTTCCGATTCAAGTTGGATAGACTTATTACGGTTCTATAAAGCCGAGTTCCAAAAGCCGAGGCAACGAGGCTATGGATAGCGGCGGGGTGGACGTAGCCGCTCGTCCTGGGAGTCGCGGTTGCTTTCGCGACGGCGGTAACTGGCCTTGTTCAAATCTATCAAGGAGTCGAAGATCACCGAACGGTCTTTGCCGATTTCTTTGGCCCGATACATAGCTACATCGGCCCGCTCAAAAAGCTCGGTAGCCCCGGTTGCATCACCTGGATAGCTGGCGACCCCGATACTCATCGTAACCTCAATCTCCTCGCCGATCACAATTTGATCACTTTCGGCCCTCAATTTGATTTTACGGGCGGCGCTTCGCAAACGGTCGGCGGCAACTTTGGCTTCTTCCACGCTGGTATCCGGGAACAAAATGCACAGTTCGTCACCCCCGTAGCGGAAGGCAATATCGCTGGCCCGACAGAGTATCCGAATTAGCTCACCCAGCCGGGCTAACAACATATCCCCATGCGAGTGACCAAAGCAATCGTTGATCCATTTGAGCCGATCCAGGTCGATCATCGCCATACTCAAAGGACTCTGGCGACGCTCAGCCCGCCGGATTTCGCGGTCGATCCGTTCCCAAAATTCACGTTTGTTGTAAAGACCAGTCAGGGCATCGGTACGGGCCAGGCGGTCGATCTGCTCGAACAACCGGGCGCGTTCGGCAGCCACCGCAACCTGTTTACAAATACTGAGGGTCAGGACAAAATCGCTGCCCCAAAAGGCATACGGCTTGCGACTGGCAAGGTGCAGCACGCCATAAGTGCGTTCGTTAGTCTTGATTGGTACGCACAGGTGCGATTGTAACCCTTCAAACTCGTGCAATACATCGCAGACCGGCTTACCCGGCAAGTTTACCGACATATACGGTTCGTTCTGGCGTAAAGCTTCACATTCCTGGGCGGAGTGAGTTTGCAGGCTATATTCTTGCTCGCCGTTTGGCAAATGAAGTTGGGTCGGATTGAGCGAGGCCCGCCGCAAGCGCAACCGGCTAAATTTGTGGAATTGCTCTTCTTCCAAACTCAGACCCAACCCGCCTAGTCCTTGCGAGGAATGGGCCAGTTGCAGCCCTAGCGCCCCCCCGATCAGTACAATCGTGTCGGTTTCTTCTTCATCCACACTTGAAACCGCTTTAACCGGTTCCGGGTCCTTTTCCAAAAGCGACATCAAAATTAGCTCCTGGGTATTCGGGTCGATAGCGTGGATCGCGCCCAGGTCAAAATTGATCGCATTGGAGATTTCACTCAAGGATACTCGGTAAATTTCCTGGATATTGCTCAGGCCGTTGATAGCGTTATTGACCGCCAGCAAACTTTCTTGTTGTTGGGATTGTTGGCGCAATTCATCGCTGAGGGCTTTGATACGGTAAATATCTTTGATAGCGATTACGCCGGAAACTACTTGTCCTCGCTCATCCGTGACCGAATTATAGCTGCACGAAACCCAGTTGTCTTCTCCATCCCGGTTACGAATGAGAGTTTCGACATTGCTAACCGAAACATTATATTGAAAAGAGCGTCGGAGCGGGCAGGTCGTACAGAGTGGCTCGTTCTCCGGCGAGTGAGGCATTAGAATTTCGTGGCAGGCGTGGCCCACCGCTTCTTCGGCCTTCCAACCGGTCAACGTTTCGGCTCCCTTGCTAAAGAGGATCACCTTCATATCCCGCCCGACCTCGATGAAACCATCGACGGCAGCATCCAACACCGCCAAATGACGACGATGTTCGTTTTCGACTGACTTGACCAGGCTGACTGTTTTGAATAGATTGGCGAGGATCAGAGCCAACGCTTCCAAATCCTCAACGTCCTGGGGAGTAAATTCTGCGCCATTTAGCTTGTTATGCAAACAACATACGCCTTGCACCTGACCATGCACCCGTACCGGAGCAGTTAGCAGGTTGCGTACTTCCAGGGTGCTAACCCGCTCTTTGTTGGTGATAGGGTTTTCCACAGGATTATTGACGTAAATTGACCGGCCATCCAAAAAGGTTTGAGTACTGGTACTCGACTCATCCAGGCTGATCCGCATTTCTTCCAGGTCGGCTTGCATCAAAGAAGTCGGTTCATGCGCCATCGTATAAATTGGTCGTAAAGTTACCAGGACATTTTGCTGGGGGTCGTGCTTTAGTAGCAGCACATTTTCGACCTCAAGCGTTTCAGCTATTACTTTGAGCGCTTCATAAAGCGTTTCAGGCAGATCAGCATAGGCGCTGATAACAGAGGCTAATTTCTGAACAGCTTTGTATTGTAAATGTAGACGCTCATCCCTACCAACAGATGAATCGGCGGCTTTGTCGTTGCTATGATTGTATATTGAAAACATACCCAAACCACTATTTATATGACTCTGAGACCCGCCAGTTTGTTAAAACAAAACCCCATTTGACCCGGTATCAGCAGAGTATTACCCAAAACCAATTGAGTTGCTAAGACGAATTGGTTGTAAAAATTGGCTCTTGCGTCATGTCACCCATTTTGACAAGTTATCTATCATCATACAACAAGATTTGAAAAAAGGGAAGGCTTTTTTAATTATAATTCAGGAGCGAACTAAAATGAGGATGGATGAAGCACGAAGGATGAGGGATGAAGGGGGCCGTCCATTGGCAGAGTAATGTCATACAACCGAACTACTCAGCCCTCAATCCCCCTTCATCCCTTATCCCCCTCATTCCTTGTTAGATATGGCTCCGTCCATAGACCGCCCTAAGAGAGGGGCAAGGCGGCAGGGCTTTTTACAGAGGTCGGGCTGAGGGCTGCCAGGATTTCACGAGTAGAAGGCATGCCCCGCTTGTAAAAGGCAATCTTACCTTCCTGGTCGATCCCGACAACCGTGCGGTTAATCAACTTGATCGGGCCAAGTGAGCGCAAAGCGTTGTAGCGGCGAGCAGTTTCAAAATTGGTGTCTATCAGCAGGGGAGTAGTCAGATTATGCTTCTCAACAAATTTCTGGTGCGACTCGCCACTACCACCATTAACCCCAAAAACAGCGACCCCGGCCTGATCGTACTCGGCACTATCGTCGCGGGCGGTACATAATTGTTTGGTGCAACCGGGGGTCTGGTCCATCGGATAAAAAATCAAGACCACCGCCTGCTTACCTTTAAAATCGGCAAGCCGGATGGTCTTGCCAGTGTAGTCTTGCAAGTCAAAATTGGGTGCTATCGAACCAATATTTAATTCGGACATTTATTTCTCACTTTCAATTTTCGTCTTCAACTCATAGTCAAAGTGTTGTTACGGTTCCAATCATAAACTTTTGGTATAGAAAAGACAAATATTGGGTGGGCCTAATTAATTAAGTTAAAGTTTAGATTACGAAAAAAGTGTCATCCATACTAATTCAATTTGCTGGTATGATGTTGCAGGTATTTTATGTTGTAGGTATTTTCAAATCTGACTAGACTGTCAAAGGCCCTCACGCATAAAAATCAGGCCGCTACCGTCTCTTTGTAGAAACAATAGCGGCCCGACTTTATTTACTTTAGGGTTTCCTGATTACAAACTACTTTGTAACCGGGAAGTAGATGAAAATGGTCGAAGTAGCATCGTTGAGCGTCTCCGTACTAGACGCACCGACCGAGTAAAGCTTGGTCAGTTTGTCGGTGTAGGCTTTCAACTGAGTAGCCATCTCCGCCGGGGCTGCCGAATTTACCAGGCCCAGGGTGGCCTGGATGTCCAGGTAAACGTAGCCGCTATTGCTGCCGGGCAACACACCCTTCACCTTGTTAAAACTGGCGGCGTTCGCGCCATTGGTGAAGTTTTTGCCACCACCAGCCGCAGTAATCACCCCGGTAGTTGCTGCATCACCAACCGTGAAGAAAGCATAGCTGCCAGTGATACCCAGGTTAGCGGTAGTCTTGGTGGTACCCTGCTCAATAGTGGCGCTCTTGTAGGTGGTACTACCGTTGGTCTTGCTTTCCCACTTCAGCTGTCCGTTAGCGCTCTTCTCAATTGCGGCACCAATCTTGTCCAGCTTGGTCTGGGTAGCAGCCTTGTCGGTAGCATCTGCCAGCAGACCGAGGCCAACCGGGAAGCTCTTGTTAGCCGCATCCCCCGATACAAACAGGCTGAACTCACCACCAAACAGACCCACGATGTCGTTCTTAACGCTTAGCCCGGTCTCCTTCTCGAAGTCGGCCAGACCCTTGTCAGTATCCACTCCGCTTGTGCCACCGGCACTCTTGAGCGCACTGACGAAAGTGTCGTAGCTCGAAGCGGCATCGCGCATATTGGCAAAGAACACGGTCGATTCAGGCAGAGCGTTAAGAATCTTGTTGGGGTTGTTGCCCTTCTTGATCTTATCACTGACCGCCGTCGGCATCTTGTCAGACATATAGGTCTGGTAGGCATCGATTCGGAAGCCTTCGTCCGCCGTACCCATCGTCAGGCCAACCCCGGCAGTGTAATCCAGGCCGGACAGACTGTTGCCCATCATTTGCTTGAGTTGCGGATTGCTGGTCAAAGCTTTGATAAGACCCTGGTAATCCATGTAGACGTAGGCTAGATTGCCAGTAGGTAACTTAGAGGCAACCGCTTTGTAGGTGATGGATGAAGATAGGCTCTTGTCGGCGGTGCGGTCGAAAGCAGCCTTGACGATGGCTGGGCCACCCCCAATAAACAGCTTATCCTTGCTCAAACCAGCTACCAGGCTGGCAATACCCAGGTTGTAGGTCGATAGTTTGGCATCTTTGTAGGTCTCTTCGGTCGCTGCGGGCAGCCCGGCAGTCTTGAGCAAGTTACCAACCTTGGTCAAGAACTCCTGAGCCTTAGCCTGATCTTTGACCGGCGCACCTAGCAAAACCGGGAGTTCACTACCGGCGGCACTTGTGCCACTCGTCAGGTTAAGAATAGCGTTGACATCGGTTACACCGAAGGCCAATTCGCTGCCGATCCAGGGCTTGATGTCGGTGTCATACGAGCCAAGTCCGGTTAGCTTCAGTACATCAGCCTGCGACGCTACCGACTTGATTTCAGGAATGTTCGAGAGATAATCGACAATCTTCTGCCAACCTTTGATCTGGTCGGTGCTGATGTCGGTATTCAAAGTCAGATAAACAGTTGTGGTGTCCGGGAAACTGGCGGCCATGGCGCTCTTAACGCCTGCCGGTGCAGTTGGCGCACCACCTTGAGTTTGAGTCCCACCAGTGGAGGGTGTAGCGGTGTTATCACCACAGGCAGCTAGGATTATGCTAAAGCTCATCACTGCTACCAGCAGCAAACTCCACTTCGTAAAGCGACGTAACATGGGTTCGCACCTCCTGTTTTGCGGAGTCATTTGTTTCTCCTCGGTCTAGTTGCTAAAAAAAAGCCAGCTTAATTAAATAATTGGTCGGTTGATCTGGCAAGCGAAAACCTCTCCTCGGTTCACGCTTACATGTCTATACGGGAATTGAACCGTAATAGTTTCTAATCTGGATTTAATCCAGTGCTATTATAACGTCTTGCCCTAAAAATAAACGTTAGCTAAATCACTTTTGGTAGCAAAGATTCGGAATTACCAAACAGTTACATTCTACCCAATAGACCTTACAAACAAGCTTACGAGAAAGGCTATTATTTAGCCGAGCGGGAAATGGTTGCTATTGTCCTGCCCTGACTAAAGGGTAAAGGGTATGCGTCAATTCTTGCAAACTAGCTAGGCTGGGCCACACCGTGCAAAAAATTGACGCTCACCCTGGCTAAAATTATACTTGACAGCTTTATTGAAATCGGCTATCATTTAGGAGCGATAGTCTTAGTTGCGATTAGCTATCGTTTACTAAAAATGCAGTCCGTTAACTCTTGCAGCAAGTTGCACCAAGACGAGAAATTTCGAGAAATAGCTTTGAACTTAAGGAGGAGCTAACTTGCAACCTTATCTGGCAACCCGCAGCTTAAAAGCTTTGCTGGTGGGCTTATTTATGCTGACTGGCCTAGTCTTGGCGGCCTGTGGGGATAGCACTGTTATCAATACGACTGTTCCAAACTCTGCCGCTGGTGTCACCAATGCCCCGGTGACTAAGTTGAAAGTGGTGGCGACTACCACTCAAATTGGTGATTTTGTGAAAAACGTCGGGGGCAATCGAATTGAATTTGCTACTATTCTCAAACCTAACGCCGACCCCCACGATTACGAACCGACCGCTGCCGATAGCAAAGCCTTGAGTGGAGCGCAAATCGTCTTTACCAACGGGATTGGCCTGGACGACTGGCTGGACAAGCTGATCCAGAATAGTGGGACGAAAGCCCAAAAGGTTGTTACTTCGGAGGGTATCAAACCGCATCCCGGTGAAAGCCCGCAGGAAAAAGAGGGTGATCCGCATATCTGGTTCAGTGTCGATAATGTCAAAATGATGGTAGATAATATTGCCAAAGGGCTGTCCGGCCTGGATGCGGCGGGTGCTTCACTCTATCAGGCGAATGCCACCGCTTATAAGGAGCAACTCGACCGGCTAGACAAGGATATAAAAGCCCAGATTGCAATTATCCCGGAAGCCGACCGCAAGTTAGTAACGAACCACGATGCCTTTGGCTATTATCTCGACCGCTACGGCATCAAGTTGGTTGGTTCGGTTATCCCCTCATTTGATAGCACTGCCGAGCCGAGCGCCAAAGACCTGGCCGACTTGGTAGCTAAAATCAAGGCCGAAAAAGTTAAAGCGATCTTTACCGAAAGCAGCCTGAACCCCAAACTTGAGCAGCAAATCGCAACTCAGGCCGGGGTCAAAGTTTACTCCAATCTTTATGGCGATACGCTAGGCGAGGCCGGAAGTGACGCAGATACTTATATCAAGATGATGCAGACCAATACCAAAAACATGATAGCTGGTATGAGTGGGAAATAATTCTTCATTCCACGAGCAATTTATGGCTATAAAGATTAGACAATTGCTCTGCCTATAACTGATAATGTTTATCAATAAAGTTGACAGCCTATTTCTAAGCTGCTAAGATAATGCCGTCAGATAACTTACTAGCCCCTGTAGGAGCGGGCTTCTGCCCGCGATTTGAACACCCAGTTGCCAATTCCATCGCGGGCAGAAGCCCGCTCCTACAGGTAATGGATGGCAGGTGGATCGCGGGTAAGAAGATCGCGGGCAGAAGCCCGCTCCTACAGGTAAGTGGGTAGCTCGCGAATTGTAGATCGACAAAGTAAGGGCAAGGAAAGCTAAAATTATGCCTGTAGCACCTTCGGACAATTTCAAGGGTTATATCGGTAGCGCCCCGATGCTGCTGGATGTTTTGAACCTGAACGTGGCTTATGGTCGTAATTTGGTTTTAGAGGACGTTAATCTGCAACTGAGTGGCAGCCAATTAGTCGGCGTGATTGGGCCAAATGGGGCAGGTAAATCGACCCTTTTGAAAAGTATTTTGGGCATTATACCAGCCGAGGGGCAGATACATATCGAAGGTCGCTCGTTACGGCAGGCTCGCGAACGATTGAGTTACGTTCCCCAAAAAGAAGAGGTGCGCTGGGATTTCCCGGTAACGGTCGGCGATGTGGTGATGATGGGCCGTTACAAACGGATTGGCTGGATTGCCGGGCCAGCTAAACAAGATCACCAGATTGTCAGAGAGGCTTTGGAGCAGGTTGGGATGCTGGCTTTCAAAGATCGCCAGATCAGCCAGCTTAGCGGCGGTCAGCAGCAGCGTATTTTTATGGCCCGCGCTCTGGCCCAACAGGGCGATATTATTTTGCTGGATGAGCCGCTAACCGGGGTCGATACTACCACCCAGGATGTAATCATGCAGCTATTAGAAAATCTAAGGCAGGCCGGGAAATTGATTTTGATGGCGACCCACGATCTGGAAACCGCCGCCCAGAAGTGTACCCAACTGCTCTTCCTCAACCACCGCCTGATAGCGTTAGGTACGCCGCAAGAGGTTTTTAACCCCCAAGTTTTAGCCAGCACCTATGGGGCCAGAGCGGTCAGCTTTGGAACTGGTTCGAGTAGCGCCACGTTGGTACTGGATTAATCAGCCTCGCTACCCACGCTAACCGGGGTCTGCGAAACTTGGCGTACATCTACTGGTTCTACTCGAAGCTTTTCCTCGGCGGGAGTGGGGTGTTCGTGAGGCAATAAAGCGTTGGGTTTGAGGCGTTGGATCGTCTCGTTCGGTTGGGCCTGGCGGCATACCTGGCACAGGCCAAAAAACTCTATCCAATGGCCTTCAAGCTGGAAGCCGGTCTTAACTTGCAAAAACCGGGTTAATTCGTCAAAATCGCAACCCTCAAATTCGATAGTTCGTTCGCAACACCGACAAACCACCTGATGTTGGTGGCCGCGTTGCAAGGCATAACGGTGGCAACCATCCCCGCTATGGACTCTTTGCAACAGACCCAACTCTTCGGTTAAGAGTTTAACGGCCCGGAAGATGCTGGCAATCCCCGGCGACTGCACTCCTTTAGCCCGCGCCTGCTCGTTGATGCGCTCGGCCAACTCCTCGATATTAAAACCATTATCAAAAGTAGTAATAGCCTCGATAATTTCCAACCGAGGGTCGGTCACTTTATAACCGTTGCGAATAAGGGTTTGAGCCAGCTTTAAGACCTGACGGTCTAGCCGATCCTGGCGCTGTTTCAAAAAGCGGGTAGTTAACTCTTCGATTTCGCCCAGTTCCTCGTTGTCGGCTTCATCGCTAAAGAGGCTCGCTGCTTTCGAGTTAGCGGCCTCTGGCCTGGCTTTATCGCTTTTGCGACCTTTTTCTGCCAAAGTTTGCGGTCGGCGTGTGGCTTCAATTAGCTCAATTTTGTCCAAATCCATAACTTTTAAACCCTGTACTGGATAATTCCTTTTTGTAGCTCTAAAAATGTAAATGATCGTTTATTTGTCTGGCTTATTATAGTTGTCGCTATAACGGGTGTCAAACCTCAGAGCCAGAATTAATTCTCAGCAAGGGCATATAAATCGGCTTTTGTTCGTGAAGTTAGCAAGGCTTAAAACCGCAGCGAATTGAATTAACTCATAAGCTCCGACTTTCCCAAAGGATAGAACCGCCCGATTATAAATTTTTATTTACAACCCACTTGACTTTATGCAAAGAATTGATACAATAGCGTTGTACACTTATATGACAACTTCTATTTCATGTTTTACGAACCTTATAGATACTTTAAACTATTTAGTTTGCAGTTAAGTTTATTGTAGATGGCACGGCAGCCCTTACAGGTTCCTCTTTCAGATTGAGGTTACTTCTTTTCGGAGTAGGCTTATTGACCATAAGTAACGAATTAACCGACTTTAGCATCCCAAAATCAACGTTGAATGGGTGTCAAAGAAAGGATGCAAGTTTATGCTCGCTTTATCATCCAAATTCAGAAAGCTGTTTGGCCTTCTGTGTAGTTTTGTGCTACTTTCCCTGTTAGTCGTGGGTGTTTCCGAGGATACGACGGCTGCTGGACCACTTTTTGCCAGCCCTTCGTTTGAAAGGCTCTGGGCGCGTACCGACCGTCTGATAGTCAACGGCGTTGTAAAGAGAGCCTGGATTTGGGGGCCAGGGCCTACTACGCCTGCCCTACTGGAAGACTATTTTGAAGCACCCGACCGGCAGCGTTTTGTCCAATATTTTGACAAGGGTCGGATGGAAATCACCGTTCCGGGTGCAGATCGGTGGAGTCCTTACTATGTTTCGAGTGGTCAACTTGCCAAAGAACTTATTATGGGGCAGATTCAAGTCGGGGATGATCTCTACACAACCCTACCTATACCAGCAACTATTCGTGTGGCAGGTGATAAGGATAATAACCTCAGTCCGACCTACAACGAATTTGCGACGCTGGCCTATGTACCCGCGCCCGACCTGACTGGCAAATATGTCACCACCGAAATAGACGCGGAAGGTGTAGTTACTTCCAACCCGGCCAGCCTGGGGGTAAAATTTGGCGTGACTTACGGTCATTACGAGCCGATTACAAAGCAGAATATCGCGGCTCCCTTCTGGCACTTCCTCAATCAGCAGGGCAAAATACTCGATTCCTACGGGCGGGTCACCAGTGGTCGGCTATTCGACCCGGTCTATTACATCACTGGGTTGCCAATTACTCCCGCTTACTGGTCAAAGGCAGTCGTTGCAGGACAGGTAAGGGACGTATTGATCCAAATTTTTGAGCGGCGCGTTTTGACTTTTACGGTAGGCAACCCGACCGAAAATCTGGTGGAGATGGGCAATATCGGGCTGCATTATTATAACTGGCGTTATGATATTAACAATGGTGAAGTCATTCACTACGCGCCTGCCGTACCACCCGATGCTGCTCCGGCGGTAGCCTGTCTGCCGGTAGTCTATAGCGGCACCTTTGTCCAGCGTTGTCTGAGCAGCCTGGCCCCGACCTTGAGTAGCAACGAGACTGTTTACGGGCGGTTGATCGTCGAGGGTATGCCGATTAGCGGGGCTTTGATGATTACGAACTGGCATTTCAAAGGTTTTAATGCGGTCTGTACTGCTACCAGTGGCATTGACGGCGTGGCGACCTGCACCCAATACATTGACAAGGGGCCGCCCGGTTATCCGGTGGTGGTAGATATAACCTTTGTCTATGGCAGTCGAACCTTTACGTCCTCGACCACCTTTACGCCAGTTCCACATTAGTTCCAAAGATACTGCTGGTTGGGGCAGTAGTTCAACTCGAACGGGTTATAGCACTGAAAAGTCTCTACAGATTTTTCCAGTACTATAACCCGTTCTTATTACAACAAGTCGCAGAATTATTGAGGCTTTTTGTAGGGGCGACCTTTATGGTCGCCCTCGGAGACCTGGCTGGTGTTCACGGGCGACCACAAGGGTCGCCCCTACGAAGATCGGTTCTTAGCTAAGCAGGCGGTCGATCCGTTCGATATGGGTACAGGAGCCGTTTCTCTCATCAAGAGTGAGTAGCACGCTGTTGAACTGGACTGGCCCGGACGCTAACTCGTAGGCCGAGGGCATGCCATGAATAAAGCGGGTCAGGGCGGCATCGATGGTCATACCGAGGCTGCCGTCGCGCGGGCCACACATGCCGATGTCGGTTAGCTTGCCAGTTCCGCCCGGCAAAATCCGGGCATCCAGAGTTGGAACGTGGGTATGGGTTCCGACTACCGCACTGACCCGCCCGTCCAGATACCAGGCCAGCGCGTGCTTCTCGCGGATGTCCTCGGCGTGAAAATCGACCAGGATAATATGGGGTTGTTTCTCGTCGGGCAGGGTTTCCAGTTCTGCCAGCAGTTGGTCAAGAGCGGCAAAGGGTGACATAGCACTATAGATATTGATCTTGAGTAGCCCTAACACCGATAGCAGCATAATCCGGCTTTGGCCCACTTTTACCATCAAGCGGTCGTGACCGGGCGTTTCGGGGCTAAAATTCAAAGGACGCACAATTCGGTCGTTGTGGGCCAGATAATCATAAATCTCGATCTTGTCATAGATATGATCGCCGAGGGTTAACAAGTCGGCCCCGTTATCGAGCAAGTCGCGGGCCGAAGTGATATAAAGGCCCAGACCATCGGCATTTTCAGCATTGACGATCACCAGATCAAGCTTGTACTGCTCGCGAAGTTCAGGCAATAATCGGATCACTGCTCGTCGTCCGCTCTCTCCGACTACATCGCCCGTCATGAGGACATTCAGCATACCAGTCCCCTGGCCTCTCTAGGTTCCACACTTTTATAACTCTATACCAAATTGTCTGCCTACGCAGGACTATTAAACCAACAAGCGGCGTGATATAATTTTGGTGTAGCATATTACAGGATGCTATCATTATAGCATGGTCTTGATAGAGGTAATACACCGAGTATTAGTCAAAAGATGTCGTTTAGTTGTGAAAGGAATAGACTGTGGCGGGTCAAATTGAAAAGGGAGCTAGACTGGGTCAGTATGAGATAATCGAGCCATTGGGTAAGGGCGGAATGGCTTCGGTCTATCGGGCGCATCAGCCTAGCCTGGATCGGGAAGTCGCTATCAAGGTGATTGCCCAGGAATATGCCCACGACCCGGATTTTGCCGAACGGTTTCGCCGCGAAGAAAAATCGATTGCCCGGTTGCGTCACCCCAATATCCTGACCGTCTATGATGCGGGCGAGGAAAATGGGCTGCTTTATCTGGTAATGGAATTGATCGAGGGCCAGACCCTCAAAGAAAAAATCAATGGTCGCCCCTTACCGGTCGATGAGGCGATCCACTATACCACCCAGATCGCCAGCGCCCTCGATTACGCCAACAAGAATAATATTATTCACCGCGATGTAAAGCCCTCTAATGTGCTGATTGATAAAGACGACCGAGCGGTTTTATCCGATTTCGGCATCGCCAAACTTGCCGAACAAAATATGCGCCAGTTGACCAGCACCGGCACCGGGGTTGGTACACCCGACTATATGAGTCCGGAGCAAGCCCTGGGCGAGACGGTTGATGCCCGCAGCGACCAATATTCGCTGGCCGTGATGTCCTACGAATTGTTGACCGGGCGGCCTCCTTATAACGGGGATACCCCGATAGCTATCGTAATGGGTCATGTGTCGAAGCCGCTACCTTCGCCACGCCTGCTCAACCCCGACATCCCGCTCAAGGTTGAGCAGGCCCTTGCCAAAGCTCTATCCAAAAAGGCGGCTGACCGCTACGAGACCTCGGCGGCCTTCAGCAGAGCGCTTTTGGAAGCGAATAGGAGTGGGGCGGTAGAGTCGGTTAGTTCTAGCGCATCTACCCACGTGGCCCGTCCGACCCCAAATTATAATCCGCAGGCGGGGGTTACTCCAACTGACGCTACCCTGCCGATCAGTAGCTCCTATTTTCCGTCTGCGCCGGGGGTCACTCCCTACACCGACCCTCAACAATCTCAGCGCTATTCGGATGCCCTGGGTCAGCCTACCCCACTACCCCAAAATCGTCCGGCAGAACCTTACAACTATGCCCAGAACAACTGGCAGGCCGGAGCGGGCTATGCCCCGACGGGTAGTGCTGCCTCGGCTAAAAAGAGCGGGTTCCCGCTAGTGCCGGTCGTGATCGGAGCGGCAATAATCCTGATAGCGGCCCTGGCGATCATCCTTATACTAGCCCTCGGCGGAAGCAAAGACCCTGCCCCTAACGTAGTCGCCAGCGCGACCGCTCCGCCCGCTCCGGCCCCCACTGTCACGCCTGCTCCCGCCCCTACCGCCGTTAATCCTGGCCCACCTCCTCCGGGCGGGCCTGGCCCTGGTCGTCCGCCGGTAGGGGTTACGCCCGGCGCTCCTCCGGTGAATATTGCGCCAACCCTGGCGGTACCAACTTTCCGGGTCGTACCCCCTCCTAATGGTACTCGCCCTGGGACTGGTCCCGGCCCCGGTGGACTCAAGTTCAAGCCCTACAAAGACCCCAACGGTAAGTGGACGGCAGAGGTACCCGATAACTGGGAAGTAGAGGTTGATAAAGAAAATAATACGATTACTTTTAGTGGATTGGCAAGCGCGTTGGTGGTAGTCTCGGAAGACCTGGGACCTGCCGGGGCCGACCCGGCTACGGTCGATCTGCTGGTCAAAGGTTTCTTGCAAGGTTATGGCGCGAAGATTGATCGGCAGGAAAAACGGCGGGTCAATGGAGTGGATGTCACCTTTTACGTAGGGACTTTTACCGCCAGTGGGGTTAATTTTAACCTGAAGATGGCAACGGTAATCAAAGATGACCGAATTTATCTGGTGCTGTCTGCCGGGTTGCCTAACGCTGATCTTCCGGCTAACGAAGCTTTTGAGCGTTTCCTGGCGACTTTCAAAACGACCTAGAACCTATTTTGATAGGGGCAAACCCAGGGTGGTTGCCCTTACGACCAACTAATTGGGATAGGCCCTACAGCACTTTGCAGACTTATAGACCCCTTGTAGGAGCGAGCTTCCGCTCGCGATGGAAGCCACAGCTGGATGTTCAATCGCGAGCGGAAGCTCGCTCCTACAAATAATTCTATGGCTCAAGTGTTTTGCAAATTGCTCTAGCTAGATTAGCAAGGCGGTTCTAGCCCGGTATGGGTGAAGTACCAGCCTGCTTTTCAGACTATGCTAGGAGGTAAATCCCAATTTAGCCCTCATCCAATTCGCCCAGACGCAGTATCCCTTCTTCAACACTGAGTTCGCCTTGTTCGATAGCCCGCAGGATTTCTAACTGGCGGGTTTTTTTGTCAGCTTCGGGTTTGGACTCGGCCTGGATCGCGGCTTCCGACTGGCGTTCGCTCTCGGTGGAGGCTGGTTGAACCTCTTGGCTTATAGTGGGTTGGACGACCGGGGGCGGCGTTACTAGCGGGCCGGACTCCGCTTGCCGGTCGGCTGGCCCAAAACCGGGGCCGGGCGGTACTGGTATATCCCAACCGGGCGTAGGCGGCATCGGCGGTGGGGCAGGCCAGGAAGGGGTCTCGACCGGGAAAGGTGGTTGCTGTCCCCAGGCCGAATTATCCAGACTGATCTCAATATTACCACTCATAGTATTGATACTCACTTTGCGTCCTCCTCCATTCAAATCGATCCTGGACTGGCTCTGACCGGGTCGGTTCCTGAATTCGACCGGGCCGATTTCTGGCGCAGTAAAAATCCGACCGCTCAAGCTGCGACAATCGATAGAAGCTCGGCTGTCGCGTGGCAGTCGCAAGCGCACCTGTCCATTGGTCGTATTGATCTTATAATCGCCTTCGTTGGGTTCGGTCAGGGCGGTCTCCACCAGAATATTGCCATTCGTGACCGATAGCTCTAGCTCGGTCAGGCGGCAATTGCTCAGACGGCAATTGCCACTCACTACTTTGGCGCTGACTCGTCCGCTCAACTCCTGCCCTTCGACCTGCCCACTCATACCCTTGATTTGTACTCCCTTATGGAGGCGGTATAGTCGGATTTGACCACTGGTGTTTCTGACCTGGCAAAAACTGTTCATATCATAAATTTCAACCGCCCCGGAGACGCTCTTGACTTCAAGCTCGATCCAGTTCGGCACTTCGATATACATATCCCCAGCTCCGCTCAATACTTCGTTCAGGGTGTTACCGATGCCAGCTACCAGTTCGTTGATAGCGTTCATATCGAAATTGTTCCAGAAAGAACGACCCTGACGGCTGGCTTCTCTGGTCTGCTCTCTTACCCGCCGGGTATATTCGCGGGTTTCGTGACGTTGGCGACGGCGTTCATCCCGCTGACGGCGGCGTTCTTCGCGGTCACGTGGCTCGTCAAAATTGTCCCAATCGGGGCGCTCGTCTCCGGCATCAAAATCAACCTCACCGGTCGGGCGCTCAAAAGCGGAGTCCGGGTCGAAATTACGCAAGTCGCCCCGGTTGAAATTAAACATAAACTGACGATTGCCCCCCGGTAGCATACTAATTTCGATTTCGCCACCTTCCTGCTTGACCTCAATGTTAGGACTAAAAATAGGGCCTTCCTGCGCGGTCGCCCGCACCATAATCTGTGCTGTATTAGTTCCGATTACTCTGGTGCGTCCACTGATGTTATTAATCTTGATACGCCGTAATTGTTGTCTATCGACCGGGATCACCCGCACGAATTTGTAAGCGGAGGATGCACCACTGGTAGCTCCGCCACTGGTAGCTCCGCCACTGGTGGCTCCGCCACTGGTGGCCTCATCTCCGGCGGACTCTCGATAGGAAAAATGCTCTTCACGTTCATGCATAGCCTTATTCTCCTATCTGATTATTGCGCCCGGACACGGTGGCCTCGGCAGGTTTAGGGGCGCTCAGACTTGCCAGCATTTGCTGAGCTTGCATCGCGCTTATTTTATTCTGACTAAGCATTTCCAATACCTCACGCCGCCGTTGTTCGACGGGGTCGGGGGCCGGTTCGTAACCGAGGGCTACAATCAATTCGTCCAGCTTTTTGATGACGGTCGGGTAAGAGATATTGAGCAATTCCTGGATCGCTTTATTCTGCCCCCGACAGCGAATAAAGACTTCTAAGAATTGCAATTGCTCGGCGCTCAAATTCTGGAAGGGGCCAAGCTGGAAATGACCTTCCAGGGCGCTGTGGCAATTGCCGCACTCCAATCGTGTAACGTACATTTGGTCGCCACAGACCGGACAACGCCCGCTGACTTGATAATTTGTTGGGGACATTTTAAGACTCCTCGTGACACTTCTTCATAACTTCTTAACATTTTTATATATTAGCTCTACTAAGATTAAATCTTTTAGATCAAAGGTTAAGAATATCTATACCTAGCTTAATTATACCGCAAGCTAAGAATTTGTCAAGAGATTTAAGGGCAAAATCAAAATAATTAATCTAGATATTAATTTGCTTAAGGTTTATGAGATTTTAGACTGGGAGAAAGGGTATTTTATTTCAGCCGACCCGCTTGATAGACCAGGCTACCACATCCAGACGACGCGCAAAATGTAGTAACGGCGGCGTATTAGGCAGATCGATCTGATGGGCCTGGGCCATTGTGTTGAGGCTAAAATCGGCTTGAGCCGGTTGGAGCGGCCAGGGCTGATGGTGGATATTACCCCGATAGACCCGTTGCTGACGGTCTACCGCATAGAGACAGTAACGTTCGGTCAGCCAGTGTTCGAGCGTTCCGGGTTGGCTCTGGTAGACTGGCCCGGTTGGGCCATAGGTAGCAATTAGTTGGGCCGGGGTCGCGCCTCGGTGGGTGCGCCGGGAGGAATAATTTATCGTATCGCCGTTTATTTCAACCGCCATTTTTGCATTGAAGTAGGGCAGGTGATACCAGCGGCGGGCGACTGCCACCGCCAGGGGGCTGGCGGCATCCAGGCAAAAGAAAAAGACCCCTGCTTGGCCTCCTTTAAAAGTGACATAAGTTCTAACGTTTAGCTCGGCGAAGTGGCTAACGGTGGGAATACCCGGCAGGCGGCGCAACCGAATCCCGCTCATATGAAACGGCACGACTGCAACCCAGGCTTGCCCATCGAAAGTATCCAGATCGAGGCTTGCCGGGATCAAAGGTCGGAGCGCTTCCGGCTCTACCGGCCAATGTGCAAACAACAAATCGTGCCAAACCTGCTGCATCACCCAACCAGAGGGGGAGGGGGAGGGATGAGGGAGGAAGGATGAGGGAGGAAGGGGGTTTTCGTCCTCAACTTCAGGAGTTTGTGTAAGCTCTTGATTATCCAATTTCATCCCTCATCCTTCATCCCTCATCCCTCCCCATCACGCCGTTATGATCAGCTTATAGCCTACACCCCAGACGGTTTGGATTTTGATTTTGCTGCCTTCGAGCTTTTCGCGTAGGTGGGTGACGTGTACGTCAATCGTGCGACTATCACCGTAATAGTCGTAGCCCCAGACGAGATTTAGCAATTTATCGCGGGCAAAGACAGCATTGGGACTCTGGGCAAAGGTTGCCAGCAAATCAAATTCTTTGGCCCGTAGTTCCACCTGACGGTCGCCAATCGTGACTGTACGTTGATTAAGATCAACCGTAACGTCTGAGACAATAATGCGATCTTTGGAACTTGGGTCAAGCTTTTCGATTTCGGCATTAGTGGCAGGGTTGAAGCGCCGCAAAACTGCCTTGACCCGTGCTACCAGTTCACGCGGGTTAAATGGCTTGGTGAGATAGTCATCGGCTCCCAGTTCGAGACCGACGATCCGATCCACATCATCGCCCCGCGCCGTCAGCATAATGATCGGCACACTACTCTCGCGGCGTACCTGACGGCAAACTTCCAGCCCGTCTATGCCGGGTAACATCAAATCTAGCACTATCAGGGTCGGCTTGCGAGTGCGGAACATTTGTACCCCAGCATTGCCATCGTCGGCGGTGATAACCTCAAAGCCTTCTTTAGAAAGGTACATTCTGGCTAGATCGGAGATATTGGTCTCGTCATCAATTACCAGGATCAGCGGCCCAGCCATCTTTTACTCCATTTCAACTAACTTGATAATTCCAATGAACAAATTATAGCATAGTCGTAAACCTACCAACGATTAGTGGGTGCGCGTCAATTTTTTGCACGGGTTCAAACAGTACTAGCAGGAGATTGTGAAAACCTAGCTCCAAACCACTCAAAAGTATATATTAGAAAATTTTCTAATATATACTTACCTCCCCGGTTTCGGGTGTGGCATAGTCTGGCTAGTTTGCAAAAATCTGACGCTCACCCACGATTAGTGAGTGGTGAGCAAACCGGCTTGCGTTTTCTTAACAATTAGTTAATCGGGATTTTGTCCTGCATTACCGAGGCTTTACACAGACTTGTTACAATTCTGATAGATAGGAACCAGTACAGTTGGTTCTCTTTGAAAGTTATCAAACTACTACCTTCAAGGGTGTCTACAGCCCTGTTAATAAAAGAGGAGAAATTATCATGAAGTCTCGAAAATCGTTAGTCGGCATCCCGGTGCTATTCTTAGTAGCTTTTAGTTTGGCATTGGCTGCCTGTGGTGATACAACTGCTACTACCGCTCCGGCCAATTCCGCCGCTACTACCCCGACTACCGGGCCTGTTACGACCTCGGCAGCCATTACTACTTCGGTGGCTACTACTGCCCCGGCGACCACCAGTACCACCACGACCCCTGCCACAACGACCGAAGCGGTTACTACTCCGACAGCTACTACTCCGGCAGCCAATAGTAAAAAGCCAGATGCCGCCAATCGGGTAGCACCTGAAATGATCGTCAATCGGTTATACACCGATCTCAAGAGCGGTGATTTGAAAAAGAATGATACAGCCTTGCTAAGTTCCAGCCTCAAATCCTTGCTGAATGGCAGCAAAGGCGATAAAAAAGCCGGTACAAATATGTTGGATAAGCTAGTCGGTCTTAATAGCGGGCAGAAGATTGACTCGTTTACAGTCGATAAGCCGGTAATTACGGGCGACAGCGCAAGCGTGACCGCCACGCTGAAATTGAGCGATGGGTCGAGCGTCAAGAATAGCCTGAGTTTGGTTAAGAGCCAAGTCAAAGACAAACAAGGCGATGAGCGCACTCTATGGCAGGTCGATAAGATCAGTGTGGTGAATTAGGGATAAATGTTTTAAGTAATAGAGCGAATTTCTAGGCCCGCTAAATTTTAGGGTTATCGGGCCTAGAAATTCGCTCTATTACTTAAAAAGGTTAATATGTTCAGCCGCAAATTGCTCGAAGCTGATTGGCTCTTTATGGGCGACCTCTTTTACAACGTTGGTTGTGTAAGCCGCTAGATTAGCGCTGTATTGCTCGTCAAGTTCAACCAGGTCATTTGCGAACCATTCGGGCAAATGATAGTCCAATAAACTCTGGCGATAACTTTCGGAAGTCATCTCTACGTAGTTAACCGGCTTCTCCAGCAGGTTTGACATAATAGTGGCGGTTTCCGACCCACTAATGGCTGTCGGGCCAGTAATCTCATAAACCTTACCAAGATGGCCTTCTTCAGTCAGGACGGCAGCGGCTACGGCAGCTACATCTCTTATATCAACCTGACTCAGCCCGGCCTCGGCCTTTACAGGTGAATAAATTGCGCCCTGCTGTTTGATAGTTTGAGCCGAGGAACCAATAATATTCTGGTAAAAGGCGTTAGGGCGAAGAATAGTGTAAGGTAGGCCCGCCCCTTTAAGCTCCTCATCCATTTGCCAGTGCCAGCGCAAGAAGGTAACTGATGAATTTTCGGCGACCCCCAGGACCGAAAATTTTACAAAGTGCTGTACTCCGGCTCGTTTCGCCGCTTCGATAAAAGATTTTTGCAATTCGACCATGCCAGGGTCATTGGCGAACAGGTAAAAAACCTTGTCCACCCCGTCGAGGGCCGCCTCGAAGCTTTCGGGCTTGCTCAGGTCGCCTACCACTATTTCAACTCCGGCCCTGGCAAGTTCCCCGGCTTTATCAGGATTACGCACCAACGCTCGCAGGGCTACTCCTTTGGGAAGCAGTCGTTTTACCAATTCGCCACCGTTCTGCCCGGTCGCCGCTGTTATCAAAATCATTCGCAAATTCCTTTCAACTTTATACACTCTTGACAGTTTAGCTAACATCTGGAAAAATGGTAGCAAAAATACATACTAAAAAACAAGTACGTACCTAAAAGTGGTATACTTACCAAAAAGTACGTGCTAAAACACGAGGTAATTTATGCCCTATACTTCCGGCTATGTGCCGAATGTCTTAAATGCCGAATGTCCTTCTCGGCAGGTGCTGGATTTGCTGGCTGATAAATGGACTGTGCTGGTTATTCACGCCCTGTCGCAGGGAACCCAGCGTTACAACCAGCTTCAGCGTAATATTGACGGGGTTTCTCAGAAGATGTTGACCCAGACTTTGCGTGCGCTGGAACGAGATGGTCTGGTGCAACGCACTATGTATCCAGTTGTACCGCCGATGGTTGAATATTCCCTGACTGCTCTTGGTCAGACCCTGACGGTAGTTTTGTCCGGCCTGTGCGGTTGGGCTGAGCAACATTTGCCTGAAGTGCTTGAGAACCGGGCCAATTTTGAGGCGGTTAAAGTTGGGGTATAATTCTCTCTATAATTCAAACCTCTTTAAGGCTTGCTACCCAGGTTTGAAAAGTACTACCTGATAGTGCCGGAGCAATTTGTCACTACAGAATTTGTTATTTGCACTTCCCTACAGATCAGGGCGCTAACAAATTCTGTAGGAGCGGGCTTCCGCCCGCGATGCGTGACCTCGACCCTGGTGCTTGATCGCGGGCGGAAGCCCGCTCCTACAGGTGAAATTGGAACTTTGTTAGCGCCCTGGCCTACAGATGATCGTACTTTGCTGTTCCAACCGATTGCTCTATAATGGCCTAAAAAGCCCTTATAATTAGGAGAGGAAACATGATGAGCCTCAAGATAGCGACCCTTCAGCTTGAAGCCCTCGATTTGTCGCAGGCCCGCGAAGCGCTCGACCGCGCTTTGGCTTTGGTTGAGCAAGCCGCCCGTGAACATCAGCCCGACCTGATCGTGACCCCCGAATGTACCTACCCGGCCTATGTGTTGGGTAGTGCCAAAGAGTTCGAGAAATATTATCCAGGCGACCCCTTGCCGCAGTTTGGCGCATTGGCCCGCCAGTACGAGTTACATCTTTGCGTCGGTCTGGCGACCCCCGGACAAACCGCCGATGGCCCGGTGCTTTATAATGAGGCGGTGCTGTTGGGGCCGGATGGAGCGGTGATCGGGCGAACCGCTAAGAGCCTTTTGTGGCATTTTGACAATCGCTGGTTTTGTCCCGGCGCGACCTACCCGGTTTTTGAGACGGCGTTGGGCCGGATCGGGATGCTGATCTGCGCCGATGGCCGCCAACCCGAAATCGCCCGTAGCCTAGCCCTGGCGGGCGCTCAGATCATTCTCGACCCAACCTGTTGGGTGACTTACGGGGCCGATGTCCGCGCTTTGCAAAACCCCCAGGCCGATTTTATGCTGGCGACCCGCGCCTGGGAAAACGGGGTCTGGTGCGTTGCTTCGGATAAAGTTGGGCTGGAACGGGGGACAGTTTTGTATGCCGGGCGTAGCAGTATTATTGCGCCCTCCGGCCAGAAGATCGCCGAAGGGCCATCCGACCGTGAAGCTATCGTGGTCGGCGAGATACCCAGTTTGAAGCCGCGTGCGTTGCCGTCCGCCCCGCGCCGTCCCGGTCTATACCCAACCCTGACGACCCCGACCGAGCAACTGCCCATCCACGCTTTGTTGCAAGAGCCACTGGTTCCAGCCCAGGCTTTGTTGCGGGGAGCCGTCGCGCAATACCAACCGTTTGAGAGTACTCAGGCGATGGGCGAGACGGTACGGCCCTTGTTGGCACAACTGGCCCGCGAAAGTGTCGATCTGGTAGTCTTGCCGGATGTCGCGCCCGGTATGGCGGGGGAGCAAAGCTGGCGGGGGGAGTTGGTCTTTCCCTTCTATCGCAGCCTGAGCAAGCAGAGCGGGGTGGCGATTTTGGCGACGGCGGTCGAGCAAATCGGCGAACGGCGTTACAAGACCGCCCGACTTTTTGCCGAAGGTCAGGAAATCGGCCAGTGGCAGCAGACCCACTTTAGCGTCCAGGATGAAGGCGGTTGGACTGCCGCAGCCGAATACGGCCCGGTCGTCAAACTGCCGGGGGTGAGTGGAGCGCGAATTGGGGTAATGCTAGGGGCGGATGGTTTTGGCCCGGAAACGGCCCGTAATTTGATGTTGCAAGGAGCCGATATAATCCTGTGGTCGACTCGCGCCCGGTTGCCGGAGGCGGAGGGCTTTGATCTAGTGCAACTGGCCCGCAGCCGGGCTGCCGAAAACCGGGTCTATATTTTGTGTGCTACCCCTCTCGAACCGACCAGTGGCCCGGATATTTATGAAGGGGGTTGGCGTGGTCGCAGTATGATCGTCGATCCAAATGGGATGGTGGTTGCTCCGGCCCTACCCAACCGGGCGATGGGGGTTAGCGCCCAACTTTCGGTCAGCAGTTGTCGCGAGAAGTTACGCGCCCCTGGCACCGATGTAGTTTATAGCCGCCGCCCCGAAAGCTATACCGCTTTGACCCAGATCGGGCCGGACGAAGCTTGATTAGGACTCTTTGATTAGAGTAGCGTAAAATTTTTAGTGATCTAATTCATTGTTGGCACGCATTTTGAAATGAGGTGTTCTACCGGCTACCCGGTAGAACATTTTGTTTATGTAGACTATAAATCAAAGAAAGAAATTGCCATGCCAAATTGGATTAAAAGTTTTTTTAAGATTGCCAAAACCAGTGTCGGAGAGTTCTTTAAGGACAATGGTTTTAACGTGGCGGCGGCTATCGCCTATTTTACGCTCCAAAGTATCATCCCCTTGATATTGGGTTTTATCGTGATCGGCAGTTTCTTTTTGCAAGAGGGGGTTGCCCGCGATAACTTTATAAACGGGATCAAGGGAGCCTTGCCCAATTCCGGCATAAACGTTGGCGAGATTATTGATGGCCTGACCAAGACAGCCCCTGGCTTGCTGTCGGTTTCGGGTCTATTTCTGCTCTGGTCGGGCAGTGGCATCTTCGACCAGCTAATCTTTGGGGTAAACGTAGCTTACGATGTAAAGAAGGACGAACGCAACTTTTTCTATAAGCTGGCTTTGCGCTTAGGGTTGTTGCTGGTGCTGGGTGCGCTGATTGGGGCCGCCTTTACAGTTACGATAGTTTCTCAATTGCTCTTTAGTGCCAAAGTTAGCGTACTTGGGATTTCCCCCAGCAGCTTTAGTTTTCTGTTACCCCTAATATCCTTCATAATACCGATGGCCCTGATGTTTTGCGTCTTTGCCTTGCTGTACAAGCTAGGACCGGATCGCAAGGACAACAAGTGGCGTTATGTGGCAGTCGGGGCATTGGTAGCCGCGATCCTATTCGAGCTTTTGAAGTATGGCTTTACCTTTTACGTAACCGCCTTTAATGCGGCGGATAGTTATGCCAAAAGTTATGGGGCGCTGGGTGGGGCGTTACTGTTCTTGTTCTATATCTGGCTAAGTGCAGCGATAATGTTGTTTGGGGCCGAGGTAGCCTCGGTCGTTGGGGGCTGGAAATCGGCTCTGGAAGGGCCAGCCTCAAATCAAGACCCCGGTCTAAAAGTCGAGGCCGAAAAACTGGATAGCGACGGTGGCGCGGTTGTTACCGATAAAGAGAAGGCCCAGGGCAAAGATCAACCTAAACCGGCGACGCAGGCCGAAGGCAAAGAAGGCCCGACTTCGGGCGGTGTAGATAAGACCAAGAAAACCGATGAACAAAAAGATACTAAAGGCAAAGCTAAAGACCCTCAACCGGTCCCGGCCCTGGCAGCAGCCACCAGCTTCAAGCCTACTCCCGACCGTAACAATCCCCTGACGCTCTTCGTGGGTGGGGTCGCACTGGGAGTGGCTTTTGTGTTGAGCCTGCTTTTCCGCCCCAAGAACCCGGCAGCCTGACCCTCTGCCGGGCGCTCCAAATTTTTTACCTTTCATTTACCTTTGTTCACGTTCAATTTTACCATTGGGTTATATCCTAAAGCTATCAAGAAGGTTAGAGAGTTAAGAACAGAAAAAAATCGTTCTTAACTTGGTAAAATGAAAGGTATTGAGAGGAGAACAGTTATGTCTACACAAACCGATGCCGTAAAACAAACTGGAAAATTCGGGGCAATCGTGAGTGAGCCACCGATTGCTCGCTGGTTATTTGGGGACACCCGCTCGGCCCCGTTCTGGTTAACCCTACGCATCTGGCTAGGTCTGCAATGGTTAGCCGCCGGTTGGAGCCACGCAATGTTCTGGAATTTTGATCAGGGTGGTTACATTCACAATGCTGGTATCAACCTCAAAGGCTATTGGGATCGGGCTTTGACGGTCGCTCCTGGCGGCAAAGGGGCCGTTATCACCTACGACTGGTACTATGATTTTCTCAAAGTCCTACGCGACGGCGGTCATTACGAATGGTTCGCCTGGGTTATCACCTTTGGTGAAATGGCGGTTGGTCTGGGTCTAATCTTTGGATGTTTGACTGGCATAGCCGCTTTCTTCGGCACAATCATGAACTTCAGCTTTGAATTGGCCGGAACTACTTCTACCAACCCGATGCTATTCGGGATCGCAATTCTGGTTATCCTGGGCTGGCGGACGGCTGGCTGGTGGGGTTTTGACCGCTTCGTGCTACCGGCACTCGGTACTCCCTGGCAGGCTGGTACTCTGTTCCACCGCGCTCCCAAAACTCCGACCAGTGGGGTTGATACCGGCGGGAAGATAATTCCACCCACCGGCAGTCTACCACAAGCCTAGTGCAAGGGCCGGATCAGAGATAATGTAGATGGAGTAGTTTAATTAGAAGAAAGCAGTGGAGTTTATGAAACAAGCAACAACTTGGAGGAGTTTTTCGACCACCAACCTGACATTGACGGGTGGACTGGGAGTAGTGGGTGGCATCTGGTTGATTATATCGCCTTACTTGTTCGATTATAGCGGATACGCCGCTAATGCAACTTTGCTAGGGATTGTCGCCGGGGTCGTGACCATCGCTTTATCGGGTTTCTGTATCCTGACCGAGAAGATGCCCGCAATGCAGACCTACCGGTTCTATGCCGGCATCGCCCTGGTAGCGATGGGAGTGCTGTTGATGGCTGGCCCTTACCTCCTCAACTACAACCAGTTGCGTGACCCACTCTGGAATTTGCAACTGACCGGGGCGGTCTTTATCCTGATCGCTGGGTTCGTAGTCCAGGAACTCTACACTCGCTCCAGAGAAGAGGCTGTTAGCTACTAAGGCTTACGAAGCAGGTTAGTCAGGAGATTGCGATAAAATTTCGGTTCAGGCCGGAAATAGGGATAATAAAAGAGGTGAAGCTTGGGGCTTCACCTCTTTTATTATCCAAGTATTTAAGTCTGATGCCCATCGCATTTTTCAATTGCCTCAAAAGGAAGGCTACTCCGACAGCGAGTCGGATGTGGGCGGCTACATCGGGCAATTAAAGCAAACCCGCCAGCGACCGGCCACCTTCCTCCCGCTCGAATTCGAGCCAGGTCAGGATGCTCAAAAGGAGGTAGAGAGGTGGGTGAGGCCGAGGCCAAAACACCACACCGTTAGTTAGAAAGGAATGTTAAGGAGATCAGTCGCTTTACTTTTGGCTTCCTCACCCCGCCGATCATAACGAGCAGTCGTAGTGACGCTGGCATGTCCGGCCAGCTTCTGAACCGTAGCTATGTCGGCTCCGGCATCTAATAAATCGGAAATGTAGGTGCGGCGTAAATCGTGGGGGCTGAAAGGCTCTAAATCGGCTTGCAAGCCGCGCTTCTTGAGAATTTTCATGATGGCCTGGTCGGTCATCAGTTCTATTCTAATTTTACCGCTTTTATGAATCGGGCAAAAAAGTGAGCCTGCCGCTTCCCCTCGTAAGCTTAACCAGCCTGCTAAAGCTTTAGCCGCGCCGCCTTTGACGTAAACCAGCCGATCTTTGCCACCTTTAGCTCCTCGAATAGTGAGGACACCAGTTAAGGGCTTATAATCTTTCAATTCCAGCTTGACCACTTCCGAGCGGCGTAGCCCGGTACCGTACATTACGCCTATTAGAGCGGCATCGCGGGTGCCTGCCGGCGAATTTTCACTCTGGCAGTTTTGGATAAGGGTTTTAAGCTCGTCTTTAGCCAGAGCACGGCCACGCAGCAAGGTTTCGGCCCGGCGGTTTTTGACATCTCTGGCTCTCTGATAATGTTCGCTTTCCATCAGACCCAGTTTCCAGGCGTGGTACAGCACACTTCTAAGCCCGGAAAGCGCCTGATTAACCGTAGCAGGTCGGTAGCCTCGTTCTACCAGAGCGGCGGCGATAGCGGCAGTATGCTGATAACGCAGCTGTTGCCAGGGCAGGGTGAGGGCAGTTTGTTTGCCTCCACTGGCTATTTCAGCTATCAGGTTAAGCGCCCGTAACATCCCACGCCTGCCAACTGGTCGTAAGGTTGCCAGATAGACGGCAGCTGGATTCTGGTCGAGCGGTGTAATCGCCGTTAGAGAATTGCTTTCACCCTCAGTAACCGGAATTATTTCTATCTCGGTGGTTTGTTTCTCTGCCATGCTTATTTCCGCCTTGTTGCTATCCTTGACCAATTTTCCACCCTTACAGTCTAACATGATTGCCAAGTTGTTACAAGGCTCATTGTCATAACTTGGAGGACAATGATGGTTGTCAGAACCTATTTCTGTATCGACGACTTCCCTGGCAACGTACCCTATATAGGCTGATTCCAAGTAAGCTTAAAAGCCCAGTTCGAATAGCAGCTATACAGGAATGGCTGGCAAATTAATCAATAAACGAAAGCCGGAATGTTTTGCTGCATCCTCGGCCCTGGCACCAGGCCAGCACCTCAGGGGTTAGGTCTTCGACAGTAGCCTGTTGTTTATCCAGCTGTTGCTCAAACCCCGCTGCAACGTTTGCTGGCGACCGAAACGCTCAGTGCTCCTGCCCGTAACCATCTTTTGGAGGTGGTTACGGCCCTGGATTCGGTAAGGTTGTTGCGACAGATTGAAATTTTACTAGAATAAATCTTATAAAATAAAAAAGGCTCCGCAACTAGGACTCGAACCTAGAACCTACCGGTTAACAGCCGGTTGCTCTACCATTGAGCTATTGCGGAACGGAAGTACGGGGTGAATTATACCGATCACAGGGGCATTTGTCAAGCGTTTTCAACCTTGAGAATCTGTTTTAGATAGCCTGAAATATCGCCCAGGGCTAATACTTTATCCACAACCCCCAGTTCTACTGCCGCTTTGGGCATTCCATAAATAACGCTGGAAGCCTCATCCTGCGAGATATTGTAACCGCCTGCAAGGTTCAAATAGCGCATGCCGATAGAACCGTCCCGACCCATCCCGGTCAAGATCACCCCCAGGGTATGACCGGGCCAAACCTTTGACATCGACTCGAAAGTTAGGTCGGCGCTAGGCCGTAAGCCATAACGGGCGGCGCTATCGTCCAAGTGAAGCCGACCATTCGGTAAAAAGGTTAGATGGTGGTCATCGGCGGGCAGATAGGCAAATCCGGCTTGGGGCATTTCACCTTCCTCGGCCAGCTTGACTTTAAGTGGAGTTTCGCCGTTGAGCCAGTCGGCTAACCCGGCGCTAAAACCGGCTGGAATATGCTGGATTACAAAAACTGGAATTGGCAGATTGGCCGGAAGTTGACTCAGCAAGCGTGAAAGGGCTGGCGGGCCGCCGGTTGAAGCGGCAATCCCCAGCACATCAAACCGGCGCAACAGCAAAGCTTTATCTGGCTGAGGGGGTGGCCCAACCACTGCCGGGACGCTAACAAGCGGTGGGGTCGGGGGAGCCACCAGTTTTTCAAGCGCAGGGAGTGGCTTTTGAATGGGCGGCTTATAAACTTTAGCCGGGTCAAGCGGAGCCGTTCGAGCCGTATCGCGCGAAGGAGGCGGCACATCCTTAAAAATCCGCGACTTCCCGCGCACATGAGTGATTACTTTGATCCGGGAAAGTAATTTTAACCGATCTAAAATGCGATATTTACGCAACTCCCATTCTTCCCGACCTGGCTTTTCCATAATTTCGAGCGCCCCTGCCGAAAGCATCTTGAACGAAAGGTCTAAATCCTGCTTGCTAAAAGCAGTTAAAACCAAAATCGGGGTTGGTTGGTGAGCCATAATATACTCGGTGGCTTCCAGGCCAGTCATCCGAGGCATATTGACATCCATTGTGATGATATTGGGTTGATGGCGGAAAACCATGCGGATGGCCTCAGCCCCGTCGTGGGCCACGCCAACTAGCTGGAGAAGCGGGTCTGATTCGATAATCGAACTCAGGATACGGCTTACCGTGGGGGAATCTTCAACTATCAAAACCTTTATCGGGTTAGGCATAAATTAGGCGAGAACTTTCGGTTACTAGGATTACGTGTGGATCGACAAAAAATGTCCCGTGATAAAGCGGCGTAACATATCTTAGGCTATAAGACGAGAAATCGTCTCAAGCAATTTGTTCTGCTCGAATTGACCTTTGACAATGTAAGCCTGAGCGCCCGCATCCATACCCTTACGGCGATCCTCTTCCGAATCGCGCGAACTGACAATAATAATCGGCAGGTTATTCAAGCGTTCGTCCTGACGAATAGCGGCACTCAAGCGGAACCCATCCATATTTGGCATTTCTACATCACTCAGAACTAAATCAGGCTTGCGCTCCCGACACATTTTCAGGGCTTCCAAGCCATCACGGGCGGTATCGACCTTAAAACCGGCCGTTTCTAGGATGCTGCGTTCCAGTTCGCGGGTCGCCAGCGAGTCATCCACCACCAAAATTCGGCGGGCGCGGCGGGGGGCAAGCGGGGCAGCATCAGCGGCAGCAGCCACATTATAACTCGGCTCGAAAACCACCGTCCCGCTACTACCCATCCGGGCGCTTTGCACTAGGCCAAATACATCCAGGATCAAAGCCAGACCATCGGCACCCAACACCGTCACACCCGCAATATTAGGGGTTTTATCCAGAAACGACCCCAAACCTTTGACTACCACTTCCCGTTCGTCGATTAAACTTTCTATTTCAAAACAAATAAAGCGTTCGGAAACATCCTGAGTAGCTCCACTCCCCGCGCCCGCACTCAAAAGCACGCCGCTAAAGTAATTATCATCGACCTGCGGCGCTGGCATGTCGTCCTCCAGGTCGGGCGGACGAGAGATCGAGAGGATTTCTTCCAGCCGGATAACCGGGACCAGTTGCCCCCTTAGCCGCATTACCGGGCGACCTTCCACACTTTGCAAAGTATCACGGGCCGCTCGCAAGGTCCCGGCTACCATTACAGACGGTAGCGCAAAAAGCTGCCCCGCGCATTGAATAATCAGGGCATCGACGGTGGCCAACGTCAAGGGAATTTCCATACTAAAGGTCGTCCCCTGACCCAGCACACTCTGAACCAGAATCCGCCCATTCAACCGCTTGATATTCTTCTGGACTATATCCATACCGATACCCCGGCCCGAAAGCTCGTCGGCTCGGTCACGGGTACTAAAGCCAGGCCGGTAGATCAAGTCCAGGGCCGTCTCATCGCTCAACCCCATCGCCGTTGCCGAGTCCATATAACCCTTTTGGACAGCCACCTGACGCAAATGTTGGGGGTCGATCCCACTACCATCGTCGATTACCTGAATCAGCACATGGCTACCTTTTTGGAGGGCCGATAGCCGCAAAGTACCTTCCGCCGGTTTACCAGCCGCCAGGCGAATTCCCGGCTCTTCGATACCGTGATCGACGGCATTACGTAGCAAATGAATTAACGGATCGCTGATCTGCTCCAAAATCCGCTTATCCACCTCGATAGCTCCACCGACTACCACCAACCGCACTTCTTTACCCCGCTCATAGGCCAAATCGCGCAGAGGTCGGGCAAATCGCCCGAAAATGGTATCCAGGGGCAACATGCGAATACCGAGCATATTGCGGCGCAACTCATCGGCTGCCGCCCCAAACCGCAAATTATAGGCTTTGCGTTCGCGCAGGACTGCTCCCAGACTTTGTTCAAGCTGGCTATCAAACGCGATCATTTCTTCGATTTTGCCAAAGATTTTCTTCAGGCCCAAGGGGTCTTCTTTGAATTTATCCCGACCGTTACCGTTACCATGCCCGTTACCGTTGCGCTCATAGTCGCCAAACAAATTCGCTCCAAAGCTGCTGCCCTTATTTGCGGCAGCCGCCGTCGTTTTTGCCAGGTTATCCTGCTGAACCCATTCCGGCATTTGGGGCTGCTCGAAGGAGAAAAGCTCGGTGATACCCAGCAACCGGCTACGCTCTTCGACCGGAACTCGCTCGATCAAGTATTCGCGCAATTGTTGGGCGACTCGCGACCGGGTGCGGGACTGGCGCAGCAAATCCTGGAGCGCCTGCAAATGTTCTTCGTTTTGCTGTTTGTTGATAACCAATTCGCCCGCCAAGTTAATCAGATCGTCCAACTTGTTAAGGCGTACCCGAATGGTCTCTTCCCCCGCCCGTTCACCCCGACTTTCGCCAGCCTCAGACGATGCCGGAGCGATCACAGAAGGCGGTGCATCGACCGTGCGATAGATTATTTGCTCGTCCGACCGATTATTAGGGGAGGCCGAGTGGTAAGGGCCGTTGCCATTTCCGTTGCCATTCCCATTGCTGTGACCATTAGACGAGTTGTTCTTTTGGGTTTCGCTTTTGTCAAAAACCAGTTCGGGTTTGCCGGCAATCACGGCCATTTTGCCAAGCAAAACTTCCAATACTTCGGGCGTGGTCATGGGGTTAACATCGCCACCAGGGTTTTGGCGGGTCACCTCGCGGGTCATTTCACTAATAATGTCCAACCCCTCGAACAGCATATCAATCGTGGGGCGCGGCACTTCCAGCGGGGGTTGACGATCCCGATAATTGCCAACCAATTCTTCCATTACGTGCGCTACCCGGCTAATCGAAGGAAAGCCCATCATACGGGCCGCCCCCTTGACGGTGTGGAGCAACCGCATTATTTCGCGCAGCCTCTCACCCTGAGCAGGGCCAGTCCCTACTTCTTCCAATTCGACCAGTTCACGAGTTAGATTGACAGTATGACCATCAATTTCTTCTCGGAAGGTGCTAATTAAAAAGGCTTGTTGCTCTTGCTGGTTCACGAGTACCCCCGGTTTAAGCTGTTTAGTGAATTGAACGATTACTCTGCTTGAACGTTAGTTTACTACCCCGCTCTATAAAAAAGCGCACTTAGGCCACTTACCACTCACTGTACCATAACAAGTATTACAACTCCATTACGAAACGGGCCTATCAACTGCATTTTGGCGTTTACCGGGTTAAATAGCCTGGTTTGCCGAAGTTTCGATCAGAAATTGCAAGTCGGCGGCACTCAGAGCAGCGGTTGGCTCAACCAGTGGTATAAGTTTGTCCTGGCTTTGTTGCCACAAACCCCACACGGCCGGTTTTAACCGCATTTCCTCGATCAAGGGGGGCAGCAACTGAATATCCTTTAACGAGACCCGCTCGATCTCCTGCGTCGCCCCCACCACAAAGCCGAGCATAAGGTTGTTCTGCTCGATAGTCAAAACCTGGAACGTTTTATCGGCCAGGCTGCTTTCTAGTTCGAGCAAAGTCGCCAGGTCTATTAGCGGCAGCCCAACCGCACCCATAAAGCCTAAAAAGCCGGGGAAACCAACCTGCCCTAGCTCTTCCGGCTTTAGCAATTGGTCGGGATTATATTGGCGCAAACGCCCCACTCGGCTGGCCCGGATCGCTATTGCGGTCTTACCCACCTCTACCAATAGCACTTCGAGACTATTCAAAGTAGACTTGGGGGCAACCTCGTCCGCCGCCCTAAATTGATAAGAACTTTGTTTTACTTCCATAAAACCTTCTACCTGTCCCATAGTTAGATCAAGAACCCAGTGGCTTGCGGGCCAGCGTATCGATATGAGATGCCTGGCCTATCGAGTCGCGGTTTATCTCTTTAAAGAGAGTCGCCATTAGGGCATCAAAAGCCGCCTGAGTCATCACCCCTTTTGCGATTAACATTGGCCCGGCGTTGCGTGTAATCATGATCGAGTTCCGCAACATGTCCATGCCGCGTTTAGTTTCGCCCCCAATCGGAATTATGTCCAATTCGGTATGGATCAGTTCGGCCCCTATTTCCCGCAACCAACCGGCTTGGTCGATAGTCACATTTACCCCAGGATTGATACTGCGTAGATGCCCGGTAAATACTTTGCTAAAAGGGATCAAAGCCGGATGAGGAACCAGCCAACCTTCGGGGCCTTCATCCAGCACGTAATCACGCAGATAGATCACCCCACCCGGCTTTAAGGACCCATAAAGCCTTTCGACGTGCTGTCGAGCCTCGCTAAAATGTTCCATCACAACCATAGCATAAATAAAATCAAACTGGGCCGCCCCGTTTTTCTGCAAACCCAGGCAACTTTCCAATGGTTGTTTGCCATCGTGAACATAGAAATTGAGACCCGGTCGGGCTGGTTTCGAGATTTTGCTAAACTCGTCGGCGGTCGCAATTGCCCCTGGGTTAATATCGATGCCGTTCAAATCAGCCGCTTCAAGCAGACCGCGCTCTTCCAAAACCGCCGCCACATCGTGCAGATACAAACCTTCGGCACAGCCAAAATCCAAAATCCGAACTTTCTCGCCGGTGGTTTTTGCCTTGTGCAACTTCTCGGCCAGACCATATTCGTCCAGCACTTTGGCAAGGATATGCTCGAAGTTAGGCTTCAAAATCTCGTGTTGCAAGATCAGGCGATTATTATCATCGGCCTCGACGAAAATATAATTACGAAAGCTGTTGACAGTTGTAGCCATTATGTGGTGTACCTCCACAGGAAAATAATTACTTGAGCCGATTAAGCTCGATTTTATTCCAAATATGACCGAGCCACTTGAACCAACCCATTAACGACAAGGGTTAGACTTTTAGGCTTTCCAACAAACTGGGTAGATTTAAGACAATAATAATCCGATTATCTTTTTGTTCCAATACCGAAGAGGCATAGCGACCTCGGTCGGCATCTATCGTTAAAAGAGGCGGTTGAAGGGCGCTTCGAGGTACTTCGATCATTTCGACGACGGCTTCGGCAATAATACCGGCCTCCAACTTTTCGTTACGCGCCACAATAATACGGGCGGAACTATCCAAAGCGGATTTGGGCAACCCTAGAGCGCCCCGAATATCAATTACAGCGGTCACGTCGCCGCGCAAATTGACCACACCCATTACATGGGAAGGGGTAAGCGGTACGCGGGTCACGTCGGAGAGGCGGCTAATTTCACGCACCTGTCCGGCCTCCATGCCGTACCATTCGTTTGCCAGTCGGAAAACCAGCAACCGAACTTTCGGCTCGTTGCGGCTAACGGTGGTGCCGGTCTGATTGAGATTGCGCTGGCGCACTACGCTCAAAATATCTTCATTATCGTGTGTAGACATAATTGATACTTACCTCTGTGTTTGAAGCTGTAATAGAACTGTATTAAATCAAAAAGATACAAAGTCGAATTTAAGATCACAAACCAACGACCCGGACGAAGCCGGGCTTTACAAAAATCATATTTTGGTAGTTAAGATCAAGTGCCATCATCAAAGCTAACCCAACCTTACGAAGGCTGGAGTAGCCGCCGCGAAATACGAGTAAAAACTGTTTCGATCAGAAGAGTCAGCACTCGTTCGCCTTCTTCGCCCTTTACTACATAGTAGTCGGCACCCATTTCGTAGGCTTTGACCATGTTCTTCAACTTATTCTCGTTGCTAAACATGATAACCGGGATACCGCGCAACTGTAGATCGGCTTTAAGTTCTTTGCAAACCTCAAAGCCACTTAAATGCGGTAAATAAACATCTAGCACGATCAAATCGGGCTTTATGTCTGCTGCCCCTGCCAGACCCTCTTCGCCATCCGAAGCGACAAAAACCTCATAATTTTTGCTTTCCAGCATCAATCTGGTTTTCATAGCCTGGGTCGGGCTATCTTCTACTAGCAGTACTTTTTTCGCCATCGATCAATCCTTATTTATATGGGGATATTCACACATCTATATATAACCATTGTTGTAACCAGGCTAGAACAACCCCGTCTTCTATCCAATGTACCATAGCAAGCAACTTAATTGCAAGAACAAGTTTTTTAATATAAATTTTCTAACCAAACCTCACCAAATCTTCTGAAAAAGCTAAACACAGTATGCCTTGCGATCCATATTACGAGTTCAAACTAAGCTCAGATTTATAATGACACTCAGGTGTATATTATAATTAATTAAAATATCTATATATTGGATCATTCTCAATAATAGATTAAAATTTGTTCAGTTTGACCAATCACCTGAAACTCAATCTGCCATTTTTAATCTAGGGGGCCTCAACAATTCGGCTAGTAGTCTCGATTTGAACCGACCCGGCTAAACTAGCTGAAACGCCACAATATTTCTCGTGCGAAAGCCGGACGGCCTTATCGACCATCGCCTGATTTAGATTATGCCCTTCCAAAACGTGTTCGATTATAATACGGTCGAACTTCTTGGGATGCTCCTCGTGTTCCCAGCCCTTGATTTCAAGATGATAATCGGTCACATCCTGACGCATCTTCCGCAACATAGATAATACGTCCATCCCGGTACAGCCGCCCAGAGCCACCAAAAGCAAAGTTTTGGGGCTAAAGCCTTCCCCATTCCCGCCAAATTCCACCCCAGAATCTAGCTGCACCGTCTGACCACTGGGAGCCGTCGCCGATAATTGCATTGGCCCGACCTTTGTCCAATTTACCCTTATTTCACGCATGGCTATCTTTCCTTTATAAGTATAAAGTAACTACACAGCCGTATCACCCTGAGCCGCCACGAAGGGTCTAGATTCTTCGGCGGAGAGGCATCTTTGGCAAAACCCAGACAATCTCCCGCCTCAGAATGACATAGATAAGCAGTTACAATATAAGCATCTATAAGTTATAAACATCACAAGTAGGGCTTTCGTTTGAGAAACTGGGTCAAACTCAGTTGTAAGATAAGCAGCACGGTTTTACACCACCCATCTTATTTTAACAAATCAAATCCAGTTAGGCCAATTGGTGCTATTGGGTGAGCGTCAGATTTTTGCACGGGTTCAAACAATAAAAACGGGCAACCGTGAAAATCCTGCTCCAAACCACTAAAATTATATATTAGAAAAATTTTCTGCGAAAATTTTTCTAATATATAATCACTCCTCGGTTTACGGTGTGGTATAGTCTGGCTAATATGCAAAAAACTGGCGCTCACCCCAATTGGTGCTATTGGGTGTACGTCAGTTTTTTGCACAGGTTCAAACCATAAGAACGGGCGACTGTGAAAACCTTGAGGGTGATAGAGCCTCTTTGCCTGCAAAAACTGACGCACACCCGGTGCTATTGACAAGAGGCTCACGGCGCGGTTGCAAAAGCGTCGCCCGATTGTTATAATCAGATACCAGTTAAACTAAGTTTAATAACTGTTTGGCAAGATAGAAGAGAAGATAGCTAAAAAGGATAAACTAAATTGAGTTTAGGAACTCTAAACGTTATACAGGTCGTGCTGGGTGTCTTTCTAATCATCCTGATTTTGCTGCAATCTAAAGGTAATAGCTTTAGCGGCGCGATGGGTGGCGGTCAGAACAACTCGATCTTTCGGACTCGGCGGGGCTTCGAGTTGCGGCTATTCCAGCTTACCATCGTTTTTGCGGTCACCTTTGTGATTGTCGGCTTATGGTCCAGCTTTCTTAAGTAAAATAAATAATTTTAGGCTTTTGAAAGCTTTGCGTTCCAGGGTTAGGGTGCTGGTAGCGTATTCACTGTTCTCTATTCCTTCGGTAGGAAAAGCTAGAGGTATTTGGTATTGGTAAACCGTCTTAGGCTTCAGGTATTTGTAGCGGCAGTTGGTCTGGTCGCTATTGCAATAGCGTTAGCCTATTTTTTGCTAGTCGTTAAACAAACTAATGAACCGGCCCCTGGGGGAACCTATGTCGAAGGTGTCGTAGTAGAGGCTGCCCCGGCTATCAGTATCAACCCCTTGATTGCCCCGTCCGACTCGCTCAGCCAGGATGTCAGTTCGCTGGTTTTTAGCGGCCTGACCCGCAGTGTAGCGGGCAAAGGAGCCGACCAACCCGGTCAGGTGATCGAACCAGACCTGGCCGACCGCTGGACGGCTACCCCGGATGGCTCGGTCTGGGAATTTCATTTGCGCTATGATGCACGCTGGCAGGACGGCACGCCGATTACAGCCCGTGATGTGGTTTATACCATCAACCTGCTCAAAAGCGAGGATTTTCCGGGTGGACGCAATTTGACTACCCTCTGGAAAGACGTACAGGTCAGCCGTCTGGGGGATTACACCATACGCTTCCGGCTAAATCAACCCTGGCCGGCCTTCCTGAGCTATACGACACTGGGGATTTTGCCGGCCCATAAGTTGGAAGGCAAGGTCAAACCGGCTAACCTGGCAACCGATGGCTTTAACCAGGCTCCCGTCGGCAATGGCCCTTATCAACTGGCTCCCGGCGGTCTTGCCAGCGATGGCATAACCCTGATTGCCAACCCGCTCTATTACGGCAAGAAACCCTATTTGGACAAGATTTGGTTTCGCTTTTATCCGAGCGGCAGCGCGGCGATCAGCGCCCTGCAAGCCAACCAGATCGACGGCGTATCTCAGGTGACAGCCGATGAAGTGAAACGGTTGGAAACGCTCAAAGATGTTACCGAGATCAATGCGCCCCGCGCTCGCAACACCTTTTTGTTTTTGAATTTGCAGCGGACAGCCTTATTCGGACAAAAAGAAGTGCGCCAGGCTCTATCTTATGCGATCAACAAGCCGGGTCTGGTCGATCAGGCGTTGGGAGGTCAGGCTGAAATTAGTTCTTCGCCCATTTTAGCCAGTTCGTGGGCCTATAAGCGAGATATAACGACCTACAATTTTGATCGGGCTAAAGCCGAGAAGCTACTCGAAGAGGCTGGCTGGAAGGTTAACCGCAACGGTATCCGCGAACGCAACGGGCAACCTTTGATCTTTCAGTTATTGACCGACGATACGCTCGACAAGCGCACGGTAGCCAGCCAGATCGCTGAAAACTTGCGGAATGTCCAGATAGTTGTCAAAATTGATATGGCAACTAGCCGTTCGGAACTGGATAACAATCTCAAGGCCAGCAATTATGACGCGCTGCTTTTTACGGTCGAAGGCGCGTTGAACGACCCCGACCAGTATTCCAACTGGCATTCTAGCTATGCCGAAGCAGGCGATAACCATCTCAATTTGGCAAACTGGAAGCTGGATCGGGCCGACCGCTTGCTTGAGACGGCCCGCACGATGACCGATCAGCCAGAACGCGCTAAACTTTATAATCAATGGCAAACAATTTGGGCGGACGAACTGCCCAGCATTCCGCTTTATTCCAGCACCTATAGCTACGTGATTAGCAATCGGGTGGGTGGTGTACAGCACGACAATCTTAAAGTAATCAATTTAGCCAGCGACCGATTTAAAGATATTGCTTCGCGTCACATCTTTACCAGCACCCGATTTGGTGCTTGATCTTTATTAAAAATCGCGGTAGGACCGGGTATAAGGGGCGAAAGTTAAAAAAATGAAAGCAGAAATCCTCTCGATTGGCACCGAATTGCTTCTCGGTCAAATTACCGATACCAATGCGGCCTGGTTAGCCCAGCAGTTACCTTTGTTGGGGATTGACCTTTTTTTTATCTCGCAAGTCGGAGATAATCGAGGCCGTCTGACCGAGACGCTGGGCCGGGCGCACGGTCGAGCCGATCTTGTAATTTGTACCGGCGGGATGGGGCCAACCGAGGATGATCTGACCCGTGAGGCTATCAGCGATTTACTAAACGAGCCAATGGTAGTCCAGCTTGAGTTAGAGGCGCAGGTACGCGAGTTTTTTGTGCGGCGCGGAGTAGACGATATGCCCGAACGCAATATCAAGCAAGCCACCCTGATCGCTTCGGCTCAACCACTGACTAACCCGGTCGGAACCGCTCCCGGTTGGTGGGTCGAACACGACGGGCGGATCATTGTCTCGATGCCGGGGGTGCCGCACGAAATGAAAACAATGTGGGAAGAGCAGGTTTTACCTCGCTTACGCCCTCATCTCCCCGGTCAGATTATCTTTTCGCGTACCCTCAAAGTGTTGGGCAAAGGTGAATCGGCTATCGAAGAGATGGTGCAAGATTTTCTCCAGTCTACCAACCCAACCCTGGCGACCTATGCCAAAAACGACGGTATCCACTTGCGAATTACTTCCAAATCGCCTGACGAAGCGACTGCCCGCGACCACATCTTTGAGATGGAGATGATGGTGCGGGAACGGTTGGGAACGTTGATTTATGGACAGGACGAGGAGACTATCGAAGGTGAGATCGGGGTGATGTTGCAAGACCGCTCGATGACGCTGGCGGTGCTGGAAGCCGGGACGGGTGGGCTACTCTCGGCTATCTTGAGCGACGCGCCGGAAAGTCCTTTATTCTTCCGGGGTGGGCTGGTCAGCCAACAACGGGCAATGCTGGCATCTTGGGGGGTAGACCGTGAATTGGTGGAAGAGAATACTATAATGAGCCGGACGGTAGCCGAAGCAATGGCGACTACCGCCCGCCAGACGCTCGGAGCCGAAGTCGGGCTGGCAATTTGTGCTGCGCCTGGCCCGGACGCTTTTGAAGGCCAAAGCGCTGGACACGTCTTTATGGCGGTAGATATGTCCGGGCAGGTCAAGAGTGTTGAAGCTTTTTACCGTACCAGCCCAGCCGAAGTAAAACGACTTGCCGCCCTTTTTTCACTCAATTTACTCCGAAAAGCATTGCTAGTTTAGCCTTATTTAGTGTATGATAAAGCTCTAAAGCTGTCGCCCGACAGTTACAGATTAGGAGCTTGGGTTTTGGCTTCTATAACATCCGAAAAATTGTGTTATAACCCTTCGTAGGACATCACTCCGTACTCTATATGGGACACCGCTCCGCCGATAGATTTAGCACAGGATGCGACCTGTTCCGACAAGCCTGAAACAGGTTCTCACAAGACCCTTTGAGTTTACACAATTAGTATAGGCTTATAGTTCGAGTCCTGAACAAAATGTAGGGGTAGCCCTGGGTGGCTACCCAAAGGGCGATCACCTATGGATCACCTCTACCCCTTATTGTGAAATGATACGATAGTTTGTGACTCGAACAAAGTTAAATTCCCTGACCTGTTTATAGTTTCCGGGCATAAAAATTGCTAGCGGGAGGTCACAGAGGCAACGCTGTTGTCTAATTATAATCGGCACTTTTAAATGGGCGGGTGGATCGTGTGGTAAGTTGAGCCGAACCAACAATGAAGTTGTCCGGCAGAAGGTGGTGGACGATGTCTTCACAAGTCTTATTAAATGGCAACCTGGTTGCGAGTGCGGGAACGCGGGGAAATTGGGCTAAAATCAGCCTGATTGCACTATCAGCTTTGAGTGGTGCTTCGGCAGCAGCGGTAACGGCAGTCTCGGCTTTTGTCGGCTACAAGGTGGTCAAACCGGCCCGACGAGTACGGACCGAAGATGGCCTTGCGCCCGATATACGCTTTAGCAAACAAATACCCGCCCAGAAAATTACCTTCAAAACTGCCGATGGTAAATTGAACCTGACCGGGTATTTTTATCCCTCGGCGACTTCACAGGCGGCGGTTGTCTTGTGTCATGGGTTTCACGGCGGGGCGGTTGATACCCATCTACCGGCCCTCTACGCTCAATCTCACGGTTACAATGCCCTGACGCTCGATTTCCGGGGTTGCGGCGAGAGCGAAGGCCGGACTACTTCGGTCGGCTTTTGGGAAGTCGAAGATTTGCTAGGTGCAATCGACTATCTTAAAACCAGACCAGAGGTAGACCCCAAACGGATCGCGGTTTACGGCTATTCGATGGGCGGAGCGGTAGCGATTATGGCGGCGGGCCGTAGTCAGGATATTCGGGCCGTCATCAGCGATTGCGCCTTTGCCTCGCTCGATGCCCTGTTGTCGGTCAGCTTCCGCTATTTCTATCGGTTGCCCCATTTCCCCTTCAAACATACCGCCGTCTGGTGGAGCAGTTGGTTTAGCGGCACACTTGGCAAACGCAAGCATATCGCCCCGGTCGAAGTCCTCAAAAAGCTCAAAGCCGAAGGCCGCTCGGTTCCACACCTGATTATTCATGGTCTCAACGACCGGGGCATTCCAGTCGCTAATGCTCACTTGCTCTACGAACATTCGCCCGGCCCCAAACATCTGTGGGTTGTGCCAGAGGCCGGACACGTGGTCGCCAGCCAGTACGACCCCAATCTTTACATGAATAAGATTTGCGCTTTTCTTGACCCAATTCTGAAAAGCCCGGAAGAAGTCTGATTTTCTCTGATTTAAAATCAAATTTTTTCGATAACGGCTATAAAAGTTGAACCTCTGGTCTAGTTAATTTATAATACAGTGGATTTTTGTAGACCAACTGTAACGCACAATCGGGCCAGAGGATGAGTACAGGAGAACGCCGTCAAAATATTGAAAAGCACTTAGAAGAAGCTGTTGAACTTGAACGCGAGTTGAATGAGCTTCTTTTAGGCAGTGTTAACGATCCAGTTGCTACTCATAAACACAAAATCGAGTTGCGTAAAGTCCAGAGCGAAATCAAGCGGCTGGAAAACGAACTCGATGAGCTTAATGTTAGCAACGCCTCGACCAGTAGTAGCGAACGCCTGGCCGTTATTACCTATCTGGCAAGTTTGCAAAAAGATTTTGAGAAGTACGAAACCCATCAAGCGGTCGCTTTGGTACATCGGCCTGGCAAACGAGTCCACAAAATTCTTCCGGCCCCGCTGACCAAACAGGAAGAGGAACTGGCGGCCTTGCTCAAAAACCATTTGCGGTCGCGGCTGTCTATGGTGGTTACTCCCACCCCGGACGAAACCCAGCCTTCGGTCAGTCTGGAAGATTTCTTGAATCTGAATACCCGCATTACGCTGCTCGGCAAGCCTGGTGCTGGCAAATCTACCACCCTGCGTCGTCTGGCGATGCAACTTGGCAAATGTTACCGCGACCCCCGTTCTACCCCCTGGCTACCATCCAAACTGCGGGGCTGTATCCCGATCTATCTACCCTTAAACCGCTGGACACTCGATGAAGATGGTTTGAGAACCGATTTGTGGAAGTTTGTGGTGGAAGAAGTTGCCTCGGTTTCGGCAGGACTCGCAAAGCTTTTGCCGGGGTTGGCAAAAGCCGGACGGTTGGTACTGCTGCTGGACGGCCTGAACGAATTACCCCGCTCTGGCAATCGCCCTAAAGCCGAGCAAACGGCTGACCCACGAGTAGCGGCCATCGAGAAACTTGGTAGCCGCTACGATTACGCAAAAGTAAAATGCGTGGTAAGTTGCCGGATAAAAGATTTTTCGGGTGGTCTGGAATGGTACGATTTACACGTTCAGGATTTGAACACCGAACAAGTTTTGGAACTGGCGGAAGCCTATTACCCGGAAGATACCGAGCGGGCCGCCTTGCTGGAAAATCTCAAAATGCTGTTTGATGATGCAACTCCCCGCTTGGCCCGGTTACGAGGTCTGGCTGTTCAGCCTTTTTATCTTATTCGGTTGCTTGAATATAACCGTATGAACCAGGGACTACCCAACGACCCGACTATACTTTTGGAATGGAGTGTGGGAAAAACCCTCGACCGCGAAATTCAACACGAACTATTGACGGAAGAGCAAGCCGAAGAACTAAAGCTGGCCCTGGCTCGGCTTGCTTTTCATATGACGGTGGCTGGGCGGGTCAGTACGGTCGATAAAAATCAGGCTGCCGTCTGGCTATCGAACCGCCAACCGTCCAACCCGGTCGCCACCGCCCAGGAAATCGAACAAGCTTCAACTTGGCTCAGACAGGCCGAGGGAGCCAGTCTGATAAACCTGAATGAGGATGGTGAGCAAATCGAGTTTTATCATCAATTGATCCAGGCTTACTTTGCAGCCTGCTATTGCGAGGCTCAACCGCTCGAACGCACTCTGCTCGAACAAACCGCCGCGCCGAGCTTCCGAGAAGTCTTGCCGATCTGGAATACCCGCACCGGGGACGAGGTGTTTAACCGATTCACGGCTATGTTGCGCGATCACGAATCGTTGGTAATGCGCCAAAAAGCCGCCAGCGCTGTGGGTTGGATCGACCACGAAGAGAGCGTTTCCCGGTTGCTAGAAGCCTTTTCAAACGAGCCTAATAGCTTTGTACGCGAACGCATCACCGATGAATTAAAAGAGTTACATTCGCCCGAAGCGATAGCCGGGCTATTATCGATTTTGCAAACCGATCAGGAGAGTCTGGTGCGCCAACGGGCCGCTTCAGCTTTGGTTATTGTTCAAAACGAGGCTGCGATTAACGGGCTAATCGCAGCCCTTCAAAATGACCCTAACCCAGACGTGCGCTGGCGAGTAGTCAAGGCTCTGGCTGAAATAGGCAGTTTGGTGGCCCTGCCCGCTCTGCAACAGGCCAAGCAGGATGAGGGCGAAAATATCTGGGGCGATAAAATCAAAGAAGCCGCCAACGCTGCGGCCTGGAGTATTCGCATAAGAAATACTATCGGCAAGCTAGGCCGTTTGTCTTATTATAAATCTCTGCAAATCGATCATTATTCGGTGGGTGGCCTCCGCCCTAGAGCCCCGGCCTAAAATTAAGGATAAAGTGACTATTGAGTTTAATCCAATCTGGAAAAGATTTTTAATTTCGATAGAGCCAAATAAGCAAAAAGTGAGATAACCAAATGTCTACTCAAATTATAACCCTAAATCTACCCGAAGCCCTTTACGAACGCCTCAAACACAGTGCCGAACAATCCCATCGTAGTGTAGAAGCCGAACTCCTGGCTTTGGTAAGCGTCTCAGTACCAATGGAAAATGAACTTCTAGCTGACCTACGTGAGACACTCGACGGGATGACTTTGTTAGACGATAAGGCCTTGTGGCGGGCTGCACGTCGTCGCCTACCACTTAAAATAAGCAGACAATTAGAAACTCTCAATCTTAAAAGCCAGCGAGAAGGTCTAACCGAAAGTGAAACTCAGACCCGCTCTTTGTTATTACGGCAATATGATAAAACTATGCTAGTACGCGCTAAAGCAGCCGTATTACTTAAAGAGCGCGGTCACGATATTTCAGAGCTAGGGCCAAAGGTTTGAGCAAGACCTATATAGCTCTAGCTTTACGCAAGCGGGTAGCTGACCAAGCTCAACATCGTTGCGGATATTGTCTTACCAAAGAACTAATTGTTGGTACACTAATGGAGGTTGACCATATAATTCCAGAAGCCCTGGAGGGGCCGACAGAGGAAGATAATCTTTGGCTGGCTTGCGCCCAATGCAACGCTCATAAGAATGATCGAGTAGCTGCCTTTGACATTGTCACAGGCCAAATAGTAAGTTTATTCGATCCACGCCACCAGGTCTGGCAAGATCATTTTGCCTGGACGCACAAAGGCGCTCAAATTATTGGACTGACAGCTACGGGTCGAGTAACTGTAGAGACGCTGCAACTCAATCGAGTATATTTGGTGGAGGCACGTCAAATGTGGATAGCAGCAGGCTGGCATCCGCCCAGAGATTGACTCTCTTTACATGTTTAATTAGCAGCGTAAATCTGGCGGTACAAATAATAGTTGGCGTAAATAATTTGGACATAACCGCGCGTTTCGGAAAAATCGATATTGGCAAGCCAATTATCGAAATTGTGGTCAGAGGGGGCGACTTTGTTCCAACGATAGACATTACCGGCCCCGCCATTATAGGCCGCCAGCGCCTGATAAGGATTGCCATCGAAATCCTTCAGGCGGGTTGCCAGATAAAAGGAACCGAACTCGATAGCGGTGTAAGGCCGCAAAAGGTCTTCCGGCTTGAAATTAGGCTTATCGAGATTACCTGCAATCCCCTTGCCCGTATCCGGCATTACCTGGGCCAACCCCATCGCCCCGGCACTACTGATCGCTCCCGGCTCGAAGACGCTCTCCTGCTTGAGCAGCGAAACCATCAAAAGCGGGTCGAAGTCATAGCGGCGGCTTTGCTCTAAGATTATCGATTGATAGGGCAAAGGGTAAATTAGTTTTTGCAACAAAAGCGGTACATTCCGCAAACCTGCCGAAGGATTCTTTTGCCGGTATAATTCCAGGATACGTTTGGCGGCACTAATCGAATAGTAATACTCGCCCTGTTCGCTCAAGTTCAAGGCCAGGGCATAGAGTTCGATGGGCTTGTCGTAATAGCGGTCGAAGGCTTCTTTAGCCTCACGCCCGACTTGTTCCCCGCGTCCGACCGCTCTGAGGGCGACCAACCGCTTGAGACCGGGGTCGTTATTGACTTGCTGGCGAGCCAATTCCAAAGCTTTCGGGGTGACGACGGGCGTAGCATTGGTCGAACTGACGACCGAACTGGCCCAGGTGGTCAGCCAGCTATCCATTGTCTGACGGTCGCGTTCAAGATCGGCGGCGAAAGTACGCGGGCTATAGACTGCCGGATGGCTGACTGGGTTAGAGCGGGGCGGTTGGTTCGGGTCATAAGCATCGACCAAGCGTTCACCTGCCCGCACTGCGTAGAAATCGGCCTGGGGCGATTCGGCGGCTTTTTGCAGCATTCGTCGCGCCCCAGCGGCATCGTTTTTGGCCTGATAAGCCCGGCCCACTTCATAAAAAGCCTGGGTGCGGCGGTTACTACCGGGATATTTCTGGGCCAACGTATCGGCAAAAGTCTGGGCTACTTCCGGCCCTTTCGCCAGACCTAACCGCATCTGCAAATAAATCGCCTCATCCGCATTGGCTTCTGCCGGGTAGCGCTCGACAAACTGTCCGTAAAGCTTGCTGGCCTCGTCCGGGTTGTTTTGCCGCTCGGTCAGCTTTGCCAGTCGCCAGAGCGCGTCCGGGGCGGCAGGCGCTTGCGGGAAGCGGGCAACTAAATCACGGTATTCGGCCCCGGCCCGGTTCAGATCGTTCTTGGCCTCATAAAGGGTCGCCAGATAAAACCAGGCCCGTCCCAGCCGATTTTGAGTTTCTTTATTAGCTCCGGTGGGAGTCGGTGGTTGCGGCGCTTTGTCGTCAGTCCGACCCAAAAAGCGGTTAAAAGCCTCGATAGCCCCGGTAGTATTGTTGGCCCGTAAAAGATAATAGCCTTTGAGATAATCGTCCAGCACCGGCGAGTTAAGGTTGAACAAGCTTCGGAGCGTCGTGAACCCATCGGTCGTATCCAGGTAATCGTTGACCAGCAGGCGGGTCAATTCAACCGCTTTGTCGCTCTGTTTGGCAGCATCATAGGCCCGCGCTTGCTTACCGATAATTTTGGCCCGATATTCGGGAACCTTTGCCAATTCCAGAATTTTGCCGTACCAAACTGCGCCTTCCACCGGGTTATTCTCTTTGAGATAGGCATCGCCCACTTTCTCCATTGCCGTCACCCGCAATAGGTTGGAAGCGGCACTACTGCCCGCTTTCTTGTAAGCTTCTAGGGCCTGCGAAGGTTTTAGGGCATTGCTATAAGCTTCGGCGATTTCGAACCAGGCGTAGCCGTCCAAAACCATTTGACCGGGTTGCTCGGCCTGATATTTTTGGAAAAAGCTTATCGCCTCGTCCCAATAGCCTAGTTCCTGGTCAATCAAGCCCAGATAATAATAGCAATTCGTTCTGAGCGGGTCGTTGGGATAAGTCGCTAGGTATTTTTTGAAAAAATCCGCCGCTTCGCTATAGCGGGCGCGTTCGACGCTGCTACGGGCCAGTCCATACAGGGCCGCCTGGGTTTGTAGGCCAGTCGGGTATTTATCCAGCACCAGCCGATATTGAGCGGCAGCCTCGACTGGACGGCCCTGCAAAAGATATTCATCGGCAACTAGACGCAACCGGGCGGCTTCGTCATCAATCCTAAGCGGCGTAGTGGTTGGCCCTGGAGCCGCTGGAATCCCAAAATCCGCCGGGGCAGGCTGATCGATCCCTTCAAAAGGAGCCGCCGGAGTTCTTGGTCGGGTGGCAGACGGAGTAGTCGGGGTTTTGTTATTGCCAACATCAAAAAAGAGGAACAGACCGAGGACAAATAGAGCGACAGTCGCCACTAGAGCAATAAAGATCAGAAGAAGATTAACCCGCCGAATTGGATTAGACGATTTGCCGGGATTATTTTCGGTAACAGACGTTTGTTTTTCCTTTAAACTTTCAGACATAAACCCCTTTTAAGGGATGAGGGATGAATAAAACCCTTGAGCTGAGGAAGAATTTTCATCCCTCATCCCTCATCCCTTGTTCAGCTTCGCCGTTGAGAAGCGGTCAAAATACGCTCCAGGTATTCGGCGGCTTCTTCCGAGTCTAGCTCGAAAGTCGGCTTGTTATAAAGTTCTTTGCTACGGTTGTCTACCTTAGCTTCGTCATAATTAAAGCGCCGCCGGGCCTCATAATAAATTTGCTTCATGTGCATCCGCAGTGCTTCGTCCCGCACATTCTTTATACGCTCCTCAACCACAGGATTGACCAGATTGATCGAGGGATTAGCCGGAGCGGGGGCGGACGGTTCAACTGAGACGACCGGCTTGGCCGGATTCAGGGGAGTCGGGCGGTTAGTTTCAAAAGCCGGACTCTTCTCGAAGATAGCACGTACCTCGCCGCGCGGGGCAGGAGTGGCTGCCGAAGGCTTTGCAGGGCTAGTGGACTGCCGATTAATCGGGGTCGGCGAGGGAGGGGTAACTTCTTCCTCATCCTCATCTTCCCCTTCTAAATCTTCCTCAACCTCATCTTCCTCCGCCGGAAGCTCTATTTCAGCCTCGGTATCAAGGCTACCCATAGGAACTTCGATCCCATCTTCTTCGTCATCAGACTCATAGCTGGGGCGTTCCGGCAACGGGATCGATTTGTGTTCGGCGGGCGGGTCGAAATCGACCGCATATTCGGTTCCATAACCGAGTGCCGCCAAAGCCCGACCAAGCGCCTGATTTTCCGCCCCCAAAATGTAGTCAAGCTGACGATCTTGATCGAACTCATCGCTAGTGCGATTGGAACGAGCTTTGGCACCCCACCCGGTAGCAGTGCCACCTTCGGGCAGTTCTACCTCGGCCTTGAAAACGGCTACCTCATCCTGGTGGCTAACCAGTTTGGTAGTAATCCGGGCCTGAGGATGATCGGCCCGTAGCCATGCCAACCGCCACTTGAGCGGTAGATACTGCAAACCGTCCCGGTCTTCCAGGTATTGCCGATGCTGGAAAACCTTTGGTTGCTCTGGGCTGGCAGTAGTCTCTTTCTCAGTACGCGCCCCACGTCGGGCCGCAGTTGTAGTTGGTTCAGTCATAGTTAGCGCAATTATCCCTCTCAAACTCTCAAATGCCGTTGGCCTCATATGCTGGCCCTATTTTAACACAAAACCGATCCATCTTGGTAACAGATTTGACTCTAATTTATAGCTTTGTATATACCCAAAACCTACTGTAATCTGCTATAATAAACCGCGCAGGTAGAGTTACCAGGGCATGTGGGAGCAAAGTGATCCTCCCCCGGTTTATAAACCACTTCACCAAATTTATAAATTTATCGCAAAGTCAGCCTTTTTCGGCCCCAGGGCCTAGTTTGTAGAGGTTGGCAGCGTCGGGATATATCGAATTCTAATATTGGATAGAGCGCAGCATGAGCAGTAACGAGAATAATTTTAATACATTCCAGGCCGATGGAGCCAATACTTTACAAAATATAGCACCAGCCGCCGCCTCGGCAGACAGTGAGAAATCCAGCCATCGAGCCGCCTATGCACGGCCTGTTCAGGAAAACCCTTCGACTGGGCTGGAAACTTTGCCGCAGGACCTTGAAACAATCCGGCAACATTGGGAGCGACGTGGTCGCAAGTACGGCCTCTCGCCTAGCGCGAGTTGGGTCGATGAAACGATGATGCACCGCGAAGGGGTCATTCTCTCGCGCTATCTCAAGGATGGGGATCGAGTGCTGGATGCCGGGTGCGCTAACGGCTACACGACCTTGCAACTGGCTCGCCTCAAACGCATCCGCATTATCGGGATCGACTATGCGCCAAGTATGATCGACTACGCCAAGTTGAACCTGGGTCGGGCCGGTCTGCTGGCAGGTTCGGCTAACTTCCGGGTCGGCAACTTCTTAAAGCTCGACTTCCCCGACAACACCTTCGATAAAGTTATTACCAAACGTTGCCTGATTAACCTGGGCAGCACCGAACACCAAAAAGCGGCCTTGCAAGAAGCCTGGCGCGTTCTCAAGCCGGGTGGCCTCTTTCTAATCAGCGAAGTCTCGACCCAGAGTTCCGATAACCTCAATCAATTGCGTCGCCGACTCGGTCTGGAAACTATGACCCCCCTCTGGCATAACTGCTACCTGGATGAAGTAGAATTGTTCAAGTTCGCCGAGCCTTATTTTGAGCTAAAGAAAGTCAAACGCTTTAGCAGTACCTATTATGCCCTGACCTGGGTCATGTACCCTTTCTTTGTGCGAAGCGGGCAGCGTAACTATCGTGGCTGGTTCCATCGCCTGAGCGCCCGGCTACCACAAGTGGGAGATTGGGGCTTGCAGAAGCTATATGTGCTTCAAAAACGGGCGGAATAGCGCTCCCCTGCTGTTATTATTACACGGCTCTAACCTGGACGAATTGCTCATTATAGCGGTTCTGGCTTATCTTGTGATTATGTTCATCCTGGCCCAACTCAAAACCCGCCGTCTCCGCCGTGAAAAGCTTCTCCGCAAAGCCGAACGTGCCGCCCTTCGCAAGTCGGAAGTAGAGTCGGGCGCAGATAATTCCTCCGAACCCAAACTATAACTTTGCTTTTGTTTATTGTGACCACGCGGTTGGTTCCCGATCCCAACGATGGGGGCGAAGCTGAGATAGCAAGCTATCGGGAAGCGGGCCAGCCTCGCTAACAGCCAGATTAGCCCGGACATGATCGGGTTTACGCATCCCGGCAATGATCGTGCTGACATCGGGGTTCGCCAGAATAAACCGCAAGGCCATCTCCGGCATCGTCATATCGGCTGGCACGAGCGGTTTAAGCGCCTCGGCCCGTTCGACACTGGCGTTTAGATTTTCGGGAACGAAATAAGTATTACGCCAATCGCCCTCCGGCCAGTGGCTCTCTTTGGTCAAAATGCCGGTTAGCGTCCCTTCATCAAACGGTACCCGCGCAATCACCCCGATATTCAACTCCTGGCAAAGCGGGAACAATTCGTCTTCCGGGGCCTGATCGAAGATATTGTAGATCACCTGGACTGCGTCAATCAGGCCGGTACGTAGCGTGCGTAAAGCGTTCCAGGGTTCCCAGCGATTGATGCTGACCCCCCAGGCTTTGACCAGACCTTCGCGCTTGAGATCATCGACAGCGCGTTGCCAGCTTTCATCTTCGGCCCATTCGTCCTCCCAGACGTGAAATTGCATCAAATCTATTTGCGAAAGGCCCAGATTGGTCAGACTCTTCTCGGTATACTCGCGGATATGGTCGGCTGGAAAGCTGTCCTGCAAAGGGTCGCCCCGATGCGAAGGCCAGCGGAAATTCTTGGGTGGGATTTTGGTCGCATTATAGAGCTTTTTATCCGGGTTGGCCCGGATTAGTTCGCCCAGGAACCGTTCGCTCACACCGGCCCCATAGCCCCAGGCACTATCAAAAAAATTACAGCCCAAATCAACCGCCAGTTGAAGTGATTGCCGGGTGGTATCCGCATCCGAACCACTCCAACCCGCCAGACCCCACATGCCATCACCAATTTCGCTAACTTGCCAGCCAGTTCGACCGAAAGTTCGATATTGCATAAAATCCTCCCTTTTATATTTTCTAAAAGGTTCTATTCAACCCTACTTGGTAGCCGCCGCCATAATCCCATTGCCGATAAAGGGTGGATAAGGCAGTTCTAGCCGCCAGCCAAGCTTACGGATCGAACGAGAGAAGGCCGGTTTGACCCCGGTACGCCAGCGCACTTGCCCAAATCCGGCCTCGCTCAATAAACGGCTCAGACGACGCGGTTGCATCAGGTTGATATGGGTAGGATCACGGTGGCCCGACCACTGACGACCAGTGAGGGCGGCCCCAATGCGCCGCACGTCCCACAAATTAGGCGTAGTTAGTAACAACACCCCACCCGGCGCAAGTACCCGCCATGCTTCGTGCAAAAAGAGATCGGCCTTCGCCACGTGTTCGATCACCTCGCTAACCAGAATTGCATCAAATGCGCCACCGACAAAGGGCAAACCCTGACCCAAATCGCAATTGAGCAATGGCACCTGCGGCGCTCTTTTATGAGCTTCCAATAGTGGGAAGAAGATAAAATCGCTGGCAACTACCTGAAAGCCTGCTTTTTCCAGAAAAGGCAGGGCTGGCCCGGCCCCACAACCAGCATCTAGCAACCGAGGATGGCTCTGGGCGCTCACACCAGCATAGTGCAAAAGCTTGCCATACTGCAAAGCGGCCTTGGTGTCCGATTTGCTGATCTGGCCTGCAAAATATTTTTCGTCGTACAGTTCTATTTTTTCGTCAAGCCGGTTCATGAAATTAAATAACCTCTCTCGTTGACTTTCCGTTGCTGGCCCAAGCCTTTACGCTATAGCCAATTACAGTATAGTATTGTACGCTATTTATGTTAAACCTGTAAATCTGTACTCAATATAGAAAATAGTCTATTGCATTTTAGTCGAAAGTAGATTATACTCGAACCAAGAGGCATGACGAAAGTACCTATTCCTGTGAGCTTAAAAGTGCAACTTTCATCCGATTGCCACGAAGAAAATCGTGTAGCTTGATTATCAAGTCAATTAAAATCTAATTAGCAGCCCGGGACCGGGGTCTGGTAGCGTTTTGCGCCTTATTTGGCGACTCGTGACGCGCTACCACAAGGAGGCTTATAATGTTTTTCGAGGACAAAAAGTTAGTTTGTAAGGATTGCGCGAACACCTTCCTTTTCACAGCCGGAGAGCAGGACTTTTACAGACAAAAAGGTTTGCAAAACGAGCCGGGGCGCTGCCCGGACTGCCGTAACCGACGCAAACAGCAGGCTATCACCAACAACCTACCTTCGGTGACAGCCCCCGGAGCGCAGCCACCCGTAATGCGCGAGGTCAGCACCGTAGTTTGTGCCGAGTGCGGTAAAGAGACTACCGTACCTTTCCGCCCCAGACTAGCCCGACCGGTCTACTGTAGCGAGTGTTTCAACAAGCAACGGGCTGCTGTAGCTGAAACTGTTCCCGAAGCTGTGGTTTAGCCGGGCTGCCGGATTGAACTTAGCCACCAAGACAAGCTCGATACTCCCTTTTTCGGATTGGATTTTGCTTTTGAAAGCTATTTTTAAGACCAAAGTCTAACACGAAATTCATCTGAATATGCTATGATGAAGGAGCGACTGCAACGATGCAGCCCTCCTTCTATTTTATTTAAGTTTTTTCAAAACTTAAGGTCTGCTACCGGGTAGCAAAACTTATTTGTGACTTTTATCAAATATACCTGAGATCGTCGGTTTGCCCCGCAACTTTTCGCCTGGTCGGTGCATTTAACATTCAGGCAAGACTGAAATGCGGTTAAGTAGAGAGAACCAATAAAGCTACTTAACCAAACCCGGTTAGAACAAATTTAGCCTGATCGGAACCAAGCGAGGAAATGTTAAATCACAAAACCCTGACGACGGGTGGCTACCCGACTCCCGCGACTAATCGGTCGCGATGGTGGCCTCAACCCGATGTTCAAGGCGCGAACCAGAACAAAGCGGCAGGAGAGCTAATCCCGGTCTCAGCCACGGTTGTACCAATGTCGAAAGTGACCAGTAACACCGACTCCGAGTCGTGGTCTGAATGGAATCCGGCTGCCTTTGAACGAGTAATCGTCCAATACGAGTCGCGTATTTACCGTTTTATCTACTCGCTAGTAGGCGAAGCTGAACTGGCCCGTGATCTGACCCAGGATACCTTTCTTTCTGCTTATCGTAATCTATGCCGTCGGGCGGCTACCGCCGGGCTGGATAGCGCTGCCGAAGACGAAGCCTTCCTCCACTGGCAACAAACCCAGGCCCAAAATAATATGTCCGCCTGGCTCTATACGATTGCCCGCAACGCCGCCCTTAGCGAGATGCGACGGCGTAAGGTTGTTCGCTTTTTGCCTTTTGTTCACAAACCGGGCGGCGCGGAAGAAGAATTTGATGGCTTGCCGGATACTGCTCAAGTGGAAATGGGCGGCGATTTGGAAGCCCGCACCGCTTTGCACGATGAATTGCAGCAGGCTATGAACAAAGTCGGGCGCGATAAATTGACTGCTTTACTACTACACATGGATGGATTTTCGTATAAAGAGATTTGTGATATTACCGGCGACTCGCTATCGAGCGTCAAATCGCAGATTTTCCGGGCCAAAGAGAGCTTGCGCCGGGCATTGGGGAATGTGGTCACATCCGTGACCCAGGATTTGGGAGAGGGGCAGGGTTAAGAGAATGTCGAACCAGTACTTTCCAGCCGATTCAAATAATAACCAGGGACAGCTTGAACACCTGCGGCATCGCCGGATGGTCGAGCCGCTAATTTCGCTTTACCAGGATGGCGAAGCTTCCGAAGCGGAAGGCCGGATCGTCCAGCAATACCTGGCGACTTGCCCCGAATGCCGCGTGATCTACGCAAGCTACCAGCAAGTTGTAAGTGGCCTGCGCTCTTACCTGGATAACCTGCCGGAGCCACGCTTTAGGCCGGAAGCCTATCCCTTCTTGCCAACCCAAAACCAGACCGCGCGACCCGGCCCCATAAACTCGACTCCCACCCGCCAAAAGCCGAGCCAGATTAGCCAGAATAATCAGCCTCGACCAGAGCGGAGGCGATTGCATGGTCTGCAACCGCTTTTTAGCCTGGCCGGGGTAATGGCAGCCCTGTTACTGATAGTGGTGGTCGGGCTGTTCTATCTGGCCTCTTCGCGACCGCCCGAACCGACCAGTGGTATGCAACCTGTTCAAGTGGGCGCACTCAGCCAGACCGCGGCCCTTTCGACTGAAAGCGCGACGAGTACTACCACTACCCAACCCACTAACGATCCAAATACGCCCGAAACAAGCCCTAACCCGCGTCCGACCCTGGCGACAACGATTAGTGCGACCCAGCCAAACGTGCCGCCGCAAGTCACCTATCGGACGATCACTCCGGCGGTTTCCAACCCTGGCCCGCCGACCGTTACCGCCCTGCCAACCCAACGCACTTCGCGGCCCTCGGTCGCGCCGGTCAATACTACCGCCCCGGTTCCAACTAATGCACCCGTAGCCGCCACTAATCCGCCGGTAGCATCGGCTGTTCCGGCAGCAACAACGGCAAATTCGGTGGCGGCTTCGACTGCCGCTTCTCAGACTGCCATACCCGAAACTACCGTCGTTCCGACAACGGCGATTTCGACCGCTACGCCCGAAGCAGCGCCGACGACGGTTGCACCGCCAGTCGTTACGACCGAACCAATTACTACTGCGCCCGCGACGACGGTTGCCGCACCAACCCCTTCGCCGGAACCGTCTACCCCGGCCCAGGCGATTCTGACCCCACCGCCGCCCAACAAAACCACCAACGCTCCGGTTGGCAGCAACGCGCCGGGCTGGATCACCTATGTTGACCGTTCGGACACCCAAATTCACCTTGTCCATAGCGATGGGAGCGATGACCAGTTGATAGGCGATCCCCAAGTTTTTAAGGAAGTAGCCTGGGAACAGTTGGTCTGGTCGAATGACGGGCGCTGGATTGCGGTCGTCGGGATCGCAGCCAACCGTTGGGAGCGGGGTATATATCTGATCGATCTACAAAATTCGCATAAGATTGAGTTTTTGGCGGAAGGTTTCGCCCCGGTCTGGTCGCCCGATAACCGCTATCTAACCTATTTGGCTTCGCCGCTTAGCCTTAAAGGAAATGCCAAACAGGGTCGTCCGGCCTTGTTTGACCTCAAAAAGCGCTCTTCGCTGGTTATCTCAACCCAGGGCGAAACCTTTGCGCCCCAATGGTTCGATGATAGTGCGCGAATTTTGATTGGGCAGGATCGCCTCTATGATATTGCGGGAGGACAGACCCAGGCCTTCAAGTTGGCTTTCACCAATGAATGTGTAGGGGATAGTCTTTCGCCGAGCGGCAACAAACTGGCCGTGCTGGAACAGGGCGCAAGCGGTAAATTTGAAACGGTTATCTACGATCTAAGTAAGGGCCGTCTCGATCCTAAAGCGCCGCTCTTGCGAGTAGCCGCCCCGGTGCAAGGGGCCATCGGGCAGGTCTGCGGTTCGCAACGGCTGCGCTGGACCCCGGATAGCAAATTTGTCTATTACTACACCAGCAACAACCCCAGCTATAGTACCTGTCTGGTGCAGGCCAGTAATGGTACGGCCCGTTGCCTCTCCAACGTCTACGACCCTAGCTTTACTAGCGATGGCAGCAGTCTGGTCGATTATAGCCCCTCTTCGGGGGTAGGCGGTCTGGTCTACAGCATGCTGACCGCACAGGGAGGTCGCCCACCCAACCCGCGCCTGATTGCCGAAACCCGCATTCCACCCGTCTGGCAACCTAAATAGGTTCAGGTTCAGGCAAAAAAATCGGCGGCAGTCCCCTGTTGAAGGCGAATGACTGCGCCGGGTCGGGCCGGAGTAAGACAGGCCCTTTGATTTGGGGAACCATCCACGATTACCAGACAGTCGTAGCAGATGCCGATACCACAAAACAGACCTCGCGGACGACCCTCGCGGCGGGTTAGACGAAAGGTAGCCTGCCCTGCCGCCATCAAAGCCGCCCCAATACTTTCCCCCGGATAGGCCACAACCGATTGACCTTCAAAGCTAAATTCAAATTGCTCGCCCCGCTGCACCCCCGCCTCATCTTGTTCGGATGAGACCCGTAATGAGCTAAGGGTTGCAGCGGAGCGAGTAGGACTTAGAAATTTTTTTAGTTTTGAGAGGCTGATCTTCATACTAAGAAAGCTAAAGCAGTTTGCAGAATTATTGACCCACTTTTTTGGTAGGGGCAACCCTTGTGGTCGCCCGTGAACACCGTGCCGGGTCTCCGAGGGCAACCACAAAGGTCGCCCCTACCAGTCCAATCTCTTTGTATTTGCTGTAGAGCGCTTACTTCAAACTGCGCCACATGATTTTGACCAGCCAACCGCTCATCCAGCCGTCCGAGGCCAGTTTTTCGAGCCAGTCGAGGGCTACTTCGGCCCGACCCGCCGGATAATCGAGGTCTTGCGCCCCGATCAAGGTCGCCAGTTCAGTATCTTCCTTGAGCCGGAAGAAAGTAGCCGGTTTGTTGGACGAAACGAACCGCCACAACGAGGCTCGCTCTTTGCGGACACTGGCCTCCGGCAAACTGGCCGGGATCGGAACCAGTTCGAGCGAAGTATAGCAACTGGCAAAGCCCAACATACGCTGTTTCCAGGCCGGACGCTCTTTGAACTGGAAGTACCACACCGGCACAAATAGCTCGCTCGGCCCCTGCAAATAGCGTTCAGGTAGCACACTATCCTCAAAATCGCGCACGATAGCAGCAATAGTCGTTTCCAGGCCGCGATGCAGTTGTTTGGCCTCATCCAGCAAACGGTCGGCCCGACTGATGTGCCGCCGGAGTAGCTTGTCGGCAGTGTTGCCCATTTCGCCCAGGTCGTTAGCACCAGTCTTGAGCAATTTCAACACATCGTCTTTTTCTTCGGCTAAACCATCGATATGACCCCGAATCCGCTTGATCCGAGCGGTTTTCAACTCTTCCAGCTTTTCCGACATCTTCTTGAGCTTCTGGCTCAACTCGTAGAGCTTAATTGCCGCATCGGTCTTAACTTGTTCGGTTTCAGCTTTATTCTTATCGAGGTTGGTTCGCAACTGGGTCAGTTCTTCGGATAAGACCGAAAGCTGATCTTCGGTGCGAGTGATAGAACCGGCCAGCCCGCCCAATTCTTCTAACTCACGTTGCAAGCCTGCCGCCTGGTCGTAGATGTTTTGGAAAGTAGTCGGACGGGCCATTTCCGGGCTGTGCGGAGCCGAAACCAAACTGCTATGCAGCGAAGTGGCGACCTGGCTCAAACCCAGTAAATATTCCTGCGCTTCTTGCAACCGGCTACTGTGCGAAGCCGACAGCCCCAAACTGCGAATAGTGGCTTCCACCGCACACCACCGCCGGTTGAGCCGCTCGAAGTCGCTGGTTGTATCCAGATAGACCCCAACCGCATCGCTTACATCGCCTGCCAGCGCCAACAATTGACCGCTCTGCTTGAAATTAATCAGGTTGCCCAGATAAGTCGTAGCTTGCCATTTAGTGCCAGCCGAAATTTGCGCTTCGAGCCGGGCCAGTTCGTCCAACGGGTCAAGCCGCACACGGGCGAAACGGTTGAGGGCGCTATTGACCGCATTGGTCGCCAACCGGGTCTCGGCCCGTAATTCGGCTAGTTGTTGCGAACATTCCTCGGTCGTCAGAGCCGACGGCTCTTCCGGGTAATCCGAGCGAAAATAAGGAACCGGCGGAAGCGAGTAGGAACGACGTACTAATTCGCTCAATTGGGATTTCAGGCTGGCATAGCGGCTATCGGTCGAATTTTCGAGCCGAAGCCGCTGATCGTTCAGCCCCTTAAATTCGGCCTGTGACAGGGCCTGCTCGTCGGCCCGCTCATCCAGCACCCGTTCCAGACCAATCCGCTCTCGTTCGAGCTTTTCCAGCACCGTATCGCGCCGCGACTCGATTACCTCGCGCTGGGCCTGGTAAAATTTTTCGAGTTGCTCAGCATAAAAAGTAGTGTCCGCCACCAGTTGAGCAGTTGGCCCCTGGATTTCTTCTTCCAGAGTCAAAGCCGTCCGCTCGTAGCCTAACTTGACCTGATCCTCCGACTCTTTGTAGCGGGCTTGCAACCCACCGTTAAAAGCCCGCTCCCGTTCGGCTCGATCCCGCCAGCGTTCGACCTCGGTTCCGACCAGCGAAAAATTCTCGCCGACCCGCACGGCAATCTGACGGTGCAAGGGGGCGGCGGCCGGTTCTACGCTCACCTTCATCAGGGCCGTATCGGTACCTTCGGCCTTCATGCTGGCGTAGGCTTCTACCCCGTAGGCCAGGTCTTTCAAATCGAGGGGGGTATTGAGGTGTTGCATACCAAGCGGTAACGAGGCCAGCGCAAGATCGGCGACATCGGCTTGCCCCAATTCTTCAAGCTCGACCCGGTCGAGTACACTCGTGCGGTCGCGGGCGATAAAAGGAGTTTGCATATTCTCCGGGCGCGAAGTTAGAATAGGGGTAATTAGCTCCGAAAGATCGTTAAGCGTTTGTTTCTTGCGTTCGGTATCCTCGGCGTTATTTTGATGATCGGCCCGGCTACCCATCTCGTAACTGTCTTGATAAAGTGTAAAAAAGCTATCCCGCAGGGCCAAAAAGTTGGGCGGTTGGACGGCTGCATCGCACCATGTAATACCACCTCGCGCTAATGGCACCGAGACCAACCGCCGGTAGACCCGTCCAAAAGAAACCACTTTTGGCAAAGTCAGCCAGCAATAAATCATAAAACCGACCCAGCCGATCAGGACTATCGCCAGTAGCCAGAAAAATATTCCGGCCCAACCCTGGTTCAAAATTGCGCCCATCAGCCCGACCAGCAAAGCAACCAGGGCCAGCGAAGGTAGCCCTATCAAGCCCAACCGCCGCCAGTGCCACCAGGCGGCCCGCCGTCGTTCGTATTCGTAGGCCAGCACCGCCGCATCCTGGGCGGCATCTCCTACCAGATTATCGCCGCTAAGTTTTACCCGAAAGCCGACCGGCGGAATACCCGGCCCTACCGCTACCAGAGCGCTCGATTCCGAGCCTCCCGGAACGTCGTGGGGGTGGCTATTGCCATTAGCTTTGGGTTGGTCGTTCAGACGGCCAAATTCCTCATCTCGAAAGCTTTGCGAATTTGACTCCGAGCCAGGTCGTTGTGCATATGGGTCAATTGGTATCATTCAAGTATCCTTATTGTGTGGCTACCTAATTATGGGCCTACCTACTCAATTTTTCCGATTGCGTTACGCTTATTTTTCCAGCTTCGCCAATTCTGCTACTAGATTTTCCAGTTCAGCATCGGTCAGGGTGGTCAGAATGATCGACAAACCCTGAAGCTGGGCCGGAGAAGCGGTAGCAGCGCGGACTAGCCGGAAATCGCCCTGATCGTCCCGACCCTGGAAAAATTTCTGGCGGTCGAGCCGAACTTCGACATCGGCTAACCAAATTGGCACATCAACCTCGATGTCACCACTTTTTGCTATAATCAGGCCCGCTTCCAGGCGGATGGCATCCATTGTAGGATCGCCCAGTAAGCTCATTTTGGTGGAAGCGTAAAGGGTTTGAGCATCAACCCGGCCCTGGCTTGATAGACCACCCCGGCTATAAACCGGGCCTTCGATGTAGACCGGCCCAATTAGTCGGACTTCGCTACCGATAGCGGCCCCTTCCACCCGGCTACCTTTGCCGATTTCTAAAGCACCGCCACTGACCACGCTACCCTCGATCACGCAGCTTGGCCCGATCTGGACTTCCGAGCGTCCATAGACACAGCCACGCACCCGCACTTCGCTTTCCAACAGCACTTTGTCTCCGAAAATATCGCCATTGACTACACGCGGGCCGCGTAAGCGCAGGGGTATATTCAATTCTTCTTTAGTGCCGGGATGCAAAAGTTCGCCTGGCCCCTCGGCAGGCGGCACTTCAACCGGCGGATTGGGGTTATTGCGTAGTAAATCCAAATCGAAATTAGGGTCGATCTCAGCCACAAATTCAAAAAATTCTAGCTGGAACTCCACCAAATTATGCTCGAAATCGGGTCGAGCAGGAGGGTTAGACTGAGCGGCCCGCGCCGATAAAGAAGGTTGCTGTGTGGAAAAACTCATGAGCCTTTGGTCTCTCCTGACTTATAAATTATAAAGAACCTGGAACACCTGCGACTGCAATACGAAAAAGGGCAAATAAACCCATTTGCCCCAGACTGACCAGAAGTACCAGTGTTGCCGGTGCGAACAGGCCCAGGCCACCTTCGACCCGGTTCTCGCGCCGCAACATTACTGCCAAAATTATCCAATTGAACATAACGAGCATTACCACTACGCCACCGACAGCCAGCAACGAAAGCGGCCAGAATAAGAATCCCCAACCCGAAAGCGTACCAAGTACATATAATCCGGCAACTATTAGCACATAACCAATTTCACGCCCGCGCCGGAAAGTGGGGGTCAGGTAGCCACGCCGCCAGATTGTCAGGCTAAAGACTGGCAAGATCAGCCCGGCCATGCCCACCCCGCTAACCGCCCCGGTGAGCAGCCGAAGCCAGTTTTGCGGCTCGTAAAACGTGGGCCAACCAACATCCCAGGCGGTCGAGTTCAGGCCATCGACGGCCATTACCACGATCATCCCGACCAGTGTTACCGTCAGCCAACGGCTTGGCATTTGGAGCGCCCGACCACGCCCGACCAGCCACAAGGCGATCAGAGTAATCAGATAGCCCGCGAAAATACCGACCATCCGAGCTTCGAGTGGCATCTGCTGCCCCTCAAAAAAATAGGAGTGACCAGGCCGTTGAGGGCAAATCCCGGTATTAAGCAAGGTCAGCTTTTCGAGCAAATTGCCCGGCAACCCAAAAGTCAAGCCTAGCAAAGCCAGGCCAACTACCCCCGCCAGTACCAAACCCAACCGCGTTGAGCGGTCGCGTTCGACTCCGGCAGGCGTGGCACTCTGGCCCGACCCAAGTTCTACAATTGGCGTAACCGACTTTTCACTACTTGTCGCCATCTATCTCAAACACTCCGGATACCGGCCTTGAGCAGGAAGCCGCTAACCTTTTGCCATCTTAAAAATAGCGTTTTACGATCAGACCCAGTTTTTCGACAGTAGTAGATGGAATGAGAGAACGTTGCGTCATAATGGCGGTTGCCAGGGCCTCCCCACAACCGCATTTCAAAGTTGTGCTATCGAGACCGGCCACCTTCGGAACGAACTGGCGAATAATCTCTTTGGAGCGGGCTACATTTTTATGCAAATTAGCCACTACCATTTCGACTGTAACGCTTTCGTGACCATCACGCCAGCAATCATAATCGGTAGCACAGGCTAACAGGACATAATGTATTTCAGCTTCACGAGCCAGTTTCGCTTCGGGAATTGCGGTCATTCCAATTATATCAACTCCCCATTTTCTATATATAGTACTTTCGGCCCGTGTCGAGAATTGTGGCCCCTCCATACAGATGTAAGTACCACCATTGTGCGTGGTGGCTCCGGCTTCCTGAGCTACTTCGTATAACACCGGGCGCAAGCTCTGGCAGAACGGCTCGGCAAAAGGGATATGCCCAACGATCCCACTCTGATCGGCAAAATAAGAGCGCACTCGCGCTGTCGTTCGGTCGAAGATCTGGTCGGGTACTACCAGATCAAGCGGCGCGATCTCTTCTTTCATCGAGCCGACCGCGCTAACCGACAGCAAATATTCAACTCCTAGCATTTTGAAAGCATAAATATTAGCCCGCACCGGCAGATCGGTCGGCGAAATGCGATGACCGCGCCCGTGCCGAGGCAAGAACGCCACCGCCACGCCCTCCAACTTCCCGACTATCAGGGCATCGCTGGGCTTACCCCAGGGCGTATCCGGGTAAAATTCCTCTACTTCGGTCAGACCGTCGATCTGGTATAGACCGCTCCCACCGATTACACCTACTTTTGCCTGTGGCATCACTCTAACTCCTACCTCTTACTCCTGAACCTGGGGAACTTCACTGCCTTGCAAAGTCTGTTGCGCTTTTTGTTCGTCTTCCAACTGCTTCAAAAGCCGCTGGATTTTATCACCATGCTCCATCGCTGCATCGAAAACGAAATGGAGTTGAGGCGTATAACGGATCGTAAGCTTATGCGCCAGTTCACGCCGCACATAGCTACTGGCTCGCTTTAATACTTCCAACGACTCGATCTTGGCCTGCTCATCGCCCATCACGCTAAAAAAAACCTTTGCGTGCTTTAAGTCAGGGCTAACTTCCACCCGCGTCACGGTCACGAAACCCAAACGCGGGTCTTTTAATTCGCGCTGGATCGTCTCGCTGACTTTCTCTTTGATCGCTTCCGCTACCTGTTCTGTCCGTCTACTCATCTAATTTCCAGGGGCTTTCTACAAAATTTATCACTCCAAAATTGCCAACACCATTGCCAACAACTATGTATATAATTATAACATATCGGCATTATAACACACTAGCCAGCCGCCCAAAATAAAAGCGCCCCGTTTGTGCCGGGGCGGTAAGATGGGGTCAGGCCGGTCAGCCCTGGCTACTGGTCGCACCAACCAATTGCGAATCGTCTCCCAAAGAGGCGGCAGGCGCTTTCTCCTTAACCACAAAACGCCACAGGTAGAAGCCTAGCATATAGACAAAGACGGCAATCGTCGCCCAGGAGAGGGCGTAGGGCAACCAGTCCCAACTATCCTGGACCAGTTTGTTCCAGAGATAAAAATTGTCGGGAACCTGTAAAAAGCGGCGGGTCGGAATACGCGATATTATCAACTGACCGAGCGAGATCAGGCTCAGCAGTAGCCAGGGTTTACTGGCCCGACGGTCGTAGAGAGTTGCCAGACCCATAAAAGGCAGGGCATAAAAGGGGTAGCGTTCGTGCATCTTGATCGCAAAGATAAAGCAGACCATTATCGCCAGAGCAATCGCCAAGCTCGTATCGCGCTCGTGAGCGCCTTTGAACCAGGTGAGGGCCGCTAACAACCCGTATACCGCCACAATGATCGCAAAGCCGACCAGTACCACCACTTGCGACCGGGTGGTGGTGTAATTGAGAATGTGGGGTAGGTTGTAAGCTCGCACGCCCGAAAAATCGAGATTATCGCCCGCCAGTTGGCCTTGCAGCCAGAACTGGTTGACAAAGCTATCCCACGAGAAACCAAAGGCGGCGGCCCCCGCAATAAAAGCCGACCCCAACCCGACCAGGGCCGCTGGAAGGCTGCGCTTAAAACCTTCCCGGCGGAGCGCGATCAGGCCGATCAGCGGCAAGGCAAAGATAGCTTGCGGCTTGAAAATAAGCGCCCCACTCCCCGCCAGTATCCCCGAATAGCGCCGTCCGGCGTAAAGCAAAGTAAAGGACAGCAAAAGCAAAAGAGCCAGCCCGGCATCAATCTGGCCCCAGATGACCGGGTTGTACAGGATAGCGCTGTTAAAACAGAACATAACCAGGGTTGCACCAAGCTGTTCTGAGCTAAAAGACTGGCCTTTGCGCCGGGCAAACCGCCAGACCACATAAACCATCACCAGCAGCGCCAGCGAGACAATCGCCTTTAGAAAGGGCGTATTACCTTGCAAACCGAGCGGATAGGCGATCCAGCTATAAACCCAGAAGAAATAGGGAGCCATCGGCAAATAGTTGAGCGAGGGAGAGTTGTTGTAAATATTGAAGGGGCCGTAGTTGTGGACATCCCGCGACCAGAGGTGATGATAGTTTACATCGTCGGGATAGGATAGGCTATAAAGAAAAAACCCAATTATCGCGGCGGTCGCCAATAAAATCGGCCCGATTTCAGCCCGCCGCTTGAGCCGCCCGATAAGCGGCAAACTTTCGCGCTGCCAGAGCCAACTGCTGCCGACTACCACAACCGCGCACAAGAGGGCCAGCCAGCTATAGGGCCGAAGGTAGGCGCTCATCGTTCCGCCCACCAATGAAAGCGGCAGCAGGGTAAAAGCCAACTCGAACCAGCCAAGCCGCACCCGCCAGGCCCAAATCAATATGCCAAAAAACAGCACAAAGGTAGCCGGGATAAAAGGCTGGGGCCAGATGTAACGTCCGTAGCGACTGGCCTTTGTCTCGATCTCGAAGCCGCGCAACCGCACCCCCAACTCGCGGGCATCTCCCTTGATAGTAAAGCTGTTGCTCTTGATCTGGATATTAGCCCCTTCATCGTCCTCGGTCGTCGAAGGTAGCACGACGATATATTTATTAAAGCCGGGCTGATTGGGGTCGAAATCGTAGACCGCTAATTGGGACAGGAAATTGCCGTCGTCATCCAGCAGATTGACCTCGACACGGGCGGGCGCTACTCCGGCAGGCCGGGCCAGCGACATTTCGAGGGTTAGATAGAGCGGTACATTGCGGGGTATTTTGGTCAGCCGCAAGGCCGAGATCGGCGGTGCGCCGGGCGCGGTCGAAGCGGGACGAGTCCAGGAGTAGTAGAAAGCCGTTTGACCAGCACTGGCGGGAACTTGCTCGAAACGATGAAAGCTGTAATAGCCCGGCAGATCGTTCATTTCTTCTACGCCATGCCCAAACTTTTTGAACTGGTACATGGTAAAGAGCAGCAGGCCCACCGCCAGCAACCCCAGCCCAATATAGGCCAGCCAATCGCTTTTAGGCCTACCAGCCCCCCAGCGCAAGAATAGGTCTTTCACAATCCGCCGCCACCCGGTTTCGATTTATTATTTGCAGTTTGAAAGCAGTTCTTCATGCCCGTATCTTAACACAAGCTCAGGCTCGCTTCAAACTTTGGTACAATAAAAAAGATGAGAGGTCTCAAAACCTCCCATCTTGTATATTTTCACAAAACGGAGTGACAACCAACCGATTAGGGCCGCTCATCGATAGGGATATAGTGCTGATCGACCGGGCCGATGTAGTCGGCGCGGGGGCGGATCAGGCGGTTATCGGCGTACTGCTCCAGAATGTGGGCCAGCCAGCCCGAAATACGGCTGGTAGCAAAAACCGGTGTAAAGAGGTCAATCGGGATGCCCAACATATAGTAGACGCTGGCGGAGTAGAAATCGACGTTGGGTAACAGTCCTTTTTCGTGTACTATCATATCGTCGATCCGCACCGACATATCGTACCAACGGGTATCACCATTGAGTTTGCCGAGTTCCTCGCTCATGCGGCGGAGGTGTTTGGCGCGGGGGTCACCATTCTTGTAGACGCGATGACCAAAGCCCATGATTTTTTCTTTGTTCGACAGAGCATCTTCAATAAATTTATCGAGATTATCCATCGAGCCAATTTTGAGCAGCATCCGCATGACGGCTTCGTTTGCGCCACCGTGCAGCGGCCCTTTGAGGGTTCCAATGGCACTAACTACCCCGCTGTGCATATCGGCCAGGGTCGAAACGGTTTCGCGGGCGGCAAAAGTCGAAGCATTTAATTCGTGGTCGGCGTGCAAGACCAGGGCTGTATCAATCGCTTTGACCGCAACCGGGTCAGGTTCGGTGCCGTTGAGCATATAGACGAAATTAGCGGCAATCGACAGGTCGGGCCGGGGAGCAATCGGTTCCTTACCCTGCCGAGCGCGACCAATTGCACAGACGACCGCCGGAATTTGAGCCGTTAATCGAATTGCTTTTCTCAAATTGGCTTCACTGGACATACCAGCCGTATCCGGATCATAGAGGCCCAGGGCCGATACAGCCGTGCGGAGCGCATCCATTGGATGAGTTTCTTTGGGGAAGGCTTTGATCCATTCTAAAATCTGGGAAGGAATAAGGCCACCGGCCCTCAACTGGCTATTCAGGTGATCTAATTCGGCTCGATTGGGTAATTTGGCATACCACAAAAGATAAACTACTTCTTCATAGCTGGCGTTTTCGGCCAATTCGTCGATGCCGATACCCCGGTAAGTCAGGACACTCCCAATAATCGAGCTAATGCCCGACTCGAGAGCCACTACTCCTTCTAACCCCTTCGACCCTTTGTCAGCGGGTTTAGCCGCCGCCTCAGTCGCGCTCTTCTCAAGTTTTTCAACCGACATTGGTTTACTCCCTCTTACATTTGTTTTAATATAACCTGTCAGATTAAAAACGCTTTTAACCTTGTTTTCGGCGGCGTTCCTACGGCATTCCCGACCGGCAGTCAGATTGTCGCTTGTGATAATTATAACCTAAAAGCGCCTTCCCTACAACGCGCCTGCATAAGAGTCTTCTATCCTTTTAACAGTTAAACTTTATGCAGCTTATAAGCTTTTGCTACTCTACCATAATTTGCAAAGCCATTAAGCTAACCACTTATCTGTAGGAGCGAGCTTCTGTTCGCTCCTACAAAGAGTCAAGAAGTCTGCCTTTTGCTGTGTACCCATTTATGATTGTAAGAAAGCGGCCTTTTGCGGTATAGTAGGGCAGTTAATAAGCTAGAAACGTGCGACACGGGACAAAGAGTAGCGATATTCTTTATAAGTTGGAGGTAAGCAGCCAATTATGAGCAGGGTAGAACGGTCGATGGAATGGGCCTTGGGTGGCTTTGACGACGCTATGTTTAGCTTAAGTACTTTTTTGTGGCAATTAAAAGGCAAGCCGCCCTATCTTTCGGATGCGGCTGAATTGGCTCGACTGCAACAACCTGTTACACTGCCGGAAGTAGGCGGGTTGTTTAGGTCGCCGCCGGTTCCGACGGTCGCCCTAACGCCCATGCGTCTGCCAATTTCGGCCCAGGCTTCCGCCCGACGCTACCGGGCTTTCCGGCTGGAATATCCTAGTGCGGTCAAGACCGAGTATGAAGCAAACGACCTGGTACGGGCGGTTTACCTCGAACAGATCGAGGCCGAGAGTGCGCCGACTTTGCTGTATTTGCACGGCTGGATGGAATTTGAGACCGGCCTATCCTTGCGGCTACCGTTAAGCTGGGCCGAACCACTTGGCCTGAATATTGTGGCCTTGCATCTGCCGTTCCATTTCGAGCGCACCCCGCCGGGAACCTTGAGTGGCGAACTGGCTGTAACGGGCAATTTGCCCCTGGCAATCAAAGGGATGCAGCAGGCGGTCAGCGATGTGAGGCAGGCCCTTTACTGGCTCAAGCAGCGCGGTTTGCGGGTAGCGCTGGCCGGCAAGAGCCTGGGCGGTCTGGTCGGCGCAATGGCCCTGGCGACCGAGGCGGGATTCGAGGCCGGGGCGCTGGTCGTTCCAGCTACCAGCACCCGCGCTTCGATCTGGCGGAGCCGTTATACTCGGTTGGTACGCCGCGACCTGACCCAGCAAGGGCTGGACGAGGAGGCGACCGCCCGATTGTTGGAAGTGGTGCGGCCTGGACGCTATCAACCAGTTATCGAACCGGAGCGGATTTTGGTTTTTAAGGCCCGCGCCGACCGGGTTTGCTTTCCAACCGATACCGACCAGTTTGCCGAACAGTGGGGCGTACAGGTGATCGAAGTACCGACCGGTCATCTGACCGCGACCCTCGTGCCGAGTATGCACCGGGCCGCTCAAACTCATCTGTACCGCTTTATGAGTAAGCAAACTTAAACAGACTGCTGATACCTAATAATTTCGTAACTACTCAGCTTACCTAATTTGGGCGACCACAAGGGTCGCCCCTACAACGAATTTTGGGTAGGGGCGACCCTTGTGGTCGCCCGGCCTGAGTAGTTACATAATTTCTAATTTCTGTTTTCTAATTTCTAATTTCTTTTCTATTCAGGAGATCAAATGATAGAGCGTTATAGTCGGGCGGAGATGGCCCGCATCTGGTCGGACCAGCATCGTATTGATACCTGGCTGGCGGTCGAGAAGGCCGTTTGCGAAGCCTGGGCCAGCCGAGGGGTGATCCCCGAAACCGCTTTGCCCGCGATCCGGGCTGCAACGGTCAGCCTCGAACGTATGCTCGAAATCGAGAAAGAGACCGACCACGATGTGATCGCCTTTTTGCGGGCGGCAGGCGAAACGATTGGCCCCGATAGCCGCTTTGTCCACCTGGGTCTGACCAGTACCGATGTGGTCGATACCGCCCTTTCGGTTCAGGCGAACGAGGCGCTTGATCTCTTGTTGGTAGGAGCGCGGGGCTTACTGGCGGTGCTGGAACGACGGGCGGTCGAGTTCAAAGATACTATCATGATCGGGCGAACGCACGGCATGCACGCCGAGCCACTCACCTTTGGCTATAAATTGGCGGTCTGGGTGGACGAGATGCGCCGCCATATTCAGCGCCTGGAAGAGGCCAAAAAAGTGATCGCAGTTGGCAAGATTTCGGGCGCGACCGGCACCCACGCCAACGTCCCGCCCGATCTGGAAGAGGAGGTCTGCCGCTTGCTCGGCCTGAGCGCCGCCCCGGTCTCGACCCAGACTCTGCAACGCGACCGCCACGCTCAATATCTTACGACCCTGGCCCTGGTCGGTGCGTCACTGGAGAAGTTTGCAACCGAAATTCGCCATCTCCAACGTACCGAGGTGCGTGAGGTCGAAGAGCCTTTTGGCGAAGGTCAGCAAGGTTCAAGCGCGATGCCCCACAAGCGCAACCCGCACCGCTCCGAGCGGATTTCGGGATTGGCCCGCCTCCTGCGCGGCTACGCCCTGACTGCGCTCGAAAACGTTCCGCTCTGGCACGAACGCGACATTAGCCATTCTTCGACCGAGCGAGTAATCTTCCCGGATGCCTGTCTGGTGCTGGATTACGCCCTGGCTGAAATGACCGCCATTATAGACGGGTTGGTGGTCTTCCCGGAGGTGATGATGTACAACCTCGAATCGAGTGGCGGTCTAACCTTCTCGCAGCAGGTTTTGCTCAAGCTGATCGACAAAGGTCTTGACCGGCAAGCCGCCTATAAGCTCGTCCAGAAGTACGCAATGCGGGCCTGGCGCGAACGAGTCAGCTTTATCGACGGGCTTAAAAGCGACCCCGAAATTAGCGCCCGCCTCTCGACCGAGGAATTAGAAGGTATCTTTGATTACGCTTATCATCTGAAGCACATTAACGTAGCTTTCGAGAGGTTAGGCCTGATCTAGGTTTTTGGATATAACGTTTGACACACAAAAGGCTTTTATGGGTTACAGACTTCACTTATACGCTGTAAATCTGGAACATTTGTATAAGGTTCTAGGCTCTAAAAATGAGAAACTAGAGGCTCAGGCTTTTGATTGGCTTGAGCAGACCATTTTCAGTTATAACGCTAAAAATGAGCCGAAATTTGACAGGAAAAGATGTCGTGAACATTTACACCGCTTTATATTTGAGGGTAAGGTTGGCGGCAAGAAATACGCTTATGTAGATGATGGTTATTATTTTAGTAGTAGCGAGAAAGACCCAACAGTAGTTATGGATCAGTTCTGGTTGAACCAGTCAATTCTAGCCATCTTTGCCCTTCACCCCTCCTACAAAGTAATCACTGATTACAATCGCTCACATTACAAAAACGTCTTTGAGACATTTAAAACTAGTGCTATGCCCTTTTTAGAAGCCGGTAAATTCTGGACATATCTCCTTAAAGGCCGCCCTTTGAAGGACGGAATTGCTGGCGGAACTTATTATTACGGTTATCTCACCACAATTGAAACAGCTTTGTTTTTAGAGCATCTTAATACTTTTTATTCAGAAATGAAGCTAAAATTAGCCGAAGAAATCGGCGCGGGCGGGCTGGTTGCACTGAATGACAACTTTCATTTTGTTCATGATGTGTTTGTAAAAAGTGTGGATAGCGGTTCAGATTTATTCTTCTGCGCCAGTTAGTAATGGCATGCCATTTATCCCCGACTCGACTACCCACCGTTAAGGAGCTTAACTAGAAACTAGAAATAAGTATGCCCTGTGTAGGGGCAAGCCCTATAGCAAAGAACTGACGCTCACTACCTAAAGCTGGCCTGCCGCCTCCCGAACGGCCTGGCTCAAGGTCGGGTAGGGCAGGATCGTCTCGGCCAGTTTCGAGAGCTTCAACCCGGCTTGCATCGCCAGCACAATCGGGGCGATTAGCTCTCCGGCCCGCGCCGATAAGATATGCCCACCCAGGATCGCGCCCTGCTCATCGACCAGTAACTTGACCAGACCTTTGGTGGCATCTTCGATAATAGCGCGGGGTAGCTCCTCAAACGTAGAACGGGCGACCCGGTAGCAAGACCACAGGTGTTTGAGCTTACGAGCGTACCAAAATTATTCAATTGCGAGACAGGCTGAAAAACTGACTAATCTTAAATCCGTTCTAAAAAGGGACTTAACTATAGGTGGTTGGTTATAGACTATTATGTTGTTGAAGAAAGGCTTCAATCGCCGAACCAATAGCATCAAGAGTAAGTGGCTTGGGCAAGAAAAGATCGGCAGAGGAAGTAACACCAACAATTTGTCCGCTCATGAGGGCGACAAAAGTATTGGGCCGACGTTCTTTCAAAGCTTCAATCAGGTCTAAGCCCGTTTTCTGGCGTTCGCCCAGGTGAAAATCGGCGAAAACCAAATCAGGCCACGAAAGATCAGCATAGGCCAGCGCTTCTTGAACACTTGCCGCTAACATAACCTGATGACCTAACCGTTCAAGGGTGCGACCTACTACCTTACGTACATTCAAATCGTCATCAACCACTAAAATCGAGAGTGGCACAAGCGCTTCGGGTTGGGCTAAGTTAGACGAAAACAGGACCTTATCCATGAATGGAAACCGCCTCTCTTTTGGAGCGTAACTAACGTAAAATAATGGGTGGATTATAGCATGGGAGTTTTTAAATGACAAACGACCTGGGTAGGTAAGTGTTCAGAGCCGAGGTAAAAGAGTTTGGCGATAACCCAAGAGCTTAGGCAACTCGGCTAATGGCTGCCGTCCTTTGGCCGCCCAAGTCTGATGAGATGACCTTTGAACTCGCTATTCAATAAATTCTAGATCACCCAACTTTCGCGGCTTTGCTCATAATGATAGTAATGGTTGGCTTCAGGCGTGATTAAAGCCCAAATATAGCTATTTTGAGCGGCTTCGCGCCAGCCCGTTTTAGCGACTGCCACAATCGGACTAGCCCGAGTTGCCTCTGATACCAAGCTCACTTAGGTAGCATACAAAAGAATAGCGTTTTGAGCTTATCAAACTGGTTTCTTGTACACTACTTATCTGGACTTGGTATAATAACCCGAATAGGTTGTCAATACGTTGATCCAAAGTTGCAAAAGATTTTCAACCTTTAACCGCTCCGCCGGTCAGCCCCTCTACCAGACGACGTTGAACCAGTAGCGCAAAGATAAAGACCGGGATAATCGCCAGCGTCCCGGCGGCACTCATCTCGCCCCATTTAATATCTACCACCGGCACAATAAGGGTTGAAATGGCTACCGGCAGAGTCTGCCCTTTGGGGCCATTGGTAAGGATCACAGCCAGGAAAAACTCGTTCCAAATCTGAATCGCAACTAATACCGCCGTCGCCACCAATCCCGGCGCAGCCAGCGGCATTACCACTCGCCAGAGCGCACTCAAACGTCCACAACCGTCAAGTTGAGCCGCTTCTTCCAGTTCTTGCGGTACTTCGGCAAAAAACCCGCGCAAAAGCCAGAGTGTAAATGGCAAGTTAGCGCCCAGATAAGTAAAGATAAGCGCACCAGGAGTATCGAGTTGTCCCAGGTTGGTAAATAAAAGAAAAAGCGGAATAACTATCACGATGGGCGGGGCCATACGCTGAATCAGAATACCAAAAGCCAGTAACGGCCCGCCAGTCTGGAATCGAGCCAGCGCATAAGCGCCACCCGCCCCAAACAATAGACATAAAGCCGTGGCGACCACCGTAACTATCAGGCTGTTGAGCAAAAACTGGCCGAACTTCAAATCGGTGAAGATACTGCTATAGTGTGCCAGGGTCGGTTGCGAAGGTGTCCAGCGTACCTGTGAGGTAAAATATTCGTCGGGCGATTTGAAAGAGGTAGAAAGCATCCACAAGAGTGGAAAGAGTTCCAGCCCTAAAAACAAACCGACTATTACATAAACAGCCCAGGTCGGTATAAGATGGCGTTTGCGGTTGGAATAGTTTTTCTGGCTTCTTAAAACCTGCTGCATCTAAAAGCTCCTCATTGGGTTAACTTGCACTGGTGCTGCGGAAGCGGCTTGCCAGCCAGATCAGTAAAAGGCTGATAACCAGCATCACCAGCATCAAAACCAGGGCCATAGCTGCGCCGTAACCGACGTTAAGACCTCCAAAGCCAACATTATAAATCTGGTAAGAAATCAGATTGGTAGAATTGCCCGGCCCACCGTTGGTCAGGCTGTAGACGATAGCAAAAGTTTTGAAACCGTCTATCATACGTACCAGCAAGATGACCAGAGCGCTGGAAACCAGATAAGGCCAGGTGATATACCAAAAAGCCTGCAAATGGTTTGTGCCATCAATTTCGGCGGCTTCGTATTGCTCGGCTGGAACCAGCCCTAGCCCTGCCGAAAGCACCAGGAACGAAAAGGGATACCACTGCCAGACCGTTGCTACAATAATGGATAAAAGGGCCGTCTGAGGGCTGGACAGCCACAAAATATCAGTCTGGATCAAGCCTACCGCTTTGAGGGCAGCATTAAGCGGTCCAAAGGGAACTTGATACATCATCTTCCAGATAAGGGCGATTACTACCGGGCTGACCATAATCGGCAACAAAAGCGCCGCCCGGATGAAACCCCGGCCTCGCAAAGTGCGATTGAGCAGCAGAGCCATCCCCAATCCGATTAGAAATTCCAACGGCAAGGTAAACATTAAAAATTCGAGGGTAATGAACATCGAGTTCCAGTAACGTTCATCTTGCAAAAGATCGGCAAAGTTACCCAGCCCCACAAATGCCTGGGGATTATCGCTCTGTCCAAAATTCCACTTTTGCATACTCAAATAGATCGCGTACAAAATCGGGTAAACCGAGGTAACGGCCAGCACAACCAGCGTTGGCAAAAGCAAAGCCCAGCCAAACCAGCGACCCGACTTGAAATTGAATTGTGGTCTTTTAAATCCCACCCGTTGAGATACCCTCGCTTCTTTGGAGTCAATGCCGAGCATGCCTGCGACCTTTCTGAATTTTAACACCGTTTGTTTGAAAGATGCGGACTAAAGGCTGAAATAAGCCGTGAGGGTACTAAATACCTGCTACTCAGCCCTTTATTTCAGCCTTTAGCCCACCGTCTTTAGTTAATCCATCCGCCATTCTTGAGAATTTTGGTTACGCCATCGGACATGTTCTTGATGGTGGTTTTTGCGTCTTTCTGATCGGTCAGGAAGAGCGAGATTTGCTCACTAATCATGTCATCTATCTGGGCGTTTTCCACATCTATTTGAGGCACGGCGTTTTGTTTGGACTTCGCCAGAGGTTCCCAGTAGGGATTTTTGGCCTTGTAAACCTCCGAGGCATAAGTACTCGTCCGGCCCGGATAGCGCCCAGCCTTGTCAAAAAGATACAGGTCGGCTTTAGCCGAGGTAAGATACTGGGCTGCCAGGAAAGCCGCTTCCTTATTCTTGGAGGCACTGCTCACCGAAAGCGTCCAACCACCTAACACAGTCTTGCCCGGCACCGCCGCTAAAGCCCATTTGTCCTTGACCGGCGAGGTAGCCAGCGTTCCCAGGGCGCTATCGAAAGTAATAACCATTGCAGTAAGACCCTTGGCAAAAAGGTCGCGGGTTTCGGTATTGCCGTTTTGCAAGACACCGGGTGGCGAATATTGCAACGTTTGCTTCCAGATAGCAAGTGCCTCTTCACCGGCCTGATTATTAAAGGTGGGCTGGAATTTGTCGTCCACCAGACCCAGCTTAGTGGTGCTATCCTTAAGCGCGGCCATGCTGCTCAGGTACATCTGGAAGATATAAGTCATGCTAAACTCACGCTTGCCGTAAGCCGACAGGCCGTAGCCTCTTTCACCACCGGGGCCTTTCCAATCGGTCTCGGTAAAGAACTTGCTAAGGTCGAGAAGTTGTTTCCAATCTGCCGGGGGTTTCAGGTCATAACCGTACTTGGCCTTAAAATCGGCCTGATACTGCGGATTCTCAAAAAGGTCTTTGCGGTAAAACAGGGCCAGGGAGGAAGAGCCAAAAGGCAAGGCGACCGTTTTGCCGTTATATTTGGTGTAAAAATCGGCATTGACCGCATCGCTGATATTGTACTCCGGATCAGCCAGGGCTGGGTTCTTCAAATATTCGTCCAGCCCTACCAGATAACCCGGCTTGGCATAGGGGGTCATCGGGCTATGGGCGATAATATCATAAGCCCCGGTTTTGGTGCGAGCGTCCAACAGGGTTTTCTGCAACAGGTCAGCGTTGGGAAGTTGGACTACTTCCAACTCGATGCCGGTCTGCTGGGTAAATTCTTTTGCGAGGTCAAGGGTGGCTTCTTTCCAGGAAACCGTAGCGAGGGTCACTTTCTGGCCCTTGTAAGGGGCGGCAGCAGCGGCAAGACTCCATTTGCTAGAGGCAGCCTGGGTGGTAGCGACCACCGCAGTAGTGTTCGCCGCAGTAGTAGCGGCAGCGCTGGTTGAAGCGGCGGTAGTGGCGGCTGGCGTAGCGGTCGGGCTATCGCCGCAGGCTGCCAGCAAGCCTAGCACTATAAGGCTTAGTAGCAGACTGGATAAATAACGTAAAAGCTTCTTGATGCTCATGTTGAACTGCTCCTTTGCTTAATACTTCAAGTTCAAGCTACCTCAACGCAACTTGAACCCTCCTCCTACAAACTAAATTTGAACTAAAGAACGGTCGCCGAGTTATGGTAGACCCGCAGGGCAAACACCCGTGCGGATGGTACGCCGTTAGTGGCAATCACCAGCAACCGGATATAACGGGCCTTAACCGGCTCGAAACGATGCTGGCATAGGCGCTGGTAGTTGCCCTCGATTGCTACTATCGAACGCCATTCCCCCGCCGAGGTCTTGATTTGCACGGCATAATCTCGAACCAGGGTCGGAAAAATTCCTTCTACAACCCATAAACTGAGGCCGCTATCGAAGGTCAAGCTCACTTCGTTAAAAAGTTGTTCGCTGCCCAGGTCAAGCTCCAGCCATTGTGGTAGGGGTTGGGCCGGGTCGCTTATCCACAAATTAGCCCCTACTTCGGGCCGGGTAACCCCGTTTGTTACGTTTTGAGCCGAATAAGCTTGAGAAACCGGGCTGGTTTGGATACCGTGCGTCCCATGCAGCATAAACCAATAACCCAACTCGTCCGACCATTCGGCGGCCTGAGTTCCATCTGGCTCAAGGTCGCGCAATGCCCAATTTACTCCCTCCGCCGGGTCCAACTGGACTACTACTGGGCCAGCTTTTAATTGGTCGCTGGGCGGTAATTCAATTTCCACCCAACCTTCCCAGCCTGCCGCCAGTTCGATAGTTTGCTCGATTGACCGGGAGGGATGCTGGGAACGTCCTCCAAAATCGCGTAGATGGGCGATAGAACCAATACGTACTTTAAGGCTGGTGGCCTGGGCCGCTTTTAATTGCAGAGCTACTTTTTGTAGAGGTTGCTCAGGATGAGCAAAATAAAGTGACTGCGCCCTGCAACGATCCAGGGGCAGCCATTTAGCTGGCTCGCCTGAAGTCGTTTCCAGTTGGGCCTCACTGCTGGCCTGAATCTTTGCACTAGGGCGGGTAGCCAGATCATTTTCATCCTCCAGCGGCAAATCTAGCAGGTAGCCATCCTGCTGCAAGAGCTTTTGTTGTAAAACCCGCATACATTCGATCTGCGAAGCTAGTTCGTGGGGAGTGTGGTTTTCTTCCAGGCAAAGCGCAGCGGCAGTTCCGGCAGCCTGCCCGATAATGCTACAGGTCTTTTGAACCCTGGTAGAACCAAAAGCCACATGCGTAACGCTTATATTACGCCCGGCAAAAAACAGGTTCTCAATGTCTTTGGAGTAGATTGAACGGAAAGGAATACTATATAGGCCGGGCAAGACTGGCTGGTCGCAGGGATGCTCCCTCGATAAAATACCGGCATCGGGATGCAAATCTATCGGCCAACCGCCATAGGCCACCCGATCTTCAAATAAAACCGGGTCTTCCAGGTCAGCCTGCTTTAGAATGTAATCACCAATAAAACGGCGTGACTCGCGTTTGCCCACAACTTGCCCGAACCAGTCCAGCACAAAGTTGGTAGCCTGGGCTTTGTGGTCGCAGTGGTTTTTGATGTGATCCCACACTCCCAGGGTGAAAGCGGTTAAGTCCTGCCGAATGCGATCATTGTCTTTAATGGTGTTCATATTACTACCCCACTCTATCCACCAGTAGCCGGAATCAATTTTGCTATGTTCGCGAAATGGCAAATCGGCGCAGGTCGGAAAATGATAGGCCCAACTGGGAGGTCGAAAAGGCACAGGCCGTCCGGCATCGCGGGCCGAAAACATCATTGTGCTACCCAAAACCACTTCGTCGGCCTTTTCTACGGCCCGGCTTTCGCCGAACTCGTTTTTAGCTTCGCGGCCCATCCTGAAAGAGGCCCCACTTCGCCAGCCCAGGGTTCCATCCCCCGTCGCATCTACAAACATAGCGGCTTGCAGTTCAAAAGTTTTTTCCGAGGCAAGTTGAATTGCCCGTACTGCTTTAATACGCCGGTTATCCTCACTCAAAATTACATCTACAACCAGGGTATTGAGCAGCAGAGTAATGTTTGGTTCGGCCAGGACTTTTTCTAATAAGATCATATCCCAGATCGGATATGGGGAGCCATTTTGTTGTTTGAGAGCGTAACCGCGGCTCCTGGCCTCTAGCAAAAATTCTTCAATCAAGCCGGTTTCGCGGGCATCCCGGAAATAACCATCAAAGGAGGCCCCATGAGGCGCGACCCGGATTTCCGAGGACGAGTTCCCACCCAAGACTGGACGGTCTTGCACCAGAATAACAGTATGGCCCAGCCTTGCCGCCGCAATCGAGGCGCAGATTCCGGCCAGGCCCCCGCCTGCTACGATCAAATCTACCTGTTGACGGTCGGTTACTGCCTCACTATTTACCAGGTTAGCCGGTTTCATCTATTTCCTTATCCTTTCAAATGCAGCATTCAAGTCGCCTGCTCACCTTCTATAAGACGTGAGCAAACTATTTGTCTGATCGCGTGCAGCAAAATTAGTAGCTAACTTTGAGCTAATTTAATGACTGTTACTGATTTGTTTAACGTTGTGGAGCCGGGCCGGTGGAACTTCGCATTATTAGTCGCATTGGTATCTCAATACGCAACCGTTCAAAATCCTGGTGATCGAGCATACTAATCAGGCGCTGCGCGGCAATTTCGCCCAGTCGTTGCCGGTCCAGATTGACGGTTGAAAGTGGTGGGTCGGCAAACTGGGCAATTGTGCCATTGTAGAAACCCATTACCGAAATATTTGCTGGCACGTTCAGCCCGGCATCTTTCAAGGCCCGCATTCCGCCAACCGATAGCAAATCGCTGGCATAGAGGATGGCGCTAAAATGGCGGGTACGTCGCAGCAATTCTTGAGTGGCCTTATAACCGGAGTGAGGATCAAAGTCTATAGCAGTCACCTGCAACTGGGCATCGCGGCCCAGGTCAGCCTCACTCAAACCCAATCTGAAACCCGCCAGTTTATCCTGACTGGTGGTAGTAGTGGTTGGGCCGTTAATAAAAGCTATCCGGCGATGTCCCAGTTCGGCCAGGGCTTTGA
>JBBQWM010000027.1:0-80958 GCA_038210655.1 Chloroflexia bacterium
TCGTATTAGATGAGCTATGCTTATACAACATCTGGTATAGTAGGCCAAATTAAATATTTTGGCATAGCCAAACTAAATCAATATGTTGTAGTATACCACAGGTAAAACCACAAAAAATTTACACCCCGTGAACGGTTACAAAAGAAGAGATAAATATTTTACATGTGTAGGTAAATATGTCATGTAAAATTGCTTGTTGGTTGTTATATGCTGTTAGATGTTGCCTTCTTTTAGCTTTGTCAACTCCTGCTCATAACCTTATAGACCTCAAACTGGCCTTGCGGGTCGCGGTAAAGACGCGGAAAGAGGGTATTGGAAGGGGCTTGCAAGAGGGCTGGATAGCGTCCGAAATTGCCGGTTACGACGATGTAACGGGCCTTGTAGCGCCGGGCTAGACGGTCTAGCACTTCGAGGGGTTCGTCGGCGGGAAGGCGTAGGGCCGGGAGGCCGGTCGCGTAGTTGAGGCTGGATGGCTCATCGGCGATGACGGTCTGTCCGCTTGCGTTTGTGGCTAACCATTCTCCTAACCGGGCGTAGACCGCTTCGTTACGGCGATGCTCCTCGGTGGTAGTGGAGATTGTAACCGATAGTTGGAAGAGTTCGAGTAGTACGACGACCCCGACCAGCACCGGGAGGACGCTCAGACTGCGGGGCCGTCGCCTCTTATACCAGTCGCTAACCAGCCAGAGCAAGTAGATATAGCCAAGCGCCCCCAGTGGAGCCAGACTGCCCGCCGAATGATAAAAACTGCCGGTGGAACTGGCTGCCACAAAGACCAGCGGCAAGCCGAAGCCCAGTAAAAGACCGTAGAGCAAAGCCGGGCCGAGCGCCCGGTTGCGCCGCCAGAGCAAAAACAGCCCGACCACCGGCAAAAGAACGGTCGGGAAGAACATTACCCCCAGCACCTCAAACCAGGCGTTACGCAACGCGATCAGCCGAATTTCGAGGATACGACCCCACCCCAACCCCAGGAAAGTATTAAAATTAATCGGCGTTTCGTAGTTAAAGAGCGTGGCATAATCATCGATCAGACCGCTTTGCAACCCGGCAGGCGAGTTAAGAAAGCCGAAGGTTAGCCAGGTGCGTACCATCCAGGGGCCAGCCGTCAGAGCCAATCCTAGCAAAGTAAAAGCGGCCCGGAGTAGGTCTTTTCTTGGCTCGCGGCGCAATTGCCAGATTGTGACAATCAGCCAGGCCAATCCCAAAAAGGCGGCGTGGCTGCGGGTGACATAAGCCAGCCCCAATAACAGGCCAAAACCAAATGCCCGTCGATTGCTTTGTCCGCCCAGCCAGACCAGCAAAGCGGCGGTTATTAGTGGTGCGTAAATCATCTCGCTATCGGGGACTGCCGATTGATAGGCCAGCAAGGGGTTAAGCGCGATGTACAACCCGGCTAAGACGCTCAACAGGCTTATAGCCGACGGTTTTAATCCGGCGGTGGTCAGCGTCCGGCGGGTCAGATAAAAAGTAAAAACCGCCAGCAGCGATCCGCCGATCACACTCGGTAATTGGGCGGCTAACGGCGTATCGCCCATGACGGCAAAACAGGCCGCGATCAAGAAGGATGTCATCGGCATCCAAAAGTCGAAACCCGGATGAGGCAAAGTATCGAACAAGGGGTGATAATTCCAGGTGATCGATAGTTCGAGCGGATGGGCGGTACGCAGGCTGCGTGCGCCCTGTACATAGTAGGCCGGGTCGTCTAGCGGTGGAAAAGGCAGTTGTAGGGCGTAGTACAGGCGCAAAGCCAGAGCGAGGAAGAGGAGGGGGGATGAGGGATGAAGGATGAAGGATGAAGTATGAAGTATGCCCTTTTTTGGGGAGGGACGGTTATTTGGGATGGCTGGTTGAGTTGGTTGGGTTGATTGGTTGGGGTTGGTCATGCTGGGCCGTTCGTTTCGGGTTTGTTAGCTTTGGGGGTTGGGCCGAAGCTGAGGGCCAGCAGGGTGATGCCGAGGGCCTGACTGTAGAACCAGCGGTAGTCGGCGCTAAGGGGCTGAATGGCGAATAGTAGCGCGAGTAGTCCGGCCCGTAACAGGGCGGGGCGGGGCTGTCCTGCTACCCAATCGTTCCGGATGCGGGCCAGGATTACGAAGAGGGCCAGCGTGATGGGCGGGAAATCGTAGACGTGCGAATAAGGGGTTACAGCCAGATTGAGGGCGACCGCCAGTGCCAGATAGACGGGAGGTTGCGCCCGCCATTGCCAGAGCCGATAGCCGCCCAGTGCCAGCAAACTACCTGCCACGACCACCGAGATTAGACCAAGCCAGGGCTGGTTGAGGCCGGTTAGAAAATCGAGCCAGCTAGGGAAAATAGATTTGTAGTATTCCAGGTAAGTGCCGTCCGGTTGTAGTTCGCCCTGGGTCTGGGCTACGTTAAAAGTGCTGATGTAGCGCACGGGCCAATCGGGTTGTACCAGTAAGCTGACTGCCAGAATTGCCAGGGTTCCTACGATGGCCCCGCCTAGCCAGCGCCAGACCGGGTTGGCAGTAAATCGGGCCAGGCTGCCAGTTGCCGGGGCTGACTTATCTGCCGGGCGGGGGTAGCTAAAGAGCAGGCTAAGCCAGGCCAACCCGATCAAGAAGGTTAGCTGGGGTTTGATAAGCAGGACGAAGGCCGGTAATCCGGCTCCGAAATAGCGTCCGCGTCGCATGAGGAATCCGCTGGCAGCCAGGGCCGTCAGGGTAATAATAGTGGTGTGACCAGTTACGATGCCGTTGGAGCAAACCGCCAGGGCCAGACAGTAGAGCGGCAACAACCAGACCGCCCGCAGTTCGGGCAGATAAGCTTTCCAGGCCAGCCAGACCGCTACCAGTAATAGTCCCAAATTGGCAACCACCCATAGGTGCAAAGCCAGGTCGTGTTCAAGTGGAGCGAAGGGCAAATAGACAAAGCTGACCCAAAATTGGTAGATAAAAGGCAAATCGCCCTGGTAGGGGGTCTGCCCATTTAAGACCAGTTTAGCAAATTTCAAGAACAGGTTTAGATCGTTCTTGGGTTGCTGGTTGTAGTTGATAACCAGATTATAGGCAAGGCTGGCCTGAAAGATGGTCAACAACCCGGCAGCGAATAACAAGCCGACCAGTTCAGGCCGCAACCGTTTTGACTTTGATTTCCGCGTAGACAAAGACCCTGCCGAGGTCGCAGTTACAGGTGAATCAGGAAGGGCGGGAGTAGCGTCTTGCATATTAGCTGTATTCTCCGAATAGGACGAGCGGGTTGGATTGCTTGAATGCCGCTAGAATCAGAATGTCATTCTCAGACTGATTATAACTCAGGTCGAGCCAATTGAGAATAGGAATTGTGGTTATTTGGCAGCGTTATGTGCCAAGTAGTTCAAGGCCAATTCGACCGCCTGTTGCATCAAGTCGAGGCTGAGACTAGGGCCGGGTCGGGCAGTTCGGTCAGCCTGGGCGAGATGGACAGCCAGTTCGGGCGTGCCGGGCAGGTGGATAAAGCCGCACCCGGTCGGGTCGCCCGGTGTTTGGGCCACCCGGTGCAGGGCCGTAAAGAGTAACATATTGCACAGATGCGTCCCGGCATGGTCGGACAGATAGGCCGGTAGACCCTTTTCCAGCAAAGCCTCAGTGATTTCCTTGAGCGGCAGGGGGCTAAAGTAGGCGGCGGGCGCACCCTCGGTAATCAATTCGCCCGGACGAGTGTGGCCTCCGTTGTCGGGTGATTTGATGGCGAGCCAGTTGTGGCCTAATCGTTCCAGCCGTATCCCGGTCTCGCCAAAGGCCAGCCCTAGCCCGACCACAAAAGCGGGCCGCTCTTGCTCCCACAAATCGGTCAGCAGGCCGGGCATCTGTTCACAATCGACTGGCAGCACTGCGCCGCGTACGGTATAGCCCGCGCCGACCTCATGCCCGTCCAAGGCCAACGCGATCACTCCCGAAGGGTTATAAGAAAAACGGTCGAACGGCTCATAGCCGGTCAACAAAATGGTTTTATTCAATTGTGCCATAATTCCTGCTCGAAGTTGTCTTTAATATTCCACGTCGGCGAGATTCCAATGGCTGATCTCGGCCCAGAGCTTGACTGCCGCCTGATGATCGGCGTTAACCAGATAGGATTGCAGCGCCTCGCGGTCACTCAGGCCGACTATCAAGGCGTAATCGTAAGCGATGGGCCGCTCGGAGAAGTTGCGTCCGACGAACCAGCTTTGGACTTCGGGCATCTTGCTTGCCAGGCCGACGAGGGCTTTTTCCGCTTCGGTCGCGCGTGGGTCATTCCAGCTAATACCGTCGTTGAACTTAAATAAAACGATGTGCCGTATCATGGGTCCCTCCTGAGTTTAAAGCTTCTCTTTTAATGAAATGTAACTACTCAGGCCGGGCGACCACATAGGGTCGCCCCTACTCAAAATCCATTGTAGGGGCGACCCTATGTGGTCGCCCAAAGGGTGAGGCTGTGTAGTTACAATGAAATGATGTTCTAGCCTGGTTAGTTTTAACATTTTTCGATACTATTCGCAAATGGCAAAGGCCCGTACCGGGAAAGAAGTACCGCCTTCGATAGCGGGCGGGACGGCAAAAAAGCGGAAAGGCCGGGCCGCCAGCAAATCAAGGCCGCGCAAATGCTCGACAATTGGGATGTTTGCGCCGAGCAAAATGGTGTGAGCGGGCCGGGACATATCGGTCATATCGTCAATATTGGCGCAGTCGATCCCGACCAAAACGGCCCCGGCCTGGGCCAAGTGCTGGCAGGTGGCGGCGGTCAGGAAGGGGCCAGACCGAAAGTAATCGCCACCCCAGCGTTTCGACCAATCGGTGCGAACCAGGACGGCTTTGCCGTTTAGCTCCAGACCCTCGAAAGCCGAAGGCTCAATCGGCCCTTCCTGAAGGGCTGTTACCAGCAGACCCGGCAAATCGGCCAGCTTTTCGAGCGGTAGCCCACCCAGGTCAGGACCGTCCGGGTGGCGATGAAAAGGCGAGTCGAGATAAGTCCCGGTGTTGCCGCCTAACTCGTAGGCGGCGATCTGAAAGGTGGTGCCGGGTGCGTAGACCCCGCGCCCGGCGCTTTCGGCGTGGGTCACGACGGTCAAAAAGTGAGGCACGGGCAGCCCCGGATAGGAGGGCATGCCCGGTGCGAGAGGGTGGCTGAGATCAATAAAAGTACTCATCTTCCTCCGCGATCAGTATTGTTTGGGTGGTTTAGGTTTCTTTTCCTCTTTTGGCTTAGGCGGTTTTTTCTTTTCCGGCTTGGGCCGATTGCCTTTGAGTTGCATAGACATAAAATGCTCCTTTCTGCTGTCCCTTCCCCCTAAAGTGAAGAGAATAAGTCGTGGCGTTAGGCGATCAAGAAATAAAGTAAAACGGCGACCGCTGCGCCGAAGGCCGAACTGATAAAATTTACTGCGTCGTTATCCATAAAAGGCCAGCCTCGTTTGAAAAGGTTTTTCTGACCGTTGCGGGCGATTTTCTTTTCGGTTTCTTTGTCGGTTTCAGCATTAGTATACATTGCCTGGACGGTTGCGCCCATCAGACTATCGGAAAGCGAACCGAGCAAGCCCGCCAACAGACCGACCGGGATCACCCACCAATAGTTTGTCAGGCTAAAATCGTTGTGAAGCAGCACGCGCCCCCCTAGCAGACCAAAGATGGTCAGGCCGATAACAAAGCCGCCCAGTGCGGTGGCGCTGGTTCCCAGGAGGGTAATACCGCCACTGGTTCCCGGCACGACCTCACGGCCCGAAGTTATTAGCCGAGGCGGGCGACGGCTCAATACGCCCAATTCGGTAGCCCAGGTATCGGCGTTGACGGTTGCCATTGCCCCGATGAAAGCGGCTAAAAGCCAGCCCTGCTGGGGGTAGAGCAAAAAGAAGGGAGCCAGCACCGCCCCGATTCCGCCGTTGGCGAGGGCCTGCCCAATGTCGCGGCGGCTACCTTTGTCGAATTTCTCGGCGGCGACGGTGGTTTTTTGGCGTTCTTTGTATTTCGATAGGAGCGTGCCGTAGACAAAAAAGGCGATCAGGGTTAGGCCCCAAACCCAACCGCCAAAGCCGAAAATGAGCGTGCCGGTAATGATCGCGCCCTGCACCCCGCTAAACGAGAGCGCCCGACGCTGGTAAGCGAAAAGCCCGATCAGTACGCTTATAACCAACCCACCTAGTAAGCGCGGAGCCGAAACCGGCCAGCTTACCAGCGCAAACAGGGCCATCGAGGTGCCGATAGGAACCAGCAAATTGTCGATGCCGTGCAGCGAGATCGCTTCCAAAAAGGTGGCGAGAGTTGCCAGCAGCAGGGCGAAAGCAAAGATTTTGAAGCCGTCCAGCCCGGTGTTCATGAAGGTCAGCACCACCAAAATCGAGCTAAAGCTAAAGCCAAACATGGCAAGGCTACCTTCGTAGCTACGCCGATGCTGTCCGATGTAATAAACATGCTTGCCAATGGCCCGCCCGACGATAGAGGCAAAAGCGTCGCCCCAGGTCATCGCCATGATACCGACGGCGGCAATCCAGAACTGACCACGCGGCCAAAAACAGCTTAACAAAAGCGTGATTGAGACGACAAAGTAGACCGTGCCGGGCGAACTATCCGATAAATCCATCGCCTTTATCAGCTTGAATTTATAGGAAACATAGTTAAAGATGATAAAAGTGGCAATCGGGAAAACACCCCAATACCAGTTATCAAACAGGGCGTACAACCCAAAAATCCACATCCCGGCCCCAATATGGACGATCTTGCGGGTGAAATCCTGGGGCAAGCCCAACCTGATTTGTATTGCCGTTGTTACGCCCAGCAAGCTGAACGAGTAGAGGTAGGTTACTATCAGACCAATGATGTCTCTCTCGGTCATCATTTGCCTCTCTTTCCAAATGGATTGATTTTGTTAACAATTTCCTGATGGGCATCTACCACTTTCTAGCAATCTGAAAAGCATGGCTATATGTTACCATAAAATCGAGTTTGGCACATCACGCTTTGTTCATCCTGATGCGGGTCACTTTGTTATATCGGTTAAATAGCAAGAACGGGCGATTCTAAAAATCTGGCCCAACCCAATCAAAAATATCCTGGGAAATTTTGCCGAAAAACTTCCCAGGATATTTATAGCAGAAAACAAAGTCATTGAGCGATCCATTTATCTGTCAGGGGTCATTTACTGTGCATTTTGTTATAAGGTCTTAATTGCAATACTATTCAAATAAGCGGATACATGTCATTCTGAGGGGCGACCAGTACCCGGCTTTTATCTTAAGAAGGCTCTAAGCCCCGAAGAATCTTCTTGACTAGGCCGGGTCGGGCCAAAAGATTCTTCGGCGGGGTTAGGTGGTCGGTTTTTAATACGGGTATTGCTCCGCCTCAGAATGACAGTTCCCACCTTTATTTGAAAGGTATTGGTCTTAGTTGAAGAAAACCCAGCAGAAGCGTTTTAGGCTTCTTCCTGGTTGAGGGCTTTGTAAAGCTCTTGCATAATTTTGACGCTGCTGCTACTGCCGACCCGATTGGCTCCGGCGGCGACCATCTTCTGCACATCGGCGAGGCTGCGGATACCCCCGGCGGCCTTTACGCCTAGCTTGCTACCGACGATCCGGCGCATTAGCCGCACGTCTTCTTCGGTTGCACCGCCCAGCGAAAAGCCGGTGCTGGTCTTGACAAAATCGGCTCCGGCTTCGCGGGCCAGTTCGCAGGCTTTGACCTTTTCGGTATCGTCCAGCAAACAACACTCGATAATAACCTTGCAGATGCCGCGTCCGGTGTGACAATGGCTGGCGACTTCGGCAATCTCGCGTTTGACGATAAAATCCTGTCCGGCCTTGAGCGACCCGATGTTGATAACCATATCAACTTCTTTGGCCCCGTGATTGATCGCAGTTTGGGTCTCGCTAACTTTGATCGAGGTCATATTCGCGCCTAGCGGGAACCCGGCAACCGTACAAACCCGGACATTCGACCCAGCTAACTCGCGCACGCAAAGCTTGACATGCACGGGGTTGACGCAAACGCTAATAAAGTTATAAAAGCGGGCCTCTTCGCACAGCTTTACAATCTGGGCTTCGGTCGCGTCGGCCTTCAAGTTGGTATGGTCGATCAGGGCCGCCAGGGTCGCGGGTTCAAAGGTAATCACAGGGGGTTCAGCTTGTTCGAGGGCCATCTCGCCCAGGTCTTTAGAAGTCATGGAAAAGCTTCCTCCATCATTAATTTAACTTAGAGTCTATTCTTCTATAGGTAAATTATACCACGAACATGAGCAACTTAGCGGTTTGCCGACTTGAAAAATAGTATCATAACCAGACGAATTTCCACTCCGGTTGGCCTCAAATCAAGCCGTCCAGCAAATCGACGGTAATGCGGCCTGCCTCAAGATCAACCTTTTGGATCACGTCTTTGATAGCGGGTAGCAACACATCATTTTTGGAGAGCGGGCCGCGTACTACATATATATCATTGGCGGGCAAATTCTCGACATTGACGACCTTCCCGACGTACTCGCCCTGGGTGCTGTAAACGTCCAGACCGATGATCTGGAAGATATAATATTCGCCTTCGGGCAAAGGCATAACCTCGGAGCGGGGGATCGTCACGTCGTAGCCGCGCAAAGTTTCGGCCTGCTCAACCTTTGTTATATTGCTAAAACGCAGCACGACCTGTTTTTCATTTTGGGCGCGGGCCGATAATAGGGGGTAGGCGACCCGCTCGATGCTGCCGGGTTCGGACAAAAAGACTTCTTTTAGCTGCTCGAAGCGCTCCGGGAAATCGGTGTCGATAGTGGCTTTAACTGCTCCACGCAACCCGAAAGGAGTGGCGATCCGGGCAATCCGCACGTAATCGGGTGGATCGTAGTTCGGTAAGGTTATTTCGACCGGCGCGGGGGCCGGGTTAGGGGGTTGGGGCGCGGTAGGTTGGGCAGGACGCGCCGTTTTAAGGCGGTTGCGGCCCTGGCCTACTGGCGGGCGCGTTTGGTTGGGCGTATCCGATTTTCTTGGGCCAGCAGTCGGTCGTTCGGATTTAGGGCGGTGCCGACGGTTGGCTCCTGGTTTTCTTGGTTCGGGCATTCAATTCCTATCAAAAATAAGTTAAACCCAAAACGGGCCACCTATCTCGATCTGACAGGTAGCCCAACAATTTTCGAGGCGGCTAGGACTGGATTTCTAGCGTAGCACGCTTGCCCTCGCGGGCGGCGGCGACGGCCAGAAGAGTACGCATCGCTTTAGCGATTTTGCCCTGCTTGCCGATGACCTTGCCCATATCGTCTGGGGCGACTGCCAGTTTGATAATCACCGACTGGCTACCTTCGATCTGGCGCACCTGCACCGCGCCGGGGTCATCCACCAGCGATTGGGCCATGTACAAAATGAGGTCTTTCATAAGTTAGCTACTTCTTAGCTTCGGCTTTTTCGGCTTTGGGGGCCGGGGCCGGGCGGAATTTAACCTCTAGTTCTTGCATTCCGTTGAACTTGAGCAGCCGGGCGACCCGGTCGCTCGGCTGAGCGCCTACACTCAACCAGTACTTGGCCCGCTCCAGGTCAATTTTGACCTCTGCCGGGCTAGTCAGTGGGTTGTAATAGCCAATCACTTCTTTGAAGCGACCATCGCGGGGCGAGCTACTTTCGGCGATTACCACGCGATAAAAGGGAGCCTTCTTAGCGCCCATTCGCTTCAACCTGATTTTTACCACCTAATTCTTCCTCCAGACAAGTCTTTATAATTTATGCTGATATTTCTGCCTACAGCCGGTTTCTTTTCACTGGCGAATAGCAATTATACTCTCCACTAGCCTCGCTGTCAATCTGGGTAAAGCAATTTTAGGTTGGGCTTCAAGCTCAGTTTAGGGAGTGGCACAGCCTGGCTAGTTTGCAAAAACTGAGGCTCACCCAGGCTCTAAGCTGGTTTCGACAAAGCCGGGTGACGGTGTTATAATGCCGCCAGCATGTTAAAACTGTCTCGAAAGGAGTGGGCTAACTCAATTGACGCAAACCAGGCGGGCCACTGAGGCCCATACTTTTGATACTTATCAACCTTCGGTCTATCTTTCGATTGTGATCCCGGTTTATAATGAGGAAAAACGGATCGGCCCTAGCCTGGATAAAGTCCTGGCTTATCTGGCGACCCAGCCCTGGAGCCGCGAGATTGTGCTGGTGGACGATGGCAGTCAGGATGGCGGTATAGATTTGGCCTGCGCGAAATTGGAAGGCCACGAACAGTACCGGGTCATTCGGTACGGAGGCAACCGGGGCAAGGGTTACGCTCTCAAACAGGGGATGCTGGCAACCCAGGGCGAGTATGTGTTGTTTACCGATGCCGACCTTTCTACCCCGATTGAAGAGCTTGATAAGATGTGGCCCTGGTTTGAGCAAGCTTACGATATTGTTCAGGGGTCACGCAAGATGCCCGGCGCATTAGTCGAACGGCATCAGCCCTGGTTGCGCGAGAATATGGGCAAGGTCTTTACGGCCCTTTCCAACTTGATCGCCGATGTCAATGTCCGGGATGTAACCTGTGGTTTCAAGTGCTACCGGGGCGTGGTGGCCCGCGATCTTTACGAGCGGCAGCGCCTTTTCGATTGGAGCTTTGACGCGGAGATTATCCATATCGCCCGCCGCAACGGTTATCAACTGATGGAAGTGCCGGTACGCTGGTATGATGAGAGCGGCACGAAAGTTCATCTACTCCGTGATAGCTATCGCTCTTTTAAGGGGCTGCTGACGATCCGGCTCAATAGCTGGCGCGGCCTTTATAAAGGAGCGCGGGTCAAGTCAGAAGTAAAGCGGTAATTGGTTCGAGGGCGCACCTGGATTTTAACCTTGCGAGTTAAATTCGGGGCGGTCTGGTGCAGCTAATAGCGTCCCTATATGCTACTATCCCAACCCCTGTTTTCCAAGTAGGCCCAGCAAGACTTCGTAGGGTGTTCCGGCTTTTTCGGGGTGATACTCGAAACGCGCCCTTTCAAACCACTGCACGGTGTAAATCCGACCTGTTTCCGGGTCAAGTTCGAGATGTTCTTCTGAAATAGGATAGCCAAAGCGGGCCAAAGCGCCGTGTTGCTGCCAGTAAGTTAGAAAGCCAAAGCCGAGGTTGTGACCGGTGGGCGGGAAATAGCGGTAAGCTTCTGGCCTGGCTTTGTCTACTATCGGTGGGGTGGGTTGGAAGCGTGGGTCGGTCTGGATCGCTTTGTTGCAAAGCTCGACCCCCAACAAGCCCAGCAAGACCTCGTTGGCGGTTCCAGCGTTTTCGGGGTGCAGCTCAAAGCGGCTACGCTCGAACCACTGGGTCAGGTAGGTTTTGCCGGTGGCCTGATTTGATTCGGGCCGGGCTTCGGTCAGAGGATAGCCAAAAGATTCCAGCCCGCCGTTAGCCAACCAATATTCCAAAAACTTATCGCTCACCGTTTTGCCAGTCGGAGGGAAAAAGCGTGGCAATGGCTTGACCGCCAGATTGCGCCAGACCAACCCGGCTACCTCCTGCATAAAAGGTACATCTGCCCCGGCATTACCCTCGGTTAGAACCGTTATAAACAGGGCGCGACCATCGGGGGTAAAGACAATCCCGGCATCGTGCTGCACTTCGTCCTGGCTGCCCGTCTTGTGGGCGAAAACAGTGCCGGACGGGAAGCCAGGCGATAGATAATAATTTACCTGCTGGGCCTTGAGCAAAGCCAGCATCAAATCGTAATCGGCTTTGGTCAGATCACTATCGAGATTGCGGTTGTAGATGCCTTCAAAAAAGTGGGTAATCTCGTTGGCAGTCGTGATCGGGTCATGGCGGGCGATCCGGGTCGCCGTAAAGTTGTGGGCGCTCAGCATATCATCGATCCGGCTCCACCCGACCGCCGTTGCCAGCGACCAGGCGGCGCTATTATCGCTAACGGTAATCATCTGGCGGCGGGCTTCGTTCACTGTAATAGTCGGAACGGGGGTAGGTTCGGGAGTGGGGGTGGGCGTAGTCGGTGGGACAGGGGTATCCACCGGGGCAGGGGTGGGGGTCGGTTGGGTTCCGTCGCCTTCGTCGTAATTCACTACCGGGATCGCGGTGTTATCGCTGAGGCGACCGGCATTAATATCAAGCTGAACTCTCCATAAGACAAAGAGCTTGTAGAGACTGGCAGAGGCGAAGACCCGGTCGGCGTTGATCGCAATAATTTGTTGGGTAGCCTGATCTTTGATAAGGATGCCGGTAGCTTGTTGGCCCTTATCTTTGTAACGCTCGATCAAGGCGTGCAGTTCGCTCGATAAGCTACTTATCACGTCGGGCGGTGGGGTCGGGTTCGCCGGGGCAACGGGTGGTTTATTCTTGCTATCGGCCTGACAGGGGGTCAGGGTCGGGTCGGTTGAGGCGAAAACGGGCAAAGTTATCGTCGTGGGGGTCGCCGCCAGCGCAATGCTAGTTTGGGCCGGGCGAACCTCCCCTGTAGCATAAAAAAGACTCGTAACCAACCAGACGACCGAAAAAAGGCGCAACCGCGCATACCGTCTATTCATGCTTTTCCTCTGGAACAAGGGATGAGAGATGAAGGCGGACTGAGGACTGAGGACTGGGGACTGAGTAGTCGGATTGTATGACATTGCTCTGCCAATGGATGTTCCCCTTGATCCCTCATCCTTCATCCCTGGTTGGATATTGCTCTACCCATGACGCTTGCCTAGCTTGACCTTGATCCCGTTTTTAGGGCGTAAGGTGATCGCAGGCCACAACTCTATTTTTTGGTCGGGTAACAGTTCTAGCTGAAATTGTTGGGCAATCGTCGCCAGCAGTAGCTGAGCCTCCATCAGGGCAAAGCTGTTGCCGATGCAGATGCGCTGTCCACCGCCGAACGGGAAATAGGCGAAACGGGGCAACCGTTTGGCAAAATCATTGTCCCAGCGTTCGGGCTGGAAGCTTGCTGGCTCATCGAAAAACCGGGGGTCGCGCTGGACGGCCCACTGGCTAATCGAAAATTGAGTACGGGCTTTGATCGGATAGCCGCCGATAACAGTAGCTTGCTTGCTCTCGCGGCCTATGCCCCAGGCAGGCGGATAAAGCCGGAGCGTTTCGGTTATGATTGCCTGGGTGTAGGGTAGGTGGGGCAGATCGGCAAAGGTTGGAGCGCGGCCTTGCAAGACGGTTTGCACTTCGGTCTGTAATTTGGCTTGTCGGGTTTGATCCTGGGCCAGCAGATACCAGGCCCACGATAAAGCCAGGGCGGTTGTCTCGTGTCCGGCGACCAGCAAAGTAGAAACCTCGTCGTACAATTGCTTGTCAGTCATGGCCTGTCCGTCCTCGTCAATGGCGTTGAGCAGCATCGAGAGCAAGTCGTTATTGGCTTTCTTACTACCCCGCCGCTGGTTGATAAGGCCATAGACGATTCGATCAAAGCGTCGTTGAGCCTGCTTTAGCTCCTTGTTTGCCACGCCCGGCGCGACCAGCGCCAACAGATACTGAAACGAATTGCGTTGCAGGCTGGATTGGTGCATAAAAATTTCCAGGACATCCCGAACTTCGTGGGCGGCTTTATCCTCGACTTCTACGCCAAAGAGCGTTTTGCAGACAATATCGAGGGTCAGTTGCAGCATATCCTGGTGAATGTCGCGCTCTTGCCCATCTTCCCAGCCTGAAATTACCCGTTCGGTGTATTCGATCATAGTTTGGGCATAGGTAGTGACGCGGTCTTTGTGGAAGGCCGGTTGCATCAAACGGCGCTGGTGTAGCCAGAATTCGCCATCGCTGATGAGTAGCCCGTTGCCGTTGCGTCCGCCCAGGCTGCGGGTGGTAATATCCTTGATAAAGTGGCGACCTTCCGTGACCAGCACTTGCTCGATATAGTCCGGGTGGTTTAGCTGATAAACCGGGATGTGGAGCAATTGCCATAGCACGATGTCGCCCTGCCGGGCGCTATCGGTGACGAACTTTAACGGGTCGCGGTTGAACTCCAACAAATTACCGACCACCGGCCTACCCTTGAGCCGAGGCGGGTACTTATCAAGCTTTTTGGTTGTTGGTGAACTAGCCATTTTTAAGCCAATCCTCCACACTGCTTTTCATCTGGCCCAGGCTATCGAGCCGGGTCGTGAGGGGCGGCAAGGAATTGAGAAAGAGCGAGCCGTAACTCTTGCTGACCAGACGGCTATCGAGCATCACGACGGCGCTGCGTTCGGGTTGACCGGCCAGCAGATACTCGAAAGTCTGCCGGAAACGTAAGATCGTGCGTGGCAGGCTGTATTGCTCGAAAGGTCGGTCAAAGAGCCTGCTTTCGACGCGGGCCGCAAAGACCGGGTCGCTAGGTGGGTCAAAAGGTAGCTTGGTAATTACCAGCAAATTGAAAAGACCTTCCGGGGCGGCTTCGTCTTCGGTTTCGGCGGTTTGTCCACCACTCGAAAGATCGGTGGTTTCCCAGTAATTGAGGGTTGTGAGCATGACGGCGCGGGCGGTGCTTTTGAAACGGGTCATCATACTGCGGCGACTACCATCCAGACCCTGCCCCAGCACCAAAATATTGCTGCCTTCGAGGGGACGCTGGACGGTTTTGTAGGTCATGCGTAGGGCGCTGTTGGATGAGAAGATGACCACAATCCGGCCTTTCGTGAGGCGGGCTAACTCCATAATATACTGGTCGATGCCCTTCTGGTAGCCCGGTTGGTTTGGTTCCGGCATATCGGTCGGCAAATAGAGCAGGCTGGTGGCATAGTTGCGTTCGGGCTGCAACCGAATTTCAAAGGGCTGGGCGTGTTGGAGACCGAGGCGATCCTTGATAAAGCTAAAATCGTTCTCGGTAGTGAGGGTCGAGCTTAAAAGCGCCACGCTCTGCCCACGACTAAAAAGACTTTGTTCGAGCATAGGAGCCACTTCGAGCGGCGCGTTATAGATATTAATCCCGGCGCGTTCGGCAACTGGGGCGGCTTCTCCGCCTTCGGGGGCGAGAGCCTGGGCCGCGCTGCTGCTGGCGTGCAAGCGGGTTGAACCCATCCAGAAGATTTGGCCTGCTTCGCCTGTTTCAAAGGCGGCGGTCAGCTTGTTTAGCAAATAGTTGCACTGGTTGACATAATAATCCATATCAACGATTAGCTCATCGGCTTTTGCCAGCGAAAGCCGCACGCCGTTGGCTTCCTCACGCAGTTCCGCCAGCCGATAATAAAGCTCTTCCCATTCGCGGTGGAAGCTTTCCCAGACCCCAACCGTCTCGGCCCAAATCGGCCCATGCCGGAATTTGTGATCGAGCCGCACCCGACCATCGGCTTGCCCGCTATCCTGATTATGCTGATAGAGGATATTGCTAAGGTCGCGCAGCAAGGTTCCGGCGGCTTCCCGGCCCAAAAAGACCTGATAAGCGGCTTCTTCGGCGACCCGCTTGAGGATAGTCTTGATTTCGGGACCGGTGTCTTTTTTGTAGTAGCGCTCCAGGCTATGCAAAAAGCCGGTACGTTCTTTGGTCATGTCGGGTTTCCAGGTGACAGGTCGGCTGAGCCAGTCCAGGAAATTGAACAGGCTGTAGGGTGTGATGACCGTTCCGAATTGTTTGCTGGCTTCATCTTCCAGGTGGTGCGCGTCGTCGATAATAAGAAATTTGGACGAGGGTAGGGTTCCGGCTTGCCCGATCAAATCAGCCAAAACCAGCCCTTGATCGGCGACAATTACGTGGGAAGTGCGGGCCTGTTCTTGCACCCGGTAGAAGAAGCAACGCGGCTTGCCGGGCCGGTCGCAAAACTGGGGCAGGCATAACCCTGGTTGGCTATTAATGCGCGACCAGAGCCGTTCGCTATTGCCGATCCGTAGTTCGCTACCGTCGCCTTCGGTGGTGGTCGGTAGCCAGACCAATATTTTGATGACCAGTTTTAATTCGTCGTCGGTCAAGAGGGGGGTCTTGCGGAAGTTTTCCCAACGACGTAAACATAAATAGCTGGTCTGGTTTTTGACGACTGCCGCTTTGAAGGGTTTGGCCTCTTCCTGGCGGCGTTTTTTGGCCCCGCTTGCCGAGGCGGGTGGATTTTCCAGTTGACCTAGCCGCTCTTGTAATTCGGGGATAAGGTGGTCAACCAGCCCTTCGCGTTGGGATTGGCTATTGGTAGCGATGACGACCGGACGGCCTTCGCGTCGGGCATTCTCGACTGCCGCGACCAGCATGCCCCAGGTGCGTTCGTGCTGGCTGCCCGCCGAACCGCCCGGCACTTCCAAAAGCAAAGGCCGTTTTTGGTCAAAGGCTTCGCGGATCGGCGGTACGACCCGGTTTTCAAGTTGAGCCAGATGTGCCGCCCCGATAGGGTTGGGTTCTAGTTCGGGTGGTTTTTTTTCTTCGGCTAAAAACAAAAAGCTCAAGTCGTCGCTCTTGGGGGCGGCTTGCTTTTGTTGCTCGGCTAATTTGGCCTTGAGCAATGCGCCCAGGTTGCTAACCGCGCCGCCGGTATCGTTTTCTTCTTTCTGAACCTCGATAGCATCCCGGAAGAGGCCGTGAAGCGACCACTCGCCCAGCAATTGGGCTGCAATGCGGTCTACTTCGGTCAGTACATCGGGCGGCAATTGTTCGATCCGTCCGACTAGGGCGGCAAAGGTTTCCATCGTCATACGGGCATCGGCCAGCGCCCGATGAGCTTCGGCGGCTCCCACTCCCAGTGCTTCGGAGACTGCTTTGAGGCTGTAGTTGCCTTGTTGGGGCATTACGAGGGTTGCCAGTTCGTAAGTGTCAAGGGCCGGGTTGGTTAGCTCAAACTGAGCGCGACGCAAGAAGCCGATGTCGCTTTCTACCGAATGACCTACAATTGGGTAGTTACCCAGGAACTGACGCAACCGTTCGCGTATCTGGTTAAAGCTGGGGGCGCTTTCCACGTCGGACTGGCGGATGCCGGTCAGGTTGGTAATCTTGTAGGGGATCGGGTTTTGAGGTCGGACGAAGGTTTGCCATTCGTCCAATACGCGCACTGTCCCGCCCTTTTCGAGCCGGAAGCGCAGCACCGCGACCTCGATGATCTCGCCGGTATCGGCCTCGACCCCGGTGCTTTCAATGTCAATTGCAATGTAAATCCGGCCTTTTGGCGGATTGTTACGCGCTGTATCCGGCTGACTTTTGCCACGCGAAGCCGGGGGGCTGCTGGCTGTGCCGCGCCGGTTGTCCACTTCCATCACTCTAAAGTCCTTCTAGTCGATTGAGGTTCTAAATTAATTTGTCCATAGCATTGCGGCTCATAGACCGCTCCAACTGATTTTGCCGCCAAGAGCGGCTAGATTTATCTTAAAGTTCGGTGGGCATCATCGTATACGAGGTCACTTTGCCGTCTGAATTGGTAATAACAAACAGGTCGTATTTGCCGTCGCTCATGCGGTTACGACCGTCTTTGGCGATTAGTTCGAGGGCCGGTTTGTGTTTAGCCCATTCGTCGTTGACCCACTCAAAAGAGAGGTTATCCTCGTTAATTTCGACCGTGCCAACAAGTTCCCGCATTACTGCACCTCTATAGCAAATTACAGAATGATTGATCCGAACATTATCTGATTATTTATATCATTCGACCCCCAGATAAGTCAGGACATCCCGCAGGCTGCCGATCTGGACGGCGGATTGGGCCGGGGTAAGCTTTAGTTTAGCCTCGTCGTAGAGGGGTTGCTCGTCGGGCCGCACCAGCCAAAGGGCGTGCATGCCGACGCTCCAGGCTCCGCCGACATCCGCGCTCAGGCTATCCCCAATGTGGACGGCCTGACCGGGGATGATGCCCATCTGCTCTATCACGTGCTGAAAGATTTTCGGGTTGGGCTTGGCACAGCCCAGCCGCGCCGAGGTAAAAATTTGCTCGAAATAGGGGGTCAGACCGAGCGCGTCGCACAGTTCGGGCAAATTCCAGCCCCAATTGCTAATGATTGCCATGCGATAACCCGCCGTCCGCAAGCGTTCGAGGGTCGGGAGGGCATCCGGGTAAAGTTGGTAGGTGGCAGGGTCTTCAAAGGCTCGGATCAAGCTCCAGAAGACTTCCTCGCGCACATCGGGGTGAATATTCAGGTTGGTCATCACCCGCTCTTCGATCTCGCGTTGCCAGGCCCGACTATATTCCAGACTGGCCTCGTATTCGGCGGTGGGGTCCTCGAAAGCCACCTGCGCCCAACTATCGGCGACGGCTTGTTCAACTTCACCCAATGGCAATTCGTATCCGGCCCGTTGAAAGACTTGGTGATAGACCCCATGCCAGCCAGTTTGCAACTGGGCCAGGGTCGATCCCATATCAAAAAAGACGGTGTTATAGGCTGTCCCAACCCCGGCGCTGCCGGGCTGATAGCCATAAATCTGGGACAATGAAAAACCGACTCCGTTTCCAGGTTCTAATGAAGTTAAAAGAGAAAAGACCTACTTAAAAGACTTACTTACCGGGTTCAGGTTTAGATTCAAAGCAGGCGGTTGCACTACCGCCAGGCCACAATGTTACCGTAATAGTATGATAACCCAAACTGAACCTCAAGTCAATGAAGTCTTAATTATAGGTTGAGCGTGAGGTTTTTGCAGAGGTTCAAACAATAATAATTGGGCGACCGTGAAAACCCGGCTCAAGTCGTTTAAGAAGATATATTAGAAAAATTTTCGCCGAAAATTTTTCTAATATATCCAACCCCAGTTTTGGGTGTAGTACAGCCTGGCTAGTTTGTAAAAATTGACGCTCAGAATTATGAAGTTTTAGGCGGCAGAGGTTTGGAGCGCGGTCGAACCGGCGGGGGTGGGAAGAAGCGGTCGCGTTGGCGAAAGAGCAGCAGCGCGGCGATGAGCGAGATTACGATAAAGACGGCCCCAACAAAGGAGAAGGCATCCGGCAACAAGCCCAAAAAGACGAACGGGACGGCAAAGAAAAGATAGGTCGCCAGCGATAGCACCGCACCCCAAAAGCCCAGCTTGCTATAAAAAGGCAGGGTTAGCATTACCCATAGCTCGACCATTATCATGAGCGAAGCCGCCGGGAGAATCCGATAGCGGTTGTCTGGCACGGGGTCGGTGATCGAAACGACGATCATCCAGGCGGTCGCCAAAAGCGCAATCAGGAAGATACCAGCAACGAACAGGGTCTCCCAATCGCGGAGTTGCCAGGCGTTTTTGCCTTTTGGTTTTTTAGCCGTCTGCGGCGCTTTGAGGTCAGCTTCAGGTTTGAGCGTTTGCGATGATTTGCTTGCCATTTTCTTTTTCTATAACTTACCGATTACGTTTTGTAGGGGCGACCCTTGTGGTCGCCCTCGGAGACCCGGCACGGTGTTCACGGGCGACCACAAGGGTCGCCCCTACAATTACTTCTTGGGATAGAGGCTTAATTCCGCTTGCGCGTAAAGATTACTTCGTTCAGGCTGCCGGTGCGGTAGCCATCCAGGTCGAGCGCGACATAAGCGTAGCCGATGGTGTGCAGACCGCGTGAGATTTCGCGGCGGGTGGTCTCTTCGACGAAGCGCCCCAGGTCGGTCGTCCGCACTTCTATACGCGCCATATCCCCGTGATGACGAACCCGCACCCCTTCAAAACCCATATCCTGCAAGAACTCTTCGGCCCGGCCCACCTTTTCGAGCGCTTCGACCGTCACGGGCGTGCCGTAGGGAATGCGCGACGAGAGACAGGCGGCGGCAGGCTTGTTCCAGGTCGGTAGACCCAGCGCCCTTGATAGATCGCGGATGTCCTGCTTGGTGAACCCAGCTTCGACCAGTGGGCTACGCACTTCTAACTCTTTTCCGGCCCGTTGTCCGGGGCGGTGATCGCCTTTATCGTCCAGGTTGAAGCCGTCCGCGATATAGCGGAAGCCTTCGCGCTCGGCCATTGCGGTCAGTTCGGTATAGAGCGTATTCTTGCAAAAATAGCAGCGGTTGGGGCTGTTCTCGACGTAACCTTCGCGCTCCATTTCGTTAGTTTGGGTCAGGAGCAATCGAGCGCCCATTTCGGCGGCGTGCTTTTTTGCCAACTCGACCTCGCGGGGCGGAACCGAAGGCGAGACGGCCATACAACCTGCCGCTTGCTGTGGCCCTAGCACCTCGTGGGCGACCTTCAGCACCAACGCGCTATCGACTCCGCCACTGTAGGCTACAAGGACGCTGCCGTACTCGCTTAAGATGGCAGCCAGTCTATCGGCTTTGGCTTCTAGTTCCGGCTCTACATTTATATTTAGTTTGCTGATTTTCAATGACATCTTTTTGATTGTTCCTTTGTAACTACTCAGGCCGGGCGACCACATAGGGTCGCCCCTACAACGGATTTTGGGTAGGGGCGAGCCTGTGTGGTCGCCCAAAAGGGAGGCTGAGTAGTTACGTTCCTTTTAAGTGTTCCTTCTTGTCCTATCTATGACATTGCTCTGTCAATGGATAAATCCGTACAGAGAGTAACATAGCCCGGCTTGCTTTTCAAGTTTGAGAGAGTGGTTTTGGTGTAAGCTTAATAAAAAAGCAGCTACTTTCCAAGAATGTAATTTTGTACGCTTCTCGGCAGGTAGCTGCTTTTTGTGGTTAGGTTGTTAGATCGAAGCGGGTTGTTAGGCGATGGCCTGTTCCCTCTTCTCGTCTTGTTCTGTTGGGGCCGTTTCAGGCTCAGTGGTTCCCATTCGCCATTTGAGCGGGATTTCCTTCAAGAAGAAGGTCACAAACAGGGCCATTAACCCGATACCGAACGCGCCGATAAAGATCATGTGCAGACTGTTTGTCAGGGCTTCGCGCAGCCCGGTTAAAACTCCGTTGTAGACGGTCTTGTCGCCAAGACTTCGGCGCAGGCCGTCCAAGCCTTCGCTACTGGTGAGCAACTGGACACTCGGTGTAAAGCCACTGGCTTGCAATCCATCGTAGGCTGGGCCGGTCAGGTTGGCCTTGAGTCGTTCGGGAACCTGGGTGGTCAGGCTGGCGTTCAGGACCGAACCGAGGATGCTGGTTCCGACCGTCGCGCCGATCTGCCGGAAGAACCCGGTCAGACTGCTAATGGTTCCCAAAAAGCGCGGCTCAAAAGCGTTTTGCAAGGCGATAATAAAGATTGGGAAAGTGCCGCCAATCCCGAAGCCCAGCGTAACCATTGCCGCCAGTACTTCCAGTCTGCCGCTATGGACATCCAGAAAGACCATTTGCAAGATGCCTAATGCCATAATGGTCAGGAAGATCAGAGCCAGCACCCGGTATTTACCCAATCGGGTAAGAGCCTGACCAGCCACGACGGTCGCAATGACCAGAGCCACCATCATGGGTGTAATCGCCGTACCGCTTGAGGTCGCCGATTCGCCTTGCACCCCCTGGATGAAGTATGACATGTAGTTTATCATCCCAAACATGGCGGCCCCGATAAAGAACCCGCTCAGGTTGATAACTACAAAGATCGGGTTTTTGAAGAAACTAAGCGGGATAATCGGGTCGGCAGCAACCCGTTCAGCCAGCACGAACCCGACCAGACCCAGCGCCGTTAACCCAAACATCGAGAGCGTTTGCAGGTTGGTCCAACCAATCGTTTCATCACCACCAAAGACGAAGCCCAATAGCAAGCTGGTGGTAAAGAGTACCAAAGTAGTCGCACCCAGGTAGTCGATCTTTATGCCGGAAGTCTGCTGACGACTTTCGGAAACCGGGATTTTGACTGCCAGCAAGATACCGATCACAGCTACGCCTATCGGGACGTTGACATAAAAAGCCCAGCGCCAACCGGGGCCGTCGGTAATCCAACCGCCCAACGTCGGGCCTACTACGCTGCTAATACCAAAGCCGCCACTGATAATTCCCTGGATTTTACCCCGCTCTACCCCGGAAAAAACTTCCGAAGCGATAGCCGAGGCGACCGGCAACATCGCGCCCGCGCCCAACCCTTGTACTCCACGCCAGAAGATCAGCCATTCTATCGAGCCAGCCTGCCCTGCCAGCATCGAGGCGACTACAAATAGGGCCATCCCACCGATGTAAAATTGCTTACGACCGTAAAGATCAGAAAGTTTTCCATAGATTGGGGTCGAAAGAGTGCTGGTCAGCATAAAGGATGTGAAGACCCAGCTAACCAATTTAAGTCCGTCTAAATCTGAGATGATCCGGGGCATGGCGGTACTGAGGATCATACCGTCCAGACCTTCTAATAGCACGCCTAACATCAAGCCTAATAACAAAAGCCGCTTCTGAGATTGAGACATTTTTCTTTTTCCCTCCTTTGTTGTTCTATACTACATCTTGTATTACATCTTAATTGTGCCAACTTAAGCAGCGTTGCTGATTTAATTATGGTTAGGTCCATCTTACTTAGCTTTAGTATTATGTCGTAGATTTAGTTGGCAAACATCCGCCGTGCTACGGCATCAAGAGATAGACCTTGTACTTATATTTTGTATTGGACTAAAGACCTAGCCAGGTTTGGCACAATCTTAAATCGAGTGGTCGGCTGAAGGTTGCTCCCGGTACAGGGCATAACCCCAGCGAAGTAACAACAGACCTAACTTTTGCCGAGCCGTCCAGACCGGGACTAACCCATGCTTGCGGCGATTTTTGGCGAGTTGAACCAGTTCAGCTTGCCGGGCCTCATTTTGGTACTGCGTGATCCGCTGCTCCACCTGGTGATGCAGATAATAAGTATGAGCTTCCATCATCGGATTACTCCTTGTGAGATTATTAACTATCCCCACCAATAAAATTAAATGGCTTAATTCATAACTTAATAATCCTAAGTTACGAATAGATCATATCCGATTTCTGCCAGTCTGTCAATAGATTTAAGCGAGTAATTAAGAAAATTCATATTGAAATCAATATAATTAACACCGATCCAAATAAGTCTAGCGAAATTGGACAGTATGTAATTAATTTCTTCGGTTGGGTGATGGAAAATCGCTTATTTTTGCTCAGGCTGGGGTGTGACTAACTGAAATATCTATAATAGTTACCCCAAATTTGTATTCTTGGGATGCGTTGAGCGTTGACAAAGCCTTCCGGCCTAACATACAATTTATCCTATCTATCAACTGGCTTTATCGCCAGCTAGAGGGAGGTTTCAAAAAGGTAATGTCAAAGTCGAAGAAAAAGAAATATTCTGACCAATCAGTTGAGGAGACTTCTAATCAGCCAGGGCCGAAAGCTCCTCGCTATGAGCTAACCGAGTTACTGGGGGTTGATCTGCCAACTGAGACGGAAGAACCGACTGCCCCACCACCCGACCTGCTTGCCAGCAAAGCCTGGCGCTTGTCGATCACTGAGCCAGAATTGACCGCTATTTTGGAGCGCGGGAAATTCGGCCCGCTCAAGCTGATACCCTGGGGCAGCAATTATACTTTTATCGCTCCGCTTTGCGACGAACAGGACGATCAGGAATATGCGGTGATTTATAAGCCATTGCGGGGAGAAGCGCCCTTATGGGATTTCCCGAATGGGACGCTTTATAAACGGGAATACGCCGCCTACGTGGTTAGCCGGGCGCTCGGTTGGTATTTTATTCCGCCAGTAATCATCCGCGACGGGCCACACGGGGTCGGTACGGTTCAGCTTTTTGTCGATGTCGATGAGCGGCTCCAATATTACGAGTTCCGAGATGAACACGCCCACGAACTCAAGCGGATCGCGGTGTTCGATTTTATTACCAATAATGCCGACCGTAAGGCCGGGCATTGCCTGTTGGGGTCGAATAATAACTTGGTGTGGGCTATCGATCACGGTATTTGTTTTAATCACGTCCCCAAACTCCGAACGATCATTTGGGATTACGCCGGACAGCCGATCCCCGACGATATTTGTGTGGATTTGGCGGAACTGGCAACCGATAGCGTTCGAGTAAACGCACTACGGGCCGAACTGGACGAGCTTTTGGATCGCCGTGAGGTCGAGTTGGTCTTCGAGCGTCTGGATTATATACTCAACCATCCTCAATTCCCCGGCCTCAATTCGCGCCGACAGATACCCTGGGGGTTTTTCTAGGTGGCAGGTATCAGGTGTCAGGTGTCAGGTGTCAGGTCGTCAATTTAATCTCAATGGCGAGATTAGCCTTTTAGGTTGTTAGCTCCTTCTATCTCTATAGGCTGGTTAAAGGGCAGTAGCCAAAATCAAAAACCTCCGCTATAATAATCGAACAAACTAGAAATCACCTTGTTATTCAGATTTGGAGCGTTGCCGTGCCGGAATCCATTCCTCCCGATAGATTACAGGTTTTTCTGTGCCACTCGTCCGGCGATAAAGCAGAGGTGCGGGCCATTTATAAGCGCCTGCAAGCCGAAAAGTGGCTTTACCCCTGGTTGGACGAGGAAGAATTGGACCCTGGGCAGGAATGGGATTTAGAGATCGAAATGGCCCTCGAAAAAAGCCACGCTATTGTGATTTGTCTCTCGCCTGCTTCGATAACAAAGCAAGGCTATGTCCAGCGCGAAATTCGGGTGGCGTTGGAGTTAGCTGAGTATATGCCGGAAGGGGCGATCCGGATTATACCTTTGCTGCTCAAGCCCTGCGAGAGTATACCGCGTCGATTACGGCGATGGCAATGGGCCAGTTATTACGAGGAACAGGGCCACGAAAGGCTCTTGAAAGGCTTAAGGCGACGAGCCAAAGAATTGGGTATAACGGTCGATACGCCCCAAAATAATCCGCCGCAAGAACAGGCTTCCCCGGTGCAGTACGTGGTGGAACCGTCAGTTATCCCGGTACACCCTCCGGTTGCGCCCCCGGCCCCAAAATCGGCTCCAACCGAGCAGGAACAGCTTTTGCGCGAATTGGCCCAACCTGATACCACCCCACAGCGCCGCCTTGCCATCGGCGACCGCCTGAGCGAGATCGGCGACCTACGTCCTGGCGTTGGCACTATCAAGGTGTCGATAGACGGACGTGAAGTGCAATTGCCCCAACTCGAATGGTGCGAGATTCCGGCTCCGCCCGGCGGTAAATTTGTGATGGGCGCGAAGGATCAGAAAGACAACCTGCGACGAGAGGTCGAATTGGCCTACAGTTTCAAAATGTCGAAATACCCGATCACTTACCTACAGTTCCAGACATTTGTAGAATCGGGGGAATACGACAACCTGAACTGGTGGCAGGGCTTCCCGAAAGAGTACCAAGCGCAGCCCCTACGAGAACAACATAATAAGGTTGCCAATCACCCGCGCGAGAATGTATCGTGGTATCAAGCCGTCGCTTTTACACGCTGGCTGACGGAAGGCTATCGGGCGGCAGGGTGGTTGGCAAGGAGCCTTGAGCTTCGGCTGCCGGTTGAGACGGAATGGGAGTACGCCGCCCGTGGCCGCGATGAACGAGAATATTCCTATTTGGGCGAGTTTGACCCGACCAAGGCCAACACCAATGAAACCGGCCTCAGTACGACCAGCGCAGTAGGCTGTTTCGCGGATGGGGCTTCACCCTTTGGGGTGCTGGACATGAGCGGGAATGTCTGGGAGTGGTGTGTGAACAAATATTCTAATAATGAAGGGTGGAGGGTGCTGCGGGGCGGTGCGTTCAACTTCAATTCTTACAGCGCCGTCTGCGCCTATCGCTACCACTACGACCCGTTCCTCGCCAACAGCCTCGTTGGTTTTCGGGTGGTGGGTGCGTCCCCTATTGCGCTACTCTGATCTCTGAAATCTCTGAACTCTGATCTCTGGCGCTCTGTCCCCTCTAAGGGGGGTTTGGGGGGAAGCCCCCCATCGGCGCGTAGCGCCGTTTTAAAATTTTGGGGATTTACCTTTCCACGCTCGGTGCAAAATATGTTAAAATTACGTAACTACTCAGATCTGTCACCCTGAGCCACAGCCCCTAAGGGGGGGTGAGGCCACGAAGGGTCTAGATTCTTCGGCGGGGAGCTATCTTTGGCAAAAATCGAGGTTAGCTCCCGCCTCAGAATGACAATAGCTGAGTACTTACAGAATTACAAAGTTAGTTTCGGGTTTTCGATAATCGTAAATCGCGGCCTCGCCCCCGCTGGGGGCAAATCGTAAATCGCAAGGGGGTTTGGTGCAAGTAGAACGGATACGTCGGGGGCAGGTCGGGCGCGACACCCTGGAAACAAATATAGTGGTCGAAGTTATTTTGGATGGCGATGGCACGAGCCAGATCAGCACCGGGATCGGCTTTTTGGATCATATGCTGACTTTGTTCGCCAAGCACGCCGGGTTTACCCTCTCGGTGCAGGCCAAAGGCGACCTCTGGATCGACGACCATCACACGGTCGAGGATGTGGCGATCACGCTAGGGCAGGCTCTGCGGCAAGCCTTTGGCGACAAAGTAGGCATCCAGCGTTACGGGCATGCTTACGTGCCGATGGACGAGACGCTAGTACGGACGGCCCTCGATATTTCGGGACGGCCTTTTTTGGTCTACGAGGTAGAAGGGTTGCCGGAGAAAGTCGGGCAGTTTGATTGCCAGCTTATCGAGGAATTCTGCCGGGCAGTCGCCTTTAATGCCGGCCTGACCATGCATGTCGATAAAATACGCGGCAAAAACTCGCATCATATCCTGGAAGCGATCTTCAAAAGCTTTGCCCAGGCTCTGCGCGAGGCCGTCCGTATCACCGGCACTTCGCTACCCAGTACAAAGGGGAAGATTGAATAGGAGTGTTTAACAGGGATATTTAGGATGAACGGGATTTAGGATTTAAATTCAGTTCTATTTGGATTGGTAGGGGCGACCCTATGTGGTCGCCCTCGGAGACCCGGCACGGTGTTCACGGGCGACCACATCGGGTCGCCCCTACAAAATATATTTAATCCTGTTAACGCCCGTAAGGGTGTGTCGATCCCTGTTAATATAAAAGATGGATTTGGCTATGAAGATAGTAGTAATAGATTATGATTCGGGTAATGTGCGGAGCGTGCAGAAGGCGTTGCAGGTGGTTGCCGGAGAGGGCGCGACGGTCGAGATTACAGGCGACCCCCAACGCATACGTGAAGCCCACGCGGTAGTCTTTCCGGGCCAGGGTGCGGCGGGCCAGTGTATGAATAATTTGGTGGAGAACCGTCTGGCGGAAGTCGTGCGGGAGCGGATCGGGGGCGGACGGCCTTTTATGGGGGTCTGCGTCGGGTTGCAACTGCTTTTCGATCATCTGGAAGAAGACGACACGACCGGGTTGGGCATTTTGGCGGGGGACGTACCGCGCTTTCCAGTTCAGCCCGGCCTGAAAGTACCGCAGATGGGTTGGAACTCGGTGCAACAGCTACGGCCTTCGCTTTTGTGGGAGAATGTGCCGGACAATTCTTACTTTTATTTTGTCCATTCTTATTACCCGAACCCGGCCCCGGCGGTCGAACCGGCGGTGGTCGGGTTGGTCGATTATGGGGTAGAGTTTGCCTGTGCCTTTAGCCAGGATAATTGGATGGCGACCCAATTTCACCCCGAAAAAAGCGGTAAGTTAGGTTTGCAAGTCTACGCCAACTTTCTTAAATTTGCAGCCCAATCTTGATTGCTTGACAGCCAGAACACTCCCGGTTAAAATGACCCTCACAGTACTTCGCATTCTGTTCATAATTCTGCGGAAGGATTTTGCAAAAGTCGAAAGGTTAGCGGTTCGGTTGCTTACCACTTTTGTTGAGGAAACAAACTTACGCAGTATGGAGGATATAGCATTTTGAAAAAAAGAACTACACCGTTCGGTTCCGGGGGAAAACTGATCCTCGGAGCGTTAGGTGGGTTGGTTGGTCTTTTTTTGGTTTGGCAGTTCGTCATACCTTTCTTTTTTGGTAATTCCAGCCCCACAGACACCACTGGAAACAATTCCGCTCAAACGGCTAATAATAATGGCGGCGGTCGCCCGGAATTAGAAGGCGCAATTTACAACGCCACTACTGGGTTGCCATTGGCGCAGGCCGTTATTAAAAAGGCCGATGGTACTGAACTGGTTAAGACCGACCCGAATGGTCTTTTCACCATCGCCAAGCTACCTGCCGATAAAGATAAGCTAACGGTAGCGGCTTCGGGTTTTGAACCGGCCCCGCTCCCGCTCTCGAAAGAGGCGGCCCGCGCGGTTCAACTCAAGCCCCGGCTAATAACTGGCACGCTGATCGATACCGAGAGCCAACAACCGATTGCTAAAAGGCTGGTTTGGGGTGGCAGTCAGGCTACTACAACGGATGAAGCCGGAAACTTTAGCTTTAGTGGGCTGCCCGACGATGCGAAAATCAGGGTGGAATTGATCGGCTACGAAACTAAAGAGCAACTCGCTGGCAGTGTCAACAGCCCCTTGAGTCTGACGGTGCGCTCGACCGCTTTCAACGGCAGTCTGACCGATACTAAATCCGGCAAACCGATCCCTAACGCAGTCGTCAAGGCCGGAGAGCAGATGGCAACCAGTGGCGAAGACGGCAAGTTTTATTTTAACGATCTCAAGCGCGACGAGAATACCACGCTCAAGGTACGCGCTCCTGGCTACAAAATCCAAAGCTTTAAGGCTGCCGACCTCGCTAAAGGGGCCAAGATGGAGCCGTTTATGGTCAGGGCGATCTACGTGCCGGGTATTTTGGCAATTCGGGCCAACTACGATGATCTTTTCGCACCTTACTGGAAGATGGCCGAACGGGGCGAGATGAACGCTATCGTCCTGGGCATGAAGAACGACGATGACGGGTTGTTGTGGTACAACAGCCAGGTTCCGTTGGCAAAAGAGCTTAATCTGGTCAAACAGAAGGGTGCCAATGCCGAAGTTTTGATGGACGTGCAGAAGATTTTGGCCGAAGCCAAAAAGCACAACGTCTATATGATTGCCCGCTATGTCGTTATGCGCGACCCTGGATTGGCAAAGGCCAAGCCCGAATGGGCAATCAAGAGCATCAAGACCGGCGGCTCCTGGAAGGATGACAACGGCCTGAGTTGGCCTGACCAGTTTGTGCCGGAAGTAGCCGATTATAATGCGGCGCTGGCAAAAGAATTATCCGACCAGGGTTTTGACGAAATTCAGTACGACTATATTCGGTTTCCGACCGATGGTGTATTGAAAGACATCCAGTACAAAGGGGGCGTTAGCTGGACGCAGCTAAACAAGGACGAAGCCCTTCGCACCAAAACAATCAACAATATCGTCCAAAAAGCTTACAATGTGCTGAAGGTCAGTGACACGTTTTTGTCGTTGGATGTATTTGGGGTCAGCCTATGGCGCGAGGATGATAACAATATCGGGCAGCAATATAACGACTTGATGATGATAAGCGATTATATTTGTCCGATGGTTTATCCCAGCCATTTCGACCCTGGAACGCTGGACGAAAAGGCTTATCCGGGCCATCCCGGTCTATATCCTGGTGTTATCATCGAAAAGAGCGGGATTATTGCTAACAAAATCGAAGCCAAGTTTAAGCCAGTTGCGAAGTACCGGCCCTGGCTAGAAGATTTTAGCAAGACCTGGGGCAAGCCGACCATCAAGAACACGCCGGAACGGGTGCGGGCGCAAATTGATGCCGCCGAAAAGCAGGGGGCCTGGGGCTGGACGCTCTGGAATGCGACCGGCGAATACACCAATTCGGTGCTGGCAGCTACCGCCCGCAACAACAAACCGTAATTTAGACCTTAGAAGTCAGAAATCAGGTATCAGTAACTCCTCAAGGCTGATATCTGATTTCTAATTTCTGACTTCTTTGCGAGAGGAACCTTATGGCGCGTCGTCGTCGCCGAAGTACCAGCTATTCGCCGAGTCGTCGCCGAAGCCTTAGCTACCCAACCGCCCCGAAACGAACCCCGACCCTGGTTTACCTTGTACTGGCCTTATTGTGCCTCGGCGGACTCTTCTATAGCAAGCAAAATTTGGTCAAGACTGTCTCAGGGACAGTGCTGGATGCCTATAGCGGGCAGCCTTTGGTTGGCGTAAATGTTAGCTTGACCAACGACAAACAACAATCCAAGACCGCCAGTATCCCGGAAACAGCCAAAGCCCTGACCGATAATAGCGGTAAATTTGAGTTTGCCCAGGCCACCGATAACTATAGCCTCTTGGCCCAGGTCAGCAATTACCGTAGCGTTCAGCTAAAACCGACTGGCGTATATACGAGTGAGATAAAGTTGGTTCCGACCCTGCTACGGGGGCAGGTCAAGAGCGAAAAAGGTCAACCGGTCGCACGGGCCGCCATTACGTTTGGTACTCGGACGGTCGAGACTTCTAATGATGGTAGTTTTAGCTTTGCCGATGCGCCCGAAAGCGGCACGCTCAGTATCCGAGCGGCGGGCTTCCGACGCAGTACCTTTTCGTATGACAAGACCATTCGGCTCGAACTTACCATTCAATCGATTACGGTCAAAGCGGCCTATATCGCCCCTGCCGACATCGCCAGTCCTAGCGCGTTTAATACCGTGATGACTCCCCTGGCTTCGAGTGGAGTGACGGCGGTGGTAGTCGATCTAAAGGACGAGTCGGGCAAAGTTCTTTTTGATAGCGGAATACCGTTGGCCGCCAGTGCCGGGGCCGGGAACGATAAACGCATCCCAAATTTGCCCAATCTTTTGAAAACTTTTCAGGACAAAAAGCTCTATACGATTGCCCGGATCGTCTGCTTTCAGGACCCGGTTTTGACCGACCTAAAGCCGGAATGGACTTTAATGAACCGGGCCACCGGCAAGCCCTGGACTGATGCTGGCGGTTTTAACTGGATCAACCCCTACCAGCGCGAAGCCTGGGATTACTATTTGGGGTTGGCGGAAGAAGCCGCCCGCGCCGGGTTCGACGAAGTCCAATTTGCCGGGCTGAATTTCCCTTTTGTGGGTAAGCTGACCGACATCGATTATCGTCTGCCCGAAGGCAAAACTTCTAACGCCAATACTCGGATGGAAGCAATCACTGGCTTTCTCAAAGCGGCCCGTGATCGGCTTAGTCCGCTCGGTGTTTACACCTCTGTAACCGTCTTTGGTAGTTCGCTGATCGAGAGTGGAGATTTGGGGATCGGGATGAACGTGCAGTTGATGGCGGCCCAGACCGATTATATCTCGCCAATCATCTACCCGGTCGAATGGGAACCGGGGGCCTTTGGGATCGACAAACCGCTCAATAAGCCCTACGAACTGGTCAAACAAACCATGTTGAGCGCCCAGAGCCGTCTTCAAGAGCGTTTACCCCAGGTACGACCCTGGCTCCAGGATTTTAGCCGTAACAGTGTTACTTACGGCGAGAATGAAATCCGCGACGAAATTCGGGCGGTCGAAGAGTTGCAAGCGGGCAACGGAACCGGGTGGATTTTGTACAACCCGGCCAGTCGCTACAACCTGGGAGCGGTTCCGGCCCGCCCATAAGCCAGATAAGCCTATTTTTTCGGTGTTATATCCCCAAGTATTAACAGATCGTAAATAAATTGTAAGTGTTCAGCCAGCCTCAACCGTGTCATTCTGAGCGAAGCGAAGAATCTAGATTCTTCGCTTCGCTCAGAATGACAGGGCTGAGTAGTTACAATAAATTAACCATTCTTAACCTTTCTCAACCTTAAAAGCCATGACAAGTTAGTTCGATCTGACTATAATAGTGACAGGTTACACAAACCCTAGAAATGCTCTGTTCATGTTAGTAAGACGAGAATTAAGCAATAGTTTCGCAGTATTCGTTAAGATAGGTGCTTCTATCCAGTTGCCTGGTTTTTTTCACGATAAGAAAGCCAGGAGACCCGGTTGTGGTTTGGCTTGTGGGCCGATCACAAAATTTGTCGCTAGTCCAGGAGGAAAGCGGGCATGAAAATGACCTTCGGCACGGTGCTGGCCGGAGCGGCACTGATGATGATATGCGTGACCTTTATGACGGTGGGTCTCTCGACCCTGACTTTCCAGCCTGCCCCGTCGGATATTGCCCGGCCCCTGACCGAGCAGGAAGAGCGCGGTCGGCAAATTTACATGGGCAACGGTTGCGTCTATTGCCATACTCAGTACGTGCGTCCGCAAGATTGGACGGCTGCCGGGGGCGGTAAGGTCTCGCGCGTCGCGCAGGCCGGAGATTATGTCTTTCAAAAGACGATGCTGTTAGGAACCGAGCGCACTGGCCCTGACCTTTCGCAGGAAGGGGGGTTGCACCCGGACGACTGGCATCGCGCCCACTTCAAGAACCCGCGCTATACCAGCCCCAATTCAATTATGCCCCAGTTTTCCTATGTGCAGGGCCGCGAGTTAGAAGACCTGATTGCCTATGTCCAGAGTCTGGGTGGGAAGGCGGCAGATGCCCGCTATACCGCGCTCAAGGACAAGCAAAAGGAAGTTCTCAAAGCCTGGGAAGCCAGCTATGAGGAACATCTGGTTCAGATTAAGAGTATGGTTCCCGAAAGCTGGAAGAACCTCAAGAGCGCAATGTCGCCGACCGACCGTAGTTTGCTACACGGTAGACAAATCTTTGTGACCAATTGCATCGGTTGTCATGGGCAGTACGGTAACGGACGTGGCCCGGCCTCTGAATTTATGAAGCCCGACCCTGGCGATTTTACCAAGCCGGAATTGCATTTAGCCGCCAGTGATGGTCAGTACTATCAGTATTTGCTGTTTGGGTTGCCGGGTACATCGATGCCAGCCTGGGGCGATTATCTGACCGTCAACGACATCTGGGATGTAATCAACTTCCTCAGGACGATCCCGAAGGGCGGTTTGGTGGTCAAGGATGCCGATCTGAAGCCGGAATTGATGCTTCAGTTTGACCCGAACTTTGGCAAGGATGCGCCCGGTGGTTATACTGGCCCGGTTCCAAGTGGCTCCGATCAAATCCTGGATAACCCGCTTTGCGATACAAAGGTTTTCCCGGATGAATCGAAGCTCCCCGGCGGTAAACGCCCTTCCGATTGCAAGCAACAACCGGGAAGTAAGTGAGGGATGAGGGATGAATAAGATCGTCCACCGACAGAGCGGTGTCACACATGGGGCGGAAGTAATTTGTTAGATATGGCTCTGTCCATAGATTATGGATCTAGCACTGAGAGAAGATGGCAGTAAATTTAGATCAGACAAAGGGAATACGGGACAGCCGCGAAGGGGCGGTAAGCAGGCCCGAACGGGTCGGGCCTAGATTGGTCAGGCCGGTGTTGATTGCGCTGGCGGTGGCGGCGGTGCTGGAACTGCTCTTGTGGCGGACTTTCTCGCGGATCGGGATTTTTATCCCCAAGAAGGAGACTTTCCAGGCGGTCTACTCGGTACTGACTCAGGTCGGGGTAGTCGTACTGAATTTCGCGGTGGTGCTAGGGGTGGTGATGCTGGTGCTATCGCTGGGCCGGTTGCGCGAGTTGGGTCGGTTTGGGCAGCGTAGCGATGGTGGAGCGGTCGTTCGCAAAGGGCGAACGACGCGGCTTGAAACTCGCTCGGTGGCGCTGACGGTAGCGGTCGTGGGAATTATGCTGGTGCTGGGCCTGACCTTTATCCAGATGGCCCTGGTACAAAATTTACTTGTTTCGTTCTTGCTGAGGGTAGCCCAGATCGTAGCATTTACGGCCCTGGCGGTGGATTACTGGCAATCCAGCCGAGGTTGGCAGGCCCGCTGGTTTATCGGTCTACTTCTGACCGGCTATGTGGTACAGATTACTGCCAAGCTAATTTTGGACTACCCGGCCCAACTAGCTGGTTGGAACTGGCTACAAAACCTCTATCTACCGATGCTGATGTTCGGTGAAGGGGCGGTACTGTTAAACGGGATTGGGCTATACTTGAATTATGGTGGAGGCGGGGAACGTCCGGCCCGCTCGATGGTGCGGAACTGGCCTGCTTTGCTGGGTGCGGTGGGATTGGCGGGTGGGTTTTTGGCCCTGACCTTCCTGACCGTAGCCGAGTCGGATATTGTACCGATTTTGGGGCTGTATGCGTTGGGTTACACCATGCAACTGCCTCTGGCGTTGTACGTGATTGCACTCTTTTTCTTGCTGTATACCGTCTTTTTCAACCTGGGCCACTTGCGGCTTGGGACGAGAGAGCGGGCGGCAGCCTTTGGATTGATCTTGATTTTTACTGGGGGCTACCTGTTCAATATTTCAAACCAATACTTGTTCGCTCTGATCGGAGTACTATTGCTCGCCCGACCAGAGATTTTAGAAGAATGGTAAGCCAAGAGTGCTGAAGGTGGGCTAGGGAGGCTGAGTTTTAATAGATAATCAGATAATGTTTTGTAGGGGCGACCCTTGTGGTCGCCCGCGAACACCTTGTACGGTCTCCGAGGGCGACCACAAGGGTCGCCCCTACATTCTAAATCTTTTTTGAACATCTATAAATTCATCCCTCAAGGCTCGACCATCGGTACTCGTACTAAAGAAGAGGCTAGACAAAGATGTATGGAAATGAAGAATATAGCGCTGCAAGAGCCTGGATCTATAGCGCTGTAATCTGGCTGGCGGTAGGCACGACCTTCGCGTTGCTGGCGGCAATCGAAATGGTATCGCCCGACTTTTTGGGTGGTATCTCTTATCTGTCGTTTGGCCGGTTGCGCCCGATCCACGTCAACAGTGTAACTTTTTTCTGGCTCACAATGGCAAACATCGGAGCCTTTAACTACATCGTGCCTAAGCTGTGCGGGCGGCCCCTTTGGAGCGAAAACCTGTCCAAGATTACGATGTGGGTTTGGAATATCGTCGGTATTTTGATGATCCTGACCTTGATGGCGGGGTTCAGTCAGGCCCGCGAATATGCCGAAATGATCTGGCCTTTGGACGTTTTTGTAATGATTGGGTTGTTGCTCAACGCCTTTAACTTGTTGATGACGATAGCCCGACGCAATGAAAAACGGATTTATGTCAGCCTGTGGTACATTATCGGCGCGGTTATCTGGCTGCCGATGGTTTACGCGATTGGTAACGTGATCTGGTCGCCTTTGATCGGCAATTCCAGTTCGCCCACTAATCAGCAAACCTTTAGCGGTTCGCTGACCGGGATCAACGACGCGACCTGGAACTGGTTCTACGGTCACAATATTTTGGGGCTGTGGTTTACGCCCGGTGGGGTCGCGCTGGTCTATTATCTTGTGCCGGTCATTACTCGCACGCCGGTCTATAGCCACATTATGTCGATGATCGGGTTCTGGTCGCTGGGCCTGTTTTACACGATGGTCGGGCAGCACCATATTCTCTCGACCCCGACCCCCGGCTATCTCAAGACGATTGCGACGGTTGGCTCGCTGGCCCTGTTTATCCCGGTGCTGACCTTCTTGACTAACATCTGGATGACGATGCGTGGCAACTGGGGGCGTTTATATGCCTCGCTACCCTTAAAATTTGCGCTGGTGGGGACAGTCTTCTACTTTATAACCTGTATTCAAGGGCCGTTTCAGGCCGTCCAGAGTTTTAACCGCTTGATCCACTTTACCAACTGGATTGTAGGACACGCTCATCTGGCTTTGCTCGGCACGATGACGACCTGGGCGATGGCGGCGATCTACTATATTATCCCGGTAACGCTCAAGCGGCGGATTTATAGTCCCGGTCTGGCTGAAATTCAGTTCTGGATGGTGGTGAGTGGCTTCTTGTTAATCATGATAAGTTTGCAAGTAGTCGGGCTGATCCAGGGCGCGGAATGGTTGCGGGGTGAGCCAGTCTATAAGACCGTCCAGGATTTGAAACCATACTTTGCAGTCCGGGCGATTGGCGGCTCAATGGTCGTAATTGGGGCCTACATCCAGGCTTACAATATTTACAAGACCGTCCGCAGTGGCAAACGAATGGAAGCCGGAATGCCGCAAACGCTGGCAGAAGTCGGCGCATAGACAGGAGAAGTTAGCGAAATGGCACAACAACCTGAAATTGTTCCGCAGGGAACGCTCGCTGAGAAGTATCAACCGGTTCGGGAGAGTCGTCAGGCTAGTCGAATCGAACTGGCTTTGGTGGCCTTGATTGTCCTGTTTGTGATATTCGCTTTTGCGGTCTTTATCATTGGAACCGCGATGTCCGTTGAGACGGCTAATAACGCTCTGCCGAAGGTCGTACCTACTCCCAAGTAGTCGGGTCGGCCATTAAGAAGCGCGAGGATTCGCTATGAAGATGACGTTTGGCACGGTTTTAGCCGGAGCCGCGCTAATGATGATATGTGTAACCTTTATGACGGTGGGCTTATCGACCCTCACCTTTCAGCCTGCCCCCTCGGATATTGCTCGTCCTTTGAGCGATAAAGAAGAAGAAGGGCGACAAATCTACATGGGCAACGGCTGCGTCTATTGCCATACTCAGTATGTTCGACCGCAAGACTGGACGGCGGCCGGAGGTGGCAAGGCTTTGCGGGTCGCTCAGGCTGGAGATTACGTCTTTCAAAAGACGATGTTGCTGGGAACCGAGCGCACTGGCCCTGATCTTTCGCAGGAGGGCGGCGTTCACCCCGACGATTGGCACAAAGCCCACTTTAAGAATCCCCGCTTTACCAGTCCGAACTCGATCATGCCGCAATTTAATTACCTGAACGACGAAGAACTGGATAAGCTAATCAGTTATGTCCAGAGCCTCGGTCAGAAGGCGGCAGATGCGCGGACGAAGGTGCAGGGCGATGCCAAGAAAGAGTTGATTACCAGCCTGGAAGGTAAGGGCGGCGCGGCAGGAACCGCCACTGATACGCCTTATTCGCAAAAGCATCTCGATTATCTGAAAACGTTAGTGCCGGAGACCTGGGTTAATACTAAAAGTGCTGTCCCAGCCACCCAGCGCAGTTTACTACACGGCAGGCAGGTCTATATAACCAACTGCATCGGTTGTCACGGCACGAGCGGCAAGGGCGATGGCCCGGCAGGGGCTTACCTGGAACCGAAAGCCTTCAACTTTACCAATGCTGAGGTTCAAAAGCAGCATAGTGAAGGCCAGTATTACCACTTTTTGCTGTTCGGTCTGCCGGGAAGTGCCATGCCAGCCTGGGGCGATTACCTGACTGTCCAGGACATCTGGGACGTGATAAACTTCCTGCGGACGATCCCGAACGGCGGCTTGACGGTGAAGGATGCCGATCTGAAGCCGGAGATGGTGGTACGAGGTGGTCTGGCCGGGCCAGAACCGGCTCCTTTCGACCAGAACAACGAAGATTTCCAGTACGGCAAGAATTTGCCAACCAAAAAGGCCGAGACGACTACACCGGCAAAATAGGGCTGAGTGGCGCGTCTTAAGCGAGAGGTAGTAAGAATTATGAAGCGCAAAATTCTGATCTCGATTACGCTGGTAATGACCATGTTGCTGACGGTGGCGTTGCCCGCTTCGGCCCACGATGGGGTCGGTGGCGATGAATACGCGGCGGCAGGCCCGATGTTGGTGGTGGCGATCTTGTTTGTGATAATAACAGCCATCGGGATCATGTTTAGCTGGTACAACGGCGAATTTAGAAATCCCGAAGAGATCAAGCGTCGTATGCTCGAATTGTCTGCGATGGATGAGGATGGCGAAGACGTAACCCAGTACGCGCTGACCGAGGCTTAGAACCGCTCCCGGTAGGGGCGACCCTTGTGGTCGCCCGGTTCGGAAGACAACCAGTTGACGAGTCGCTCCTACGATCAACCGATTGGGATAGGTGCTTAGAGAGAAAGGTTAAGTTAAAATGAGCAACAGTTTCTTGAACGTGCTTCATCAGGCTGCAAGCTATGACCCTAATAACATCAAGCCCTGGCAACCCAATTGGTCGATTGAGCTTATCACGTTTGGTTTTGCGGTCTTATTTCTGATCTTGATCTGGTTGTGGGCGCGGAGTGGTCGCAGTAAGCACGAGCGGAAAGTGCCTTTTGAACGTACTGCCGAAGATTTCGCCGGGACTGTCCAGGCTGGCTACGGGCAAATCCCTTACTTTCTGATCACGGTTTATGTTGTTATCGCCGTTACGTTGGTGCTTTATATCGTCAATTCGATCATTACCGGCACTCAATATTAACGTCAGGTTGCTCGATTGAACTTTTCAGGATCACAACTTTCGCTTTGAGCCTATAACATTAGCTTTAAAAGCACAAAATGAACTCAAAGCGACTGTGCCAAGCGGAAGTCCTAAAGATAAGGATATAAGTCAAATGGAAGAGATAACAGTACCCGAACACGAGTCCTCTAGCCCGCCAAATCAAAAGCTGGTGGAGAGCGACCGCTTTCAGCATATCAAGGAAATGATCGAACTGCCGGAAGAAGATGTCTCGGCGACTTTTCAGCCACGCGAAGCGGATGACAAAGGGCTACCCTTGATGTTGCTTTTTATGATTGGGGTAGCGATTATAGCAATGGGTACGATGGCGATCATTTTCTTTGGGGTGGGCAATTCCTGGATCAATCTGACGCTGGGAACCCATTTTACAAAGTAAAGCCTGTTTGCGAAGGAGATTTAAGCCAATGTCGTTTATCCGCACTACCACCTTTGCCCTGACTCGTGAAGAGGCCGAGGAAATGAAACCGGGCAAGTTGGTCTACAATGCGCTGATACCGGGCCGCAAATACATCGCGCAGTCGCTGGATGGGCTGGTGCAGTCGTCGGTCTGGGCTTCGGTCGCACCGGTCAACGGTAAACTGGTTTTTACGATCTTTACCGAGTGGAGTACGCTGGAGGATTTACAGGGTTACGCCAACCAGCCTACCATCAAGGAACTGGAGAAACAACTTTCCAGGGAAGCCGAGCCGATCACGGTCATGGTTTACGAACATATTGGGTAGCTAGTTTTAGCTCAAGTCAAAAGGTAGTAGCAAAAGGTAGTAACAATGCAAGTATTAAACAGACCGCCAACCGAAGATGATGGGAACCGCCCCCCGCCGTCGCGCCGCTCCAAAGGCTTGCTATATGGGCCGGGGCGTGAGAACCGCGTCGGGTTTTTTGCTGGGCGGTTTGCCTTTGTAATAGTCGGGACGATGTTTGTGGTCATGGTTTTGTTTAGCATTTTGATGTTGTGGGTCGGTATGAACGAGCCGTACTTACAGCCTTTCGTGGAAAACGACCAACTTTACCAGGATAAGATTTATCTTCAGGTGGAGGGGGAAAGTACTTTCCGGGAGTTGATTGTTGTAACCCAACCGGGCGATTACGATCAGCGCGAAATTACCCACTTGCCCGCCGGTAAATCGTTCAAAGTGATCTTTACACCCAAACAACTTGAGGTTCCCGAAAACTATTTTATTACTTTTATCGACGGCCCGAACAAGAACCACGAAATCGATGGCGGCTATACTCGCCAGACCAAATATCTCAAGGAGCCTAAATTCTATACCCTGACGGTCAATCCGACCAATGGCCTCTGGCCCGATGGCAAATATGGGATTGATGCGCCGTCTGGTGGGATGTTCGGTGGGCGCTATTATGCCTATTTTACGGTTGGCGAAGAAACGCCAAAATAAATGATTTTTATAACACAGATGAACACAGATGGGACGGATAAACACGGATAATTTTAGGAAAAGATGTAAAGTTCTAATCTTTAATTAGTTCTTTAATCTGTGTTCATCCCAGCAAATCTGTGTTCATCTGTGTTATAAAATCCGACGACAGGTAGCAAAATGATCGAGAGAAGTACAATTTTGGGGCCAGTTTCGACACTCAGGCGCGGTTTGCTGGCAACCTTGCTGGCCCTGACCGCTCTGTTCAGCCTGGGTGGACTGGCCCACGCCGAGGATGTGGTAGACCCGGCCCGTATACAACAGGCGGGAAACTACACCATCGAGTTTGTCGCACCCCTACTGGGGGCTAACCACGCTGCTGAGACCGATTTACCCTTTCGCTTCCGAGTGACCGACCGGCAGGGACAACCTGTCAGCAATTTGCGGCTCAATCTCACGGCGATCCGCGACTATAGCGGTCAGGTCAAGAAGGAGCATAACGGCCCGCGCACGCCCAATATTGGGCCACTAGCGCTTACGCCGGTTGCAACTACACCGGGCGAATACCAGACTAGCGTCCGCTTTGGCTTTAACGGTCACTGGTTTATCCAGTTGGACGGCTCCGATCTGAGCGATAAGGTCAAATTTCGGTTGCCTATCGGGGTAGCCGAGGGCAAGGGGGCCGGTATCAACTTCGATTGGTTGGTCTGGGTTGGGGTGGCAAGCGTGGTCGCCGGGATTGTGGTGGTGATCGGGCGCAAGGGCGAGGTCTTCCCGACCCCGGTCGATGAATTGCAACCGCCGGTTCCGGCCTCGCCTGTGACTACCGATCAGGCCACCGCTTCGGATAGGCTGGTAACAACTGGCCTGGATAAAAAGTAACCTACTCGATTACAGCCAATTGCAAAGACATTGGGCTGGTAGGGGCGACCCTATGTGGTCGCCCATGAACACCATGCAAGGTCAATGAGGGCGACCACATAGGGTCGCCCCTACAAAGAACGGACCAGTAATTCTGCAACTTGCTATAAGAGTTTTATAACACCGCGTTTTGGGTCTTTGCGGTGGAGAAGTTTAGGAAGTAAAAATGGCGACAATGGCAAAACGGCCTAAAATAAGGCCTGTAGTTCCCAATGACAAGCGAGTCATTTATAACAGCAACAACTCGAATGGCCCGGATGGGCAACCACTTTCGGACGACTCGATTCTGATAAAGTTTATTTTAATCCAGGCTATCGCGCTTGGTCTGGCGGCTGTTCACGGTGTGATCCAGCGGTTGCCCTGGGTGGCGGAATGGCTGCGTGATGCCGATTACGGCGGCCACCTGATTACAAACCTGGGCCTGACCCATATCAACGTCGTGCTGGGTGGGACGGTTTCGATTGCTGGGATCACCTATTATCTGTTGCCGCGCATCATCCAGCGCCCGATGTATAGCCGGACGCTTTGCAACGTCTCGTTCTGGTTTACCGCTATCGGAGTGTTGGGTTTTTATTGCGCCTTGATCCCGATTGGCTACGCCGAAGGTACGTTGGTTCATCAGGGCTACACCTACGAACAGGCTAAAGACATTGTAGGCTTCTGGCACAAATTCCCGGAAGCGATCACGGCTTCCTCGATGGGGATCGGCTACTGGATTTACGTGACAAACGTAGTCCTGACGATCTGGCAGGGACGGCGCACCGGCAACAACCTCGAAAAGTTTTCAGCTAAATTTCACCTAGTCGCCTCGATTGCGCTTTTGATTGGGACGCTTCAGGGGGTTTATCAGGTGTTGCCCTGGTCGCTGGATTGGCTTTACAAGACAGGCGCGGCAGGCCAACTGATCGACCCGGCTTCGCACGCTCACATGAATCTGGTCGGCGGGGTGATTTTCGCCTTTATGGGCTTTGTATATTACTTTTTGCCGCGTTTTGTAAGCCACCCGATTTATTCGGTACGACTGGCTAATTTCTCCTTTTATACGCTGTTTGTGGGGGTCTTTGGCTTCTGGCTGACCTTTATCACGCTCGGTTTTATCGAAGGCGATATGGTCATTTCGCAGGGTATTACGGCGGCGCTGGCGCGGGAAAAGATGGGTATCTGGCACCCGCTACCGATTGCGATTATGGGTTGCTTGATGGCTATCGGGATGTGGTGCTTTATCGCCAACGTCTTGTTGACCCTCAAAGGTGGATTGGGCCAGGCCCGTGAACGTTATCTAGGGGTCTTTTTGGGCATAGCTTCGGTCTTTTTGTTTATCAGTACGACCCAGGGTATTTTGCAAATTCTGCCCTCGACTAGCCGTTGGCTGGAAGAAGCCCGTGAAGCCGGGGAACTCATTTTGCCGATGTCGCACGCTCAGGTTAACATCGTGGGGGTTGTGACGCTGACCTTGATGACTATTGGGTTATATGTGTTGCCGCGTATGACCGAACGACCGCTCTATAGTCATCGGCTGGCGAAATTCTCGCTGACGGCGGTTTCGGTGGGCGTAATCGTGTTGTATATCAGCCTGATTTCGCTTGGCATCCGGGAAGGGGTATTAGTTCGGGAGGGTTATACCTTTGCTCAGGCTCGTCAGGAAGTAACCGGCGGGTTGCACGACTGGATATTGGTGGTGTTGTACGCTATCGTTGGTCTATCCTATATCGGCTATTTCATCAATGTTTTCAGGACAATCGGGTCGCAACGGTTGGCGGCTTCGACCGGGGTGGTCGGTAACTGGTTTAGCCGTACTTCAAATTACTTGCTGGCGATCAATCTACCGGCGGCCTCGGTGCAAGCCGCTCAGATTGAGGCTCACCGCCGTTCTGAGGGTGGGGCTGCCGATAGTGGTTCAGACGCGCTCTATGCCGCCGATAGTGGCACAGAGCAGTCGATAACTCGCCCGGCAACTACAACTGCCCAACCCTATGTTGTACCGGCCCGCCTTTTGCTCAATCAAAACCCGGTCAGTATTGTCGCCATCGAAACGATCCTGGGTTGGTGTGCTTTCCTGGGGGTAGGCTGGTTCAAGAGTCGTCGTCCGGCGATGGCGATCTTGCTCTTTACGCTCTGGCAGAGTGTATTTTGGATTTGCTTCTGGGCGCTATTGACTTTGTTTGTGCCGGAAGCGCTTCCGTTCTTTGTAGGGGTCTATCTGATCTTGCCATTCTTATCGGGTCTGTGGGCGGCGCGTAGCTACGTGCGGCAGGCCGAAAAACTCAAGCGCGAACTGGCCCTGACCATAACTGCAAATGAGCCTGATAAGACGACCATCAAGCGCTAGATTTTACACTGACCCCTGTAGGAGCGAGCTTCTGCTCGCGATTGAACACCCAGCCATTGCTTCAATCGCGAGCAGAAGCTCGCTCCTACAAAGAAGGGTTTAGCTCATTTTGTGTCAGGTGTCAGGTAAACAGCCTGTACCTGACACCTGACGGTTTATAACCAATTGTACAATTAGGGATAACTACAGCCAATTTAATTCTGTTCATCATGTGCAATCCTGTTAATTTCCGGGAGGGGCGAATGGAATGCAGAATAGGTTGCGGGGCGTGTTGTATTGCTCCATCGATCTCGTCTTTTATTCCGGGTATGCCGAACGGAAAACCGGCAGGGGTGCGCTGTATTAACCTCAGCGAAGCTAACCACTGTAAGCTGTTTGGCAAACCAGAGCGACCCTCTGTCTGTAGCAGTTTGCAGCCTTCACCAGAGATGTGTAGAGAGAACGCCGAGGAAGCCCTGGCCCATCTAAGTTTTTTGGAACGCGCTACAACCCCCTCCCCTAGACTTCCTCATCAACTTTCAAGCTAAGTCAGCCGGATTTTGAGCAGTTATTCACTACGGCATTGTATTCGTATAAAATAACCCATCTACTAATGAGATTGTGTCATTCTGAGCGGTAGCGAAGAATCTCAGGTCTAGCCCGACAGATCAATGCTCGGAGCAACCCAGATTCTTCGCTGCGGCTCGGAATGACAATAATTAAGTGGTACTTACAAGTGCTACTTACAATGAGAGTGTTAGTTTGGCTCTCAGAAATTACGGGGTGGAAGGGCCGGGTGTCGGATTGGAGATGCTGGCCTCTTGAAGCAACAAGGAATTGGGTAGCGAGATAGTGCTGATCGCTCCATCTGCGCCGGTCACTTCTAGCACGGTGTAGGCTCCAGAGGTCAGGCGTACAATGCCACTATAGTTGCCCATAGTGAGTTGTTGACCGGGCGGGAAGTTTTGGCGCACGTAGTAACCGGCGATCACGTTACGGGCCGATTCGCGTGACCCCAGCCCAAAGGTAAGCGCAATCGCCAGCCCTGCCGAGGCTACTATAATGGTCAGGCTGCTGGTCAGGAGGGTCGTATCGACCCCCAGGGTGGAGATTGCCAGCACCGCCGCAAAGATCACGATAGCGTATTCGATGATCCGGCCTAGCGCCCGGTTATAGGTGATGTTGACATTTCCGGCGACTGCCGAGACGGTATTTCCTAAAAAGCGAGCCAGCATCGACCCAAAGATCAAGAGCAAGGCGGCACTGATGGCCCTCGGCACAAAGCGTAGCACATTTTCGAGTAGCTCGGCGACGGCAGCCAGCCCCATCAACCGCACGGCAGCCGTCGCAAAGCTAAGGATTAGAAAGAAAAAGACAATTTGGGCGATGATCTGGGAGAGCGGCGCTTTTACGCCTAGCCCCTGGAGCGCTCCGGTCAGGCCAGTACGTTCGGCGATCTGTTCGAGGCGCACCCGCCGCAGCACAAAACTAACTATCTTTCGCACCAAAAGGCTGACCAGATAACCGACCAACAAGATTATCATGCCGTTGATAAAGCGGGGAATAAAATCCAGAATGTCGGTCAGGATTTTGCCGAGCGAGTCGAGGACTGGCTTGAAATCCATTGATAGCCCTTTCTATTTATTCTCAGGCCGGGTTGCCGGGCCGAGATGGGAACGGTCGGGCTGGTTCGAGTAAGCCGCCCAGCAAGTTGATAAGTTCGATCAGCCAGGTGGCAAAGGCTTTAGACGATAAATCCAGCAAATCCAGTCCACCGCTTTGTCGGCGTACTCGTTCGAGCAGGCGGGTTTCAAACCCGGCAGGCACTCGGAACTGGCTATTCTCGGCTTGAAGCTGAACCAGGAAGGCCCGAATCTGGCGGGCAATCTCCAGTTCACGTTGACAGTCGGGGCAGTTGGGCAAGACCGCTTCGGCCTCGGCCAGCACTTCGGCGGACAATGTGCCGTCCACCAGATCGGGAATGAGTTGAGATAATTCCTTGCAGTTCATAATTTTATGCTTTCAGCAACTTAGCGGCTACTTCTTTTTAGTTTTGGCCTCGTTCGCCGCGTCTACTGGGGAGGAGGTCAGGTAAATCCTACCACAAAACTGGTTAAAAACTTCTTGAAAGGCCAAACGAGAGCGATGAATCCGCATTTTGACCGCGCTCAAGCCTGCTCCTAGCAATTTGGCGATTTCGTCATAGCTCAGATCATCGAAGTCGCGCATTACCAGCAACCGAGCCTGCTCCCGTTCGATCTTTTTCAGTACCCGGCTGATACACTCGCGCAATTCGGACTGGATCGCGCTATCTTCCGGCCCGGCGGTGGAAGAAGGTTGCAGGGTTAACAGGTCGGTTTCTTCCTGAGCGTTATCAGCGTTCTTGATCGGTGCCGCCTTTTGAGGGCGGCGCTTGGTCTTGTCGAGCGCATCAAGAGCGCTGTTGGTCGCAATACGATAGAGCCAGGTCGAAAAAGCGGCCTGCTGCTCGTACTTTTTCAAATTGTTGTAGACCTTGACAAAGACTTCCTGGGTGATGTCTTCGGCTTCTTCTTTGTTGCAAACCACCCGGAAAACCAGACTGTAGACCCGGTTCATGTGGCGTTGCACCAGCATTTCGTAGCTACGGGTATCGCCGGGCAGTTCGGTCTTGCAACGGACTACCAATTCTTCGTCGGATAAATTCAGCATTTGATAAATTTAGCTTTAATATTGGGACTGACTTTTAAAAGGAGCGGTTTGCTTCAAAAGTGGTTCCTAAAGGCTATTATATCAAATGTACAGGCAAATTATCACGGATTAGCTTGATAACCTAGCTAATCTTCAAAACTTAGCTAAAGGTTAGTAACCCGGCTTTCTCTATTGGCAAAATGGAAGGGTTGGTTGTAATAACCAACTCCTCCGAATTTGCCTTTGATTAACCCCGCTAAAGACCCTTACCCACCATTTGACCACTAAAAGATGGTTGGTTGCGTTCTACTTATTTAAGCAGGTAGAAGCTTAGACGAAGGTTGCTAGAAAAAGTCACTGCTTTTTTTACCGGCACTTTGGCCCAATTTAAGGGTTTTGCAAAAGGCATGAAAAAGCCCTTCCGTTGTTCAGAAGGGCTTTTATTTTTATTGAGGAAAGCCGGGATTAGTGACCGCAAGCACGGGCGGTAGATGCACCATCTCCGAAGTCGGCGGATTGACCACAGGCGCAGCTAGAAACCGCGTTCGGGTTGTGGATCGTAAAACCGCCACCCATCAAGCTGTTCACGTAGTCGATTTCAGCGCCCTGAAGATATTTTACGCTAAACTGATCGACGTAAACCTTGAGGCCCTCGCGTTCGATAATTTCGTCGCCATCGCGGGTCTCATTCTCCAAAACCATCTGATACTGGTAGCCGCTGCAACCACCACCTGCTACAAATACTCGCAGGCCCAAATCCGGCTCATTTTCTTCGGCCAAAACTTTTCTTAGCTGGACGGCAGCCTCACTCGATAAACTAATCATCTATAGACCTCCATTTGAATAAATCTCTTAAATTGGTGCCAGAGCAGTTAACCTGCCTCTATATTATCACAGGACAATCGGCTGCTTGCCTGTAGCGTATACCACACAAAGTAACCCTTTATGGCAAGATCATGATAGCATGTCCGGGTGGTTTTGTCCAGAGCAACGCTTTCAAGTTCGGCTTTAATCCAGGCCAAATTTGGCTTGACTCTCCAGGATATTCGTTATATAATCCCTCTTGCAATGGCTAAATGCTTTTGCAAACCCTCTATGGATCGCTAGCTCAATTGGCAGAGCAACTGACTCTTAATCAGTGGGTTCAGAGTTCAAGTCTCTGGCGATCCATCCCCAAACCTTCCCAATGGGCTGAAATAATACCTAGACGTTAAACCGTTGGAGGTAAAAATGGCCCGAAAAGCAACTGATATTCATAAATCCCCTGTTAAACCAAAGCAACCGATTTCCCATACTATCCAGGATAAGAAAGGCGAAGATTATGCTCTTTTTGAAGAGTGGTTATCTTTCTGCCGTTTAGATGGCCTGGAAGAGAAGACTATAGGTGGCTATCGTCTCAACGTGAACTGGTTTTTGTGGTGGTGGAATAATAAGGGAAGTGCTAAACAAAAAGGCGCTCATCCTAGAAACGTATCCATCAAGGATGCCAGAGAGTACGCTGCCTATCTGCGTGAGCCAGCAGAAAACAGGTGGGATGTACCAAGCTCAAAAAGCGTGTTGTCATACGCTACGGTAGCTAACTACAGCCGACCCCTTAAGATATAGTTTAACTGGCTCGAACGCGAGGGTCACATAGAAGAAACCCCCTTTACAAGGGCCGTCAAGTTTAACACCAGAAAACCAGACAAAACCATAAAGCATATTGCACTGGCTGAACTTTCCAGGTTGTTTGAGTACCTCACAGAACCAGACCGGTTGAAGACTTATTTAGGTTGTAGGGATTTGGCTATGATTACCCTTTTCCTGGATAGTGGTATCGGTGAACTTCGCTCGATAAAGATAAGCGACCTAGATTTTAACCACATGAGGGTTAAAATAAGTGGTAAGACCGGTTCGAGGGAAGCCATGTTTAGTGAGAAGTGCAAAGATGCTATAGCGACTTACTTAAAAATGAGGAAAGCTCAGGACGAGGGCGATGGGCCTTTGTGGTATAGCGAGGACAAATACCCACTTATACCAAGTCCAGATAAGTAGTGTACAGAAGCCAGTCTGATAAGCTCAAAACGCTATTCTTTTGTATGCTACCTAAGCGAACTTGGTATTACTTGGAAGGCTTCGGTTTTAGCAGACCACAAATGAAGTAAAATCTAGTAGAATAGTAGGAGTAATTTGTGGAGGTTAGAAGCATGAAAAACCGAGTGTTTACGCCGGAATTTAAGCTGAGTATTGTCAAAGCGCTCATCAGTGGAGAAAAGAGCGTGGTGCAGTTATGTCGGGAACACAATCTCTCGGACAGCCTGATCCATAACTGGAAGAAGCTTTACCGGGAGAAGGGCGAAGCGGCCTTTACCGCCCCAACCCATTCCCGCACTACTGCCAACTCCGATACTGCTGAATCTCAGGAGATACGGGCTTTGCGCAATAAAGTGGCTGAACTCGAACGCTTGATTGGTCAGCAGACCGTGGATTTGTCGATCTTAAAAAAAGGCTCACAGATGCTGAAATCATCTCAGCCGAACAACGGTGCCAAATGATTAACAAGTTACACCAACTTGCTCAGGCTGAGGAGGGAAAAACCTATTCAATACGTGAGTTATGCCGCTTGTTTAAGGTCAACCGAGCCTGGTATTACGCTCGCCAAAAAATCTTGAGCCAGCAGCAGAGCGCCGAAAGCGAACTCAAAACCTTCGTCGAAAAGCTGCTCAAGGATTATGCTGGTTATGGGGTACGGCGGGTGACGAAGGCCTTGCAAAAGGCTGGCTTTGCGATTGGTCAGCATAAAGTAAGGCGGTTGCTCAAGGAGTGGGGTTTGTCGTGGCAGCCTTTGCGAAAGCGCAAGCCGCAAACGACGGTGCGCGACCCCCAAGCGGTGGGCGCTGAGAACAAACTAGCCCCAGCCAAAAAACAAGGTCAGTTAGCCGAGCCGAACCGCGGTTGGGTGGGAGATGTAGTATATGTCAGTACCCGAAAAGAAAGTGGCTATTTAGCCACGCTACTTGACGTTTACAGTCGAAAGGTGGTCGGTTGGGCCGTCAGTAGTTACAATGATACGGCTTTAACCCTCAAAGCTTTACAAATGGCGATAGCCAATCGGGAGCCTACGGTGGGACTGATCCATCACAGTGATCACGGGAGTAACTACACCAGTGGGCAATATCGAGCGCAGCTGGCCGAAATCGGGGCGGTAGTTTCGCATAGCCGCCCTGGTAGACCACAGGAGAACGGGATCGCCGAGAGTTTCAATAAAACGGTAAGCTACGAGAAGCTATATTTGGAAGATTATCAAAATCTTTGAGCTGTAGAAGTAGGGCTGGAAGATTGGATGTCACGGATTTATAATGGTGGACGGCTGCATTCCAGTTTAGGCTATCAGTCGCCGGTGGAATTCGAGCAAAACTGGCTGGCTCAAAGGGCCTTGGCTTGTGGTCTGGTCTAATTGGAGCATTCCAGGGCTATGTGCTAGATTTTCAGTTGCCACTGACGACCGTTTAGGCGTATTATTCATTTTAAGCTCCTTGTGTTTGGCTTGGTTTGACTACCTTAAGTCTAACACAGGTGCTTTCCCTTCAACTTATTCCTCCTGTTAATTGGGCTTAACGCATAAGCCCTGGTCGGCAAATGTAGAGAGCTTGTGAGGGGTGAGGACTGAGGACTGAGGACTGAGTAGTGCGGTTGTGTGACATTGCCCCGTCCTAGATTTCCCTTTCATCCCTCATCCTTCATCGCTTATTGTCCATAGATCCCGACTTGTCGGCTGGCGGTCTAAATGCTATCATCGTGCCGGGCTAGGGAAATCAATTTTAGGCCCGTCAGGGTATGTCTATCCCTGTTAGCCAAAGAGGACAATATGTTAGAACTTTTGCAAAGTGGCGCGAGAGAATGGTTGGGGCTAAAATTGGATGACGCTCAGTTGGGGCGGTTCCAGGTTTATTATGAAGAATTGATCGATTGGAATAGCCGGATGAATTTGACGGCGATCACCGATTATGAGGCTGTGCAATCGCGGCACTTTTTGGACTCGCTGACACTGGCATCGGCCCGATTGCGGGGCGACCCACCGGGGCAGCCCTTTGACTTGAGCGCGGCCCGATTGATCGATATTGGGGCCGGGGCCGGCTTTCCGGGCTTGCCGCTCAAGATTCTCTATCCCAATTTGAAGCTGACGTTGGTCGAATCGGTTGGCAAAAAGACCGCTTTTCTGGCGCATGTAGCGAACAAACTGGGTTTCCCGGATGTAGTAGTGTTGACAAGCCGGGCCGAAGAATTGGGCCGCTCAACCGTCCACCGCGCGAAGTACGATCTGGCGACGGGCCGAGCAGTGGCGGCCTGGTCGGTGCTGGCGGAATATTGTTTGCCGCTTTGCAAGATAGGCGGTTTGTTTATCGCCCCCAAAAAGGGTGATCTGCAAGCCGAATTGAGTGGGGCAGACGTGGTTGCCAATCTACTAGGCGGTCGGTTGCGCCCGACCGAGCCATTTTCGCTCCTGGGCGAGATAGCGGAGACCCCCGACCCGCGTCGGTTGGTCGTGACCGAGAAAATCCGCCCAACTCCCAACACCTACCCACGTCGTACCGGCCAGCCAGCTAAACAACCGCTTGGAGAGATTTAGCTCTGTACAAGCAAAAAGAGCCTATGCAGGCTCCTTGAAAAAATATTTTAATTTATTTTGTGGATAATTGCTAAATAAGTAAGATCGTTGAGGCTGCGTCGCCTCAGTCCAAGAATAAATATAAGGTCAGTTTCCTATAAATTGAACTACGATTTCGCGTTGGCGAGGCCGATTGTCGAAATCGACCAGGACAACCTGTTGCCAGGTGCCAATAGTAAGTTTCCCCTCGATAAAGGGGACTACGATAGAAGGCCCCAGCAGGGCTGCCCGCACGTGGGAATGTCCGTTACCGTCGCGCCAGCGTGCTTCGTGTTTGTAGGAGATAGTATCGGGGGCGATCCGCTCGAACATTTCGCTGATGTCGGTGACTACGCCCGGCTCAAACTCGATAGTAGTCAGGCCAGCCGTAGAACCCTGGACAAACAGGGTTGCAGTGCCATTACGCATATCGGCATTATGGATCAACTCGGCTAGAGAACGGGTCAAATCTTGTACGTCATTATTGCCCCTGGTATTGACCCGGAGCGTTTTGCTAATGACCTGCAACCCCCAATTGCGGGGCGCAATATCTCGCCAGCCTTCAGCGGGCTGCCATTTTTCGGTAAGGCTCATTCAATTCTCCTCAACTCCAAGCTAAACAAGTCCTGATAACCGGGTTCCGTTAAAAATGTCTTTAAGCGCGGGGGTTGAACTCACGAGTTCGCCGCACAGGGATATTAGCAATCAAATGATTGTTTCGGTCGCCCATAGTAATTTCGATTGCGCTTTGGTCTATATCAAAATGTTTGCTGATGACGGCGATAATTTCTTCTTTGATCGTCTCCATCAGTTCAGGCGAGATTTTTACTCGGTCGGAGACCAAAGCCAACTGGAGCCGCTCTTTCGCGACACTCGAACTCCCGGTGGTTTGACCCCGTTTTAACTTGTTGTCGCGACGGTTGAAAAGGCTGTCGAGCAGATTCATTCCCCTTGCCTCATCCCGGCTTATCGGCTGCCGGGTGTCTCCCTGAGTTTTATTTGATATTGGCGCTGTCCTAGCCACCTTCGAGCCGCAGTAGCCCAAAGTTTTTAAGCTGTTCTTTCTAGTATAATCTTTTTTAGAAAAAATTTCAATGATCTATTGGGTCGATTTAGGCCGACTTTTGGGTGATTGTTTTTTGGGCTTATTTGCAAAAGACAGTTAAGCGCGTTGTAAGCTTGCCCGTAATGTCGGTATGCTATTATCTGGTTGACTTTTCTAATGTAATCAACCCCATTTTAGGGATTGACACCGCCTGCCTGGTTTACAAAAATCGGAGGCTTAGGCGGAAAATACAGATAGGTATCGTTAGCGTCAGGTTAAACCGGTCGTTAAAAGCTTTACGAAAGCGCTTTGGAACGGTTATAATAGAATTGCCAGCGTGCGAATTGGACGTGGCGTTTTGTTTTCTATCGCAAGGAATGTAGCAACAGGAAGTGGCTTAATAATTGGCTTGGATAACGTATCAGGAACAACGGTCTTTGACCCAGGCAGGAGGGACCTATGCCTGAGCAGGGGAAGCGTGAAGTTGGGGCCACTCCTCTACCCCCGGCTCGTTCTACCAATAAAGATGCGGTCGCTTATTTCGAGGCACCCCCGGAGGCCACCCTGGTCGAGATGTGGGATGAAATAAAATATCACCCATCCCATCAGCAAGCTCCTACCCCCTCTCAGTCCTCCGAGGAAGTTGACCCCCCAGCTATATATAACCATGCGGCTGAACCTCGGTTCGGCTTTTTGAACTATGTCTGGGTTAGTATTTTTTGGCTGGGGATCAGCTATTTATGGGGTGCGGTCAACGGCGTGATTCTACCCAAGCTCAACGAGCAATTGGTGCCTGAAAATTACAAAGGTACTTTGTTAGGGGTAATTACCGCTCTGGGCATGGTCATTGCGGTGGTCGTGCAGCCGGTGGCGGGGGCTTTGAGCGATATAAACCGTCATCATTGGGGTCGGCGACGGCCTTTTATCCTGGTTGGCGGGGTGGGCGTAATTGTCGGATTATTCCTGATGGCCCTGATGTCGATTTATTTTCGGCAGTGGTGGCTATTGCTCTTGAGCTATTTATTCTTGCAGTTGGTTGATAACATCGCTCAGGGGGCCTACCAGGGCTTTATACCCGACAATGTGCCAGAAGGTCGGCGCGGGCGGGCCAGTGGTGCGATGGGGGTGGCTCAACTGTTGGGTAACGTCGGCGGAGTGGCGGGTGCAACCTACTTTATAGATCAGGGCCAGCCAAGTCTGGCGATTTTGCTGATTATGCTGGTCTTTAGTTTTACGTTGATCCCGACTCTCTTTTTGGTCAAAGAAAAGCCTCAAAGTGGCCCACCAGTTCAAGATCGCTGGAAAGTAGTCTTTGGCACTTTGCGCGAGTTTTTGCAGCACCGTTCTTTTGTCCGATTTATTATCTCGCGGCTGTTTGTGTTGACCGCGATTGCCACAATTACGGTCTTTGCGTTATACTTCCTGCAAGATGTAATCGGGGTAAAAGAGGGAACCCTAACCAGTTCTTATACATTGATGCTGCTGGTGGTAGTTGGAACCAGTCTGGCGACAGTCTTCCCGGCAGCCTGGTTGAGCGACCGGGTGAGCCGCAAAAAGCTGGTTATCATTGCTTGCATTGTCGGGGCGATTGCCACTGTCCTGATGAGTACGGCCCGCGATATGACCCAGGTCATTATTTATGGTTCGCTTTTGGGGATAGCGACCGGCGCGTTCAACAGTATCGACTGGGCGCTGGCAACCGATTTGATCCCAAAAGAGGCTGCCGGGCGGTTTATGGGCATTTCCAATCTGGCGGGAGCCGGGTCGCAAGCCCTGGCCGCCCTGTTGGGTGGCTCGTTGCGGGACGGTTTTAACGCTCTGGGCGAAACTTTCTTCAATGTAAAGCATCTGGGTTATTCGGCTCTCTTTATAGCTGCCTCGATTTATTTCATGCTCGGCATTTTCTTTTTGTTGGGTGTCAAAGAGCCTGATCGAAACAAAAAATAGTCTGGTAAAAATTTGAGGTTCTAGGCGCGGGTCGCAGTAGAGCCAATAAATTAGTCAGTTAAGCCGGGGTAAGCACAGGCAGTTCTATCAGGTGAAGCCTGTCTATCCCGGTTAATTTTAATTTTAAGGAGAGAAACGAACTAATGAAAGCACTTGCCAGTCGCCCGCAACAAATGAAGCGGAGCGGTATTCGAGAGATACTCGAAATTGCAGTCCGTACCCCTGGTTGTATTCGCCTCGAAGTGGGCGAGCCGAATTTTTCGACCCCCGCTCATATTGTCGAAGCTGCTCATAAAGCCGCCCAAGAGGGACATACCCGCTACACTCTAAGTGCCGGGATTGTACCGTTGCGTGAGGCGCTGGTCGAGAAGCTCCGCAATTTTAACGGCTTGGACGGGATTGGGATCGAGAATATTGTCGTAACCCCTGGCTCGACCTATAGCTTGTTTAATCTTTTCGAGGTGCTTTTGGAGCCGGACGACGAAGTTTTGATACCCGACCCCGGTTGGCCTACCTACGACACCCAGGTTACGTTGGCGGGGGGCAAAGCGGTGCGCTACCCGACGAACGTCGCTAACGGCTTTCAGCCAATGATCGAGGATGTCGAGCGCTGTATCACGTCGCGCACAAAGGCCCTGATCCTGTGCAACCCTTGCAACCCAACCGGGGCAGTCTACAGCCGCGAAAAGGTGCGCCAGATGGTCGAATTGGCCCAAAAATATGACCTGTATGTCGTTTCGGATGAGGTTTACGAGCAGCTTATCTTTGAAGGCGAACCGACTACCGCCGCTCAATTTGACCGTGACCGGGTGATCGGGGTTTATAGCTTTAGCAAGACCTATAGTATGACTGGCTGGCGGGTTGGCTATACTGTCGCACCGACCCCGATAGCGAACTGGATATCGCGTGTGTGCGAACCAAACGTGGCCTGTGCTGCCGAGCCGAACCAGTGGGCCGCACTGACCGCCCTGCAAGGCCCCCAGGACGTAGTAGGCCAGATGCGCGACGCTTACAAGCATCGGCGTGATTTGGTGTGCGGCATTTTGGGCGAACGCGGTATGCTGCAATATGTCCCAAACGGCGCGTTTTATATTATGATCGACATAAGCCCGGCCCAGATGGACAGCTATGATTTCTGCAAGGCCTTGCTTCGGGAGAAGCAGGTAGCTTGCGCTCCGGGCGCGACTTTTGGGCCGAGCGCGAGTGGGATGGTGCGGGTTTCGCTGGCAACGGCAGAGGCCGACCTGATCGAGGGTGTAACCCGACTTTGTAATTATGTGGCAGAGGTGAGCAACCAGCCTGCTGCTGTTAGCGTGGCTCGTTAATTAACAATCTCAGCGGTAAGGGCGATCAAAGCAGTCGCTCTTACCCGGTATAACCGATGTTTCGCAGCCTAAAATTTTACTTCAAAGTCCTAAGATTATCAGCGCGGGATAAGAATTTTCGCACTCACGCCCTGGAAGAACTCTGGCATGCTGTCCGGCAGTATCTTCCGGCCCGCTTGGTGACACGTCGCCGCGATTATGTTTTTTGTCGCTACCTGGATACCAAACCCTCGAACCCCCCGCGTGGGCGCTGGCTACCACCCCAGGCTTTGCCCTACCGTTTGAGTGCTTACGGGATGCTGTTTGATGAGCAGGGCCGGGTCTTGATGGTGAGTGCCGAGACTTTGAGCTTTAGCTGGAATTTGCCGGGTGGGGCGGTCAACAAGCACGAAACGCTGATTGAAGGGCTGAAGCGCGAGTTTGAGGAAGAAACCGGCCTGTTGGTCAAAGCCGGTGAGGTGGTCGCGGTAGCCGATAATTTTGTAGTTATGCCGACGGGCCGGGCCGTTCACGGGGTATTACACTTCTATCTGGTAGAAGCAGTTGGCGGCACGTTGCTGCCCGAAGGCAACGGCTTCGATACCACCAGGGCCAGCTTTGTAGACCCGGCGATCCTTGCCAACCATCAGCTTAACGAACACTCGATAGTCCGCAACGTCATCCGGCAAGGGCAGGCTCGTTGGGCGCTGACCCATCCGGCCCCCAAGCTAACCCCTGATAGTTGATCCCTCTTAATACATCCGCTTTTTATCGAGAATATTCCGCATTTCGGCCTGCCGCCCGCTCAAAAAGAGGTCAAGATTGTGCAAAAACAGGTCGATGATCCGCCCGTTTTCCTGATAGACCGTGCTGGCAGAATGAGGCGTGACGACCACGTTCGGCATGCCCCAGAACGGGCTGTCGGCGGGTAATGGCTCGGTCTCGAAGACATCAAGGGCCGCCCCGCCCAGGTGTCCGCTTTGGAGGGCCGCGATCAGGGCCGCTTCATCAATTACTTTGCCCCGCGCCAGATTGATAAAATAAGCCCCTGGCTTGAGCGCGGCGAACTCGGCAGCCCCGATCATGCGCTCGGTGTCGGGGGTGTGCGGCATCGCCAGGACTAGCGCATCCGACTCGGACAGGGCGGCGTGCAAGGCGGGTCGGTCGGTGCTAAAGAGTGCGTCGGCATTATAATCGGCAGCGGTGCGGCCTTCCAATTGGCTCGGCCCTGCCAACACCCGCATCCCAAAGGCGTGAGCCAGCCGAGCCAATTCTCGCCCGATTTTGCCGGGGCCAATGATTGCCAGGGTTTTGCCGGGCAGTTCGTCGGTCGCGTACTTCTTCCAGATACGGTCGGCCTGTTGGCGGGCGATCATCGGATATTGCTTGCTCCACATCAAAAGGCCCATCATGGCAAATTCGGCTAGAGGGGTGGCGTGCAAACCACTGGCAGTTGTCACTAGCAGGTCGGTCTCCTGTAGACCGGCTTTGGCTATCGCCTGCCCGACCCCGGTGCTGGTGGTCTGAAGCCAGCGCAGACGCGGAACCAGCCCTTCGCTAACCCAACGCGGCAAAGTTAGCGCGTCAAAATCGAGCATAATATCGGTCTCGCGCAAACTTGCCAGCCAGGTCTGCGTTTGTTCCGGTTTTAGCTGCAAGCTGTGAACATGCTCTGCCGGGAAGCTGGCGGGGGTCAGCCATTCGCCGTAATAGATCAGGTGCAACCCGCGCCGTTCAACCTCGGTTCGCAACCGTTCGATCTCGGCTGGCTCAAAGTAAGTCGATACAAAGATAGTGCGTGGCGTTTCGTCCGCCTCGGAAATCAAATTTGTCATCTTTCGCTAACCTATGGCACGATAATGATCTTGCCAAACTGATGGCGAGCGGCCAGCCGTTCGTGAGCCGCCCGAATCTCGTCAAGCGGATAGGTCCGGTCGATGATGGCGTGCATCCGACCTTCCGCGGCCAGCTTGAGGACATCTTTGACATCGTCTTTGGTTCCGCCGTAAGAGCCGATTATCATGGTCTGGCGGGCCAGCAAGGTCGAGAGGTTGATCGAAGCGTCGCTGCCGGTGGTCGTGCCACAGACTACTACCCGCCCATTGCGGGCGACCGAAGCCATACTTTTAGACCAGGTATCCCTCCCGACATGTTCGATCACGATGTCGGCCCCGCGACGGTTGGTGATCGACCGCACTTCTCTGGCAAAGTCCCGCTCGTGGTAATTAATGACGTGATCGGCCCCTAGCTCTTTGGCCTTTTCGATATTTTCTTTGCGGCTGGTGGTGGCGATCACCTGCGCTCCCCACAACTTGGCGATCTGGATCGCTGCCGCACCCGTCCCGCTCCCCGCCGACAGTACCAGCACGACTTCGCCGGGCCGCACTCCGGCCTTCGTTACCAGGGCGTGCCAGGCTGTAATCGTCGCCAGATTCAAGGCGGCGGCTTCCTCGAAGGTCAGTTCTTCCGGGATCGCTACCAGACTGTTGCCCGGCACTTTGACATATTCGGCGTGACCACCGTTCGTGCGCAAACCTAAAATATCGCCGTTGAGCCGAGCGACTTCTTCGTCCGGGTCGGAGGCCGGGTCGAATAGGTAGGGCGCGGCTACCACGTGCTGCCCCGGCGAAAAGCCTCGCACGTTCTCGCCAAGCTGGGTAATTTCCCCGGCTACCTCCGAACCTCCGATATGGGGCAAGGGCGCTTTGACCGGCGTAACCCCATCGCGCATCATCAAATCAAGCCGGTTCAGCCCTGCCGCCCGTACCCGTATTAACGCCTCGTCCGGCCCGATCTCCGGCATGGCAACTTCTTCGATTTGCAGTACTTCCGGCTCGCCGTATTCGTGAAATATCGCCGCTTTCATTTATGTTGTACGCTTTCTTTTGCTTTTTAAGATGCCGCTTTGTATGGCTCAGACCGATAGGTGGCTATCGGTATCGACTTATTGTTGGTCTTTGCCGCTGCCAGCCCCAAAACTTTTGCAATCATCAATTATTTAACCGCTTCTTCTGGCCTATCTCCCAAGCTGAACAGTACTGCAATCTGGGATTTCTGCCACCCAACCTTCAGCTTCATCGCTGTAATACACCACAAAAGCATAATCTCTCATCTCTCATCCTCCCAGTCTGCCAGAATTATACTTTACTGTCTAAACACAAACAAGCCCACTGAGCGAGGTAAAGCCGTGAGGCAGATTCAAGCCTGCGGGGGTATATCAGAGGGCTATTTTAACGAAGCAATCTAAAATAATTATTGGGGTTTACCCTATGTCACAAATATTTTATCCCAAACTGAGCAGTTACTTTGCTCATAAAAGTTGCGCCTGAAAGGTATAAATGTTATACTACGCAAGCAATTTTGGGTCTGTCTGAAGAATTGTCGGTAAATAGCCGGGAGTTTTAAGGACAATCGATATTAACAACAGCGTATCTTTTCAAGTACAGCTCGAACTCAATTTAGCCCCTCACTGAGTTCAAATGGGCCGACGTAGCTTAGTTGGTAGAGCAGCCGATTCGTAATCGGCAGGTCATCAGTTCGACTCTGATCGTCGGCTTTTCTCCCTATCCCAATAAGCTAAATACTCCATCTGTTAAAGCTAAATGGAGTTAAAAATGGCTCGAAGACCAACCGATATTCATAATCCGCCTACTCAGAATGACCAACCGATTTTTTCACCCAAAGATGGCACCTTTCTAGTTAAATCCGTCTGCTGTCAACAATCTGGATTTAATTTAAGCAGCAAGTCCGCTTTTGGCAAGTTCCTCACCTACTTACACAAATCTTAGGTCACTGCGTGCAGGTTTAATTACCAAAGCTAGGCCCTGACATAGTCCGAACCCAGCACCACCACAATATCCGGGCCGGTATAATTTTTGGTAGGGGGCGAGGCCGGTTTGACCGTCGCTTTTGGGAAGTCGCCCTGCAATTGCTTGAGCGTCTCTGGGCCTTTGCCGCCCGTGTAGTCGATAATCTGGCTGGCTTCCTGGGGTGCGACCGCTTGGGCCGAAAAGAGGTTAAAACCCTGGTTGCTCAACTGTTGGGCCAGTTCCGGCCCGTAGCGGCCCTCGCCGGTCGCGTTTTGTAGCTGTACGCGCAAATTTTCGCCCCGTAGTTGGGGGTTTTGCAGCCCCATTCTGAGCCACTCCTGGATCGCCTGATAGTTGCCCTTGCCCTCTTTGGGGGTGAAGATAAAACCGGCTTCATTACTACCGGCAGTCAGGAAATTATACTCGATTACCTGAGATAAAAAGTAAATATTATCAGCATAGGGGTGGCCCTGGTCACTATTCAGGAAATTTGCGAGGGCCAGCGTCTCATCAAAAGACAGGCTGGTACGGAGATTGCCCTGCAAAGCATCCAGGATCGATGGGGCTTTGACCACAATATCCGGCTTGAGCGCCTTGTCCTTGACCGCCATAATCACCTTCATCTGCCGCCGGGTGCGGGCAAAGTCGCCGTTATCCTGGGGCGAGTAACGGCTACGGGCGTAGCCAATTGCCAACTTGCCGTCCATATGATACTGCCCGACGTTAAAGCTAAGATAAGTGACCCGCCCGGCACTATCTTTACTGAGCCAGTATTCGGTATCGGTAAAGGCTCTTTCGACATAAATATCGACCCCGCCGATAGCATCGATCAGCTTGCGAAAACCCTCGAAATTGATCGCCATCCACTGATCGACCGGAATACCCGTAACCTGCTCAACCGTATCTTTTGCCAAAATCGCGGCGGCATCGACCTTGCTGCTCTCGTTGTCGGGGTTAAAGTTATAGCGTTTGGACAGGTTGCCGGACGGCGCACGCAAATTCATCACATACGAAAAGGCTTGATTGATCTTACCCCAGTAGCCGACGTTTCCGCCGCCGTAGGGGATAAAGGCGTACAGGTCACGCGGAATATTTATCATCGTGACCGCTTTTTTAGCCGGGTCGTAGACCAGTTGCAAGATCGTATCGGTCAGATACGGCCCATCGTGGCCCGGCCCGCCATAGCCCATCACCAGCAAGCTAAACCGTTGCCCGCGCCGGATTTTCTCGATAATGGGGGCAGAAGCCGCCAGCACCGGGGCCGGGGTCGGCGTAGCCGTCGGCGAAAGGATCACGGTTGGGCTGGCAGTTGGGGCCGGGGTGGCGGTCGGGGCGGGGGTCGCCGTTGGTGCAGCCGTCGCGGTCGGGATAAAAGTAGCCGCCGGGACAATCACGGGCGTAAAGGTAAAGGCTGGCAACGCGGTCGGGCTGGCAGTGGCTGGCACTGTTTCGGGCGTGCTATCGGCCAGGGACGGTATAGTATAGACCACTACAGTTGAGGTCGGAGTGGCTACCGCCGGAGCCTGCCCTATTAAAGAAGGCTCGTTGCGCCCACCAAAAGTGGCCTCTTTGAACATGGTAAAGCGCATATAGGCAATCGATCCCAGGATCGCCATAATTAGCAGCACGCTAAGCGCCAGCCACGACCAGAAGTAGCTTTTGGGATGGGCCGAGCGCTGGGCCGGGCCAGCTTTAGAGGCTGTATGTCGAGGCTTTTTGTCCATTTCTTTCCCGCGCTCTTAAGTTAACATAATGTTTATGTTATCAAAAAAGGCTCGGTTTGTAAAGATCGAATTTCAACTTTTGCTAAATATTGGCACATTTTGGGGTAACGTCGCTGTCACGAATCGCGGCGGAAAATCTATTAACCGCACCTGCTCAAAAACCTGTACGTTAGTCCAGGCGGCCTGTCCCTTATACTGGACTAAGCACCTGTTCTCCAACCGTTCTTTAATACGATTACACCGTCCCTAGCCGGATATACTCTAAAGTTATAGAAAAAATCAGCCGGAAGAAAAATTAAAATCAAATCACTTAGATAACGGACACTCATTGCAAAACCTCATTCGATAGAGGTATCATCAGCCAATCGGTTGATTTGGGGCATTTTAGCCTGTTTGCGCCCGCAAGGGTGTATAAATTCCCTGTTAAAGCTAAAGAAGGAGAAACGCTATGACCCTGACCATTGACGAACGGGCGAAGGCGCAACCCTCAGCGCAAGGCCGCTGGGTACAAGTAGCCAGCCTTGCCGAGGTAGAGGCCGAAAACAGCCTGACCGTCCAGGCCGAGAGTAACGTGGTAGTTCTGTTCAAGTTCGAGGGGCAAGTTTACGCGGTCGATAATCGGTGTCCGCACATGGGCTTTCCGCTCGACAAGGGAACCGTCAGCGATGGGATTCTAACCTGTCACTGGCATCACGCCCGGTTTGATCTGGCAAGTGGCGGAACCTTCGATCAATGGGCCGACGACGTGCGAAGCTTCCCGGTCAAGGTCGAGGACGGTCAGGTCTGGCTCGATTTAACCCAACCAGGCAACTACAAGCAACGCCAACAAAAGCGCCTCAAAGACGGCCTGGAACGCAGTATTCGGTTGGTGGTTGCCAAGAGCGTGCTGGGGCTTTTGCGCGACGAGTCCGATATGGATGCAGCAGCCAGTCTGCCGTTTGCTATCGGGTTGGACTACGGAGCGCGAAACCGACGCGGCGGTTGGAATACCGGCCAGACCATCAGCACCGTTATGATTAACCTCCTACCTCACCTGGAAACCGAGGACAAACCTCGCGCCCTCTATATCGGCCTGAACGCCATTGCGCGGGACTGCGCCGGGCAACCGGCCCGCTTTGCGATTGAACCCTTGCCGAGTACTGAAACCGACTTGCCGACCCTCAAACGCTGGTTCCGCCAATTTATCGAAGTGCGCGACATTGAAGGAGCCGAACGTTGCATAGTTTCAGCGGTGCGGGCGGGTCATTCGCCGGTCGCTATCGCCGATCTGCTCTTTGCCGCTGCGACCGATCATCGCTTGATCGATGTTGGGCATGTGCTGGACTTTACGAATAAGGCGTTCGAGGCGCTCGACCGGGCCGGATGGCAGGCAGCGGAAGTGACCCTCGCTAGTTTGATCCCCAACTTTACCGGGGCCGAGCGGCAAGAGGAAACTAATTCATGGCGCAACCCGGTCAATCTGGTTGCAATTTTGGAGCAGGCTTTTGCGGCTATGCCACATTCTATCGAACGTGGCGTGGGTAAGCATTGGGAGATTGCTACAGCCTGGCCTGGCCTGGTTCCCGTGCTGCTGGGCGACGATCCGCAGACGATCAGCACCGCCCTCTTAACCGCTCTCGAAGCGGGCGCGACTTTCGAGGAACTGGCCCAGGTCGTCGCCTATGCCGCCTTGCGCCGGGTGGCTCAGTTCCACATCACCAACGAGTTCGACGATTGGAACACGGTTCACCACACCTTCACCTACTCGAACGCCCTCCATCAGGCGATGCGCCGCAGCCCTTCGCCCGAACTATTGCGCGGGGTCTGGGACGCAGCAATGAGTATCTACCTGGATCGCTTCTTAAACGTCCCGGCTACCAAACTACCTCAACCGACCGCACAGGATGTCGTCGGAGTAAAGCCGGAAGAGTTGCTCTCGCAACTGCTTGACCTCTTCAACCATCAACAGCAGGTCAACCGGGCGGGCGAACTGACTGCCCGCTATTTGGCAACCGGGGCCGACCCTGCCGGTCTAATTGCTACGCTCGGCAAAGCCCTGTTGCGCGAGGATGCCGGTTTCCATCCGATCCAGTCGCTCGAAGCCGCCGTTCGGCAGTACTACCTGCTGGCAGCCCGCCCCGAAACGGCAGCCTGCGCCCCGCACGCCCTGGTCGCTGCTACTCGCTATCTGGCGGCCCACTTTCCTACGCCGCGCTCGGCCAACCAGACCTATTTAATTGCGCTCCGTCTCAATCGGGGTGAAAAGGTCTTTGAGGAATAAAAAGGCTATAAAATAGCGGAAGCCTATCCCGGTACTAGATAGGCTTCCTGATTAGGTTGGTTAGTGTAGACAGGTATAATTTTTCTATGTGACCGGGCAACCCAGGCACTCAAGTTCCGAGCTTGAGCGCCGTCGCCCCCGAACTGTGTAACACCCTACTCCAGTTCGACCCCTCAATCCCTCTCTTCGTAATCTGCGTGTTTTCCTTGTTGATGTCATTATAAAGGTTTAATATTTCGAGATTACGAAGCTAATATTACGCTGGTATGAAGTTTTTGGCTTCGTGATAGATAAAAGCTACTTGGTGGTCTATTTTATGCTTAATTCTGGTCTCGCTACTTGAACCTGCGCAAAAAACTAACGCTCACCTGCCGCAACGCAAAGGCTTGCCCACTTGTATCCGGCATGTTATATTAATCGCACGATAGGACGACTTGAGCGCTGAGTGTGAAGTGTAATTTACTTCTAATTTCTGACTTCTAATTTCTAATTTCTTAGTCCTTCTTAGTCCAACGAAAGCGAGTTAAGAGCGAATGAGCGAGATTAACTTTATTGAGGGCATTACCCAGCAGCGGATCAAAACCGAGCGGCTAGAGGTAGCTTACCTGGAAGCCGGAAAACCGGGTGGTACTCCTGTAGTGCTGCTACACGGCAACGTCAGTTGTAGCTGGTTTTTTGAGGATTTGATGTTGACATTGGTTGGGGAAGGCTACCGGATTTATGCGCCCGATATGCGGGGCTATGGCGATAGCGAGGTTTTGCCGGTCGATGCAACCCGTGGGGTCACGGATTTTTCGGATGACCTGGATAGCTTTGTACGGGCCTTAGATTTGCCCCGCTTTCATTTGCTGGGCTGGTCGCTGGGTGGCAACGTGGTTATGCAATACGCGATGGACTATGGCACGACATTACGTTCGCTAACCTTACAGGCTGCTGGATCGCCTTTTGGAGTCGGTGGTACGCACGGCCTGGAAGGTGCGCTAAACTACCCGGACGCTGCCGGGTCGGGGGGCGGTCTGGTCAACCCGGATTTGTTGCAACGCATGAAAGACGGCGACCGCAGCAGCGATAGCCCAAACTCACCCCGTAACGTTATGAACAGTTTGTATTTCAAGCCGCCTTTTAAGGCCAGCCCGGAGCGCGAGGAAATTTATGTATCGGCAATGCTTTCTACCAAAATCGGGCCGGGCAGTTATCCGGGCGATTTCACCCCTTCCGACAACTGGCCCAACCTTGCACCCGGCCCGTTAGGATTTAACAATACGCTCTCGCCCAAATATCTTAATCAGTCTGGCTTTGCCACCATCAACCCCAAACCGACGGTACTGTGGGTACGAGGCGATAGCGATCTGATTGTAGGCGATAACTCGCTGATCGATATGGGGTATCTGGGACAGTTGGGGTACGTACCGGGTTGGCCCGGTCTGGAAGTTTTTCCGCCTCAGCCAATGGTCTCGCAACTCCGTCATATGCTAGATCAGTATCAGGCCAACGGTGGCTCCTATAGCGAAATCGTGTTGACCGATTGCGGCCATTCTCCGCACATCGAAAAGCCTACCGAGTTTAACAGCCACTTCCTGAGTTTTCTCAGTTTGCACTAGGGCAGGGCTTGCTTACAATCTTGATGGCGGGGCTTGTACCTTACAGCAAATTGCAAAGACATTGGGCTGGTAGGGGCAACCCAGGGTGGTTGCCCGTGAAAACCCAGCCCAATCTCCCAGGGCAACCACAAGGGTCGCCCTTACCGGGATATTTTATTATTTTTGAGTCTCTTACTAAAGTCACTCGGAAACATCTTTTGATTCATCTTCGTGACCCGTCCAGCCAAAATATCCAGTATCCATTCGGCAAAGTAAGGGGTTTCCTGCACCATAAAGCGGAATTGTTCTGATTTAATTACCACAAGTTGACAGTTTGTAGTAGCAACGGCGCTCGCAGTCCGGGTAAGTAAGCTAATCATTACCATCTCACCCAAAACCCCGCCCGGTTCAACTACCTCTATTACTTGCTCACCCAGACGGATTTCTACTCGGCCTTCTTGAACCACATACATTTCATCCCCGTAATCACCAACCTGAAAAATAAATTCACCGGCTGAAAAGGTTTTGATGTTGCGGTTGTGCTTAAAGAAATTCAAGGTCATCTCTGGGATTACCGCCTTTCTATATCGTCATTAATGAATGAGTCATAATGATTATAGAGAGAGGTAGGTGGCGGGCTGCTACTTACAATTCGCATGCAATAGGCCATCGTCTTTAATACTTGTCTTAGAAAAGGTAAGTTATAATGCTTTAGCAAGTCAATCTCGGCTAAAGTGAGGGATACCACCCGGCAATCGGTATAGGCAATCGCGGTAGCAGTGCTTTTTTCTTCGCCAATCAAGGCCATTTCGCCAAAAAAGCCCCCCTCCTCAATAGTCTCTATCAATTGGTTTTTAACATAAATGCCAACTGTACCTTCCAATACCACAAAAAACTGTTCGCCTACCTGACCCTCTTGAAAGATGACTTGACCAGCCCTATAACCCTGACCAGGGGTGGTTTGATACGTATTTTCCATTGTTTGCACTGTCTTACTAGCCTTTCTATAAATTCGCTCTTAAAAAGATACTCTTCTTAATTTAGCCTATTTTGTCAATTAGCACATCTACAAAATTACACATTTGGTTAGAAAGCGTAAAAAGAGGGTTAACCGGGCGATGTGTGAAATTACCCAACGAGCGGTCTAGGTCTAAAGACCTATATAAACTGGTCTAAAAGTCTCATATTGTTGCAAAATGTGATCTATTGCCTTTATTTTGGGGACACCTTATAATTATAATTATTTCCAGGAGAACCAATAAACTTGAAGCGAAAAAAACTATTTCAGGGTTATAACAGACCCATAACAAATCAGAACAAAAGGGCTAAATCAACCAATCTTTTGCATTTGGTGACACCTTTGGTGAGCGGTACCTCTAAGCCCAAAAATAATAACTTACCTGTTTTGCTGACTCCTTTTATCGATAGACAGCCCGAAGTTGAGGCAGTTTGTGATTTGATTGACGATCCAGCCGTCCACCTGGTGACGTTGTATGGCACAGCAGGGACTGGCAAAACTCGGCTTAGTCTAGCTGTAGCCGAGAAACTGTATGCTCAATTCCAGGATGGCGCTTTCTTTGTAAATCTGGCCCCCATAAATACCCCGGAATTGGGGTTGGTTGCGATTGCCCAGACTTTAGGGCTGCAAGACCAAAGTCAGTTACCGTTGTTTAAAAAATTACAAAATTATTTGCAAAAACGTGAAGTATTGCTTATTTTGGATAATTTTGAACAGATTGTAGGGTTGGGTTCGGCTATTTCGGAACTACTAACGGCGGCCCCTCAACTTAAAGTGCTTGTTACCAGTCGGGTAGTTCTCCAACTTTATGGCGAGTATGTCTATACTGTACCGACCTTACATCTGCCCGTTCTGACCGACGAGACTTCTTTTGAAACCCTTTCCGAAAACGAAGCGATCAGGCTCTTTGTGCAATGCGCCAGTATGGTCAACTCTGCTTTCAAGTTGACCGAAGCAAATGCCCGCTCTATCGCGAGTTTGTGTATTCATCTGGAAGGCTTGCCTTTAGCGATAGAGTTGGCGGCGGCCCGTTGTAATGTATTTTCGCCGCAAGTTTTGTTAGACCGTTTAGCAAAAGCCAGTAATAGCCGGTTTGAGCTACTGGTGGGCGGATTTTCTAACCTTCCTCCCCGTCAGAAAACTTTGGTCGATGCGATGGAATGGAGTTATCAATTATTAAGCGAGCCGGAAAAACAACTCTTTAGAAGATTAGGTATCATGGTGGATAGTTGCTCGCTTGAGATGGCGGAAGCGCTAGACAGTGATAAGACTTCTACGCTCGAAACCATTATTTCCTTGCTCAACAAAAGTTTGTTGAGGCAGGTAGAAGCGATGCCCGGCGAAGAATTGCGCTTTACTATGCTGGAAACTATTCGCGAGTATGCCTGGGCAAAACTGATCGAAGCGGACGAATTGGAAGTGGTTAGAACCGCCTATATCGGCTACCTTACCGAAATGGTGGAGATCGGTGCAGTGCATCTAAAAAAACCAGACCAATTAAACTGGCTTAAACACCTGGAAGCAGACCACCCTAATATTTTGAGTGCTTTGGATTACTTAATTGAAAACGAGAAAGCGGAAGGGGCTTTTCGGCTGGGCGGTAGTATTTGGGAAGTCTGGTGGCGCTGGGGCTATCTTAATCAAGGGCGGCAATGGCTCAACAAAATTTTGTGGCTTAATCGGGCTAAAGTAGAAAAAACTTTGCAGGCCAGGATTTTGGAGGGGGTAGCTTATCTGGCGATGCATCAAAGCGATTATCGTACCGCTGAGACTTGTTTTATACAGAGTATCGAAATTTGGCGGGAGAATGGGGTCAGTAAAAATTTAGGTGATACTATTAGCGGTCTGGCCGGAACTTACCGTATTCTGGGTAACTATGAGCAGGCTTTGCAATTGAACTACGAAGCTTTGGATTTATTTCGCGTACTGGGCGAGGCAATCAATGAAGCCGACAGCCTTTGTAATATTGCCTGGCAATTGATGGAACGAGGTAATTACAAATCAGTCCAATCCATGCTGGAAGAGGCGCTGGCTATCCATACCAACGCAAAATATCATTCTGGGGTTGCTCGCACCAAAGTCTATCTGGGTGATATTTTATGGCGTAAAAACGACCCGGTTCAGGCTATCCGGCACCTGGAAGAAGGGGTAGCAATGCTTCGGGAGGTAAACCACCGGATTCGGGTACCAAGTGGCCTCTATCGGCTTGGTTTGGTCTATCTTTGCCAGGGGCAACTAGCCGTAGCCGAAAAGCTCTTTGAAGAAAGTGTCGAAATGTCGGAGGAGATGCACAAACCGCTCGATTTAAGCTATGCCTACAGCAATTTAGGTTTACTTAGAATGATCCAAAATAATTTAAATGAGGCAGAGACATTATTCCACCAGTCCCTGAACTTGCGCTCTGAACTGGGTCAACTGGAAGGGGTATTATGGAGCTTGGAAGGTTTGGCAGTTCTTGCCGTAAAGCAGGCTAAATATAACGAGGCCCAACAATGGCTGGAAGAAGCCCAGACTTTACGTCAAGATATAGCCGCCCCGGTCTTGCCGCATACTCTTAAATATATTTTGCCGGAACTGATGAGCTTTCAAAACGGCGATAAAAATGCTCTCCGTAAGCTTGACCGCCTTAAACCTAAACTCCCGGCCCTAAATGGGAGCGTTGCAGTTGAAGCACACCCGACGGTCGCTTCAACATTGGCTGACCAGGCGTTATATTTTGGCTTCGAGCAGGTATCTTTGAGTGAGCGCGAGAGCGAAGTCCTTAAACTGGTGGCCCAGGGGCATCCCAATATCCAAATCGCCAAAATCTTAGTCATCAGCCCCGGTACAGTCAACAACCATCTCACCTCGATTTACAGTAAGCTAGGGGTCAATTCACGCACCGCCGCCATTCGGTACGCCCTTGACCATAATTTGCTCTAAGCACACAGCGGGGATAACCCATCAACGTTATCCCCCACTCCTCTTCATTTCCCCCGCGAATTTTAGGTTATGAGTCTTTTGCCAGCTTTCGTTTGGCTTTAACTTTAGTTTTTTGTGGGGTCTTGGGCTGGTTAAGCTTGACTGGCAGGTTGCTTACCGTAACTCTGATTTCTTACACAACCCCCGACTTTTGTGAGCTATGCTATAATTAGGCTTGCGAAGTAGAAGTTAAGGTAGGGCAGGTTTTGAAGAAAGCCAGAGTTTAAAATGAGCCAGACAAGCATATTTGCCGGTCGTTGTGAGAATTATGAGTTGAGCGCCGTGCGGTCGGTAATCGCCCAGGCATTCGAGGCTTTTGGGGGAGCGCAGGCGCTGGTTAAACCGGGCGACCGGGTATTGCTCAAGCCCAATTTGCTGGCAGGTGTGGCGGCGGAAGAAGCTACTACCACTCACCCAACCATGGTAGCCGCCGTGATCGAGCAGGTGCAGGCCGCGCGAGGCATCCCATTTATCGCCGATAGTCCGGCCTTTGGAACCGCCCGGCAGGTGGCGGCCCGGTGTGGTATTCTGGAAGTTGCCGAGCGCTATAATGTGCCGGTACTCGAATTTGACCGCCCAGCGATTACTCGCGCTCCCGGTTCTAATCGTCGCTTAACGCTGGATGCCCAGGCGCTAGAAGCTGATAAAATTATTAATCTGGCAAAGTTCAAGAGCCATTCCCAATTGTTGATGACCGGGCCAGTCAAGAATTTGTTCGGCTGTGTCAACGGCAAACGCAAACCAGTCTGGCATTTCCGGCTGGGCGATAGCGAAGGGGGTCGCCGGTTTGCCTCGATGCTACTCGATGTGTATTTGAGGCTCAAGCCGACCCTTAATATAGTAGATGGGATCGTGGCAATGGAAGGCAACGGCCCTCGGCGGGGGCAACCACGCCCGCTCCAGGTGGTGCTGGCTTCCCCCGATGCGATTGCGCTCGAACGGGCGATAGCCACTATTGTGCGGTTGCCGATAGATACGCCGGTGCTGCAAGCTGCCGCCCGCCTTCAAATCGGGACTTCCGATCTGTCTCAAATCGAAGTCGTGGGTCGGGCGTTAGAAGAATTTGCAGTCGAGGATTTTCTGCTGCCGGAAATGGTACCGATCTTTTTCAGCCCGACCCGCCTGGCCCGTAGCTACATCAAGGGCTTGCTTGCTAAACGAGCGGCTTGATCTGAATGAGTAGAAAATGACCAAGCCACTTATCAACCGGACTGCTAAAGAACCGCTCAGCCCCTGGGAACGGGCCTATAACTTGCTTCGGCCTTTGATCGTACCAACCCTGGCGCTTTTGCCCGACCCGGAGTTTACAACCCGCCAGTTTGCAATCTATTTGCGGGCGACCGAACCAGGCGAAGAAGCTTATACCCAGGCGGTGTCGGGCTGGAAGGATAACCTGAACCTGGGGCGGCAGACTATTCACGGGCAGATTATCCCGCAGCTTTTGCGCGATGAGGGTCAGGCGAGTTGGGCCGGTTATGTCTATAACGATCCGGCAGAAGAAGACGGCCTGAGCGTCCCGTCTCGCTGGCTCAAGCCGGGCTATAGCTACCCGGAGGATTAGATAAACTGTAAAGTCATAAATCGTAAATTGCTCACCCCTCGCTTAGGGGTAAATCCTAGTGGGAGAACCAAAATGCCTTCACCAAATAATGTCACCGAGTTGATAATGTTCGTCGGTGGTGCGCTTATTGTAGTAGTGGCCTTTTTGATTGCTTCGCGCTTTACCGGGATCGGTAAGCGGTTGACCGGCGACTGGAAGCCCGGCCCAATTGAACTGACCCCTTTAGATGACCAACCGCCTCGCCAGCATCAACCCTACGTCGATCCACTGGCTCGTCTCAAACCGCACTATGCTATTATCCCGGTTCTGATTTTGATGCTCTTCGCCTTTATCTACTATTTTCTTACCAAGAACACTTTTCAATCGGGAAATTAACCAACGAAACGCTTGATAAATGTGGTCTCTCCAAAAAGCTTTTAACGACATACGGCGGCGCAAGATCAGGTCGATACTGACGATTACGGGAATTGTGATCGGAGTAGCCGGAATTGTAGCGATTGTAGCGACTGCCCGCAACCTGGAACAGGCCCAGCGTTATAACTACGCTAATGCCAGCCAGGACGATATGCGCTGGTGGGTCTGGAACAATTCGGAGACGACCGAATACGCGCTGTCCCAGCTATCCAACATCGCCGAAGTGCAACGGCGGGCCAGCTATAGCACCAAATTTCGGGCCGGGCCGGAATGGTACGATCTGGTTTTTTACGGCTATGACGACTATAGCAACGTGCGGGTCAACAAGATGGAGTTTGTGGAAGGGCGTGCGCCGGGTAAGGGCGAAGTAGCTTTTGAAGTGTCGGCCCGCGACTTGTTGCCCAATCTTAAGCTCGGTGACGAAGTGATCTACCGGGTTGGTTCTAACAATCAGGAAGCGCGGTTGACGATCAGTGGTTTTGCCCGTAGTCCTTCTTACCCTTCGGCGGCGATCCTCAACTTTACAGTCGCCTATGCCAGCGCTCCCGATGTGCGCCAGATGCTTGGTATTCCCGGCGAAAACGAAATTCTGCTCAAGATTTACGATTTTGCCGCCCGCGATGAAACCCGTCGTCTGGCTGAAGATGTCTTTCGCAAGCGTAACCTTCAGTTTAGCAGCTATGTCGCCCGCGACCCGGAAAACTACCTGGGTAAGCAGGAACTTGATACCTTAGTGCTGTTGTTACTGGTCTTTTCGGGGATCGGGCTGGTCATCAGTGGGTTTTTGGTTGCTAACACCCTCTCGGCTATTGTCGCCGAGCAGATGGGCGAGATCGGCACGCTCAAGGCTCTGGGCGCGGCGCGTTGGCAGGTGCTACAGGTCTATATTTTCGCGGCCCTGATTTATGGGTTAATAGGGAGCATAATAGGCGTGCTGGCGGGTTTTTTGCTGGGCAAAGTGCTACTGACTTATTTGGGCAGCACCGTCAATTTTAACGTCGATAGTTTCCTGTTTCAGCCGGAAGCGTTGGGGCTAGGGTTGCTGGTCGGGTTGGGTGTGACCTTAGTTGCGGCCCTGGTTCCGGCCTGGAGCGGTACGTCGCTCTCGGTGCGGCAAGCCCTTGCCAGCTATGGGATCAATTCGACCTATGGGCAGGGCTGGCTCGACCGATTGTTGGCCCGTCTCCGGCGCATCCCCCCATTGGTGGCGCTTTCGCTGCGTAATCTGGCCCGCCGCAAAACCCGCAACCTGATAACCTTTGGGGTGGTAGCCCTTAGTTGCGCTGCTTTCCTGGCTGCTCAAAGCGCCTCGGCCTCGCTCGATGAGACGATCAGCGAGCTTTATGGCATCTATGGGGCGGACGGCTGGGTGCAGTTTAATTCGCGGCTCAATAGTGGCTTTGCCGACCGGCTTAAAACGGTCGATGGGGTGGTGATTTCCGAACCCTGGTCGCGGGGCCGGGCGACCGTGTTGGCTTCACGGGTCGATATGTGGGCCGTTCCCTACGATACTCAGCTTTACCAAAAGCCGGTCGTCGAGGGACGCTGGTATGGCTCCGGCGAGAACAACGTCGCGCTGGCGACCAAACTCTTGGCCCAGGCCAAAAATATTCGGGTGGGCGATACTATCGAGATTGAGGTCGGTCGGGTGCGCGACCAGTTGCTTATCATCGGCCTTTTGGAAGATAACAGCAAATATCTCGGCAGCACTTCGGCAGGCAAATTGTTTGTACCGCAGGATACCGGCGAACGGCTGTTGCGCCACCAGGGGTCGGCGGATTTCTTCTCGATTGAGTTGGCCCGCCACGACAAAGCTTTTGTCGATCAAACTATGACAGCTATCGAGAAGCGCTTCAAAGAGCAGGGGCCGAGTACCCTGGCTGCCTATAGCGATAAGGCCAGCGCCCAGCAAATTACGGGCATTCTTCAGGTGATGCTGTATGCAATGGTCGCCATTATCGCTCTGATCGGGGTGATTGGGGTGGTCAATACTTTGACCCTGAATGTGCTAGAGCGGCGGCGCGAGATCGGCATACTGCGCAGCATCGGCGGCTCGAACACCCGCTTAGTCCAAATCTTCCTGACCGAAGGGCTAATGCTAGGGTTGTTGGGTTTTATCTTTGGGTTGGCCCTGGGCTATCCGATGGCAAGCTTGCTGGTCGGCTTTATCGGTCAATCGGCTTTCCCTCTGACCTTCGTTTTCGACCCGCCCATGATCGGCCTGACCCTCTTATTCGCGCTTGGCCTGAGTGCCGGGGCCAGCCTCGGCCCGGCCCTCGGTGCGGCCCGCGTTCGTATCAGTAATACGATCAGGTATGATTGAGGTATCAGGTATTAGGTATCAGGTATCAGGTATCAGGTAAGAACTAGCCCAAACCTGACACCTGATACCTGATACCTGTATACTTATTCTTTCGGCTGACCGACGAAGACGGTGTAACCCGTTTCGAGGTCGGGCTGGGTCAGGCAGGTGAGACTGGCGGCGGCAACATCGGCGGGAGTGGGTAGTACCCCACCCTCGACTTCGGCGGCTACCTGCTCGACCAAATTGCGGTCTTTGCGCTTGAAAAGAGCGAACGCCCCTGTATCGCTGATAAGATGCCCGACCACGACTGCCAGCTTGACCCCGTGTTCGGCTAAGGCCGGTTGTAACGCCCGCAAGTCCTGTTCGGCCCGGTGTTTGGTAGAGGCTACCGGGGCATAGCCAGGCAGCGTCTCGATTTCGCCCCAGCGATGCGCCCACAAACTGGTCAGGTAGATTACCCAACTTCCGGCAGGCATTAAGTTCGCTGCCAACGCTTCGTTTACCAGCGCCAGTTGCGAGTCCCGGTTGACCAGCATGGCGTAGTCCGGCCCTTTGTCGGTTTCCAATCCGCCTGCCGCATTTAACGTCAGCCCGTCCAGTCGCCCGAATTGAGCTTTGATCGCTGCATACATCGCCTGGCGGTCGGCAGCCTGGGTAATATCCGCCAGTAAGAGTAATATTTCGGCCCCGGTGGAGGCCAGTTCACGCCGGACTCGTTCGGCCCTGGCCTGCTTGGTCGCGTCCCGGAAGGTCACGACGACCTGTGCGCCTAGCCGAGCGGCCCGTAGCGCGACCGCCTTGCCGATGCCGCGTGTCCCGCCTGTCACCAGCACAACCTTACCAATTAAACTTTTCGGCTCCTGTTCCAAGTTTTACGCCTTTCTACACTTTGCCATTTTCTCTGTAAGAGCGAGCTTCTGCTTGCGATTGAAGGGACGGCTGAGTGTTCAATCGCGAGCAGAAGCTCGCTCCTACAGGGGTCAATTACGCTATCTTTTGCTCTAAGCCTTTCCAGATTGAAATTCCGGCTCAAGTTCGATTGCCAGCCCGTCCGCCAGTCGATTGAACAGATTGGCGGTAGCGACCACAAAGGTCAACTCCAAAAACTCGCCTTCGTCGTAAACCTCGCGGACTGCCGCAATCGTTTCGGGGCTGGCACTACTGCCGCGGGTTAGTTCTTCGGCATATTTTATTAGCAGCTTTTCTTTAGAGTTGAAAGCAGTGCTATCGAGTAATTGGCCTTCTTCCGCCAGCACTGCCGTGATTTGTGGTTCGGTCAGTCCAGCTTTGGCCCCGGCTACGGCGTGCCGTTCGAGGCAATAATGACAGCCGTTGACCCGACTAGCCGCCAGATAAGCCAGTTGTTTATAACGGGCTGGAACGCGCGTTCCCTCCGACCCGGCGAAAGTCGCCAGGGCGATGGCCGGGCCTAACATTTGGGCCGAATGACCCAAGGCCAAAAAGAGATTGGCGACCGTCCCCCGACTTGCAATCATTCCGTCATAAAGCGTTCGTACTTCGCCCTGGGCTTCCTCGACCGTTACCAAATGCACATGCGCCATTTTTTAGCTCCTTATAATTAACAGGCATATTAAACTGCTTTTTGCCGGTAGTATACGGCAAAAGTCGGCAGATGGCACATCAAAGGGAGTTCGGATGATAGGAATAGTGAACAAGCAAAAGAGCCGCGTTTGTGGCACAATAGTAAGCCTGGAAGGGAGTAAGCTTATTCTAGCATTAGAGTTAACTGCTAAAAGCCAACAGTTATGCTAAAACTAACCCATGTGCAGGCCCGCCTTCATATTAAGGCTGGTCGAGCAACTGTAAAACAGATGGAACCGACTTTGCTGGAAGACCGCCAACGGGCCGAAGCGGTGATGGCTATCTTTCGGCAAGCGCTAGAGGCGGGCCTCAACCGCGATGAGCTTTATGCTCGTTTGAGCGAACATAGCGGTGTGCGGCTCGATTATCGTGAAATTGATGGCCTCGCTAAAGTAATTTGCGATAGTTTTGCTGCTTTTGAGCCGCTAGTCGGTGGTCACTGGTCTTCCCAAGCTGGAACGGGCCAGATTAGTCAGCCGGGAACGGGAACCGAAAATCAGGCTGATGCTGAAAATAGGGTGGCTGAGGACGAGCTTGAGACAGGTGAAGATGGAGCGGACTTAGATGATGATGACGCTTCCTTAGAATTAGAAGCTGAACACCGCCCCTTGACCGCTTTTCGGCTGGCAGTCTGGCGTGAGGTCGCCCGCCCTGAGAATTATCCATTCCGGCAGACCGGCCTATCGTTTACCCTCAAGCCGGGTGTCCAGAATTTGCGACGGGCGGTGGCGACCTACGATGAGGAATTGTTGGCAAGCTTGTTGCCTTTGCCCCGGCGGGTCGGGCTGTTGCAAAAGGCTGCCGCCGAAACTGGCTATATCCTGGCGAAACCGCCGGAGAATGCTAAGGCGGTTGGTGATTTGCTATTTGGCGATTTGCCGGGCCGTCATCGATTGGTGGCGCTTAGTTCGGACTTGAATGTCGAGAATTTGCTCAACCGTTACAATATAGAGGTATTGCGGGGGGTGCTATATCTCGCGCCCCGACTGAAGATCGTGGTGCGTGATAAATATAAGGATTTGTTCAAGTATATCAAGCTGTTTGGACTGATGCACGAAGTCCGACCTCTATCGCGCCATAAATCGAATACGAGCGGTATTGTAACCGAGGGTGAACTAGGCGGTTACGAAATTTTGCTGGAAGGGGCCGCTTCGCCTTTTCTGGCCCGCTCCGACCGGCGTTACGGCTTGCAGTTTGCCAAATTTCTACCAGCCTTGCTGCTATGCGAGGCGGATTGGGACCTAGAAGCTGAACTGGTTTTGAACTTTGCGCCTCGTCCGGGCGGCAAGGAGCAGCCAACCGCCGGAAGCGGGATTGTCTATCGGCTAGGGCCACAGCCCCATTTGCGGAGCCATTTCAAGGGTAGTGGTGAATTTGATAGTCTTTTGGAGGAAAGTCTGGCGGCGGCCTTCGAGAAACGCTTCAAAACCACCACTCGACCGCCTATTCCCGACCCAACCGCCGACCCGCTGCCGCAAACGGAGGCGACCCCCAAGACCAAAAGCCGTAAACGCAAACCACCTCCCAACCCGGAAGAACGCAAGGGCTGGCGCATCTTGCGCGAAGATCGGATCATCAACGTCTTTGATACCGTGATGATCCCCGATTTTGCCTTCGAGCATAGCGACGGACGGCGGGCCTTGCTCGAAGTGGTCGGCTTTTGGGAGCGTGGCTACCTGGAACGCAAAATTGCCAAACTGAACCGGGCCGGACGCACCGATTTTATCGTACTGGTCAGCGAACGGACGCGCTGTGGGCGGGAGAATTTTTTGGTCAAGGGTCAGGAACCGCCCTATCAGCTTATTTTCTTCAAAGGTACGCCCCGACTTGGCCCCATAATGGAGGCGCTTGAGCGTTGCGCCGTCCCTGCCACCACCCCTGCCGAGGAGCAGCTCTGATCTTATCTATCGGAAGACATTGTTGGCGAATTCGGTTTTAGACTCAACTACTGGCTGGAAGCAAACCTATTTTGCATCTCCACCATACGGGTTTGATCCACAACCCGTCTGAGGACAGTTCAATCAGTAATACTTGGTCATCCTTGCTTAGATTGGGATACTCACTACATCCTATCAACTCGACATACATTGGGGTTTACCACACTTTTGGGGTGTAAGGATAAAGCCACAATGTAACCTGCAACACAACTGACTTGAACCAGGCTTGGTACATCTTTTCCACTTCCTCAGCATTGTGACCTTTATTTGCTAGAAAAGGCCGAATAGTGGCGGTGATAGGATAGATAAAAGCCGTCATGTAACGCATCTCAATGAAGTTTACTGATTGCACCTGGTCAGTTTGGTTCTTCTTGGTTAGATGGCGCAACCCTATTTCGTACTGGTAATTGAGCCAATTCTGGTCGTAGGGTCGGGTGCAGGTGTCCACGATCCAGTGGGCGAAACGTTGACGCACCCGTTGAAGATAATTTGGTATAGGTTCACCTTGTGGGGTAGAAAAATAAGCCAGTAAATGCGGATGGGCGGCCACAAAGCCATACCACACCTCTAAAACTTGGTCGGTCTGGTCGCTCAATACCTTACCAGCCAGTTTCAAATACTGCTCATCTTCTTCACCAAATAGCACCGTCTGCTTTAGAGCTTCAAACTCTGAGACACTAATAGGTGAAGTCATTAGTGTACCCGAAGCGTAGGTATAACCTGGAGTAGTCATTTCATTACTCATTATAATGCTTTTCCTTTCGTGAATAAAATTGAAATAGCTTAGGTAGCTAAAGTTTTCGCTTGACATATGGAGGGTATCACTTGTATGATTATAAGTCCAATACCTGCTAATTCTGCAAGCTATAACTTATAATTATAATAATAAGGATATAAGTGGTAAGGAGAATATCTAATGGAACTGCGCCATCTGACTTATTTGTTGAGTGTAGTTGAGGAAGGTAGTTTTACACGAGCCGCCGAAAAACTCTATGTTTCACAACCGGCCTTATCTCAGCAAATAAAACAGTTAGAAGATGAGCTAGGTACGCCGGTTTTAGATCGCGCGGGGCGACGTGTTCGGTTGAACGCCGCCGGTGAAATCTTTGTAATGCACGCTCGGCGCGTTTTTCAGGAATTAGACGAAGCAAAAATAGCTCTCCAAGAGTTACAAGAATTACAACGCGGTTCCCTGCGAGTTGGCATTGTTCAGACTGTCAATGCCTATTTAATACCACCAGTGGTCGCCCGTTTTACGGAAGCTTATCCTTTGATCCAATTGGAGATTGAAGAACTGGCGGCTGGAGAAATAGAACAAGCTCTGAGAGAAGGTTTAGTGCAGCTGGGCGTAAGTTTTATTCCGCCCACCGAAGAAGGTTTGGAATACGAAGAGCTTTTCAATGAAGAACTGGTGCTAGTAATCGGTGAAAAACATGCTATGGCGAATTGCGTGGAAATTGAGGTTTCAAAGTTAAACGGTTTTCCTCTGGTGCTGCTTCCCAAGAGCTATTGTACCCGACGGCTATGGGAAGAATGTAGTCAGAAGGCTGGTATTCAAGCGCGGGTAGTGGTCGAAATGAATACTATAGGAGCAATTCTGAGTACTATACGGCAAACTAAAGCTGGTACTATTTTACCCCGTCTTGCTTTGCAACAACCGTACTCACAAGGCTTAATCGGAGTACAGTTATGTAATCCAACCCCACGCCGGACAGTGGGTTTGTTATGGCGACGTAATGCTTATCGTTGTAGAGCAAGTCAAGTTTTTTCGCAGTTCTTAAATGAAGTTATTTTACCTTAATAAATTTAGCATTTAGCTAATTTTAGGTTGTCAAAGCCTAGTGAAAAAGCACCAAGCTTTTGTTAATTGCTGCTTTAACATAACTACACAGACCGGGCGACCACAAGGGTCGCCCCTACCCAAATTCGTTGTAGGGGCGACCCTTGTGGTCGCCCAAAGTAGGTAAGCTGAGTGGTTACGCTTTAACAAAGAATGGCCTCTTTTCATAAAAAAACGACTCTTAAAACCTCCTACAATTCTTTCTAGTCAATATATACCTCGTTGTAGTAGGACTATTTAGCTTACGTGCTAGGACGGTGTAGTATTTTGATAAAACGTTTGTTGTGTTAATAAATTACAGTTCCGTAACGGCCTGCCGATATTTAGCAATGGCTTCCTTGAGATGGCCTTTGTCGTAATGAGCATAAATTTGCTTGGTGGTAGTGGGGCTGGCATGGCCTAAAATATCCTGTACTTCACTAAGCTGCGCCCCGGCATTTAAGAGAGTGGTTGCCAGATTATGCCTGAAATCGTGGGGTTTAACCTGTACTCCCAAACGAGTGGCAAACTTTTGGACGGCCAGCCAGATCGTGCGTAACCCGGCTCGATAATTCTTCCCTTTCGCTCCTGGCTTTCTTTGGTCGCGACCCCGGTGATGCTGGATAAAAAGAGGCTGATAACCGTCCTCACCCCTTAGAGCAAGGTAGTCCGAGATAGCTTGTAAGGTGGGCCGGTCAAAATAGACCATTCGTTCCTTTTGACCCTTCCCGGTTATAAGTACCTCATATACGCCTGACGGTTCGCTGGCACTATTGATATTCGATTGATTAGCTAGAGATATTTGGGAGTTAGGGATTTCTCCTTTTCCTTTTGGTAGAGTGGTTAAGAACAGCTCAAGCAGGTGACTTGCTATATCCTCCCGGTTAAGATTGGCTACCTCGTGACGACGCATTCCGGTGGCGAAGAGGGTCAGGATAATGGCCCGGTCTCGTAATTCTTCGAGTTGTCGCCGCTGGATTTCGGCTGGGTTGGTGGGGCTACCTTTACTATTGCTTTTGCCGGTCTGTGAGTTGGTGGCAGTTTGGTTGGCAGAGCTACTAACGACAGCAGACTCGGTGGAACTGCCCGCCTCTTTTTCTCTTTCGCTTGAACTCTTTTGGTCGGCTGAACACGGAACGGGATGCGTAGCAGTATTCAGGCCATTACTACCAGTTTGCAAAGCCAGCCGGGCTACTGCTTCGACCTGCTTACCGCGAATACGGGGGGTCTTGTAAGAAGCCCGCCCTCTAAGCTGCCGTAGCCCGGCCACCATCTCCTGGTACTGGCAGCCACCCGGAGTGAGGCGACGACGGGCAAGAAAGGCAAAGAGGTTGCGTGGCCCGGCCAGGTTGTTGTCAATCGTAATTCTGGCTTGCCGACCATATTGCTCCACCTGCCAGCCATAAAAATCTTCCAGGATTAGCGGGTCTAAAGCGGTGATAGCTAACTCGGTCGGTTCACCACGTTTGGTGCTATACACAAACCACATAAAGCGGCGACAACCCTTGCGGTAACTTCGGGCGGTTTCGAGACTGCGACCTTGCAAAGTTTTCAAGAACATGCTAATGCCACAAGCTATACTAACTGTTGTTGGGACAATGGCACTTGGAAGGTGAGTGTCATCGGCTACACGGGAAGACCCAGCCGCCCTCACCCTAGCCTGCTCGTATTGGGCCAACTGTTGCTGCCCAATAACTTCCCAATGTTTAAGTAGCTCTAACTGGTCTTCTTCAACTAGCTCAACCGGGTTAGGCTTTGCTGGTTCTTGGTTATCACTTTGAGCTTGAGAATTCATATAGTGTGTGTTTTCTACCTTTATTCACTAAATACTTTTCCTGGAAGCCGAATGACCATTCATAAATAGGGCATCCCAAAGCCTAAAAGAGAGCCAGGCTCTGCAAAGCTTTCTAAGCCTCTGTATTCTTTGAGGACTACCAACTACCTTTTCCACTAAACAAGGGTCTCAGCCACCTTTCTGGCAGGTCTATTTTACAGGATTTTTGTAATATTTTGCAAATAGTTATCAGAGAACGATAATTCTCTGATAACTATTTGCTCTCAAGATAATAATACCACTTTTTAGCAAAATTACCAGGGTTAATGGTGGCGGTTTTAGGGTTAATGCGCTACGAGAGCAGTCCCCACAATTTCAAGACCTCTTCCACCTTGCAAACCCGATACGAACATTGCTTTCACCAGGGGCAAAGCTATCTCTGGCAAAAATTGAGCTAATCTCTCGCCTCAGAATGACAATAGATGGGTAGTTACAAGCTTTCATTACTTTGTAATAGTTTCGCCCGCCTACTCAACTTAATACCACCTCACTATGGTTTCTTCTCATTAGCAATCAATGCAGCAAATTTTCCTATTTACAAGTATAATGAATTTGATAAGGAAAGTCAGCTAATCTCATTTCATTCATGGCGGGGCCTTTTCATTTAGATAAGGGGATTTCCTGATGAAGCGGTTCTCATATCGAGATCGAGATCTTGTTTTTGGGCAAGCGATGTTGAGCCTCCGGGCTGCCACCGGGCTAACTCAGGGTGGTGTAGCCCAGTACCTGGGAGTCTCTCGACGAGCAATCGGCGAGTGGGAGAATGGCAACACCTACCCTAAAGCCCACCACCTTAAAGCCTTTATTGAGCTTGCTCTCCAGCATCAGGCATTTGAGGCTGGTCGCGAAGCCGAAGAGATTCGGGCGCTCTGGCGTGCTGCCCGTCAGAAGCTGGTATTCGATGAAGATTGGCTCGCCCAACTGTTAGCCTCGACCACTCCTGCCCCGCCCCGCCCGGAGCAGACTGCCATTACCCCTGCTCCTGTCCCTTCGCTTACCGTTAGCTCTGGGCTGACAGAAGGGCCGAGAGTGGATTGGGGAGATGCGCCCAACACTCCCAGTTTCTATGGACGCGGGGACGAGCTAAGTGAGCTACGAAAGTGGGTCGTTGACGAAGGCTGCCGGGTGGTGAGCCTTTTGGGTCTGGGCGGTATCGGCAAATCAACTCTGGCCGTTAATTTGATGCACCAGTTAGCTGAGAGCTTCGAAGTAGTGATCTGGCGTTCCTTGCGTGATGCTCCCCATTGCGAGGTGCTGCTCGATAGCTGTCTCCAGATATTGGCCCCAGAGGTACTCAGTGAGACTTCGTCTGGTCTTGGACGACGTATCAGCCTGCTGCTCAAACATTTACAAAACCGCCGGGTGTTGCTGGTACTCGACAACCTGGAAACGCTGATGGAAGAAGGCCAGGGTATGGGTTATATGCGGGAGGGCTATGAGGGTTATAGCCGTTTCTTAGGCCAGTTAGCTGAAACCGCCCATCAGAGTTGCCTGTTGCTCACCAGCCGGGAGAAACCGGTTGAGTTGGTGTCGCTGGAAGGTAGCCGTTCTCCGGTACGGGTTTTACGCCTGACCCGGCTGGATCAGGTGGCTTGTGAACAGTTGTTGTTGGACAAGGATGTTGTCGGCACTGCCCAGCAGCGAGGGCAGTTGAGCGAAATCTTCAGTGGCAATCCTCTAGCCTTGAAAATCGTGGCTCAGACCATTGTAGACCTATTTGAGGGAGATATTGGGCTATTTTTGGCCCAGGGCGAGGCTATTTTTGGGGGAGTAAAGAAACTACTTGACCAGCAATTTGCCCGGCTTTCGGCTAGAGAGCAAACCGTGCTACTGTGGCTGGCTATTTTGCGAGAACCGACCACCTTAAATGAACTGCTGACCGCGCTGGTCAACCCAATCCCCCGCAGGCAGTTGTTGGAAATGATGGAGGCTTTGCACCGGCGCTCTTTAATCGAGCGGGGGGAAAAGCCGGGAAGTTTTACTTTGCAATTGGTCGTGCTGGAATACCTGACCAATCGGCTGGTGGGGGAGGTAGCAGACGAACTGGTGCAAGGCAACCTCCTCCGCCTGATACAACACAGTCTTTTACAGGCTCAGGCTAAAGATTATGTGCGGCAAAGTCAACAGCGTGTGATTATCGGGTCGCTTTTAACCCGGCTTAAAGGGGGTCACAACATTTTTTGCAACAGAATCCCCGTTAAGCAATTTTGTGAGTTATAGGGTTGTTTTAAGTAGCAAAAAGAGAATTTAAGCTTCTGCCTTTGCACTCTGAGCTAGGTAAGCTACGTTTCAGGACAAATTGAAT
>JBBQWM010000028.1:0-75854 GCA_038210655.1 Chloroflexia bacterium
AAGGTTGAATTTTTACAAGGAAAACCCTGCCCTATAACCTCAAATGTAAGGTAGTATGACCTGGTTGTGATAATTTGAGTTCAGTTAATCGGTACGATATTGCGAGACTTTGGGAGGTACGAGATAATGAGACACAACATAGCCTTATTAGAAGTATTTAGCCAGCTAGAAAACCACATAAAAAGTGGGAGAAAGCAGTCGCTTTCTCCCACTTTTAAATATTTAAGCTTTTTACTAGAGCGGAATATGAAGCATTTCGGCAAAGTAGGTCATCAGTTGTTCTTCGTTGCGCTCGTTCCAGCCAGGGTAGTCGAGGGTGTGCGGTGTATCATCGGGGTCGGTACGTAGAATATCGCCGGTAGAGATATTGATATAAAGGCGGCTGTTGGTTGGGACGTGAAATAGTTCAAACCATTCACGGGTCACGCCCGGTTCAGCCAACCCCGCTTTACGCAAGGGGTGAACGATTTCTTCCAACGGATTGCCAAAATGATCGAGATCAATCGTCTGTTCACGCTTGCCGACCATTTCGGGGGCCTGACAGATAAGATCGGTCACGACTTGAAACAGTTTGGTATAGGCATAGGCAAGTGGCCCATGCAGGCAAGGCGAATGATCGAAAGGCTCCTGTTGATCGAGGTTGAGATGGTTAAGCGCTTCTTCAAAGGCGATTTCAGGCCGTTGATGGCGTACCCAGATCGCATGGCCCAGGTCGTACTGAGCTTCTCGCCCACTGGTCTGCTTTTGGTCCCAGTTGACTGCAATTGCATCAAATACGATATAACGCTGACTTTCTTCGGTGTGGTTGGGCCGTTGTTGGCAATTGGAAGCCCGCGTCAGGTTGAATTGGGTCCAGCCAAAATTATCACGCCAAATCGGGATCGCGTCCAGGCCAAAGCGACCATAATAGCGTTGTACCACCTGGTTAGCCAGCACCCAACTGAGGGCATACGAGGATGGAAACTGGGTACCGTGCGTCCGCTTGATCGTTTCCACCTGTTCGGCTATTTTGTCCAGGGTATCTTCTTTAGGCAAGAGTTCGTCGATGTTGAGGGCCATTACATTACCTTAAAATCTATCTTTTAGATTGACACTTTTAGTATACAACATGCATGCAAGAACTATTCCAAGATTACCAGGACCTTGTTTTGTTCGACCGTTTGACCCGCTTGTACATTAACTGCTTTGATTGTCCCGGCTTTGGGGGCGCGTAATTCGTTTTCCATCTTCATCGCCTCTAATACGGCGATTCGCTGGCCCTGCTCAACTGTTTGCCCTATTTCTACTGCTATAATCGTGACTAACCCTGGCATGGGAGCTTTGACCTGAATTTCCCCGGTGTGTAAATTTTGGCGGGGAGCGAGCGAAGCCAGGCGGTGCTGCCGTTCGGTCTGGACTTTGACCTGATAGATTTGCCCGTCGAGTGTGACCTCGTAATCGCCCCTGGTCTCACCCGGTTCGAGATGAACCTCGTGCGACTGGTTGTCGATCAAAAGCGAAAACAGGTCTTCACCCAGGGCTACATCAAAGTCAACCAGTCTTTCGCGTCCGTCCGGCATCCGTATATGGGTCGCACCGGTCGGGTCGTCATAAATTTCGACTTTGAATGTACCGTCACTGATTTCAGTATAATAAAACATCAGTCAGCCCCTCAGTTAACTATATTTTACTCAATCAACCTTACGATAAACATTACGATAAAGCGGTAGGAAAGGGCAAATAGCGACTAATCATTAAATTCGTCGTAACATTTCGCGTCGCCCGTACTCTTTCCATTCGCTTTGTACACTATTAGGCGTGGCTGGCGAACCGTTGCCATTAATTTTGGGGCTACCTGGCCCGGCCTTAGCGCGACGATAAACCGCCAGGGCTGCCGCGATAGCAGCCAATTCGCTCTGATCGTGGCGGGCCTCCGGGTCGGGTTTGAGGGCCGGAGCAGTTTCAAGTGAATTAGTATAAAAATCGCCCTTCTGGAATGGTTCGCTGGCAAGTAGTTGCTCGTGAAAGGGGATAATAGTCCGTATCCCAAAAATCTGATACTCTTTTAGCGCCCGTTGCATCCGGCTAATCGCTTCTTCCCGGTCGATACCCCAGGCGATCAGCTTGGCAAGCATCGGGTCGTAGAAAAGTGAGACCTCGTAACCATCGTAAATCGCGCTATCCAGCCGGATACCCGGCCCGGTTGGTGGCACGGTGCGCCGGATTGTACCAATCGAGGGTAAGAAATTATTAAAAGGGTCTTCCGACGTAATCCGGCACTCGATGGCCCAACCGCGCTGGATGATGTCTTCTTGCCGGAAACTCAAGGTCTGCCCATCCGCAATCCGCAACTGTTCGGCTACGATGTCAATATTGGTAATCAATTCCGTGACGGGGTGTTCGACCTGCAAACGGGTGTTCATTTCCATAAAATAGAACTGGCGATCCTGGGTCAGCAAAAATTCTATCGTCCCGGCGTTGACGAAACCGACCTGCCGGGCCGCTGCGACCGCGACCGCTCCCATTTGCTGCCGCAATTCCTCGTCGAGGGCGCTGGAAGGGGCTTCTTCTAGTATTTTCTGATTACGGCGCTGGAGGCTACATTCGCGTTCGCCCAGGTGAACCACATTGCCGTGCGTATCAGCCAATAGTTGAATTTCGATGTGTTTGACGTGTTCGAGCAATTTCTCGATATACACGCCACCATAACCGAATGCACCGATTGCCTCGCGGGTTGTGCTTCCAAAGGCCGCCTCGATTTCGTCCGGCTGTCGCACGATCCGCATACCCTTGCCGCCACCGCCCGCCGAAGCTTTTATCAAGACTGGGTAGCCGATCTGGGCCGCGACGGCGGCGGCTTCCTGCCAATCGGCGGCTTCGCGGTCGATGCCGGGGACGAGGGGTACTCCGGCGGCGCGGGCGACTTGCTTGGCCCGCACCTTGTCGCCCATTGCTTCGATAGCTTCGGGTGGTGGGCCGATAAAGATTATTCCGGCCTTCTGGCAGGCCCGCGCAAATTCGGCCCGTTCGGAAAGAAAGCCATAGCCGGGATGGAGGGCATTTGCGCCGGACTTTTTAGCGATCTCCAGAATTTTATCCATCCGCAAGTAGCTATCTTTGGCCGGGGCCGGGCCGAGCAGGTAGGCTTCGTCGGCTTGCCGGACATGGAGCGAATGGCGGTCGGCCTCGCTATAAACCGCGACGGTCGCCACACCTAAATCGCGGCAGGCCCGGATCACCCGCAAAGCGATCTCACCCCGGTTGGCGATCAAGACCTTTTTAATTCGATTTAGCTTTGACATAATTTACAAGTCCTCGTCTGGGTCGTAACCCAGTTTTCGCAACCGCTCGGCTAAACGGTCGGCCCGTTGTTTTTCGGCTTCTTCTTTATTGAGCAGCAATCGGCCTTCCTGGTCATACAAACGTAAAAAAGCTTCGTCCGGCACTAGCCAGCAATTTAGTTCTTCGCTCCACATCCGTCCATCCGCTTCCGCCGTAATTGGGTCGTAACGACCCGTGCTGTTCATTCGCCAACCCCATAGGCGGGGTTCTTGCTTGCTTGGTTGCCGTTCACGTGGATCGTATACAAAATACTCGCGGGTACCCCATTTTTCGTAACGATGGGGTTTGCGATATAAATCGGTCCGGCGGGTTTTAGTTGAAAGCACTTCCACAATCAGGTCAGGCGCAGGGCCGTCTACGCCCAGGTGATAACTTAGCAACTTTCGTCGTTTGTGGCTTTTTAAGAGAGCCAGGTCGGGATAGAGCGGTTTTTCTTTTGGGTTGCCACTCTGGTAAAAATTTAGCTCCCGATAGATGCCATATTCTTCCTGATGATACCGCCAGAACAGCACTTGCAGGAGATGATCTACCAGATCACTCTGAACAGTTCCGGGCATATCGCCTCGCTTATGGCGCAATTCGAGCCAGTTATTTTCGTCATCGTAATAATAAAAACCCTCAGCCTCGTCGTCAGTATCATCTTCGTCAAGGAAGGTTTGCAAATCGGCTGGAAATTGCCATTTTTCCAGTTCTACTTGTTCTTCTAGTTCGGTTTTGGCAGTCATGGTGCTACCTGCCTTTCCTTAATTTATACTGGTATTGTTACAGTCAGTTCGCGCACAACTGGCGCGTGATAAGTGGGCCATTAATCTATAGCGGGATATTGCCGTGCTTTTTGGGCGGGTTGCTGTCGCGTTTGTTTTTGAGCATTTCGAGCGCCCCGATCAACCGACCGCGCGTTTCTTTTGGCTCGATAATATCGTCAATAAAACCACGCGCTGCCGCCACGTAGGGATTGGCGAATTTCTCGGTGTATTCCGCTACTAATCTTTTGCGGGTTTCTTCCGGGTTATCGCTCTTTTCGATCTGGTCTTTGAAGATGATATTGACCGCGCCGTCCACGCCCATTACGGCAATCTCGGCACTGGGCCAGGCGTAGTTGATGTCGCCCCGGATATGTTTGCTGCTCATCACGTCGTAGGCTCCGCCGTAGGCTTTGCGGGTAATTACGGTCACTTTCGGGACGGTCGCCTCGCAATAGGCGTAGAGCAACTTGGCTCCGTGCCGGATGATCCCACCATGCTCCTGTCTGACCCCTGGCAAGAAGCCTGGTACATCCACAAACGTTACGAGCGGGATATTAAAGCAATCGCAAAAACGGACAAATCGCGCCCCTTTGTCGGCGCTGTTGATGTCCAACACCCCGGCCAGCACAGCCGGATTTTGGGCCACGATCCCGACGCTACGTCCGCCCAAGTGGGCAAACCCGACGATGATGTTACCGGCCCAATCCTTTTGGACTTCCAGAAATTCGCGGTCGTCCACGATCCGCCGGATTACGTCGCGCATATCATAGCTTTTGGTCGGCACAACCGGTACGACATGGTTTAATTCTTCGTCCTGACGATTGGCAGGGTCTTCGGTGGGTTTGCGGGGAGGGTCTTCCAGGTTGTTGGAGGGTAAGTAGCTAAACAGATTGCGGACGGTCAGCAGGCAGTCTTCTTCGTTTTCGGTCGCGAAATGGGCCACCCCGCTGATGCTGTTATGGACATCGGCCCCGCCCAAATCTTCAAAGCTGACTTCTTCGTGAGTGACGGTCTTGACCACATTCGGGCCGGTTACAAACATGTGGGAAGTTTCTTTGACCATCAAAATAAAGTCGGTCATGGCTGGAGAGTAGACCGCCCCACCCGCGCACGGCCCTAGAATAGCCGAAATCTGGGGGACGACTCCACTGGCAAGCACGTTCCGCAAGAAAATATCGGCGTAGCCACCCAACGATAGTACGCCTTCCTGGATGCGTGCGCCACCGCTATCGTTTAGCCCGATGACCGGTGCGCCGTTCTTGACTGCCATGTCCATGATTTTGCAGACTTTCTCGGCGAAAGTTTCGGATAGCGAGCCGCCAAAGACGGTAAAGTCCTGCGAGAAGACAAAGACCAACCGGCCTTCAATCGTGCCATAGCCGGTCACAACCCCGTCGCTCAGGATTTTCTGCTCGGCTAGGCCAAAGTCGGTGCTGCGGTGCGTCACGAACATATCCAGTTCGTTAAAAGAGCCTTCGTCTAGCAGCAGGTCGAGCCGTTCACGGGCGGTAAGTTTACCTTTAGCGTGTTGAGCATCGATCCGTTTTTGACCGCCGCCCAGCAGAGCCTGGGCGCGATAGCGGCGCAACTGCTCGATTTTATCCTCGGCGGACAGAGGGGTAGATGAAGCCACCCCGTTGGTATGGTTGGTATGGGGGGTTGTGCCGGTTTCGCTAGTGTTCTCCGTTGACATAGCCGCTCCACCTTCTAGCAATCGCCTGCTGATTGCCTTATATTTACCTGGATTTTTGTATCAAACCGTGAGCATTTAGCCCGCCCTTAGCGGCGAGCCGTCCTTAACTGATATGTGAAGTTTACCACAAAGTTTGCTAACAGGCAATTTCTTATCCGCTTCAAGCTTTACAAATAAGGGATAAATTGCCGGATTATTGGCCCGGTGTAGCAGTTTTGTAGAATGATTGTTAAAGCTTTATTCTAAGCTGCGTTTGAGGTAGCGGGCGCATTCGGCCAGGGCGTTATCGGGGCCGAGGCTGCCAGGCTTGGTGATGATGGGCGTGTTGTGGTAGGTTCCGCCTTGCAAACGAGCGGCGGCAATCCCCGGCATTACTTCGCTGTGGGGGGCCAGGGCTACGCCACCGAGCTTACGACAAACTCGAAGCGCAGTACTCCCGCCGACCAGCACCAACCCAGCCAATGGGAAATTTCGACTGGCCTGTACCGATAGGACGGCAGAAGCGATTTCGCCCAGCGTATCCCCGACGATTTCAGCGATTCGGGCGGGCGGTTCGGGTGGTCGGTCGGCTCTTTCGGCGACGGGGCGGGGGGTAATGATGGTATCCAGGCCGTCGGTCAGGCTTTGCTGGACTTCTTGCAAACAGCGGGCGACTTCCGAAAAACGAGCGCCCTCTCCGCCGTGTAGCACCCAATCCAGGTCTAGCTCGACCGCTTTGACGTGCCAATGATAAATCAGGTATTGGCTCTGGTTGATTGAGCGTGGGTTGAGGCTGCCGTTGATTATCAGGGTCGGGGCCGCCCCGTCGCCGTGTGGCGCAAGATGGTTGACCAGCGCTCCGGCTAACCCGGCAGAACCGACCGCTAGAAAGCGACCCGGCGTTTTGAGCAATACATGAGCGATAGCTTCCAGATCGGCGTTTTCCAGCGCATCGCAAACGGCGATTTCAATTCCGTTGGCGGCTAAGTCCTCGAAGGCGGTCGAGAGCGCGGCAGAACCACCCCGCACTAATCCCAGCCCAACCGGGGCGCAACGTCGCTGGCAGGCTTCGCCGATAATATCAGCGATATACGAACTGGGAGGTGGCCCGTTGCGTAAGGTATATTCTTCTGGGCCGCTTTCGGCGGGCGAGTGTCCATTGATTTGTAGTTGGCCCATATCGACGGTGTGCCGGTAGGTCGGGAAGGACGGCGCAACTATCGCCATCCGACCGGGGTAAGCTGCCAGCATCGCCTCTAGCTCGGCCCCGATTGGCCCGCGCATGGCGCTATCGATATGCTTGAGCAGCACGGGTGGCCCGCCCTGATCGAGCGCGGCCCGGTTCAACAAAATAGCTGCCTCGCGCACCCGGGCGATAGCCTCGCTCTGGCTGGCGTGGCGCGTCTCGGTATCAAGGGCCAACACATCGGCGCGGGGCAAAGCCGGTTCGCCACTGGCAGTCCAATCGTAGCGCAAATCGACGCTCAAACCGCGCCGCCGAAAAGGGGCCGCCGCGCTATTCGCCCCAATCAGGTCGTCTGCTATTATTCCTACCTTCATCTATGCTCCAAGAGTCTTAGAGGACTGAGGACTGAGGACTGAGTGGGATTTACGATTTTAGATGCAGATTTCTTATTCTGCATTCTGCCTTCTGACTTCTGCATTTTTATCCCTCATCCCTCATCCCCCCTCAGTCCAACCTGCCGTCCAGATCAAAGCTCATCTCGGTCGGGTCGCCGTGGAAGCTAAAACCGTCGCGGCCTGTCAGTTCGCGTTGGAGCGCTTCGGAGACTTCGATTTCGGACATCGAGAGGGTATCCTTGATCCGAATGATCCGGGCCTGATCGAGTGCTATTGGGCCGATCAGGTAATCGAGGGCCAGACGGATCGCTTCCTGGTCGGTCTCGCAAACGATAGGGAGAGCGGCCTGTTGTGGACCTTGCCCGGTGATGCAGTTAGTATAGGTCGCTTTCCAGTCGATTTTGTCGGCGAGACGGCGGGTCGTCAGGTCGGCTAGACCCATGCCGGTCGCGTTGCCGTGCGTTTCGTCGGTCAGATCGAGCGCGATGATACATTTGATGTTCGGTTCGGGGAAGGCTACCAGATCGAGCAGACGACAACGCCCGACGATGTTGGTATCCATGCCGGTTCCACTGATGTTTTTGCCGATCTTTTCGACCACTAGCAAATCAAGCTCTTTGACCGGCAGCTTGGGTAAAATCTGGCGGGCTTCTTCTAAAAGCCGCTCTTCGGTGCGCTCGATCTCGCTGGGGGCGATCCCGACAATTCGGCTGGCGTTGTGGTAGGCATCTTCCAGCACGGCGAACCCGGCGACGACCGGGGCGCGTTCCAAAATCGTGCGGGCCACTTCGGGCATGTAATCACGCAGCCCGACCGTACCGTAGGCGTGGATCGCAAGGGCCTGGGTGTGCTTGCCAGTGCCGATTGCCAGCATTTTCATCAGCCCGCTTTCGATGTGGCCCCGGAAATTGGTGTGCGGCTTGACCCGGTTGGTGACGATGATCGCGTCGGCTTGCGAGGCGTTCTTATCGAGGTAGACCGGCAATCCGCTCGGTGAGAGGCCCAGTTCGACCACTTCCAGGCTGCTTTTGATTGGGCAGCCCAGGTATTCTTCGGTCAGGCCGAGCGACTCTAGCACGCCGCGCTGTCCTTCCGCCGTCCCGCCCCCGTGACTGCCCATCGCTGGGAAGACAAACGCTTCGGCCCTCAACGCCCGTACTTCGCCGACCAGCGTCTTGATTATCAAATTGATCGAGGCGACCCCTCGGCTGCCTGCCCCTAGCGCGACGGTCTGCCCCGGCCCAATCTTGCTACCCAAATTTAGCTTTTGGAACTCGCGCCGGACTGCCGCCACCACCCCTTCTTCACCCAACGGAGCCTGATATAGCTCCTGGGTGAGCCTGACCATCTTCGGGAATTTGTCCCCCTGCGTCTGCATGAACATTGGCTGGCCTCCTTGCCCTTTTATTGTCTATTCCAAAGCTTGAATTTTGTATTTTGGATTCGTCCTGGAAGTTATGATAAATCTCGCTGGGTGTGCTGTCAAGCTAAATGCGGCGGGATTTGGGACAGGAGGCAGGCGGGCCGTAAAGATCAATTTGGGCCAAGAACGCAAAAATCCAGGTATGGGTCTACCTGGATTTTGTTTCAATCTCCGTTGGAGATTACATTTCCATAACAACCGCAACATGTTTTAGCTTCTACTGTCAAGCATGAAAAGAGCGGTTTTCGGAGTGCTTGAGAGCCATCCAGATCGGGCAGGTCAGGCGACTTGCACCGATTGAGCTTGGGGGCGGGCGGGGGCCTGTTTGCGGCGGTAGCCACTAGCGGCGCGTTCGAGCAAGCGGTAAAGTTGGTCGGCAGTTAGGGCGATCAGCACCACGCAAATGATCCCGGCAGCATTCTTGCGCGGGTTGTCTTCCTGGAACAACTTGCCCAGCGTTTCGGCTCCGGCCCAGGCCCCGATAGTCGCAATGCTGATAATCGCCAGCGTCGCGATCCGCATCCCGGCGACCATTACGGGCAAGGCTAGGGGCAGTTCGACCCGCCAGAGAATTTGCCAGGGGTTCATCCCCATGCCACGGGCCGACTCGCTTATTGATGGCTCGATCCCGATAAAGCCCAATGTGATATTGCGTACCAGCATTGTCTGGGCATAAGCGACTAGCACGACGATAGTGGTGAGGGGGCTAAGGCCGTAGAACGGGACTAAGAAGGCTAGAAATGCCAGGCTGGGGATGGTGTAAAGGACGTTTAGCACGCCAAGCACAGGGGTCGCCAGCCAGCGCACCTTGCTAACCAGCAAGCCGAGCGGGAAGGCGATCAGCAGCGCGATAGCCAGCGAAATACCGCTGATCCGCAGATGCTCAAAAAAGAAGGGCGAAACGCGCTCCCACTTATCAAACAGATAATAAAAGCCATCTGCAAAAAACTGATAAAACTGTACGAAAGGGTTCATAAGCTTTCCAGGTGGTCAGATAGTCCTGGCTACGTTCTATCTGACCGGTGTTTAACTTGTGCTGACGGTCGTAGGCTGGGTTGCCAGATTGCGAATCGCGCTCAAGGTCAGTCGCCCGACCCGGTTGCCATCCTCATCCACTACCACTAGCTCTTCCGAGCCAGTTTTTATCAAAAGCGCCAGCGCGTCGCGCAAATCGGTCGAAGGCGCAATTCGAGGCATTTGGCTTTCCGGCTTCTCGCTGCCTTCCCAGGGTAACATCACCGTTGCTGCCGCTTGCAAACTCAGTCGGCGCAAGACATCGTCGGCCCCGGTCAGCTCGACCACAAACTCGTTAGCCGGATGCGACAGGATATTCAAGGGCGTATCGTACTGAAGCACCTGTCCATCGCGCATAACCACAATCTCGTCGGCCAACTTGAGAGCCTCTTCTACGTCGTGCGTGACAAACAGAATCGTCTTGCGGACATTTTGTTGTATCCGCAAAAGCTCGTCCTGCAAGCGGGTGCGGGTAATATTGTCAATCGCAGCAAACGGCTCGTCCATCAGCATAATCGAAGGGTCGGCAGCCAGAGCGCGGGCCAGACCGACCCGCTGTTGCTGTCCACCACTAAGCTGGCTAGGGTAGCGGTCGCGAAATTCGGTGGCAGGCAACCCCACCAGATCGAGCAATTCGGTTACGCGCCGATGAATCTTCAGTTTATCCCAACCCAGCATTTGCGGCACGACCGCAATATTCTTCTCGACCTTCATATGCGGAAAGAGACCGACCTGCTGGATCACATAGCCGATGCGCCGCCTAAGTTCGGTTACTTTCAGGTCGTGAATTTCGACCCCATCGATCAAAATCCGCCCGCTAGTAGGTTCGTAAAGACGGTTGACCATCTTCATGAGGGTCGTTTTACCACAGCCACTCGGCCCCAGCAAGACCACCAGATGACCTTCCATAACTTCCAGGCTCACGTCGCGCACAGCCGCCCGCCCTGTCCCGGTAAAATCTTTACTTACCCGTTCAAAAACGATTGTTTTAGACATCTATCTTTCCCGTGAACAATGCAAAATTCAGAATGCAGAATATAGAATATGGAATTAAGCTTTGTGGTTGCTCTTGGAAACCCGGCAGGGTCTTCGAGGGCGACTACCCAGGGTCGCCCCTACCTGTTCTTATTTCCCCCTATTCAGCATTCTGCATTCTGAATTCTGCATTCCTACTTCAACAGCCCTTCCGACTTGAGAAATTCTTTGGCGACATCGACCGCCTCTTTCTTCTCCGGCCCGACGACCTTCCAGTTTAAGGCCGAAATCTTCTCGCCAGTGATCTTGGCCGAGACCTTGTTCAAGAGGTCTTTCATGTTCGGGTAGGCGGCTAGAATATCCTCGCGCACGACCGGGGCAGACTGGTAGGGCAGGAAGTTGTTTTTGTCATCGTCCAGCGCAACCAGACCGTATCCGGCAATTTCGCCGTCGGTGGTGAAGGCCACACAAGCATCAGCCTTGCCATCTACAATAGATTTGTAGCGTAGCTTGATGTCAACCTGAACGACCTCTTTGAACTGGAAGCCGCCATAAGTCTTTTGCAGACTGCCCAGACCGTCAAGTGCGCTGCGGTCGCCCACAAATTCCGGGTTGGTCGCAAAGCGCAAATCTTTAGCGACTGCCGAAAGGTCGCTCAAGGTTTTGAGCTTGTATTTATCGGCGACAGTCTTGCTGATAGCGATGCCATTGGTATCGTTGAAGGGCGCGGGGTCGAGCCAGGTCAGCTTAAACTGTTTGGTATACTCGCTGGCAACCTGATCGTAGAGCGCTTTGGGGTTGTTGCTAGGGCTAGTCAGCTTCAAGACTACGCCCGCGCCCGTCCCGGTATACTCAGGATACAAACTTAGATCGCCCTTGACCAGAGCGGCTTGTACAATCGGGGTTGCACCCAGGTTCATCTTGCGCTCGACCGGAATACCGGCAGCTTCCAACACCGCCGCATACATCTCACCAATAATAATCGACTCGGCAAAGTCCTTAGAGCCGACTACAACCTTGCCCTTAGCACCCGCCGCCGCCGTGGTGGCTCCGGCAGGAGCGGCAGTCGTAGCGGCAGGGGCCGCAGTGGTCGCCGCCGCAGCAGTGGTCGCGGCAGCCGCCGTAGTCGCGGCGGGGGCGGTGGTGGCGGTTGGGTCGCCACAAGCGACCAACGCCATTGTGAGTACCAGCAGGGCAGTCAAAACTAACCCGGCAAGTGACTTGCTTTTCATAAAGTAATCTCTCCTTTTTGTTGGTCTAGTTCATTATAAAGGCAAAAGGTTAGCTGCTAAGCCCGCCGAACCAGGTTATTGCGTCCAAATGGAAGCAACCTGGCAATACCCGACGTTCCGGGGCTAACAAGACGTTGTAAGGTTCCCAGTAACACCTCTGCCAAAAATGCCAGCGCTGCGACCGGTATTGCGCCGACCAATAAAACTTTGTTGCTGTTTCCGGCTAAACCCTGGAGAATAAAATCGCCATAGCCGCCCCCGCCAATAAAGGTAGCAAGGGTCGCGCTGGCGATTACTTCTACAGAGGCGGTACGTATCCCTCCGATGATTATCGGGAGGGCCAACGGAAATTCGATCTGCCAAAGCCGACCAAACCAGGTCAAGCCCATTCCTTGCGCGGCCTCCCGAATAGCCGGGTCAACCCCGCGCAAGCCCGCATCGGTATTGATAAGGACGGGTGGGAGGGCCAATAGCGTGAGGGCTATCAGTGCTGGTGTAAAACCCAGCCCAAGCACCGGGTACAACGCCAGCAAAACCGCCACACTTGGTATGACCCGCCCGATCCCGACCGCGTTTATAATGACCCGCGCCCCCCTACCAAACCGACTGGTAAGTATCCCCAGTGGTATGCAGGTGACGATAGCAATAGCCAGTGCAAAGAAACTAAGCCCCAGATGTTCGCCGGTGGCTTTCCAGAATTGCTCTGAATGTTCCTGTGCGTAAGTTAAGGCTTGTTGAAAAATGTCCATTAAATTAATTAGTCTGGATAGTCCCGGCCGGTTAATAATCGCCGAGAATTATTCTGGATTAGCTCGAATTTCTCTAATCCACAAACACTAAAATATAAGGAAGTAGTGAAGGTTATACAAAGACGTAAAGTAAAAATAAAGAGCAGGGCTATTATGACAAATGTTCTACTCCGATGCAAATTTACAACGCTAAAGCACGCTTTGAACCGGTCCTTATACCTTTTTTGGGTTACGGCTGCTGTTTTGGCTGCCCAACCCGTCTATTTTTAAGGTAATAACGAAGTTTAGCATAGTATTTCACAATTGCAACGGTTTGCAAGCAACTTGTAAGAAAGTTTTAATAAATACCCCCTCTCCTTCACACTCTCTCTATTCTAACACCTATTCTAACACCCATTTCTCCCCCAAATCTCCCCTGTTTCTCCCATAAGACTGGGAAGCAGCAAAGTGTGAGCGTCAATATTACAAGAGGCATTTCGCTGTTTTTGGGCCGATCAGAACTAGGCTAAAATAGGTCGAAGGTCTAGCTTAGCACCCATTGACCGATAGAGGAAGACAGTTTATTATGAACTATATACCCATAGGGGGTATATGTGGGATTTAAGCTATTATCTAACTTTATTGGGAATAAAAGGTGAACTAACATGGCATTAGCAACCTGGTGGGTAGGCGATCATTTGGCAGCTTTAACACCTTTATCGGACTTTCAAGTGCGGGTGGCTGATAATGATATAAGTCTCGCGCGGCTCAATCGGATTACTTTGGACGAAGTACAAGCCCGGAGGCAGGCTGGACACCGCCCTTATATCGGCTATCTCGGTCAAACAGCCGTGACCTATGGTTGGGTAGCTACCCGCGAAGCCTCTATCGGAGAGCTTAATCTCTTTTTCCGTATACCGCTAGATCAGCGCTATTTGTGGGATTTTGCTACCTTACCTCAGTGGCAAGGAAAAGGCTTGTATCCCCGCCTCTTGCAAGCAATTGTACAGCTGGAACCCGCCGAACGTTTTTGGATTATTCACGCTCCAGAGAATTTGCCGTCTGGGGCAGGGATGCACAAGGCCGGTTTTCAAGTGGTAGGCCAACTTTCGTTCCGTTCGGATGGCAACGTAGGGTTGATTGCGGCTGGACAGCGTGAAAGCGAACGGGCCAGGAGCGGTAGCACCCTACTAGGTGTGCCACTACTCGAAGAGGGTCTTAATCCGTGCTGGCGTTGCATGGATAAACTGGTCTGCATGTGTAAGCTAGACCCTCAGCAATGCAATTGTGCGCTAGAAGTACGGAGCCACTGATAGGCCAGTTTTAGGCGCAAAAGCTCCTAAGAGTTGGCCTGAAGGCGATTGGTAGCAGGCGGCGGTTTGATAGCCCGAATATAAGCCACAACTTTGTTAAGTTGCTCATCGGTCAGGAGGCTATTCGATGGCATGGCCCCTTTGCCGCGCCGGATGGTATTGCGGATAGTATCATCGCTCACGCCGGTCGTACTGAGGCGAGGGCCAGTTCCACCGGCGCGACCCTCTTTAGGATGGCAATTGTTACAGTCGTTGTTCAAAAAGAGGGTTTTACCTTCGGTAGCAATCTGGCTCAGACTGGCAGGGGCGGGCGTTTCGGATACATCGCCCGCCGTAATGACCAGCATTGCCACTATCGCTAGTAGCAAAAATGCGACGGCTCCAAAGCCGAATAAGGTGTAATTCGGGCCGGTGCGCGGGGCTGGTTCTTCGGTTGAGAGTGGGCTATCGGCGAGGGTGGCTTCCTCCGGCAGCGTGTGGATTGGCTCGGCGGCGGCTAGTGCGTCGGTTTCTAGCTCGACCTGCTTGCTCGAAAGCTTCTCAGTATGGGTTGAGTCAAGTTCTGGGTTGCTACTATCTTCTTTACGATCCACTTCCGGCTTTTTGTTCAGAAATTCCTCTGACATCAGATTTCCAGCTTTCTAGGTATCAGCTTTCAGAATTATTTATGACTAATAAATCGTTACGGGTGTACCCTCAGTGGCCCAAACGTAGAACCAGGCCGCATCAGCCGCCGAAAGCGCCAAACAACCGTGACTTGGCCCGGCTTGCATCTGCCCTGCATCAGGCCCGCCGGTTGGAATACGCATCTGGTGAAAAGCCCAGTCATCGCTATAATTAAGAGACGGCCCGGTAAAAGAGGTATAATTTTTCAAAATAAACTCGGTTCCGTCATTTTCGTACCAGCGATTAGTTTGCAAGCTGGGGTTTTTGTAGCGGATTTTGAATTCGCCGCGCGGCGTTTCGTAGCCTTGCTTGCCACTAAACGACCCCATTGTCCGTACTACACGACCCTTTTCGTAGGCAAAGACGGTCGCAATCGAGTTCGGCCCTAGCACTACCTTAACCGCTTTTGGGACATCGGCGGAAGGTGGTTGGATGTCATCGGCGGAGACGGTAGTCGGTTTTGCGGCGACCGGCGCGACTGGTTGGCCTATTTTGGTGCTGATTCCAATCAGTTGCTTTTGCAAATCGCTGGCCTGTTGCTGAAGCTTGTTGACCTGATCGCGCAAACCGGCGCTCTTTTTATCAACGGCGCTAACGCTGTTACCGCTTGGCCCTGAAATCGAGGCGATTGGGATCGGGGGTGCGGCTTGGGCGATAGCAGCAGCATCGGGGGCGGGAGCGCGTGCGCCTTGTAGCCAACCGACCATCCCACTGTTCGGGTCGAGTGTGAGCGTGCCGTTCTCGAATTGCTGCCAGACCAACCCACCTACCACTTGCTGATCGCTGGTTGGGTTGCCCATTACTTTCACGCCGCCGTTGCTATTCCAGTAGGCCAACAGCCGCCCGCTAAGACTTTTGCCTGTTTCGGGGATAGAGCGGGTGCTAAAGAAGCTGATAGCCGAGGAAAAGCCACGCAGGTTTTGGGTCCAGTCGGTATCGGTATAGCTGGTCAATTCTAGCGTAAGCGAATAAATCCCTTTAGAATTGAGGTAATCGCTGGCATCCCCACTAATGTCGTAAAAATGAAAGACATCCAAATAGGTATAACCAGTCGTAGCCGCTAACAGGCGGGCCAGTTGGGTTGCCAATCTACGCCCGTTAGCAGTTGGCATACTGTCGATGACCTGCCCACCCCGCGCGTGATACCAGATGACACTGATGAAATTGTTGTTCTTGATATAGTTCCACAGAGCGGTAGTTTCTGGTTCGCTCAGAGGCGCTTTACCACCACCGGCCCGGATCAGCCCTTCGGCGGCAAATGTATCCGGCTTCCAATCATCGGTAGGCCAATTGCGGTTGAGGTCTACCCCCCGCGAGTTAAAGCGGGTTTTAAGGACATAGCCGTCCGGGTTGGCGCTGGGAATAAATACCACCGTCAGGTCGCGGGGAAGCGCATTGATGTGCTGGCTATAATATTCGATGGCCTTGTTAATCAGGTCGGTCGAAATGCTTTCGTCGCCCTGATGAATGCCACCAATAAAGGCGATACGGTTGGGGCCGTTGCCAAAACGATAGGCCGTAATAGGTCGCCCTTGCACGCTGCTGCCGACCAATTCGGTAGTGTAGGAAGCGGTCTGGGCCTGACTGAAAGTTCCCCAGGCGAACAAACCAAAAAGAAGGGCCAGCCCTGTCGCCAGGTAACGCCGGTACAATCTGGGTCGCAAGCTTTTAATTTTCAACTTTGCTAGTTCCTCGACGAGTCAAATCTGTTTACCTGCGCGTATTATGTCTAGTTCGTCAGAGTTAGTATAGCATAACAGATCAATTTTTGCAGTAGCTTTTGCACGTCCTGAACCGAATTGTGCTATAATTACGTTGTTCACAAATTGCTTTCACAGTATAGGAATTACCACTCAAAACACGGCTCTATAACAGAAGAGAGGAGCAAGTAGCGTGTCGAAAACATTTGGCATTGTGTTGCTAGGTGGGTTAGCATTTGTTATAGTATTGAGTCTGGCCCTGTTGACCTGGGTCTGGATCAGATCGGCTAACGAACCAAAAGATAATAAGGTTACTCCGACCAAGACCGGGCAGGTAATTTGGGCCGAACAGTCGGATTTGCAACTGGTTGATGCACGTCTGGCGGGACAGCCGACGGTTGGTGTCGGTCAGCGCTTTTTTGTGACCTATTCGACTCAGGGCCTGATTACGGTTGCCTCTGCCCAGGATTTTGGTTCTAGCCTGGAAATAGCGTGCGGGTAGGGATCAACGGCCTTTTCTGGCCCCAGGAAAATACCGGGAGCGGACAGTATACCCGCCAGTTGTGGCAGATGCTTCCCGCTCTCAATCGGACTGAGCCAGCCGACGAGCAGGTCGAATATACTTTGTTAGGGTTTGAGCCGGAAGTGGCTCTGCCGGACATTCCAGTCGATCAAAAAATATTGGCCCGTGTGCCGAACCCAGTCAGACGAGGGGGCGGTAACGCGGTCAAACTCTGGTGGGAGCAAGCCGGATTGCCGGGGTTACTTCGGGCCGAGAAAGCGGCGGGTCGGCCTTTTGATGTAGTTCACTGGCCTTATTTTGCCGCCTCCTTACGCCAACCGCCGCCGCCCTGCGCGACAATTGTCACTATCCACGATCTGATCCCCCTCTTATTGCCCGAATATGCCCCTTCGTTACCACTCAAGGCTTATTTCAAGCTGGTTAGTCGGGCCGCTCAACAGGCGACGCTGGTCTTGACCGATTCGGAGCATTCTCGTCAGGATATTTTGCGTCTTCTAAAGCTGCCCGAAGCTAAGGTTGAGACGGTCTATTTGGGAACCGACGAGCGTTATCGCCCCGCGAATTTATCGCCCGACGAGCGTCGCACTCTATTTCAAAAATACGGTCTGACTGGCTCGGAGCGTACTATTTTTTACATTGGTGGGTTTGACCGCCGTAAGAATATGCCACTTTTGATCGAGGCTTTTGGGCAGGCTTTACCACGCCTTAAAGAGTTGGAGGGGACGACCGGGGATGGCCCGTGGACGCTGGCGATTGCCGGAAAAGCCCATTCGACCAATTCGACGATGTATCCCAATCTGTACGAGGTAGCTAACCGCGCTCTAAACGAGCCTGATCGTGAGCGGATTCGCTTTTTGGGTCGGGTGGACGAGGAAGATAAACCGGCCCTCTACCAAACTTCTGAATTATTCGTCTTTCCCTCGCGCTATGAGGGCTTTGGGCTTGATCCTTTGGACGCACTGGCCTGTGGTATCCCGACGATCTGCTCGAACGCCAGCAGTTTGCCCGAATTAATGGGCGCAGCGGCCCGGCTTGTATCACCCGACCGGGTTAGCGATTGGGCCGAGGCTATCGTGGAACTGGCAAGCCGCCCCGATTTGCGAACCGAGCTTGCGACCGCCGGGCCAACCCAGGCCGCCCGCTTTAGTTGGCAAAAAACCGCAGAACGCACCCTTCAACTCTATCACGCCGCCGAGTGTATAATGACACGTGGAAAAAGAAAATAATCATTGGGGCAGAGACGGTACAGAATTGGGAAATGAGGTTGAGGAAGCATGCCAGCACCCGTAGTATTTAAGTCACAAACAAGTCCAGATAAGGCCGAGCTATGGAAAAAGTTAAATGCTGAATCAGGTGGAAATCCGGACCTTGCTCCGCTGGTCATAAAGGCGGCTTATACAGTAGGTCATATCTATACTATCTGTGGGAATGTCGATTTATTGGTTGGAAAAGACAAGCCAAATCGAGCCGAGTTATGGCCGGTCGGTTATCTGGCAGCCTGTGGTGTTTTTGCTTCGGGGCTTGAATTGTTGGGACAGTGTGTGACGGGCAGTTCGCCGACCAACCCTGGCAATTTACTTGCCGGGCTAAAATATCTTATATATTCGGACATTCACAAAGTATCCAAGTATACTACGGTGGTTACTACCGAATATCACGCTTACTCTATAGTAGAGCTAAACGATTTGCGTAACTACTTGGCCCATAATCAAGCTACCGATGAACAACCGGGAGCGTTGGTTGATTATGGTTTGCTTGACAAGCTTTTGCCTCTTTTAGTAGAAGCAGTCGCCCGCTATTGGCAAGCTCTCAAGGAGGACGAAGAAACAGGTAATAAATTGGCGGTGGCGAATGTAATCCCGCTCTACGGTGCGTCGATCCAAACCGCCTGGAAGCTTTTTGAAACTGACGATCAGGGAAATTATCCTTCTGTCGAGTCTTTGTTCAGTAATTTTAATTGGGCTTACTAAGCTCTAATTTTTTTCTGTCTTATTTATTCTATGAAGATTCTGATGGTATCAAAAGCGCTGGTAGCCGGGGTGCAGCAGCGCAAATTGGAAGAACTAGCGGCCCTGCCGGGGGTCAGCCAGTTGACGGTGATTGTGCCGTCTTATTGGGATGAGCCGAGGGTTGGGCGCACCCGGCTTGAAAAAAAATATACTTGCGGTTACGATCTGATTGTGGAACCCTTATGGTTGAATGGGCATCATCATACCCATTTTTGGCCCGGTCTGGCCCGCCGGGTGCGGGAGTTACGCCCTGATTTGGTGCATGCCGACGAAGAATCGTTCAATCTAGCGACCTTCGAGGCGGTCTGGTTGGCGCAGCGTTCTGGGGCCGCGTCGGTTTTTTATAATTGGGCCAATATTTACAAAGATTATCCACCGCCATTTAATCTCTTTGAGAAATATAATTTTAAGTGGGCGGGCGGAGCGCTGGCGGGTGGGACCGAGGCGAGCGAGATTTTGCGAAAGCGGGGCTATAGTGGGCTAATCGAGCTTTGCCCTCAGTTTGGGGTTGATCTGGCAGTCACGCGGCATACTGACCCACCCAGCGGTTTTGCTCGTTCTGATAGATTTACAATCGGCTATTTCGGGCGGCTGGTCGAGGAAAAGGGACTGGATACGCTGGTAGAAGCTTGCGCCCGGCTCAAAGGGGATTGGCGGTTGGTCTTTATGGGGCAAGGAGCGGCCCAGGCTGGTCTGGAAGCCCAGGTTGCCCGCCTCAAGCTAGGCCCGTGTGTAGAGTTCTATCCAATGGTTCCCAGCACTGCTGTTGCGGCCTATATGAGCGGGTTGGATGTGTTTGTGTTGCCTTCGGTTACAAAGCCAAACTGGAAAGAGCAGTTCGGGCGGGTGTTAATCGAGGCGATGGCCTGTCAGGTTCCAGTTATCGGCAGCAATAGCGGCGAGATACCCCATGTCATCGGCGAGGCCGGGCTAATTTTCCCCGAAAAGAACGCCGCAGCCCTGGCGACTCAGCTTCAAAAGCTATCAGACGATACGACCCTCCGCTCCGAACTGGCCTTTAAAGGGTTGGCACGGGTCGCTGCCCACTTTACCCAACGGGAGATTGCCCGCAAGCACCTCAAGCTTTACCAAGCGGCTCTCAAGTAATTAAAGCTTGCTATACACCACGAATTAATCTGTAGGAGCGGGCTTCTGCCCGCGATTGTCCTATACTACCGGTCTTGCCCGCCGAGATAACCTGGCTACGGGCAAAATCGCGGGCAGAAGCCCGCTCCTACAAATGATTGTGTTCAGCGTAAGACATTGCTCCGCCAATGAAATGTTTGGCTCGGTTCTAGGTTAGTGTAATAACCTGGGCTTCAGCAGGGGCATTCCCCTGGGCAGCGCGGGCCGTAACCGTTATCGCTACTCCGGCTTTGAGGTCTTCCAGAGTCCCGGCGGCTTGTTTGAGTAAGCTGGTCGTCGGACTGATCGTAGCTGTCACATCCTCGCCCGTAAAGGTTTTGCCGGTAAACTTGTTATCGGCCAGCGTACCGCCCCGGATGATAACGGGTGCATTGGCTCCACCCCCGCCCAATGGATTACCTCCGGCCCCACCAAATCCGCCCGCCGGAGCGGCTCCTCCGGTTTGCCCGCCTCTGGCAAACCCGCTAACATCTATCGCAGTCAGGCTGCGGGCAGTGTAAACCCCATCGCTGCCCTTTTCTCCCGTCAGTAGCACGACCCCAGTTCCACCGGCCAGTTTGCCAAATTCGTCTGCCGCTACTTTTTGGCTTTTGGTTACAGTAGCGTTCCCGGTGGCTATTTTCTGGCTCTTGCCGTCGGTGTCCTTGATTGTCAGCAATTTTGTAGCCGGGTCATAACTCTCGACAGTGCCAGTAATCGGTCGCGCCCGTTGTGCGTTTTGACCTTGCCCAGCCTGCCCCTGCCCGGCGCGTGGCGTACCACCCGCTCCTGGCGTACCGGCAGCCGCGCCTGCCTGCGGTGTGGTGGCAAAAGCCGGAGTAAAGGTTGGTAACGGCGTATTCGGTACGACCGTCCCGGCGGCATTACCGTTAGTACTGGCGGCAACCGAAGCAGTCGGTGTCGCGTATGGATTGGTAGCATTGGCAATCGCCCAGCCAATCGCGGCTCCCGCCACAATGATTACGATGGCTATCACAGCCTTTACAACACCTCGCACGGTCATCTTTATTATTTCCTCTCACTAATTTTAGGTCAGAAAGGTTTTATTTCGCTCTATTTTAGCTCAACCCTGAACTGCATTTTAACATTTAGCAGTTAGAAAAGGCGTAATTTTTCGTAAAGCTTTCTTTACACTGCCTGAGTTTTGCCTTACATTTTGGTGCGAAAGACAATTGGAAGTGATTGGCCCTAAGTTTCAAACAAGGTGCGGTGTAAATAACACAAAGAGAAGCGGACGCAAAATCCGCTTCTCTTTGTGTAACAATCTCTTTTTGCAAAAGTTTTACATCATAACCTGGGGCAAGGCTTTCATAACGAACTGAGGCGTGACGACCGGCTGGTCGGCGGCGCGGGTTTCGGCTACCGCTACCTGGCGCAATTTGTCGCAGGCCGAGATACGGGCGACCCAGGGAACTTTGTCGAGCAACTGGTCAAAAATCATTTTGGCATCGTCCGACCAGGTGATACCGCCGCTCTCTTGGCCCAGTTTAGCCGAGAATTTCTCGCTGGCCTGACCGGGTTGAGTAGGTACGGCATTGCTACCGTGCTGATTTTGGGCCGGAGCGCTACCGATGCCGGGGGTGCGCCGCTCTTTGGGCAATATATCGAACAGCACCTCAAAAATCATATTGGTAATGATCTGCATAAGATAGACTGCCCCACGATACCCCATATAAGGCGTGCCGACCGAGCGCGTAACAAGCGGCAGTGGCAGGCTGGCCCCTAGAAAGCGCGACGGAATTCCGGCTTCGGCGATGTAAATATGCTCGTTCATACTGCCCATTACGATGGTCGGGCGTTCGCGGGCCAATCTGTTTCGCAAAAGCCACTGGTTCGTATCGTTCGACTCCTGGCGATTGACCGTCAGGCAGATCGGCATCCCCAGTTCTTCGCCGAGGAATTGGGTAAGACCCAGCGCGTAACTCTCGTTAGCGATGATTGCCAGCTTGGTGGTGCTGTAAAAATCTTGGGGAGCGCCTAGCCAGATGTCCCAAATCGGCAAGAGAGTGTCGCGCTTTTCAGCCTTTATAAAAGCTTCGGCTTGTTCGCTAGTTCCAAGCAAGCGACCCAATTCTTGAATAAATTCGGTCGTTTGGCGCATCCCGATAGGTGCATACAGGAAAGGCTTACCCAGCTTTTCGGCCAGCGACGAGCCGAACTCGCGGTACATCACGATATTGACGGTGCTTTCTTCGAGCTTGTGCATTTCGGCGTAATTCGCCTCGAAGGGATAGACCGTATGAACCTCACCACCTGCGCCCCGGATTAAGCGTTTAAGCTCGTGCAGGTCGGCATAACTGTTAAAGCAACCATAGGTCGGGCCGATGATATTGACCCGCAGAGCCGTATTGGGGTCGGGTTCAGCCATCTGACCGCGCCGTTTGGCCTCCTCGTAAAGCCAGAGCAACGAAGTATCACGAGCGTGCCACTCGTCCTCCTCGAAGGCATGGCTGGTGAAATAGATCGCGTCGGGATGCTTGCGGCTAAGGCTCATGACGTGGTCGGCCCCGATCAATTCGCTTTCCTGGCTACTGACGACGATCAGGTGCTTTTTCTGGCCCTTATCTTTCTCGCGCTGTTTGACCCGCCGCACCGCATCTAGCACCTTGCGCGTCGTGCCGTCCAGCGTAACTTCGATTTCGGTGATGTTCGAGCTTGCCAGGTTTTCCAGTTCGGGCAACCCATCGGTGTAGTTGATCGTGGCTGTCGCGGGCAGGCTATAGCAACCGACCGGAGCATCCACCACCACTTCCACATCGCGCATGGAAGTAAAAGCCCACATGGCCCCCCAATAGCCGTTGGAAACCGGTGTATCAAGCGGAATATTGGGGGCATCCTTGCCTTCTTCACCAAAGGTCGCCTCAGCCATCCGGCGCATTCGATCCCGCGCTGAAGCTTCGCCGTCTACCTTTACACTATCTTTGCGGCGCACGAAAGCGTTTTTGACCGGCGCTCCCGTACCGATATTACCTTCCGCTTCGTAGCCTAATTCGGCGGCGGCTTTCTTTTTCTCGAAGCCGGGCTTGTTAGTTGTGCGGGCTGCCGCCCAGAAATCGCCTACGCCGGTCTTGCTGGCTGTAAAGCCGATTTGGGCGGTGCTATCGGTCTCCAAAAGAGGGTCTTTATGTTTGGGGGTTTCTACCCTGGATTTAGGCGCAAAATCTGCGCCCATCCCAATCTCGTCATCTTCAAGTGGGTTAGCCAGCTTTTTAGTAGCTGTCGCGGTCTTCGGTTTAGAGCGGGGCGACGCACCAAAATCGTCGTCCGCCATCGGATCGAAATCGACCGAAAAAGGGTCTTCCTTATTGGGCATGAGTGAGAATGCCTTTCTATGTTGAGAAATTAGATATTAGAAATCAGATATTAGATATTAGGCTTTGGAACTTAGAAATCAGATTTTGGAATAAGGTTAGTAGCTACTTTCTGATTTCTAACTTCTGATTTCTGTTTTCTAATATCTGTTCTCTAATATCTTTCTAAAAACCTAACTTGACTGCCTCGCGCACCGGGTCTTCGGCGACGGTTTCGGCAAAGAAATCACGCATCGTAGTGTAGGTGTTGGCCCGGTTCAAGATCGTCTTCATCTGATCGACCAGTGGGCGCACCCCGGCGGACAGCATAATCGGTCGGGCCGCTACAATGTTGGTATAGTAAACCGATGGAATGCCGCGCCGCTTGGCAACTGCTTCCAGGTTACTCGAACCGATTACCAGATCAGGCGAAAGATCGGTTAGGGCTTGCAGATCATCTTCGTGACGTTTGCGGAAGAGCGTTTTGATGCCCCGCTCGGCCAGCCATTCCTGGTCAATCTTGGTGCCGGGGCCGTTACGCACGCTGGTCGAGACAAAGCAGACTTCGGCTCCAGCCTCCACCATCAAGCGGGCAAACAGCATTTCGCTGCCTTCATAGCCTGCGATCATTATTTTCAGACCATCCAGGCGGTTCGCGTCCAGTTCATCGGCGACCTTCTGAGCTTCGTCGTCGGCAATTCGCTCCACTTCCGAAGGCGAAAGTCGTAACATTCGGCCCAACCGCTTGATCCAGTCATAGGTTCCGTAGGCTCCAATTGGGGCGCTATAGAGCGGGCTAACCCCCAGCAGATCGAGTTCCTTGACAGTGCGGTCGTAGAATGGGTGGATCATCGCTGCGATTTTGGCTTTGGGTGCTTCGTAAAAGGCTGGTAATTCTTTGTGCGGCAAGTGGGCCACGTGCTTCACGCCCAAACGTTGCATAACCGCGCCAAGTTGGATCGGGTCGGTCGGGAAAACTTCACCGACCGTCACGACCCCATCTTTGGCGATTTCGGCTTCCTGCCCGGCCTCGACCATATTCTCGCCCAACCGCTTGAGAATCTGGCTGATTGCTACATCTTTGGCTTCGGGGTGGGTCGGTACGCCATAAGCCGGCACGCGCATTGGTACGATGTCGGTCATACCGATTCTTTTGGGCAAAAGCTCAAGATGCAAGCCGCTCGTTTCCGGGGTGCAGAGCGACATTACGGCGATCATCTTGGGCGACTCGTGCTTTACCACGTCCTTGATGATGTCCATCACTTTGTCGGTCAAATCGCTCTGGATCAGTTCGCGGGCAGTCAGTGAAGGCGACACAATCGGTTTATTAGCCCCGTAAAAGTGTGAGACGAAGTCTAGCCCGTAAAGGCAACCGACCGCCCCGACCAGCACCGGAACCATCCCCTCGATCCGCATCGTCACTCGCAAAGAGCCGAAGGCCGGACACATCGTGGCGCTGTGCATACTGCATTCGCCCTTGCCATCCCCGACGCTAACTTCGCCCCCTTTTGCCACTAGATTAATGCTGCGACCGGCTTTCAAATCTTCCTGTGCCTCAAGCATATGCCAATGCCTCCTCCCGGTTCAGCAATTCGTCCAGTTTAGCCGGTCGCAAACGACCGCGCGTCTTTTGTTGGAACATTCGATAAAATTCTTCAAAATCGAGCGGACTTGGTACAACCGATTGGGTATGATCGATACTCTCGATCAGGCGATCAACGGCGGCCTGCATTTCGGGAATTTCCATCACCTCGAAAGCATCTTTCATTACGACTGCACCGGGGATAAAGGGCATATTCGCCAGGATCGGTAGCCCGACCTGCTCGGCATAAACCTGAGCTACGCCCGTTCCGTCGTCTTTGTTCAAGATCAAGCCCAGCACTTCGCTGGTGCTACCCTCGTCGCTGTAGTGGGCGACGGCCCGACTGACGTTATTGGCGACATAGAGCGATTGCTGGTCATTGCCTGCTACGATCATAATTTCGCGGGCAATCGAGCGGGCGAAGCTCATCCCGAAACCGCCGCAGACCACATCTCCCAAAAAGTCGAGCAGAATAACGTCAAAATCCCAATCAGCCAGGCCCAATTTCATCAGGGTATCAAAACCCAACACGATCCCTTTGCCGCCGCATCCGCGCCCGGTTTCCGGTCCGCCTAGTTCAGCTGCATAGACCCCACCGCGCTCGAAGATGACATCCCCGGCGGTCAGGCCGTCGTCGTTGCCGTTTTCGTGGAACTCGCGCCAGACTTCCAAAATAGTCGGGAGCAATACCCCTTTGAAAAGAGTGGCGGTTGAGTCGTGCTTGGGGTCACACCCGATTTGCAATACCCGCCGCCCTTGTTGCACCATTCGTACACTTAGACAACTGGTCAGGAAGCTCTTACCAGAGCCACCTTTGCCGTAAACGGCCATTATTCTTTGGGTCATAGTGACTTGAACCCTTTCTATCTATATCCTTTGAGATTGGATTGAGCTAAACACCTCAATCGCCTTTTTAGGGTACACAAACTACCCTATCCTGTGCTTATAGAAAGCAGGACCCTAGAAGGTGATAAGCAAGGTAACTTGAGTTTGATGGAGCAATCTCGCGCCCAGGTTTGTAAAGATACGCTACCCAGGTAACTTTTACGAGAGCTAGTTGAGTCTAACATAGGGGTATGGCTTTTATGGTATTTATCGCTACAAAAAAAAGGCTAAAAAGCGGTAGTCCCCATCCTGGACTACCCCTTGCCAAATCGATCTAGCCAGGCATGAATAAAAATTTCAGTACTTTCAGCTATCCCAATTTCCCATACCATATTATGAGAAACTATGGTACAACATGAGGTAGAAGCGCAAAATGGCTGAGTTTGTGGAAAATCACAACGAGCTAGACTGTTACAAAGCCGGTAGATAAATGAGTAGGTAGCTTGAAAATAGGCCCGTTAAATTGGCTAAACCCGGCCCTTTAGTTTGAATAATCACTGCTTAGAACCGATTTAGGGTGCTTTATCTGCTTCTAATGAACGACGGGAAGAAAAAATGTACACGAGTTCAAGTTTTGTTATGCCAACACCGACCACACAACTTCTCACAAAAAAGACCGCATCGCCCGCCGAGGCTTCCCCTCCGCAAATTACGGCATGCATCCATCCGCATCTGGCAGATTGGAAAATCGCCTGGTTGCCGGTGGCAGACCTGGTCGAAAATCGCCAAATCGGTCATCGTAATTCGTTGGTTGGAGTAATTGTGACCGGCGAACACGCCCAGGATAAGCCGGGCCTTGCCAGAGAAATAACCCACCTTATAAAGGATTTGCCGTCCCGAACCTTGATTGGGCTTGATTTTAGCGGAATCGCCAATATGGACAGCAGTTTGTGGCAGGCATTGGGGCCTGGGTTGGTCGAGCATACTCTGAGCGGCAAGCTCGGTGCGGATAAGCGGTTGCTTTATATGATTGATGAAAATAATTGGCTGGCAACCGATCTGCAATGTGCTTTTGAAGGGGTAGCCCGCGCTCGTTTCCAGGCTCAACCCGCTGGCCCGCATCCGAACCTGGCGGCCCTGGCTCCCGGTATCGAAGAGGGATTCTGTGGCGTGTTAGCTCCGCTCTATGCTGAAGCGCTCAACTTAGTAAACCACTATGGTAGCCTGAACAGCCTGGAACTTTATCATCATCTGCAACGCCGCTATCGGCTTGCCCCGGCCCACGCCGACCAGTGTATGGCTTTACTCGCTCATCTCGGTCTGCTGCATCGTCACAGTGCCGCCCGCTCTGATGGAGTAATAACCTACGACCTTAATGCTAAAGGTTATTCCTTGAGTATTCCTGAAAAAACTATACGCGAAAAAGGCTATCGGTTAGGGTAAAAGCTATTTGAAATTATCGATTGCCGGTCTATCGAAACCGAGCAGGTGGGATAGCCTGCTCTGTCAATCCCTAAACCGGGAGTGAGTATGTGTTAGAGCGTGTCTAACACACGTCACGCCCCATACGGGGTGTGAGCGAAGGTGAGCCTAACGCAGGGTCTAAAACTAACTCAGTCGAGCCGAAGCGAAGAATCTGATTCGACCAAAGTCAAGCTTCTTCGGGGCTTAGAGCCACCTTAATCGAAGACTTTGCTAACAGCGCCCCTCAGAATGACATTATTGGACACTCTCTAAGGTATTGCTAAAAATGGGCGATAGCCCCGATTTCTATACTCTGGCTACCACCCGCTTGCGGCCCTGGTGTTTTGCATCATATAGGGCGGCATCGGCAGCGGCGATCAATGCTTTAGGATTTTGGCCTGGTGTTGGAATGAAACTGGCAACCCCGATACTCAAGCTCACAAACTGGCTTACCTCCGAATAGGCGTGGGCTAGTTTCAGGTGTTGAATTTCGGCCTGAATGATCTCGGCTACTTGCAACGCGCCTTCGAGGGGCGTGTCGGGCAGAATGACTGCAAATTCCTCTCCACCATAGCGGGCCACCAGGTCTTGGGCGTGACCGACTACTCGGCTGATCCCCTGGGCCACTAGATAGAGGCAACGGTCTCCGGCTGGATGACCATAGCCATCGTTGTAGCGCTTGAAATAATCCACGTCACACATTAACAAACTGAGGGTAGTTTGCTCGGATTGCTCCCATTGGGCTTGTAAATATTGGTCGAAGCGGCGGCGATTGGCGATTTGGGTCAGGTCGTCCAGCACTGCCAACCGTTGTAATTCCAGGTTAGCCTTGTAAAGCGCGGCTTCGGCCAGCTTGCGCTCCCGAATCTCGGCTTGCAATTCTCTTTGAAGCTTGTAGATCGTCAGGTGCGTATTGACGCGGGCCAACAACTCTTCGACCTGAAAGGGTTTGGAAACGTAATCTACTCCTCCCGCCTCAAAGCCCTTGAGTTTGTCCTCAACATTGGTCAAAACCGTCATAAAGATAACCGGGATCGCTCTGGTGCGCTCCCCGACTTTTAGGCGGCGGCAGGTTTCAAACCCATCAATGCCGGTCATCTGTACATCTAGCAAAATCAGATCGGGCTGGGCAAATTCGGCCCGCTTGATCCCCGACTCACCATCACGGGCGGTCAGAACGTCAAAACCCTCTACTTTTAACTGTTCGGAGGCTACCTTCAGGTTGGTTACATTGTCATCAATAACCAATATCGTACCACCGACCTGACCTGATCGTAGCATAATTTCTACTCCTTTAAAATTAACAGGGATAGACAGGATCAACCGGATATATATAGGTTTCTCTATTCCTGCTGAACTGGCTAACCTGTTTGGCGCAGTTGCGTCCGCTTACCCCGTCTCCTTTAGGTAAGCGGCTGACGGGTCGCACGCTATATATTTTGGGCAGATTCTAAATAACGCTTTATCAGGCTCTGAATTTGCTCATCCTCGAAATTATCGGCCAGCGCATAAATCCGCCGGGCAAACGGTTGGTACTGCTGGGAAAGACTTTCCAGGTGGAGTGCCTGTTGTTGAAGACGCTCCATATTTCCCAGACAGGCCAGTTCGTACAAAGTTTCTAGCTCCTGGCGAGGCGGCGGAACTCCTAGCCCTTCCAAATCAACCCTAACATTCACAATTGGTTTTTCAGAAATAGCTGGTAAGGGCAGTTCATAGCTCCACTCTAAGCCCAGATATTTTTGGATGGTCGCAAAGACTTTTTCAGCCTCAATCGGTTTGGACATAAAATCATCACAACCTACCCGGTGGCTTTGCTCCTGGTCTATTTCCAGGACACTGGCCGATACCGCGATAATCGGGATATGGGCCAACCGGGGGATCGCCCGGATAGCGACTACCGCTTCAAAACCCATCATTACCGGCATCACCAGATCAATAAAGATGATGTCTGGTGGATTGTGTTCGGCCTGATTGACGGCCTCCAGACCGTTCTCAGCCAGGGCGATCTCAAATCCGAGTGGTTCTAGCAAATTCATCAAAACCATTCGGTTTTCGGGTCGGTCATCCACCACTAAAATACGGCGACGGTCGCCCACATAGCCGCTTATATCCTTGATCGGAACTCCTTTAGTAGCGGCAACTTTTCCAGCCAGGGGGAAGGTAGCCTCGAACCAGAAAGTGCTACCTACTCCCGGTTTACTCTGCACCTGGATAGTGCTACCCATCAACTCGATCAGATGCTGGCTAATGGTCAGACCTAGCCCGGTTCCAGCGGCCCGGTGCTGAGCGTCGCCAACCTGCTCAAAAGGCTGGAAAATCTTTTCTAACACCTCCGGCGCAATCCCAACCCCGGTATCCTGGATTTCAAAGCACAGCCCAACCTCGCTAGTAAGTGAAGGGTCTTGGGGTGGGCAGACCTTTACGCGAAAGGTTACGGCTCCCCGCCCGGTAAATTTGACCGCATTTCCTAGTAAGTTGAGCAATACCTGGCGCAAACGCTTTTCATCGGCCTGAATTGCGGCAGGTAGGTATGGGTCGGGCTGGTAGACAAAGCTGATATTTTTCTGGTAAGCGTTCATCCGCATAATACCGACGATCCCTTCCAGGAAGCTAGAAAGGTCTAACGGTTGGGGATAGAGTTCCATTTTACGGGCTTCGACCTTCGCCAGGTCCAGAATGTCGTTGATTAAGGTAAGCAAATGTTTACCACTATTATAAATGGTTTGTAAACCATCTTTTTGAAGGGTGCTAAGGGTCGAATTGCGTTGAAGAATCTGGCTATAGCCCAAAATACCGTTGAGAGGAGTACGCAACTCGTGGCTCATATTTGCCAAAAACTCGCTTTTAGCCTGGTTCGCAGTTTCGGCTTGGTCTTTAGCAATTGCCAGTTCGTGTGTCCGTTCGCCAACTTGCACCTCCAATAAACGGCTACGAGCCTTGATATTATGAGTCCGCCAATGATAGAGTGAGAAAATCAGGCCAAAAATCCCAAGCAAGGCCACAATGCGAAACAACCAGGTCTCCCACCAGGGCGGGTTGATTATAATGCGTAAAGTGGCCTCCTGATCGCTCCAGACTTTATCGTCGTTGCTACCCATAACCCGTAAGGTATAGGTTCCGGGAGCCAGGTTGGAATAATTAATACTGCGCTGCTTGCTATCTACTTCGTGCCATTTGGTTTCGAGACCCTCCATTTGGTAGCGATAGTAATTCTTTTCGGGGGCAGCGTAGCTCAAGGCGGCAAATTCAAACGAGAGGAAATTTTGCTGGTATTCCAGCTTTAAGTCCGACATATCCCAAACACTCGCTTTGAAAGTCGGTACATCTGCGACCTTTATCGGATTATTAAACAAATTTATATCGGTCAGCACCACCGGCGGTTTGTAAGCATTATCTTTGATGAGTTCCGGGAAGAAGGCGGTTAGGCCATTTGAACCAGCGAAAAACATCTCTCCGCGCTCACTTTTGTAGAAGGCAAAGGACCCAAACTCGTTGCCCTGCAAGCCGTCGGTTACATCATAATTTTTAAAGGATTTACTGATAGGATTAAATTGGCTGATCCCCTTTGTACTGCTGATCCACAGATTGCCTTGTTTGTCTTCCAAAATTCCTTTTAAGGCATTGGTTGGCAACCCATTCTGTTCGGTATAGAGGGTAAAATTTTCGGTCTTGCGTTCAAAATAAAGCAACCCGCCCAAAGTAGCGAGCCAGAGATTACCCTGGGGGTCGTCATAGATACCTTCGATGCTGACTACTGGAATAGTAGCTTTTGGGTTAGTAGGGTTGGAAGCCGAGCTATTAGAATTATTGCTATTGGGCTGATGATAGTAACTTACAAATCGCCCGGTTTCGCGGTTCAGACGGCTAAGAAAGCCGCCACCTCCGACCCAAACCTCGCCCGCTCGATCTACGTGGACGATTTGGCCTGGGCTTTTTTTCACCCCGACCGGTATATCAGCGTGTAGGGCATAGTTAGCGATAAATTTCCGGCTGGCTCGGTCAAAGTAATAGAGTGTTTCGCCCGAAATTACCCAAAAGTTCTTTTGTTGATCCTGGGCAACAAACTGAATCTCGACCGGGCGATTAGAGTCTGGTCGCATCTTCGGGTCAGTAAAGCTCTGGATACGTTCGGTTTTGCGATCAAAAAGATAAAGACCGTCAAGGCCATCCAACCACAAGCCATCTTGCTCATCGGGATAGATGGCTGACATTGCCGCTATCGAGGGCGGTAGGGGCGGGGATGGTTTTATATTAGTAGTGTTGTAGCGCTTGATCGAACCATCCAGCGGGTTAAAGCGGGTCAACGTAGAGCCAGACCCAAGCCATATAATACCACTCGGTTCCTGGTAGATCGCTTCGGTTAGGAGGCTAAAGGCTTTATCTGGGTTCAGTGGGTCGCGGCGATAAAAAGTAAACTGGGTCTGGTTAAGGTCTACCAGTTCTATCCCGGTATTGGCGGTCCCCAACCATAGCAGACCCTCCCGGTTTTCATAAATGATCCAGGTCGAGGCAAGCGTTAGACTGTCCGGGTTGGCTATGTTATTTGTGTAATGAGCTACAAACTGATGGGTTTGCAGATTAAATACGTAGACCCCATCATTTGGAAGCTGACAGCCTATCCAGAGTAATCCATTACGGTCGTGCTGGATGGCATTCAACTGGGCTTCCTGGTTTGGCCCGGTATTAGCCTGGGGATTGGTGGTCTCAAGCGGCGCTTTGTAATAAGTGAATTGAGTGGTTTGTCGATCAAACTGGTAGAGGCCATCGCTACCCGCCAACCAGAGCAACCCGGCCTGGCCTATCGTAAAATCGTTTATTCGGACAAGTGGGCGCAGTGAGGGGGTAGCCGCGCCCACGTTCTGGGCTACCGAAGGGTTATAACACTTTGATTGTCCACTCTGAGGGTCGAATTTATATAGATCGTTGGAGACTAGCCAGATCAGGTCGGCTTGATCGTCCCAGAGCATTTTGCGTACCCGGGCCGGTTGGCGTTCACAACCGCCAAGCGGATAGCTTTTGAAACTATCGGTTTGGGGTTCAAATCGGCTGATCTGACCATCTCCACTGCCGACCCAAAGATTGCCAGCCCGATCCAGCACCATTGCACTGACATTGATCTGGTAACGAGTAAATTGATCGGTAGCCGCATCGAAGCGGTTTAATCCGCCATCACGGGTACCAATCCAAAGGCGACCTTCGCGATCTTCGATCAAGGCCATAATCACATCATTGCTCAAAGAGTGCAAGTCGTCCGGTTTGTTTTTGTAGGTGTGAAAGCGGTAGCCATCATAGCGGGCCAGTCCCTCCCAACTACCGATCCACATAAAACCCCGCTTGTCCTGGACAATTGCTTCTACGTGGTTACTGGGTAGTCCATCATTGGTAGTCAGATGCCGGAAGCGTAGCGAGGGCGACAAGCTCGGTTTAGTGGGGTTATCAGAAGTACTTTCCTGAGCATAAGTTGTAGGTAGCCCTTCCAGGAGGGACATAATCAGGCCGACCAGAAACAGGCTCGATAATAGGATAGTAAATCCAGGCGACTTAAAACCGGGCCAACCCTTTCGGTGAAAAAGGATTGCTTGATTATTTCGGGGCAGGTTTTTTCCTAACATAGCTAACTTCTCCGGCACTAGCATAATCGCAATTTGTAGGCGGGGTACAATCAGTCTATTTTAGAGGTTGAACCTTACAATTACCATTACACTTCAGGAATATTATCAATCAAAATAAACACGCCAGTTCGTGAAAGGTTACAAAATAGGTAACTCAAATTGGGTAACTATCAACGACCCTCACTAAGCCGTCTTTGCTTTGTATTATATCGTTGTAAATCCTCCAAATAAGGGATGCTCTCTCCCCTATTTTTTACTTATATTAACCATGCAATTCTTGAGTAGTAACTTAGATTAGAGATGAAAGGAATAAAACAATGTACAGCACCGAAGTAATTTTGGCCCCGGACTATTTTGAAGATTGGCGCATTAGTTTGGGTAATGCTATTGTCGAGCGTTTGCAGGATAATTCTTCCAGCTTCAACGACCAGCAAAATAAGGGGTTCAATTCGCTAAATGACTTGAGTTGTGAATGGATTGTAACCGACGATGGCGAATTGGTCTGCTATTGGGTTTTAGCCGATCAGCTGTAGTTAAAACAAAGTAACTACTCAGGCCATGTCATTCTGAGGCGGCGGATTACCTGGATTTTTGCCAAAGAAGCTCCCCGCCGAAGAATCTTAGACCCTTCGCGGCGGCTCAGGGTGACAGGGCTGGGTAGTTACAAAACAAAATCAATTTTTGAAAGGATAAAATCAATGCTATTTGTTAAATTTTTGCAAAACCATTCCAAACGCCAACCCTGGACAATTCTGGGCCTTGGTTTGCTGAGCCTGCTATATAGCCTGATGCTGGTAGCCTGTGGTGATAGCAATTATGATTTTCCGGCTAACTCGACCACAGAGGCAGGTAAGACTACCTCAGGCGCAACCTCTAACAAAACCGAACAAGCCAAAATCAACCCTTGTGCGCTAGTCACAAAATCTGATGTAGAAGCCTTTATGGGTGGGCCAGTTACAGCATAAAAGAACAGTACTCAGGGGCCGGTTGAGATTTGTAGTTACAAGATTGATAACAAGACCTTTGCGCTTTCCACTCTGCTAGTATCGGTCGAGAGCAAGCCGGTTTCCAAATCCAGTTTGGAGCTAGAAGTTAATTCCTCGTCCAGAATTCTGGATCAAAAAGCCCAAGCCATCCCTGGTCTTGGAGAAGCCGCCTTCAGTGTCGGTGATGAATTTCTCTTTGTAACCAAAAACGGGGTCGGTTTCAATTTGTATTTCCCCTTCGGTAGCAAAGAGCCAGGCACAATTGAGAAAGCCAAGCTAGTAGCCGCTAAAGCCCTGGAACGGCTTTAATATAGAGCGTAACCCTAACAAATAAATTAAAAAGCCAGGTATCAGGTGTTTATCTGATACCTGACGCTTTAGCGGCACGGAGTTGTTTACAAAATAAAAGCAAGTGACTACAGAAAAAGGCAGGAACCGAGATGCTGATGAAATTTGTGGGTTCTGGTCAATGGTTGACTTCGCTGGGTAGCGTGTTATTGCTGGTAGGGTTGGGCTGGGATGGCTTTTTGCATCAAATCGACCTAACTCTGGCCGAGCGCGAGGGCGTTTTTAGTCTGACTAATCCAGGTCACATTTTGCTGGGTGTTGGAATCATTGTAAACGTGGTAGGAATAGTAACGTTTTTGATAGAACGGGCCTATCGAGCGCGACAGCTTAGCCCGGTTCAACGTGCCTTCTTGGTTGCCGGAGCCTTTGGCTTGATAGGATTGTGCATCGTTAGCTTTTGGATGACGGCGGGCAGTTCTACCCTCATCGGTCACAGACATACCGATGCCCATTCTCACTAAAGTTGTAGCACAAGGTAGCAATATTGGCCCCCTGTAGGAGCGAGCTTCCGCTCGCGATGTTCGCAATGGCTGGGTGTTCAATCGCGAGCGGAAGCTCGCTCCTACAGAGATAATCGTGTTGCTCAGTTGCTTTGTAATCCGCTATAGTTAAAAGCGGCCTATAAAGAAGAGAGTAGCTTTATCAGCCCATTTCGGATGATAAAGCTACTCTCTACCCTCTTGTTCTCTATTTTCGAGCTACTCTAATCGCCCAATTTGCTGGGAGGCATAGGCGGAGCATTAGGAGGCTCGACCGGCGGTTTGCCGTTTCCGTTGATTTTAAGTTTGGCGACCGGAGCGGGTGCGGCATCCTGAGCAGTCATTGGCCCCATATCCGGCAAATCGGCGGGTTTTATGACCGGCTCTTCGGCCAGATCAGCTAGTTCGTCGTCTAGCTTGCGAACTGAAACCCGTCGTCGCGCTCGACTCCCAACCCCGTCCGGGTCGCTTGGTAACCCTAGTGCGTCGATTACTGGCTTGATGAAGGGCCAGACGGTGTAATGGAAGATAATATTATCACCCAGGGTCGTGTTGGCGACGCGCTTGATCCGATTGATGGCTGCACCGCGTGCTTCTTCATCAGTGGTAATGACCTCGGCTATATCGACGACTGCCCCGACCGTCTGGCTCAGGTCGCCCAGATTGCGGCTCAAGTTGCGTGGGTCAAGCCAAAGACCGCGTGCTAGGCGGCTGACACTATAGACATTGAGCAAAGCTCTGGGAATGGCGACCCCAACCGGCATTACCAACGGACGACCCAATGCCTCGGCTTCGACGTTCGCCATTTCGTCCATCACATTCTCGACGGCGGCTACCCGGGCCGATTTTTGGATCGGTAAGGTGGGCGGCGATACGTAGGTAGCGGCCAGGCGGGACGTGCTATCGCTACTCGAACTCTGGCGCGGCATTGCGGCAGGTCGGGCCGGACGGTTTTCACGAGCGACTGGGGCAGGGCGCGGTTCAGGGGCAGGCCGCAATACCGCCGGAGGTGGAGTAGGACGTGGGGCAGGAGCCTGGCTTATCCGACTCGGTGGCTGAGCGGCAGAGTAAGCCCGTCCAGTGGCGCGACCTTCGGCAGCGTCCAATTTGCTAGGGCCATTGTAGGGTGTATTACTAAGAGTGACGGTTTCAGCCAGACTGTTCTCCTTGCCGCCCCCTCCGGTGTTGGTTCGCATAGTATCCGCACCTCGGCTGGCCCCGACCGGGCGATTGCCGGTATTGAGCGCTCCACCCGCACCAATAATAGGCACATTGCCGGTCACGCTATAGTCCTCTACACTTTCCTCCATTGCAACGGGGGCAGGACGAGGAACGGGGGCAGGTCGTGGAGCAGGTGCAGGGCGTTGGGTTGCTGCCGGACGGATCGGAGGGGCCGAGCGCGACGCGGTTCCCCGGTAGGGTGACGGTGGTGGGCCAGAACGCTGTACCTGGCGGGAGGTTGGTTCGTTGCTTGGTTGCTCGGCGATGCTTCCGGCCTCCACCAGCATACCGTTACCCATATCCAGGTAGAATGGGCGCAATAAAAAGCTGACGTTGCTCATACGGGTCTGAGAGCGGCTAATATCTGGGCGGAAATGTTCCTTGAAGCCCTCTACAGTGGGAGTGTCGCCCGTCGTTCGCAAAAAGTAATGGATCATCTCGACGCAAACTCGCACTTCCCCGGCGGGCATCAAATCGAGGTAAAGAGCCGTGCCACGGGTTTGGGCGGTGGCAACCACATCTACTTCGACCCCAGTGGCGGGTTGGATATCCCGTCCTCGCAAAGCGATTTTGCGTTTAGTTCCGGTCGGTTTCATCAGATAGGTGAATTTTACGACTCCTTCGAGCAGATTGCGCCGCCCAAATTTATCAAGCGCAATATCCTGCCAGGGAAAGCGGTCTACAACATCGCGGTTTAGGCCCCGCCCCCAGGTAATCAAGTGCTGGTCGGTCAGTACGGCATAATCGTGGAGGGTCAGACCGCCCAGGCGTTTTCCATCGCGCTCCAGAATTATACAATCAAAGATTGCAAGGGCTGTTTCGCCACTCCCTAGCAAATTTTGGGTTTGAGCGCGGTAAAAAAACTCGACAATGTGCTGGCGTTCGACGTTTGTGCCTACATAAAGATCGCCAGGAACTTCAACTTCACCCCCAACGACCGCCTCTATTGCGTTGTCCTGCATGCTCATGGCTATCTTCTCCTGTGGTCACAATTTATTCAGCTTGCCTAATTACTGTTCGAGCCTTCCGAGTCGCGTGACATAGAGCGCACCGGGACCATACGACGTTTGGACGACGGTTGAGCTTGCCCGGACGACCTGACTGGCTCGAGTTCTTCAAAATCTTCGGCCAGCTTTACCTCAGCACTTTTCGGGAACGACTCTTTCTCAAGCGACCCTTTAGCTTCAACCACTTCATCAGGTTCGGCTACTTCGGCCTCGCTACCACGTTTGCGGATCGCGACTTTGTAACGGGGTGGATTAAAAGGGTCAATCTGGGAAGAAGCCGGTCTAGGTGTATCACGTCGTTGTACTTTCTGGCGTGGGCTACTCCCCGGCGCGGCTGAGTCATCCATTATTTCTTCGACTTCCGGCACACCGCGTTTGGCAGGTTGGTTCGGCACCAAATTTGATAAGAAAGAACTGCGGTTTAAGAAAGTCATCGCAATCTCGCGGGCGGCTGGACTGCGATTGACCGTATCTAACAGGCCATTAATCGCGGTCAAGAAATCGGTAATATCCTTCAGGTTCATACCACTGTCTTTGAGCGTTTGCAAAGTCGGGCGGCCTTTGCTTTCAAATTTGGCTTCGCCTTCTCGTTTGAGCTTCTCAAGGCCATCCCACATCACGCGACCCGCTCGTCCGACCGTGTACAACCCGTCCTGGTTCAAGTCTTGTTTGAGACGAGCGGCAGGACTAGGGGTTGGGCCAGGAATGAGGGTATGGGCGGCGGCTTTACGGCGCGGCTGGTTTTGGCTATCATTAAGCCGTCCCTTTTGAGCCGCTGGGCCAGTATTGCTGCTACTGTAGACCTTACCTTCGTTCAACCACTGGAGTTCGGCCTCGATCTCGTCAAGCGACCCACCACTATCGGCGGCTCCATAGCTGTTAGAGGCTGGACGACGCACGGCTTGAGGCGGGCGTATTGAGGCAGGGGTAGAAGGGCGGTTAAAGTTGTCCAGGTTATCCAGACGGCTTAAAGGAGTCATCAGATCGTCAATTGCGGCACCTTCGACAATCTCAACCAAAGGTTCATTGTCCCAGGAGTTAGCGGCCTGGGCCGACGGTTGCGGTTGTCGAGCTTGTTCGGCCATAAGTGGCCCGACAAAGACCCGGTTGAACAAGACCCAACTGGCTTTGCGCCGATCAGCTTCACCGGCCCCACCTGCAATCATTTCGTGATGCAGATTGGTTAGCACTTCGATCAAACCACTGATTTGCTTGAGGTCGGGCAATGGCACAAGATCAAAGCAGATTTCGATCTGGGCGGCCTGAGCTACCTCGGCTTCTTCAACCTGGGGTAAAACCAGCCCAAGCTTGAGCGTGCCGTGCAGCATATCTTTTGGCTCAGCGCTTGTGAGGAAGCAGTGGGAGAGCGGAAAACGGTCTACATAATCCTTGAATTGGTCCCGCGCCCACATTATCAAATGCCGGTCGGTCACGATTAGATAATCGTGGAGGGCTAACCCACCCACTCTTTTGCCAGTTGCATCAAAGAAAATGCCATCGAAAAAGCCCATCAAGTGTTCGCCGGGCGCAATAATCTGCTGGCGGGTGGCTTCTTCGAGGTGTTTGCTGTTGGCATTAGTACCCATAAAGAAGCTGAGAGGCGGCTTTAGCTGGTCGCCGCCGCGAGTCGGGCCAGGGCCAACCATAAAGTCTGGCCTTAATTCAGCAGTTGAAGTCAAGCTATTACCCTCATTTTCTGGCTAGTCTGAGTGAGCAGTAAACAATCCATAATTCGGCTTTTAAAACACACCGCCCGCCTCCGTTTGAAGCACTTTCCAGTAAAGCAGGTCTTAAGCTGCCAAACCAGTTTTGCTGAAAAGTCCCATAGCTGACAGGCGGCGTTTATGTGCCGGGTAAAAGGAACCACCAGGGTGATTAACTTTACCCGAGTTTCGTAAAACGGGACTCAATTTCCTTGTCGCGGAAACGAGTACCGCCCGTGCTGATAGTGGTTCGCTCGGTTGTCGGTTCGCTACTGACCCGACCGCCGCTCGATACACCATAAGTTCCGACTACGATTCGTTCGACCGCATCGGCAGTTGTGCGAAGCATCGAGGCTACCCACATCCACCAGCCGTCACTTTGAACCTCAAAAAACTCGACTGCATCAGTGGCAGTTTTATTGATTAATCCGGCCATTCTTTTTCACCTCCCTTCCCTTCTGGGATTTTAGATTTTGGAGTTTGGATTAGTCCCCAAACTTCAAAGGGCTTACTTTATAGCACAATCCTGTGGTCGAAACCGCCAGGCAGATAAATTCTTTTTGATAAGGCTGAGATTTGAGTATCTTGCGATAGCTTACAAAACTTATAGTTTTGACCCTCAACCCTCCGTCCTGCTAACGAGCGCCTACGGCCACCTGGCTGGCTTTAGCAGTGGGTGTAAAGCTGATAACCAGCCATTGCCCATCAAAATCGGCTGCGCCCGCTTCCATTCCCGCAATGGCGGTCGGAAGGGTCGCGATCCGACGCTGGATACCGACCTGTACGATCAGTTCGTCCCCTTTGTGCCATAGGTCAAGGGTTTCTTCCTGGGCAAAGGGTAAGTGCATGCGAACTTCGTAGCCGTTACCATTCTTTTTGATCTCGTAAGGCCGCTCGGTGTGCATGAATTCGGTCGCATCGCGGTCGCCGTAAATATCATCGGCCATCTGCTGAAGGGCTTCCAGTCCTACCACTTCCTGTTGGTACATCGGGACGTGCTGGATTGGGATCGGTGAGAACGAATCTTGAATTTCGGTCAAGTGTTTTTGCTGGATATTTTTCCAGGCGTTCATATAACCGCTATCCTTATCGACCGGCAAAATGCGGTTGACAATCACGTTATCGACCATCAGGCCATACATACTCAGGTAGGTTAAGGCTCGTTGCGACTCTTTGATAACCATTTTCTCCGGGTTCATGACCAGTCGCACGCTGCTGGTTTTAACATCGCCCAAAATGTTGGTCAGACCTTCCAGTTCGGTGAACATGCTGTCAATCGTGATGTAGACATCTTCGGGGGCGACCATCTTGCTGAGGGGGCTAATTTTGGCAAGGGGCCGCAAGACTGGCTTGACCAAATATTTCTCGGCGTTACGGAAAAGCTTGATACCCCAGGCCAGCGTTTCAGGCAGGCTCAACATCCGCAAAGTCTCACCGGTCGGGGCGCAATCGACTACCAGCAGATCATACTCTTCACTTTTATAGTAACGTTTGATCCGCACCAGACTAAAAAGCTCGTCCATACCGGGCAAGATCGCCATTTCGTCGGCCAGCATCCCGCTCACACCCTGGGCCGTCAGTATACTGGCAAAGTGTACCCGGACGTTTTCCCAGTTCTCGCGCAAATCATCGTAAATATCGACTTCAAGGCCCCATAGATTAGGAGCAATTGGCTTTGGCTCCGGCCCTAAAAAATCATCTCGGTCGAACGAATCAGCCAGACTATGGGCTGGGTCGGTACTCATAACCAGCGTTTTATAGCCCTGGCTGGCGGCTTTAACTGCGGTGGCTGCTGCTACACTGGTTTTGCCCACGCCGCCTTTACCGGTAAAGATAATAATCCGCATTGCTCTATTCTCTTCCTATTTCCTTCTAACAGTTGTGCTAGTGAGTGAAATTTGTGATGCAGGTCTCCACCAAAATAGTTGGAATACCAGGGGTAGAAGGCACCTGGCACAAACAAAAGTATCTAGCCCTTCTACTGCCTTGTAGTTTCATGCTAACATGCCCCCCCTAGAGCGTCTGTAGCATTTACTACATGGCCCAACCGGGTGGCGTGGTAGCATAAAAATGAGATTATTACCCTAGAAAAGAGATTATAGATGAGCCGTATTAGTCAAAAGTCTGGTTATTTGCGAGCCTTGCCAACTCCCCACTCCCAGGTAGGGTCAAGGGTTGTCAGTAAATCTGCTAACGAAACAAGTGCTAAAGAAATAAATTCTAACCCAGCTAACCGCCCGGCCCCTTACTTATCAAACTCAAATCTTGCTCCTGTGTTGGAAGTAGCCGAAGTTGGTTCAGAGTCGGCTAGTTGGCTGAGTGAGCTTAAACTTTGGTTGAGCCTGATGAAGCCGATCACATGGGTGCCGGTCGTATGGAGCTTTTGGTGTGGGGCGGTCGGTGGTGGTGGGCTGATCGCTTCGCCCGATGTTTTGCTCAAATTGCTGGGCGGGTTGCTATTGTCAGGGCCACTTCTGTGTGGAATGTCGCAGGCAATCAACGATTATTTTGACCGCGAAGTTGATGCGGTCAACGAACCCTGGCGGGTTTTGCCGAGCGGTCGGATCACCTTGCGCCGGACGTACCAGATCATCGCCGGGTTGGGCTTTGGCGGTCTACTGGTAGCCTACTGGTTAGGGCCAGTCGTGACTTTGCTGGCTTTTTTTGGTATCTTCATGGCCCACAACTACAGCGCCCCGCCTGTCCGCCTCAAACGCTTTACCTGGCTTGGCCCGCTTTCCAGTTCGATCTCGTATATTCTGGTTCCCTGGTTGGCAGCTGCCAGCGTCTTTGGCGGTATTAGCGGTCGGGTGGCCCTGATTGCAGTCCTCTATTCGTTGAGTGGCCTGGGCATCATGATTTTGAACGATTTCAAGAGTATTGTGGGCGATTTCCAGTTGAAGTTACCAAGCGTGCCGGTGGTTTACGGCACGGGTCGGGCCGCTCGTTTAGCCTGTTTTATTATGGATAGCGGGCAAATCGGTGTAATTATCTTTTTGCTGCTGGAAGGCCGGTTCGTATCGGCTGGAATTATCGGCCTGTTGCTCCTTCCCCAACTTTTCTTGCAGAGCTATTTCGTCCAAAAGCCGTTGGCCCGTGCCATCTGGTACAACGCGCGTGGTCAGAATTTCCTGGTGCTGGGTATGCTTATCGCCAGTTGGGTGGCGTTCTAAAACCATAGAAAACACTCTGGGTCTTATAAAGTAAGGAGGTGAGGATTACCCTCACCTCCTTTAAAGACGCTTTTGTAGTATTTATGACCCTTTGCTAATTTACCGGGTCGCCGTGCGTTCGCTAATAATGTTGAGATTTTGCAGGGTGTCCATGCGAGGTAGACCGTCGTCGGAGAAGCCACGCAGCATATAATACTCCTGGAGCATGCGATTGAGTTCGACCAACTGGCCCTGCGCTTTGCCATCATTGAGGCGGTCGCGGAGTAGACGTTTAGGCAGAGTATCATCGAGGGTTGGGTTCATCCCGAAGCGCAGACCAAACATGCGCTCAACCGTACTGACCCGTTCGCCGATCATCATTACATCCATCTCGCGGAAGGGTGTACCGATAGCATAAGTCAAAAGTTCCGCCAGATCGCTTGGTTTGAGGGAGTAAGCCGTAAAAGCGTAGTGCTTGCAAACCGAAGCCGAATCCATTAAGGCCCCAAAATATTCGTGCCAGACTACCAGACTGGCTTTGCCTTGCCAGTTTTGAGGATTAGCCGCCGAACCAAACACAAACATTTCTTCGGCTTCGGCTTCGGTTTTGTTCAAAATCTCGAACTGGGGCATATGGATGCCGGTGTCACCACCCCGGTTGCAAATCGCCATTGCCAGGGCGTGCGCTTTGGCGGCCCGACCATCAATGGCCGGCATTTCGAGACCTTTGACTTCCATAGCGAAATCGCTGCTGCCGGGGAACATGGCGGACATCCGGCGGATACCCTGAGCCAGCAATTCGCCGATTTCGTGTTTGTTGGCGGTATCCCGGATCAAATCCAGCAGTTGTTCATCTGCGCCCCATTCCAATACTTCCTGATCGAACAGACCGCGCTGGTAGCACTCCATCAAAAAACCCACCGAGGCCCCAAACGAGATCGGGTCGATCCCGACTTCTTCGCAAAGATGATTGGCCTCGATAATCGTATTGGCGCTCGAAATGCCCAGACGCGGCCCCAGACTGGCGATAGTGCTATATTCGGGGCGGTTGCGTCGGGTGCTGGTCGTGCCACGAGTGGTTTCGATAAAGGCTTTACAGGGCATGATGCAATAGCTACAGGCCCGGTCGATCAACCGTTTATCGGCTCCCCGCGAAAGATTGTCAATCGTATTGCGGCTGATCCCGATAATCCGGTTAAAGACCCCATCCTGTCCGTTACGAATACTGAGCGCCCCGGCGGTGTGGGCAATATTGAGCAGTTCGGTAGTACCGTAGCGGCTCATCGGGCCAAACAACTGGTCACTTTTAAGGGCGTTATGGGTTTCCTTCATCTTTATAAGAAAGCGGTCGGTATTTGCCAGATTGATGTCCTGAGTACCGTGTACCGCAATCGCCTTGAGATTCTTGGCTCCCATTACCGCGCCCAGGCCAGTACGGTTCAAAATATCCATATGATCGCAGACGATGCTGGAATAAAGCACCCGGTTTTCCCCGGCAGGGCCAATTGTGGCGATCTTGAAATCGTCACCCAGGCGGTCGTGTAGCAAATCTATCGTGTCGTGGGTGCTACGTCCGCGCAACCAATCCGCCGACTTGATCTCTACCCGGTCGTCATCAATTTCGAGGTAGACCAATTCGTCGGCCTGCCCGTGAATGATGACCATATCATAGCCCGCAAACTTGAGTTCGCTCGACCAAAAGCCGGAGGTCGTATCGATCCCCAAAAGCCCGGTCAAGGGAGAACGGGTTGCGACCGACAAACTAGCGGCAGCAGGAGCCATCGTCCCATTGAGCGGCCCGGTCGCAAAGATTAACAAGTTATCAGGCGAAAAAGGGTCGGTATTTTTGGGTAATAGCTCATAGAGCATTTTAACGGCAAATCCGCGCCCGCCCAAATAATCGCGTTTTAGCTGTTCGGGCAATGGCATAGTGATCGTTTTATGGGTGGTCAGGTTGACCCGTAAGACTCGGTTAGCGTAGGACATTTTGCTCTCTTCGATCTGGTCAGGCTAGATTTGCCTGGGGCCTAGAACTATACAACAGCCGGAAATAAAAAAAGGTTAATGTTTGGATATACTGAACTTAATTTTACACTAGCGATCTGCAAAAGGCAATACAAATACTATGTCAAGTTGGGGACTTTCTGACCTTGACAACCGGGGTCAACTCACTTAATATATTACCACGGTGCGAAGTTCTATAATTGGCCGTTGACTTAAAAAAAGGGGCTAAAGTTACAAATCGGTAGGTAGTTCTATCCAGAGCGATTATTTGACTAGGAAGTAGCCGAGCAGTAGACTGGCCTGGAAAAAAGGACTGACAGGGCGCAATGTCCGAGCAAAAAGCGAACTCGTTTTCGATTATTGAAATACTCCAGTACGTTCGCAAGAACGCTCAAACTGGCCGCTTACTCTTTAATGAGAAGGGCGTTGTACTAGCCGAACTTTATTTTAATAAGGGGCATTTGATCCACGCCTCTAACAATAAAGTCAAGGGTGACGACGTAGTATACCAATTGTTAGGTAACAAAACGGCGGTCATTCACTGGGAGCGCAATGTGCGCCCACCCGAAGAAACGGTCAGCAAGACCGATGAGGTGCTATTGCTGGGAGCGTTGGGCATCTTGACCGAGGACGACGCGGCCACCGTGATGGACGTGGTAAGTCAGGAAGCCGAACAAGCGATGGCGACCACCTTCGAGAGTGCCGCCCCACCCGAACCAACGATCCCGGTAGCTACCCCAGTCGTTCGGCAGGATGCTCCAACTACCCCTTCCGCGCAGGCTGTTAGTGCCGAGCCAGTCGGGGAGGGCGGTTCTTCCGAGGCTGCTGGGCCACTGCTGGGTGGTAACAATGCCGCGCTCGAAGGTATGAGCCGTTTGCAGGCTATGTTGGGGGACGAGGTGTTACGTCCGCCCCGCTTCCGACGTTGGACGGGTCTACCGTTACCTTTTGTTAGCGCCTATGCTTTCGATCCTTCCGACCGTCAGGTGAAAACTTCTTACGACTTGTTGTGGCGAGAGAAATTTTCGGGCGTGTTGGCCTGCGTTTATGGGCAGATCGAAGGTTTGGTGATGCTCTACAAGGGCCGGGCAGTCCATAGCCGCTTTGCCGAGGGTCGCAACCTTTATAAAGATCAAAACGCTTTGCGCCGGATTGTCGAGCTTACTATTCCAGCCAACGAGAAGAACGTCGTCTTGATTTACCCACTTGAGGCCGAATTTATTCATAGCTACGCCGCTCTGATTATGGGTGAGCCGGAGTTAACCGGCCTGAGCAGCCAGAGCGTTAAAATCAACAAGCTACTCAATACGTTGGAACAAGCCCAGCGCACCGGGGTAGTCCATGTTTCCAACAACGATGAGAACGGCTATATCTTTTTGAATTCGGGTCATAAACTCGGTAGCTATTACGAAGTTGAGGATGTGCTGGAAGAAAGTATTTTGCGGGTTTATCAGATCGTCGGCAAGAGTGGCAGCATTATTGATGTCCTGACTTCGCCGCCAGAAGACCGCCTGTTCGAGTATGCCAGCCGTCCAAAGTCTGCCGGGGAAGTTAAACAACAAATTATTGAGATTGCCCAGGAGATTTTTGGCAAGAGATCAAGCCGGGTGGTGCAACTTATCGCCCAGTCGGAGGACAACACTCCTGCGCTCAAAACTTATTGCAACCAGGCCCGGCGGGTCGCGCAGATGTTTATTGATAGGAGCCTGGCCGATCAATTTTACGAGCGAGCGATGTTTTTGCTCCAGGATTTGAATTAAAGCTTTGTTCTGTTTTGGCAATGGGTTTTTATTTTTTAGCAACTTTGCAAGAGATTTTGGTTGGATAGTCAAAGCGAAATAGTGGTTATGTAATGGGTAAGGCCGGGGTAGGCATATTTCAGGGTGTGACCCCGTTCCTATGTTCAAGCGTTCTTGTATGTGAGACTCGCTACTTACGATCTACAAACTTACTAGAAGTATTAGCTAGAAGTATTAGCATTGAAGGGTCTGTTGGATGGATGGTTTAACTGATAGCTTAAAACGTGTGCCGATCCTGGCGGCCCTCAAACAAGAGCATCTTGAGATGCTCGGCAAACTTGCGACGACCCGCACCTATAAAAAGGGCGACGTGATTATCAAGCAGGGCGACCCCGGAGCCGGGCTTTTTGTGATTATGAGCGGGGGCGTTTCGGTTACGGCCAAAAGCAGACCGGGTTTGCCCGAAATGAAATTGAGCAACCTTAGCAAAGGGGATTTCTTTGGAGAAATGTCCCTGATTGACGGTTATCCGCGCAGCGCGACCGTCACGGCTACTTCCGAAACCAGCGTGATCGAACTCAACCGCTGGGTCTTTCTGGATGCCCTCCGCCGCGAACCGAATATCGCCGTCGCGATGCTACCGATCCTCACCCGGCGGATTCGTTCGCTGGAAGAAGCTAAACGTTAAGAGTTATCGGCTATCAAGTCTAAATAATTGGTTTTGTAGTGGGGACGCTGGTGGTTGCCCTCGGCGACCACCAGCGTCCCCCTACCTAGCTAAACCATCTGATAGCCCACACCTGAAACCTAACGCTTGAATGAGCCAAATTGCCTTAATATATTCCCCCCAATTTGCCCAACACCAGACCGGCGAGATTTCCTTGCGTGGCGATGATTTGGTGCATCATCTCGGCGGGCAAGAATTGATCGACCCGGTCTATACCGTCGCCAAATTGCAGTATCCTTACCCGGTTCCGGGCCGCATACCAAACCCAGAGCAGCCTGCCCGCATAACAGCTTCTTACGAAGCATTGGCCGCTTTTGGCTTGATTGGAGAGGGGTCAGGTCAGCTTCGACTACACGAGCCGCGCCAGGCCAGCTTTGATGAACTGGCCTCGGTTCACACGGCAGGTTATATCAACCGAGTAATCGATTTGAGCCGGGCCGGGGGCGGCGAACTGGCCGAGTCCACTTATATTGGGGCTGGTTCATACCAGTGGGCCGCGCTTTCTGCCGGGGCCGGACTGCGGGCCGCCGAATTGATTTTTAGCGGGCAAGCCGATAGCGCCTTGGTCCTGACGCGACCGCCGGGCCATCATGCCGGACGCGATAGCGGGGCCGGATTTTGCGTTTTTAACAATATTGCGCTATTGGCTCAGGACTGCCGCACTCGTTGGGGCTGTAAGCGGGTTATGATTATCGACTGGGATTTACATCACGGCGATGGTACGCAGGCTATTTTTGACCACGACCCGACCGTGCTGTTCTGCTCGTTACACCAGTTTGGGCCGGAGCTTTACCCTGAAAAAGGTGATTTTCAAGAGATCGGCACAGGGCCGGGCCGGGGTTACACGGTCAATCTGCCGCTTCCGGCCAAGACCGGCGCAGACGATTACCTCCAACTTTTCCGGCGGGTCGTTCCAACTTTAGCCCGGCAGTTCCAGCCCGATATTATTTTGGTGTCGGCGGGTTATGACGGTCATTTTAACGATACCCAAAACCCTTACGTCTGGGACCCCGCTGGAGGTTTATGCCTGACCGCCCAGAGCTACGCCGAACTAACTCAGGTAGTGGCTGAATGTGCCGCCCTTTACTGCCAGGGCCGCTATATTGTGGTGCTGGAAGGCGGCTACAACCTTTATTGTCTTCCGGCAGGTCTGGTCAATACGGCAGCCACCATGCTTGGTTACTCGCCCCTGGCCGTCGAAACGCTCCCCCCAACGGTTGCTATCAGGCCGCTGGATGTCGAAGCTTATTTGCAAAAGCTCAACCGCTATCACGCTTTTGGTTTTTAAGACCAGAATACTCCCCCAGCTTTATAGCAAATTCTCTCCTATAGGAGAAGCTCCCTCCTACAAGGGTTATAGCCGAATACAAAGCACTTGAGCTACCCGCTTATCTGTAGGAGCGAGCTTCTGCTCGCGATTGAACACGTAGCCGTATCTTCCAATCGCGAGCAGAAGCTCGCTCCTACAGGGGTCAATATCTTTGCAACTTGCCGTAATCACTGTGCATTTTGCTATAGTTAGTAAAGTCTAGCTTTTCTCTGCATCTCTGCGGTGAGTAATTCCAAACCGAAACGGTTTTCTTTGAAGAAACTTGTATGATGGGCTGGATTATAGTATTGTAAGGCCGGGTCAAAAATCGATTTATAGCTCTTACGGACAACCTATATCAGCAAGGAGGAAAATAGAATGGCTAAGGAGAGTAAGGCCAGTGCCGTCTGGGAAGGCAATTTGGTGCAAGGCAAAGGGACAATGAAGCTACCGACCGGGAACTATGAGGGGCCATATACTTTTGCTTCCCGCTTCGAGCAGGGCAAAGGAACTAGCCCGGAAGAAATGATTGGGGCGGCCCACGCAGGCTGTTTCTCGATGGCTTTTAGCAATGGATTGAGCAAGGCCGGTTTTACCCCGACCCGTGTGCAGACCGAAGCGACCGTCATTTTGGATCAGGTCGAGGGTGGCTTTGGTATCACCAAAATCATTCTCAATACCGACGCGATTGTACCGGGGATTGATGAGGCGACCTTCCAGGAGCAGGCCGAAGCCGCCAAAAAGGGTTGTCCCATCTCGAAAGCATTGGCAGCCGTTAATATCGAATTAAATGCTCGGCTAGTCAACAGCTAAAAATTAGGGCGAGGGTCGCGTTCGTGTGTCGAAGTGCGGCCCTTTTCTATCGGCCTCTAATAGTTATAGTTAGATTTGTGGTCAATTTTAGAAAAGTAGCTTACAGCACAGTATTTGCTCTCAAAATGTGCTAGAACTTTGTTTACGCTGGTCGTAAAATGCTTGAAAATCACAGGTTGATTCGGGACAATTTTAAGAAATTTAGCACCCCGGCTATCGAGGCCCTGCTTGGGTCAATCCGAACTGCCGGAGGTAGACCCCTGTTGGTGGGCGGATGGGTGCGGGATGCTTTGACCGGGCAAGCTTCCAAAGACATCGACATCGAGGTTTTTGGTTTAGAGGTATCACCCCTAAAGCGGGCGCTGGCGGAGCAGGGCCGGGTCTTTGCGGTCGGGGTTTCGTTTGGGGTGCTGAAGGTCTATCTGCCCGATAACACCGAATTGGATGTTTCGGTTCCACGCCGCGAGTCCAGGAGCGGAAAACGCGGCTGGATTATCGAGCCTGACCCGACCATGACCTTACAGGAAGCCGCCGCCCGGCGCGATTTTACGATCAATGCGCTGGCTTACGACTCGGCAGCCGATGAGTTGCTGGATTTTTTCAACGGGCAAAGCGACCTGGCAATGGGAATATTACGGCATGTTGGCCCGGCTTTTGCGGAAGACCCCTTGCGAGTGTTACGCGGCATGCAATTCGCCGCCCGCTGGGATTTCCGCTTTGCGCCCGAAACGGTCGAGATGTGCGCCGGGTTACGCCCGGCTTATCCGACGCTGGCCCAGGCGCGGATTTGGAGCGAGTGGCAAAAACTGGCTGAAAAAGGCTTGCGCCCTTCCGCCGGGTTGGTGGTGTTGGAACAAACTGGCTGGCGTAGCCTTTACCCCGCTCTGGAACGGCTGGCAAGTTTTTCGCTTGACCCTGCCGACTCTTTGGGGCGAACGGCCTGGAACCAGACTTTGCAGGCTGCCGATAGTGCAGTTAGAATTTGCCAACGCGATGGGTTAAACGGGGAGTCAAAGACGATCCTGATCCTGGCAGCGATCTGTCACAGTCTGGGCCGAGCGCTGGCGGAAGGCTCGTATGACGGTGAGATAGCGGCTGCCGAAGCCGGGAATTTTCTAAAAAGTATCGGGTCTACTAACCAGATACGTCGGCAAGTCGTAAAGATGGTGAAGGAGCAGCACGTCACGCACGAAAGCGAGTTGTCACCGAGGGCTGTCCGCCGGTTGGCCCAACGGCTGGCCCCGGTCACTATCGAACAATGGGAGCGATTGGTAGAAGCGATCCAACCTGGGCCTTTCCGCCCTGGTCTGGGATGGTTGCAAATGGCCCAGGAAGCCGGATGTGCCAATGGCCCAGTCGGGCCGCTCGTACAGGGCCGCCACCTGGAAGAAGCCGGGTTGAAGCCGGGGCCAGCCTACCGGGTTATGCTGGACGCTGCATTGGAAGCTCAACTCGATGGTGTTTTCTCGACGCTCGAAGAAGCCAAAGTCTGGCTGGCTCAGAAATTCCCAAAGAGATTTCCAAGTACGGGGCGTGACACGGGTGAGCAGTTACAATCGTAAATCGTAAATCATAAATCGTAAATTTACATGGTGGAGAGGTGAAAACTTTGAACAGGACGAAATTATGGTGGTTATGGTTAGGATTATTATTTAGTAGTATAATATTGACCGCCTGCGGTGATGTAGATGATAATGGGACTAAAGTTTCCCAGACAGTGCGGCCTGTGACGGTCATACAGGGAGCCAATGTAAACAACAATAGCGGGAGTGGCTTGCCGACCGACCCGACCAAAGGTCTAACCCAGGCTGCCGGGGCCACCTCTACCCCGCCCGCAGCGACCCCTACCCCAGTCGCGTCGCCGACAGCTACCGCGCCCCAGGCTCCGGCAGCCACGACAGCGGCAGGCGCAGCCACCACAGCAGCGGGAGGCAATACTCCGGCCCCCGGTGGCACGACCGCTGCCGCTCCTGCGGGTGGTGGAGCAGGCGACCCGGCGGCGGGTTTGAAGGTTTTCCAGGCCAGCGCCTGTGTAAGCTGTCACCCTGCCAATGGTCGCAACGCTGGGATTGGCCCGAAACTGGCTAATACGACCCGCGATGAAGCCTATATTCGCAATAACATCCGCAACGGCAAAGGCCAGATGCCGCCTTATACTACCGAGCAGGTTAGCGATCAGCAGTTAAACGATCTGGTGGCCTATATCAAGAATCTGAAATAGCACTATATGATTGGCAGCTTGTTTGTAAGTATCCTGGCTTATCTGATCTTTTACACGGTCAGATTTGTCTACAATGCGCTCGAAAGCGCAGTTGTGGCTTTGCCGGTTTGGTTACTCTGGAATCTGGCCTTGCCGGGGCTTTTTGCGCTTGGTTCTATCGATTACTGGCGGGCCTGGGCCTTAGTGCTGCTATGTAGTCTGGTAATCCGGGGCGCTCCACCCCCCAAATGGATGGATAGCGTAGGGACTTTGCTGGATGCTGCCGAAACGACGGTTCCGAAGCCGCCGGTCGGGAAAGCCGACAACGAGGATGACGCGGATATAGCGAATTCCGTATTAGTGTTAGACCCAACTATAATGGATGTGTTGCGGCGGAGTCGCAGTTCGGATTTTGGGTCAACCTCCTTGCCCAGATTGCCGCGCCGTCGCTCTCCGCGTCGTAAGCCATAACAATAGATGGACCTGAACCAGGTTACTAGAAGCGAGTAAAATTGATGCCAACTTATGAGGGCTTAGTATTGGTAATCGGGGCGACCGGCGGGGTCGGGTCGCGGGTGGTCAACGTACTGCGGCGCGAAGGTATCGCAACGCGGGTCTTGTTGCGAAGCCGGACGCGGCAAGCCGAACTCGAAAAGCTGGGTGTGAGTGTCGCGATTGGCGATGTTGCCGACCCCGTGACGGCTCCGGCGGCCCTCAAAGCGGCTTTCCAGGATGTACGGGCCGTTATTAGTGCGTTGGGGACTCGGCAGGTCATCAGGTTTAAAGACCTCTCGTTCCAAAACGGCCTACGTGAAGTGGATTACCTCGGCACCCGGCGGTTGGTCGATGCCGCCAAAGCCGCCGGGGTCGCCCATTTTGCCCTCAATTCCACCATGGGGGTCTATGAGCGGCGTACCGTCACAAAACCCTTAAGTATTGTGCTATATCCCAAGTGGCAGGCCGAAGCTTATCTGGCGAAAAGCGGCTTGACCTATACGATCATTCGGCCCGGCGGTCTGGTCGATACCGATGAAGCCCTCAAGGGGCCAGTCGGTTGGAAGCATGCGCCTGCGCTGGCGGAGGCTAAGCTAAGTGGGGAGGGCGGTTTTCAGAGTCTGGGCCGCGTGCATCGCCAGGATGTAGCCGAGGCCCTGGTTAAAAGCCTGAGGACACCTGCCATGTACAACCGGGTTTTCGATATTATTGACCGCTCAGCGGTCAAACCAGCGGCCCGCAGTCTGATCCTCAAGGACATTTTCTAAAATAGTTCTTACTACAAAAACCAGGTGGATTAATTTAGAGTGGTTATGGAGCAGATTAAAATTGTTTTGCCCTATAAAACCTCAAAATGACATACAGCATTAATGTAAATCGGCGATAAATAGATTACAATAGGTGAAACGTAACCGTCAAAGCGTAGCAGGTTTATTTGGGTTGTGCTGTAAAAACCCAACTTGATTATTTATATTTATGATGGAAAAGGAGAGGTGTCGAATGTCTCGACCTCGGCTTATTGAAAATACTGAAAACGCAGATGTACTACCCTCAATAGAACATCGTGTGCTGCTCAATACGATTGAACTAGAACTGCTCGGCGAACGTCTTCGCCGGGCCAGACTTGAGAAGAAAATAACCCAGCGTAGTCTGGTAAACCAACTGTTTACCTCGGCTTATTTGTCTTCGCTTGAGCTTGGTAAGACCCGCCCAACGTACTCTACCCTGGTTAGTTTGGCCGAACGGCTCGATAAATCGGTAGAGTATTTCTTGCGTCCAACTAGCGAATTGGTCAAGATAATGGATCAGGAGCAAGCTCAGGTGCTGGAAATGCGGTTAGCCCTCTTGACCGCCCAGACGGCCCTGGCGAACGTTGCCGACGAACGTGCTATGAGAGCGCTCAACACTTTGAGCTTGCATCTGGCCCGGCTTAGTAATTCCGAACAAGCGCATTACCACTATCTTCAGGCTCACTACCACATCCTTCAAAATGAGCCAAACCTGGCTATCCCGGAATTGGAGCAAGCTCGTAAAGACCTCCAAAATCTGCCACCCTTAGAATTGGCTGTCCTGGTCGAAATTGAACTGGGAAGTGCTTATTATACTCAGGGTCGGCTGATGCCAGCTTTAACTCAGTATCTGGTTGCCCTGGAAAAACTCAGAGAGGTGAATGCCAAAGAGCGGGTCGATCCAAAAGTGAGATCGAAATTATTTCAAGCGATTGCCAACTGCTATCTGTCGCTCAACGATTGGCAACCGGCCCTAAACGCCCTTGAGGAAGCCCTGGGTCAATCTGATGAAGAGCAAAACCCGCCCTCTCAGGCGGAGCAGTATTACACCCAGGCGACTACCTATGCCGAACAGGGCGATTACCAGCGAGCGAGTCTCAATCTGGGGCGTAGCCTTCAAATTTATGAAGCGTCGCAGACTCAACTTGGCCGGGTAAAAGGCTACAATACCCTGGCTCAACTCTATTTCCAACTCGGTCAGTATGAACAGGCGGAAGTACAGGCCAGCAATGCGCTGGAAGTGAGCCGGGCAATTAGCGCAAACGAAGACCAGTGTTCGGAACTGAGCGCCCTGATTACGCTGGCGGCAATCTGCCATAAACAGGCTAAGAATGCCGAAGCTTCGCACTATCTTGAGCAGTCTTTAGCCTTAGTCGGGCAGGCTGGTAAGGGTTGTAGCAAAGCGGAGGAATTGGGGCGGTTGTATCAGACGGCGGGTGAGATTGAAGCCGGAGCAGGGCGTAACGAGCAAGCCGAAACCTACTATCGGCGGGCAATAGAAACGGTCGAAGGCGAGCCACGGCTGGCAGGCAACCTGGCTGACATCTATCACAGCTACGGTCAGCAATTGAAAAGCTGGGGCGATATGGAGCGAGCTTTCGAGTATCTCGAAAAAGCTTTTCGGCAGCGCGAGTTGAGCCAGAACTAAAGCAAAGTGCAAAATTATTGACTCTGTAGCAGGTAGCTCAATAATTTTGCATTCTTCATCCTCAATAGACTGTGGCAGCTTTGCTTATAGTACGTAGTACATAGCATCCTGAAAAATCCACCTAATAAATAAGTACTTCTAACGATGTTTTACTGCTTAACTTTGGTTAAATAAAGTTGGCCTGTAGGATTAAACCCTATAAAAAGGCCGCTATTGTTTGTAATCAAAGTAAAGAATAGGAATCATCATGATGTATTTTTTGAAGCAGGCAAAAAGCAACCGAGCAGGCAAACCTAATCAGCATCGGGTGAGCTTTTTAAGTTTAGTACTTTTGGGAGCAGCCACGCTGCTAATCGCCTGTGGTGAGCAACCCCCGACAAATCTGGCGGCTGTTGTTACCCCAACCAGTGTTCCTACTACTGTCGCACCCAGCCCCACCCCAACTATTGCGCTCCCTAGTCCAACTCCTGATGTTCTAGCTGGCTTAGGCTTAAAAGAATTCAGTCCCCCAAACGGTAATTTCAAGATGATGCTACCAGGTCAGCCCCAAACCGAGGCTAGTTCGCTAATTTCCAACCACGAAGGCCGCACAAACGTCCAAACTTATCTGGCGAATTATCGTAAAGATGCGGTTCTAATTTGGGTCGGTTATCAGGATTATTCGGAGGAATACCTCAAACAAAACGGGCCGGAAAAGATTCTAGCTTCCCAGCGGGAAAGTCTGGTAAAGACACAGGGGATTACCCTCAAAAATGAAAAAGACCTCAAGCTAGAGCAGACCTATCCCGGCAAAGAATTCCAGTACGGCGCCCAAGCCTGGGGTTTAATTGTCCAAAGATATTATCTAGTCAACACGCGATTATATACACTGGCGGCGGTAGGCTTATATGGGATCACACCGACCTACACATTTACGATTTTCGACACGTTCAAATTGACAACCTAAGTCCTATAACCAAATTAGCCAGGATACACCGGGTGAGCGTCAGATTTTTGCAAACTAGCCAGGCTGGGCCACACCCGAAACCAGGGAGATGAGTTTTTTAGAAAAATTTTGCCGAAAATTTTTCTAAGATATAATTTTAGTGGTTTGGAGCAGGATTTTCACGGTTGCCCGTTTTTATTGTTTGAATCCGTGCAAAAATCTGACGCTCACCTGGTGGATACACCGGTTGCCAGCTATTGGCAGTTCTGCTAAACTAACCTCTGATGATTATAAGTTTAAGCTGAAGCTGAGTAGCAGTCTTGCTCAACACTATCTAAAGAGGGGCAGCATTGGATTTTCTGGCTAAGAACCGCAGTAAAATTATTCTATCGTTTCTATTTGGGCTGGCGGTAATGGCGGTACTCGCCATCGTGGGCGATTTTAACCAGATGGTGAAAGTCCTGGGCGACTTTCAGTGGTGGTTGATCGGGCCGATTTTAGGGCTGACGCTGGTCAATTACCTGGCCCGTTTTATCAAATGGCATTATTATTTGAAAGTGGTTGGGAACGGGGCCGAGCAGATCAGGGTTGGAGATAGCGCGGCAGTCTTTGTGAGCGGAATGTCAATGGCAATGACCCCCGGCAAGGTTGGCGAGTTTTTGAAAAGCTACCTGATCTACCGACTCAACCGCACCCCCATGACCGTTACGGCCCCGATTGTGGTAGCCGAACGTTTCTCGGACGGGCTGGCGATGTTGATACTCGCCTCACTGGGCGTATTCTTTTTCGACAATCCGATTTTGCGGTTGGCATTGCTGGCGATCCTGCTGGGTGCGATAGCGATCTTTATCATTGTACAGTGGCGCTGGCTGGCCCTCAAAATTGTCGATCTGTTTGGCAAAATCTCCTTTTTAGCCTCCCGCATGTCCCATCTGCACAACCTTTACGAAAGCAGTTATCGGTTGTTCAGCCCGCGTAGCACTCTTTTAGCGGTCGGCTTAGGGTTGGTCGGCTGGTCGTGCGAATGTATAGCCTTCTTTTTGGTAATGCTCGGCCTCGGTTTTGAAGCCAGCTTTTTACTATTGATCCAATGTACCTTTATTTTGGCCTCCTCCACCCTGATCGGGTCAGTCTCGATGTTACCGGGCGGGTTGGGGGCGGCGGATAGCAGCATCGGAGGGCTTTTGCTGGTAGCAGTCAAGGGTATTACGGGAGCGACCGCTTCGGCAGCCACTTTGCTGATCCGCTTCTGCACCCTCTGGTTTGGCGTAACACTCGGTCTGGCGACCCTGTTCGTTTTCCGCAAACGTTTTGAGGGGCCAGCCCCCGAAAACGAGCCGATCCTCAACCCGACCCAGGCGGAAGCAAAGGTAGCCCCATGAACTGGCAACCACTTTCAGCCCACTTCCCACGATTTTTAATACTGCTTGGTCTGCTGCTCTGGCCTTTGCTTTTTACGGCTTGTGGCTCAGACGGCGATAGTAGCGGCCCGCTTTTGGGCAGCGTGAGCGGCGATGCCGGGCAACTTGATCTTGGGGCCGGTATCAACGAACTAGACGCGCTTGGTATCGGCTACCGTATCGGCAAAGAAGCACGGGTGTCAATTACTCTGCAAGGGCCAAACGCTCAAAATTATCTTTTACGCCAGAACGAAACTCGCGCTCCCGGCTCCTATACTTTGCGGGTCAATGGCGCAATCGAAACTCAAGAAAATAGCTTATCTCAGACCCGCCTCTTGCCCAACGGCGAATACCGCTACACAATTCGGGCTAATGCTGGAAGCGAAACCGCCGAGGCCGGAGGTCGCTTTGTGGTTCGCAATAGCCCGACTGACCCGCCACCCCAAATCGAGGGCTTAAACGTTGACCCGGCGGTTATCAGCCCGAACTTTGATGCCCGCGATGATGTGGCCTTGCTTGGCTGGCGCACCACCCGTCCGGCGACGGTCACGATCTCGATTGCAGGGGCTAACGGCTTTAGCAAAGTACTCAAGACGGTCAAAAATCAGCCTGCTCAGGAAGATAAGGTCGTTTTTAACGGTCTTGACCAGCGCAGCGAACCGCTCGAAGATGGCGTTTACACCTATACCATCGAGGCCGCCGACCGTTGGGGTAGTGTTACCCGACGGGCCAGTACGGTTGAGGTCAAGGGTGGGGGTCGCCCAACCGCCGCTATCGTCCAGACTTCGATAGGCCCAACCGAGATTATTCAGGGGAACCTGATTACGATCACGGCGCGGGTACGTAATACCGGCAAAGTGCCGATCCGCAGTCACGGCCCGAACAGTGGCTATATCTATAGCACCCGCGATGTATTTAGCTCTATCGAGGGCGGCAAGTACGAAGATATGGCTGGGTTTTGGCGGATCGGGGTAGACTACGAGTCGAATAGCGGGGGCGGAGCCTCGCGCTACCCATTTCGGTGGGGCTTTGGCGACCAACTTCTACCCGGTCAGGAGGTCGAAGTTACCGGGGTCATTCGGGTCGAGAAGCAGGAAAGCAAGCTCAAGTTCTACGTCGGCTTAATTCAGGAGCAAATCGGCCTCCCGCAAGACCGCTTGCAAATCACCGAAGTCAAGATCAGTTACTAACTCTAGATAAATCAGGTTTGATTAAAACAAATCTCCCTTGTAGACAGTTCTAACTCGCCAGCGTATAATTGGAGCGATTGATGGATGGCAAGTAGTGAGGGTTATTTATGACACTTTCTGGATTTGTAGCAACCGTCCCCCTGGCAGCCGATGATAACGGCATTATAAGAGTTGGCGGCACCCGTGTAACGCTGGATAGCGTCATCGCCAGCTTCGAGACCGGGGCCTGCCCGGAAGAAATTATTCAGCATTACCCTGGTTTAGAACTGGCCGATATTTATTACGTCGTGGGTTATTACTTGCGCCATCAGGCGGAGGTTGAAGCTTATTTGCAAGAGCAAGCTAGATTAGCCGCCGAAATACGTAAGAAAATCGAAGCACACTCTAATCCGGTTGGTCTGCGCGAGAAATTGTTGGCCCGGCGAAACAACCAGCAGTGATTAATTTATGCTAAAACTCGTCAGCGACCATAATTTCAACCGTCTTCTAATAATCCAGTTGCGTCATTTGTTGCCAGAGCTTGATCTTGTACAAGTGCGGGACGTAGGTTTGGCAAGGGCGAGTGATGAAACAATTTTAGAATGGGCCGCCAACGAAGACCGTCTTTTGCTGACGCACGATTTACGGACTGTCCCAAAGTTTGCCTATGCGCGTATCGCCAATAATCAATTTATGCCTGGAGTTATAGCAATACCTTCCGATGCTTCCAAAGGTCAGGTTATTAATGACCTTTCGATATTATTAGAGTGCAGCCTTGATGGAGAATATGAAAACCGGGTTATCTACTTGCCATTATGATGAGATCGAAATATGCCATGCCAAATTTAACTCAAGAAGCTAAAACAAAAACAATTGCCTCGGCCCGACGCTTGCGGGGTGAGATAACCGTACCGGGCGACAAATCGGTCAGCCATCGGTCGGTGCTTTTTAATGCGGTCGGGAGCGGGACGGCCCAGGTAACGAACTTTTTGCCGGGCGAAGATTGTCTGGCAACTATTGCCTGTATGAGGGCGCTGGGAGTCCAGATCGACTTTGACCCGGCGGCGCGAACGGTGCGGGTCGAAGGGCGGGGCATAACTGGCCTGATCGAAAGCGCCGATGTGTTGGACGCAGGCAACAGTGGTACTACCACCCGCTTGCTGACTGGCCTACTGAGCGGCTTCCCTTTTCTCTCGATCATCACCGGGGATAGCTCGCTGCGGTCGCGCCCGATGAAGCGCATTCTTGAGCCACTCAAACAGATGGGCGCAAATATTAGCGGGCGCAAGGGCGATACACTCGCCCCACTGGTAATCCGGGGCGGCGGTCTAAAGGGGATTACCTATCAACTGCCCGTTGCAAGCGCCCAGCTAAAAAGCTGCCTGTTACTGGCGGCGCTCTATGCCGAAGGTGAGACCACCCTGAGCGGGTTGATAGATAGCCGCGACCATACCGAGCGGATGTTAACGGCGATGGGAGCCTCGCTTCAAGTTTCACCAGAGGCTTTGGTGATGTCCGGCCCGACTCGCTCGCTCAAGGCGGTCGATGTAGCTGTGCCGGGGGATATAAGTTCGGCGGCTTTTTGGCTGGTAGCCGCCTCAGCCCACCCAGATGCCGATTTGCTTTTGCGAAATGTAGGCGTGAACCCGACCCGTACCGGTCTGCTGGATGCCCTCACCGAAATGGGAGCCGACATTACCCGCCTGAACGAACGCACCGTTGCAGGGGAGCCTGTCGCAGATTTGCGGGTGAAAAGCGCCCGGTTACGTGGGGCCAGTGTAGGTGGCGCGATGATCCCCCGCCTTGTGGACGAGGTTCCGGCCCTGGCAGTCGCGGCCCTTTTCGCAATCGGCAAAAGCGCCGTCCACGATGCCGCCGAACTGCGAGTCAAGGAGACCGACCGTATTGCCACAGTTGCCAGCGAATTTGGCAAGTTAGGCGCAACAGTCGAAACTCAGCCCGACGGCCTGCTCATTAGCGGGCAGGCCGACAAGCTGACCGGCGGAACGGTTGATAGTCACGGCGATCACCGTCTGGCGATGGCTTTGGCGGTAGCCGCCTTGCTCCTACCCGATGGTCAAGCTATCAACCTAATCGACTCCCAGTGCGCCGACGTTTCGTATCCCGGCTTTTGGGAAGATTTGGAGCGGGTGCAAGCATAAAGCTCCCGCTCTGTCATTAAGGGAAGCAAATAAAAATAATTGTTCCAATGTAGGGGCAACCCTGGGTGGTTGCCCGTGAACATCCGGTACGGTCAACGAGGGCAACCACATAGGGTTGCCCCTACCGGGATATTTTATTATTTTTGAGTCCCTAACTGTTCTCCCAGGTCGGCTTCCACTCTGGAACGGTTAGGCCGTAGCTAGTTGCAAGGCCGCGAATTTCGGTGTCAAAAGCGGTGCGTACCTCGTCGTTGTCGCGCAGTTTGAGATGTAGCTTGCGGTAAAGCTTGTTACGCGAACTGCCCGGCCGTCCGAAGATGTTCATAGTACGGGCGTACCATTTGTCAAAGGTCTGCTGACAGTCGTCGTGGGTGGCGGGGTTTTTGGCGAGTTTCTCGACCCACAGATCGCCGTGCGCGATATGGGTGACTTCCTCTTTGAAAATCAGTTCGATAGTCCGCGCCCAGGGGCCATAGCTACTCTTCTTGACATCCTCCAACTGATGAGCCGAGCCGCGATCCATGCAGAAGTTGAACATGATAAAGTCAGTCCAGGTGTCAATCGAGTAATAGAAAATGTTGACCCGCTTGTCGTCGGCCTTGCGCTCGGTGCCGATATTGGCGTTCGCGTCCTCCAGACGCATCTGGAAAGCCGCATCGTGTTCGCGGATACGGGTATCGACATCCTCGCCCAAGTCTTCGAGCAACTTGTACATTCGTTTGCCATGTAGTACTTCGTCCCGCACGATATTCGCCACGATCAGCTTTTCTTCGATAGAAGGGGCTTTGGTGATCCAGGGAATGTAGCCATACGACCCGACCAATTCGCTATCGGCCTGCATCGTCATCAAATTGAGCAAGTTCTCGCGGTATTCGGCTGTCATGGGGCTATCCTTCTCCAACCGTCCCCCCGTTTCAATGGCCTTCATCATCTCGGCCTCAATCTCACGTTCATCTTTTACAAGCAGTGTCATGATTTTACTCCTTTGTAGACATTAGAAATTAGAGATCAGAAATTAGATATTAGAAATTAGGTATTAGGTATCCGATTAGGGCTGATGTTTTTGCTAATTTCTGATCTCTGATCTCTGATTTCTGATTCATCTCCCCATAAATTTGGGTGCGCGTTTTTGCTCGAAAGCGGCTAGACCTTCTTTGAAATCTTCGCTGGCTCCGGCCTGACCCTGGGACGCTTCTTCAAGGGCTAAGGCTCCGGCTAGGTCAAGGGTTGCAGTGCGGTGGAACATTTCGCGGGTGAGCGCGTAGGCCATTGGTGCAGCCTGAGCCAGTTGTCCGGCTAGAGCCAGAGTAGTTTCTTCCAATTGGTCGAGTGAGGCAACCCGACTGACCAATCCCCAGGCCAATGCTTCTTCGCCGCTCAGGTCGCGACTAGTTCCGACCAATTCAAGCGCCCGGCTCAAACCGATTAGCCGGGGCAAGTAGTAGCTCATGCCGCTATCTGGCACGAGCGCAATCTTGCCAAAGGCCGGGACGAACTTGGCCTTGAGCGAAGCCACCCGAAAATCACAGGCCAGCGTGAGGGAAAAGCCTGCGCCCGCCGCTACGCCATTGACCATCGCAATGGTCGGTTTTTTCAAAGCTTCCAGGGCGGTCAGCATTGGGCGGTAGGTCGTTTCGAGCCAGGTCTTCAGGTCGGTGATCGCTTCCGGGTTGGCCCGCAAATCCTGCCCGGCGCAAAAAGCCCGCCCTGCCCCGGTTACGATCACACAGCGCACGGCCTGATCCTGAGCGGCCTCTTGCCATGCCTGGGTCAATTCTGCCAGCATCGTACCGGTAAAAGAGTTCAGGGCATCGGGCCGATTGAGGGTGATCCGGGCCACCCCCGGCGCAGCCATCTCGTATAAGATATTCTCAAACTTCGTTGCGTCTTGCGGCATCGCTCACACGCTCCTTTGAAATTAACAGGGATAGACAGGATGCACATGATAAAAAGAATTTGCCTATCCCTGATAAACTGGTTACTTTATTGGCGCAGTTGCGCCGTGTACATAAGGTCTGTTTTGCTAAATGCCTCACTACTCAATTATGAATTGTCCTGCATCCAACTCAGTCCTCAGTCCTCCCTCCTACTCCACTACTTCCGCAGTCATGACAGTCATAAGGCCGGGCGGGAAGTTGCGGGTATCCTTAAAAACGGCCTTACCTTCCGGGGTAGCCCGGGCCGCCTGCATTTCTTCCTGGCTGTTAAAAACCAGTTCGGTTATCAAAAAGAAAGGAGCAGGCTGGCCAGGAGCGGCACTACTGATTCGGTTGACCTCGGCTCGTACCAGCCCAGGCATTTTATGGCAAAGCGGCACGTGTACCTGGAAATAATGCTCCTCAAAAGCCGCTTTATCCGCTTCGGCAGGCTCGGTATACAACACAATAATTTTATACATCGGTATATCCTTTCCTATTCTACATTCTGCATTATGCATTATGTATTTACTTCGCTCTATTATCAATGACCCGTACCGCTTTGCCCTCGCTGCGTGGAACACTGCGTGGGGCGTTAATTTTTACATCCAGATTGACCCCCAGCGCAATCGCAAGTTGCTGCGTGACGCGCTGGTAGAGGGCCAGGACGGCTTCGTGATTATCGTGAAGCAGATCGGTTCCGATCCTTTGCTCAAAGAAACTTGCCGTAACCTCGGTCATAACGGTTACAACGTCAAGATTTTCGGGCCGGGTTAGCACGATCTGATAATGGGGAGCCAGTTCGTCGAAATCGAGCAAAACCCGCTCGATCTCAGAGGGGAAGACATTTACACCCCGCACGATCAGCATATCATCGATCCGGCCTTTTAGCTTTGACATCCGAGCGTGGGTACGACCACACCCGCACGGTTCCCGGTAGATCGCGCACAGATCGCCGGTACGATAGCGCACGACCGGGATAGCCTCTTTGGTTAGCGAAGTAAAGACCAGTTCGCCCGTTTCGCCTTCGGGCAAGGAGTCGCCCGTTTCCGGGTCGATAACTTCCGGCAAGAAATGGTCTTCCCAAATGTGCAAGCCGTTTTTGTGTTCGCACTCCATCGACACTCCCGGCCCCATAACCTCGCTCAACCCATAGATGTCGAGGGCGATCAGCCCCAGTTCTTGCTCGATCTTGCCCCGGATTTCCTCGGTCCAGGGTTCGGCCCCAAAGATGCCGTATTTGAGATAAAGCTGCTCGGATTGGTGGCCCATCTCGCGCAAGGTATCGGCGATATTCAAGGCATAGGAAGGCGTGCAGCACAGTCCGACCGCCTGGAAATCCTGCAAAAGCATCACCTGGCGGGGTGTATTGCCGCCTGAGGCCGGAACGACACAACCCCCCATCAGTTCGGCTCCATAGTGCAAACCCAGCCCACCCGTAAACAGACCGTAACCGTAAGCCACATGAATTACATCGCCCGGTTTACCCCCGGCGCACATTATCGAGCGGGCGACTATTTCCGACCAGTTTGCGATGTCCTGCCGGGTATACCCGACGACGGTCGGTTTGCCGCGTGTGCCGGACGAAGCGTGTATCCGCACAATCTTCTCGGTCGGTTCGGCGAATAACCCAAAGGGATAATTATCGCGCAGATGGCTTTTTTTGGTAAAAGGAAATTTAGTGAGGTCTTCTAGCCGAGTCAGCGAGTCGGGTGTGACCCCAGCCTGCTCGAACTGCTGCCGCTGGAACGGAACCTTATGATAGGCCCGGTTGAGGGTTTCCCGTAGTCGTTCCAGTTGGAGGGCCTGCAACGCGGGCCGTTCCATAGTTTCGACCGCCTGGTTCCAGTACATCTATCTTCATCCTCCCCGTTGAGTCTTTAAGGTTAATGGTCAGGCAACGCGATTTACGATTTACGATTTACGATTACAATACACGCTTCGCTCTTAATTCTCTTCTGCATTTCTATTCTGCATTCTGCATTCTGACTTCTGCATTGTTAATCTGTGTTCATCCGTAAAATCTGTGTTTATCTGTGTTATAAATCCCCTCTTCTGACTTCTGCATTCCCTCCAAACGGGTTCAGTTGGGCCTGTAGAGCGCGTTCGACCTGGGCAGGGCTAAGGGTTGGGCCGGGGGCAGTGGCATAGATCGAGTAGAAATAACGTCCGGCCCCCGCCGCTAGAAGTTGATCGTAATCCTGGAAAAGGCTAAAAGCTTCGCTGCCCAGCCAATCTTCACCCAGCAATTCTTCGGGCAAGCCTGGATCGACAAACAAGAACTTGCGGTACTCGTGTACCAGCCAGCAGCGGGTCACAAAGCACTCCCGGTCGTCCGGCAACTGGGCCTGGGCGACAGCATAGCCCGGCTTGAAGCGGTTCAAAAACTGCCGATAGCGTTCGTTGACTTCCAGCAAATTCCAGCCCTTTTGAACCAATTCGCGGTCGGTAGCAGGCCCGGCGTAACGAGCGCGAAATAAATCGACATAGGGCGCAATTTCGGGCATTTGTAGTTGGATTGCCAGGGTCAGGCCGAGGGGGTGCGGCGAAATCCAGCTTCCGTTGCCGAGTTTGCCAAAGCCCCACCATTCCAGGTCAGTCCGCAGTTGGTCACGAATTAAGCGTTGTTCTTCCGGGATCGTATAAGTCAGCAAGAGCCAATGACCGTCCCAGCCTTCGGGCTGCAAGCGGTAGATGCGGTTGGCGGCTTCGTCTATCCGTTGCAGCCCGGTGGGTGTCATGGATAAAAAGCTGTTGCGCCCGGCCTTGCGTAACGTAATCCAGTTTTGGCCTGCCAACCGCGCAAGAGCAGCCCGGATCGCTGGTTCGTTAAAATCGAATTCGCCCAACAACTGCACGACCGCACTCAGCGCGATTTCGATCCCGAAATGGCGAATGTACACCCCGTAAAGAGTGAATAGCATCGAACGCGGGTGCATTTTGTGACCCTCAGCCTTATTTCATATACAACGAACTTGCCACGAAAGTCTAAAACCTGTTGTATATTAGCCCGGCTGAAAAAATTTGTCAAGGGTTTTGCCGATTAAGACGGATTTTGCTTTCTCAACCACCAACCTATTTTCATGATATAATCGGGCCGATGCTAGACGGCGGCAATGAGGCCGCGCAAGGTGCTGCTTGATTAAAGTTTTACTGATTGGAATAACCTGAAATATAGCAAAGCGTGATAAGTCAGGATAAGACTGCCCCACAAATTGATGAGCTAAAACCTGCGCCCGGCGCAAAAAGCCGCTCACGCCGTCCGTTATGGGCCGCGTTGGGCTGGTTTGTGGTTTTCGGGCTTTGTCTAAGCGGGCTGATTGCGACCGCTTTGCTCGATTTGTTGTTCAACTACGGGGTTTCCTACGGAACCGCCCTTGACCGAGTAGCCCAGGTTTCCCCGGCCCAACTGGGAGCCAACCCGGTGGGGGTCAGCACCCTTTTGCACTTCGAGACCGACCCAAACAGCCCCAATATCGACCGCACGCTTGATCTGGTTAAGGCGGGTGGCTTTGGCTTTATTCGTCAGTTGCTACCCTGGGAGCAGATCGAAAAACAGCCAGGGGTTTACGATTGGGCTTTGTTCGATAAGCTGGTCGAAAAGGCCCAGGTGCGGGGTATTCAGGTGCTTTTTCGGCTCGACCGCCCGCCACCCTGGAGCCGTCTGCGGCAGATGGAAGGTTGGACTGAGCAGCAAAAGCTCGAACTGACCGGCCCGCCCGATAATTACGACGATTTTTATAACTTTGTTAGCCGCGTCACCGAACGCTACAAAGGCCGGGTTAAATATTACCAGATTTGGAACGAGCCAAACCTAACCCGCGAATGGAACGGTAAACGGGTTGATGCGCCCCGCTATGTCGAGCTTTTAAAAGGGGCCTACCAGCGCCTCAAGGCCGCCGACCCGACCGCTATCGTGCTATCCGCGCCGCTCTCTCCCACCGACGAACAGGATACTACTATCGCGCTCAATGATCTGGTTTACCTCAACCAGATGTATAAGGCCGGAGCTAAAGATTATTTTGATATTCTAGGGCTGCAAATTTACGGGTTGGGCTACGCGCCCGACTTCCGCTATATCCAGCCCGATTTTAAGAGCAAAGACCTCAAGCGGGTCAATTTCAACCGACCGGCTTCTATTCGAGAAATAATGATCCGCAATGGGGACGGCCCAAAACCAGCCTGGGCCGCTGAGTACGGTTGGGTAGCGATCCCGACCGACCGACCGGTAGCCCTCAAAGAAAACCAGTGGGGCAGCAACATCGATGAGGAAACCCAGGCGACCTATCTCGTCGAAGGGATTAAGCGGGCGCGTAAAGAGTGGCCCTGGTTGGGTGTGATGACGGTCTGGTTCTTCCGGGCTGACCCTGATCTGTCGGCTAAACCAGACCGCCCGGAAAATTATTTTTCTATCGTGCGGCCCGACTACCAGCCTCGTCCGGCCTATCTCGCCTTGCAAAAATATAATGCTGAAAAGAGCGCGACGGCCTATACTGGGTGGCATCCTGCCGCCGCTAATCCTGCCGTCCAGGTCTCAGGGTCTGGCGTAATGCGGTTCCAGTTTGAGGGCGAACGGGCCGAACTCGTTCTAAAGTCGAGTGCAAATACTATTAGCTTTAAGGCCAGACTCGACGGACAATCCGAGCATGATTTTTCGGCTACGGCAGGCCAACGGCTCAAGCTTGGCGAAGGTCTGACCGATACCGCCCACGTCGCCGAAATTAACGGACTTGACATAAATCAAATTGAAGGTTTTTATGTCAGCCGGGACAATCATTTTGCGTGGTTGATCGTACTGGCTTTGGCTGTCTGCGGCCTGGGGGTGCTGGTGAGCGGGGCCTTTCTGACCCGGCTAATGGCGGTCGGGATTGGCTGGCTGGTTCCGGTAGCGGTCGTCGCCGGTCGCCGGACATTCTGGCCCAGCCGAGCTAAATGGACTCCTTTTGCGATGATCGGGGCGCTTTTGCTTTATTATTACGCGCCGGTTCCCCTTGCCATCGCGGGCGTAGCCCTGTTCTTCCCGCTTTGCTTTGTGCGGCCCGATTGGGCGATAGGGCTGGCGGCCCTCGCTTCGCCCCTCTTTTTGCATCCGCGCAATTTGCGGCCCGGTGGTCGGCTGGAATTTACCATCACCGAAGTCATCATTGTCGAACTCACCGCCGCCTTTGTAGTAATGTTGCTCTGGCGCACTTTCGCGCCCTCGCCCGCCGGATATTCGGTAAGGACGCTCAAATCAGCTATCGTAAAGCGTGGTCTCGCTCTATTTGGGAGTAAATCGCAACTGCTAAATCCCCTGATTTGGCCTGTTCTGGCCCTCTTGACTTTGGCGACCTTCTCGCTGCTTGTGCCGGAACCGTATCACCTTAAAGAGGCTTTGCGCGAATATCGGCTGGTAATTGTCGAGCCAGTCGCGCTGTTTATTTTGGCCCTGGTTTACCTGAGAAGGCAAGGCAGTGCGGGCGTGCTTCGGCTGGTCGATTTTCTGGTTGTGGCGGGGACGGCGGTCGCGCTGGTCGGGATTTACCAGTTTGGCTTCCCGGCCAAAAACGTGGATGCCTCAACCCTTACGCCCAGCGAGGCTGGTTGTATCGTTTCGACCGAAGGGGTAAAGCGCATCTGCTCGGTCTATTCGCACCCCGATAATTTGGGCTTATTTTTGGGTCGGATCATCCCGTTGGCGGCAAGCATTGTGCTATTGTACTCGCAGGGACGCATAAGCTGGCGCTGGCCTTTTGCGCGGCGGCAGTGGTACGGAGCGGCCCTGCTCGTTATGGTAGTGGGCCTGGTGCTATCTTATTCGCGGGGGGCCTGGATCGGGGTGGCGGTCGCGCTGTTGGTGATGTTCATCGCGGCAAGAGCCAGAAAGTTTTTGATCGGTTACGGGGTCGTTTTGTTGTTTGGGCTGGCGGCCCTGCCATTTATCAAGCTCGAACGGATTGCCAACATTTTTAATTTCGTGAGCGGCAGCAGCAGCACCCGGCTTTATCTATGGCAATCGGCTATCGAGATCATAAAAGACCACCCCCTGACTGGCCTGGGTCTCGATCAGTTTTTGTACTATTACAATCCGCAATACGTCAATCCGTTGGCCTGGACGGAGCGGTTTACCTCGCACCCGCACAATTTGGTTTTGGACTTCTGGTTGCGGCTCGGTATTTTGGGGCCGTTACTATTGGGAGTACTGCTTTTTAGCTTCTTCCGAGCAAACCTGTCTCGGCGGTTGCGTAAACCGGCCTGGTTGCAAGGTCAGGCTGGATTGCGGCGGGTTTTGGCGTTAGGCTTGCTGGGGAGTATGGTAGACTTTATAGTACATGGGCTGGTCGATAATTCGTTTTTCGTGATAGATCTGGCGATAGTTTTCTGTTTGTCCTTTGCAATGCTGGAAATATTGCGGAACGAGGCGGTTAATAAGACTGAAAATTTGGATTCATCGGAGCCTGCTTCAAAATAATACAATTTTAATATAAATAAGGTAAAAATAGTAAGGTCTATCTTAACGTTCATTTGGTAAAGTAGATATAAGATTACTGATTTATTAAGGAGAAAACGGCGTGAGAATCCTGGTTAGCGGTGGCGCGGGCTTTCTTGGCTCCCACCTATGTGAGAATTTGCTGGCGGAAGGCCATAAAGTCATAGCCCTGGATAATTTTATTACGGGACGGCGTAACAATTTGCAGGATTTTGCCGACCATCCCAACTTCCGATTTTTCGAGCATGACATTATAGAGCCATTCAACCGCTTAGATGAGCCAGTTGATGCGATCTTTCATCTGGCAAGCCCGGCCAGTCCGGTCGGCTATACTCGTAATCCGATTGAAACCCATCTGGTCAATTCAGTCGGTACGCATAATATGCTGAAAATGGCAATGCGCTATGGTGCAAGCTACCTGATTACTTCGACCTCGGAAGCTTATGGCGACCCCCTTCAGCATCCTCAGCGCGAAGATTATTGGGGTAACGTCAACCCGATTGGCCCCCGCAGTTGCTACGACGAGAGCAAGCGTTTTGCCGAAAGCCTTTCGATGGAGTACGTCCGACAGTTCGGCCTGAACGCTCGGATCGTGCGGTTATTCAACACTTATGGCCCACGCAACGACCCTCAAGATGGTCGTGTAGTGCCGAATTTTATCAATCAAGCCCTGGACGGCAAGCCGATCACAATCTATGGCGATGGCAGCCAGACCCGCTCTTTCTGCTATGTTTCCGACCTCATTCGCGGTCTAAAGGCGGCTATGTTTACGGATGGAACTCAGGGTGAGGTTTTCAACCTGGGTAATCCCGACGAGCGCACTATTTTGGAATTTGCCCAGACCGTTCGCCAGATTTGCAACCCGGATGTACCGATTGTCTATCAACCGGGCCGGGTCGATGACCCGAATCGGCGCTGCCCGGACATTACGAAAGCCCGCACCCGACTGGGTTGGGAGCCAAATATTGTCCTTGAAGAAGGCTTGCGCTTAACGATAGAGTACTTCCGCAGTCAGGCCGGGCAGGAGCATTTGAGAGAGAAAACGGCCTGATGAGGTTGGATTTTGGATGTATATTTTGTCAGATGAATTTAGATTTTGCCTGTGTAATTCACTCGAACGGCATGGTGAAAGGGCCGGTTAAGCTTGGTTTATAGAGAATTTGCGCTCCGAAATCTAAAATCTAACCTCCAAAATCCAACCTCCAACCTCACCCAGATTATTGTAGGTCTGTTAGGAACCCTTCTGCTTGCCGGTTTGTTGCTGGCGCAGCAGCCGTTTGCTGTGATTGGGCTGGTAGTCGGGCTGGCCGCGTTGATATTGGTAACGCGCAAGCCGGAATGGGGGCTGTACCTGATGGTGCTATCAGTGCCGGGTCAGGTAGCTACCAGTTTGTCTTTGGGCAGTTCGCGGGTGACGTTTACTCAGGTCAGCGTATTGTTGGCACTGGCGGGCTGGGCCGGAAGCTGGGTGCTTTATCACAAGCCTTTTATACCGCGCCCGTTGCCGCGTTTGCTGCCCTTTTTCGCGCTCTATTTGTTTATTATGACCCTCTCGCTGTTGGTTGCCAAAAGCACTAGCGAAGGTCTAAACGAGTTATCGCGCTGGATGATTACCGCTTTTGCCTATTGGCTGGCAACTAGCGTGATCCAGACCCGTCGCCAGTTTTGGGGTTTGGTAATCTGTTTATGTAGCGGCGTAGTGATCGAGGCTGTGATCGGGGTAGTCCAAAGTCGCCTGAATCTGGGGCCGGAGAGCTACGCGATCAACGACAGCCTTTCGCGGGCTTTTGGTACTTTTGACAAGCCCAACTCTTACGCCGGGTATCTTGAGATGGGGTTGCCCCTGTTAGTGGCTTTAGCCTTGTTAGCCTGGGCCAACCGCAGCGCTACAATGCAACGCTGGCTAACCCTGGAGGGCCATCTCCGTGAGGCCGAACGTGCCGCTCTTTGGAAATACTACTGGCGGTTGGCAGTGCTGGTCGGGGCGAGTGGATTGGTCGGACTGGCAATTGGCCTGAGCTTTTCGCGGGGGTCGTGGTTAGGGCTGGCGGTTGGAGCGGTCGGGATGCTGGCCTTACGGGGTCGCAAATCGCTGCCGGTCGGTATTATCGGCGGCGGCGCGATTGCGCTGGTGCTGCTGGGATTGCAAACTGGCACCATCCCTGCTTCGACTTTTGGGCGGCTCAACCAGGTCGGCGATTTCTTTACGGTCTTTGACGTGCGGGAGGTTTCGCCGATCACAAATGACAATTTTGCCATCGTCGAACGGATGGCGATGTGGCAGGCGGGTGGCAATATGTTCCTGTCTGACCCCTGGCTGGGGGTTGGCATCGGCAATTATAATGGGCGCTATGCCGAGTTTAGTACTCCTGCCTGGCCCGACTCGCGCGGTCACGCCCATAATTACTATATTCAGGCGGCTGCCGAGACCGGCCTTTTAGGGGCTTTGGCCTATCTGCTTTTAGTGGTGGTCGCCTTATTCGAGAGTTGCCGGGCGGCGATCCGTACCCGCGACCCGGCCCTGCGCTATGTAGCCTGGGGCGCGATAGGTATCATAATTGCGGTGGCTGTTCACAACATTGTTGAGGATTTGCACGTTCTAAATATGGGCATCCAGTGGAGTGCGGTGCTTGCACTTTTCTATCTGGTTGAGAGACAAGATAAGATTAGTAACACAGATGAACACAGATGGGACGGATGAACACAAATAGAAATAAAATAGTAATATAGGTTTTATGACGCAGATGAACATAGGGGCAGGGTATTTTGTTGGAGATAGCTCCGCCCATAAACCGCCCATAGCTTTCCGCCTAATCATCAGGCTGAAATTGACCAAAAATATAAAATCATCTGTGTTCATCCGTTAAATCTGTGTTCATCTGTGTTATAAAAAACCAGGAGCTAGAGAGAATTTGAAGATTTTGTTGACCGGCGCTGCCGGATTTATAGGAAGTAATCTGGCGGAAGCGCTGTTGGAACGGGGCGACGAAGTTTGCGCTGTCGATAGTTTTAACGATTATTACAGCCCGGCCCGTAAAGAGTTGAACGTAATACCGGCTACCCGACATTCCAGCTATAAGCTTTACCGGGCCGATATCCGAGATTATGAGGGCATGCAGGCTATTTTCGAGCGAGAGCAGCCCGACAAAGTTTGTCACCTGGCGGCGATGGCGAATGTACGCTACTCGGTCAATCACCCCCTGCTGTTTGAAGAGGTGAATGTGCGCGGCACGTTAAATTTGCTCGAACTGGCCCGTCAATCAAAGATCGAACATTTTGTGTTTGCCAGTTCGTCGTCAGTTTATGGCGGACTACCCAGCAACGGCAAACCCTTTAACGAAGAAGATCGGGTCGATCACCCGATTGCCCCTTACGCCGCAACCAAGCGTAGCGCCGAACTGCTGGCCTATACTTATCATCACCTCTACGGCCTGAAGATCAGCGGCCTGCGTTTCTTTACGGTTTACGGCCCGCGCAATCGGCCCGATATGGCAGTCTTTTTGTTTACGCGGGCGATAGACCGAGGCGAACCGCTCAAGCTGTTCGGGGACGGTTCGGCCCGGCGCGATTGGACTTTTGTTGGCGATACGATGCGGGGCATTATGGCGGCGCTCGACCGGCCTTTTGATTATGAGATTTTCAATCTTGGCAACAGCCACACTCAGACCGAAATGGATTTGATCCACGCTGCCGAGCAAGCTCTGGGTAAAACCGCCAATATTATGCATCTCGAACGGCCTGCTACTGAAATGGCAATGACTTATGCCGATATTTCAAAGGCCCGCCGTATGTTAGATTTCGAGCCTGCCACCTCTTTTCAGGAAGGCTACGCTCGGTTTTTCGATTGGTACAAACGTGAAGGAAGAGAGTAATGGCAATTAATCGTGAGATGAGCGGAGAAGAAATCTCCAATTCAAGGTTGCCGCAACGGGACGGGCAAAAGCCGGTCTATCCCGCTGCCGATGCCAGCCTTGAACCCGTCCAGCACCCGCTCAGTGAGGACGTTTTGGCTGCTCAGGATGTAGCGCCAACCGAAACCGAGACAGCTATGCCGCGCATTTCGATCAAAGACCGCTTGCTGGACATCAAAACGTTGGCCGGTTTTGGCATTAGTCTGGCCCTGATCGTTTTCTTTATCCTGACTGTCAAAATCGATCTGGGGTCGATTTGGAGCAATATACTACAAGTCCAACCGCTCTGGCTGGTGGCCGCTTTTGTAGTCTATTACCTCGCTTTTGCGGTACGTGGTTATCGCTGGCAGATGCTCTTGAAAAATGCTGGGTTTGAGAAAGAGCATAATGTTCACTTGCCAAAGCTGCCCGCGCTGGTCGAAATCCTCTTTTTATCCTGGTTTGTCAATTGTATCGTTCCGGCCAAACTAGGGGATGCCTACCGGGGCTATTTGTTGAAGAAAAACGGTGGGGCCAGTTTTAGCCGCACGCTAGGGACGATCTTCGCCGAACGGATCGCCGATGTGCTGGTGCTATTTGGGTTGCTTTCGGTAGGCGGGCTGGTCGCTTTTTCAAAGGTCGAGAGCAAGCTTGGCAATATCTCGCTGGTCTTTGGGTTTGGGTTGGTTTTGGTGGCAGTGATTATTGTAGGGCTGATTGCGTTGCGTTTCTTCCCACATCAGCTTGAAAAATTGGTGCCGGTGCGCTTCCGAACGATGTTCCACCGCTTTCAGCAGGGTACCGTCAGTTCTTTTCATCGTAGCACCCAGTTCAAGCTTTACAGCCTGACGATGGTCGTCTGGCTATGCGAAGGGGCGCGGCTTTATTTTGTGTTGCAAGGGCTGAATATACAGCTAGGGCTTTCGGTGGTAGTCTTTATCGCCCTGGCGAGTTCGCTCCTGACTACGATCCCGTTTACTCCGGCGGGTCTCGGTGCAGTCGAAGGTACGATGATTTTTGTGCTGACCACTTTCTCGGTCGAAAAGAACCTGGCCGGCTCGGTTGCCGTTCTCGACCGGGTTATCAGCTATTGGAGCATTATCCTGTTTGGGGCGATCCTTTATATCTTTAGCAAAAAGAAGTAAGGCTACAAACCACATTCGCAGTAGCTGGGATGTGGTTTGTAAAAACTGTTCAATTCGATTTTTGGCAAACTCTTAACCGTTTCTTACCCACACCTCGATTAAAACTTCTTCTACCACCCGTCTTAGCTCTTGCAAATGGAAGGGCTTGACAAGCGCGGTTTTGAAACCATACTCGGCCCTGTTAGCCATCACCGGATCGTCACTATATCCACTTGAGACAATCGCCTGCACCTGTTTGTCGCGTTTCAGTTCCCTTCAACGGGGCAATTAGAGTGCAACGAGGGCGATCTGCCGTAAGAGGGCCGCGCTCACGTCCGTTTCAGTCCCCTTCAACGGGGCAATTAGAGTGCAACGCACTCTGGTTGCCCCGTTTGGAAGCCGAGCAATTGGGTTTCAGTCCCCTTCAACGGGGCAATTAGAGTGCAACTGCGCTTGCCCCGCGCCGGGTTTTAGTTTGTGTTTGTTTCAGTCCCCTTCAACGGGGCAATTAGAGTGCAACGAGATTTGGAAGGTCGCCAAATCGCCTGGCTCATGGTAGTTTCAGTCCCCTTCAACGGGGCAATTAGAGTGCAACGCTTGAAGCCAAGAGCTATGCCACCACTTACGTTGAGTTTCAGTCCCCTTCAACGGGGCAATTAGAGTGCAACTTTACTTTGTCTTATAATGATGATTCTAATTGTATGTTTCAGTCCCCTTCAACGGGGCAATTAGAGTGCAACACCGGGCTATGCTTTCAAAGAACGCACGGGCCAGGGGTTTCAGTCCCCTTCAACGGGGCAATTAGAGTGCAACTTACGCTTTCGCAGATGTAGGGTATTTTGTATTTGATACATGTTTCAGTCCCCTTCAACGGGGCAATTAGAGTGCAACTCTATGTGGCACAACTTACCACATAGACCGTGAAGAGTTTCAGTCCCCTTCAACGGGGCAATTAGAGTGCAACCACCGGGGTCCGGCAGAGCACACAGGTGTTTTCGATGTTTCAGTCCCCTTCAACGGGGCAATTAGAGTGCAACTCACGTATCGTGGTGAGGTCGTGTCGGATTTGCCGAGTTTCAGTCCCCTTCAACGGGGCAATTAGAGTGCAACTTAATCGGCTTGTGCCAAAGGTGAGCAATCATGTGAGTTTCAGTCCCCTTCAACGGGGCAATTAGAGTGCAACAGATGTACACTTGCCAGGAGATGTTAAAGCAGGAGTTCGTTTCAGTCCCCTTCAACGGGGCAATTAGAGTGCAACTTTTAGATTGATTTTTGAGATTGAGCGAGATGTAAAGTTTCAGTCCCCTTCAACGGGGCAATTAGAGTGCAACCCATAGGCCGGGGCGAAAAATGGGCGGTTATCGAGCGTTTCAGTCCCCTTCAACGGGGCAATTAGAGTGCAACCACGACAAGCCAAAGTAGAAGACGGTTTATACCGCGTTTCAGTCCCCTTCAACGGGGCAATTAGAGTGCAACCGTGCGATGGGTCGAACGGAGCGAGGCCCAGGCATGGCGTTTCAGTCCCCTTCAACGGGGCAATTAGAGTGCAACAGGCGTGCTACTACTTCCAAGCTTGCTTGAGCAGCGCGTTTCAGTCCCCTTCAACGGGGCAATTAGAGTGCAACGTCGCTAATTGACGCAGCCCTATTAACCTATGGTCGTTTCAGTCCCCTTCAACGGGGCAATTAGAGTGCAACCGTGTCGGCTGTCAAGGTAGTAGCACCCGCCAATATCGTTTCAGTCCCCTTCAACGGGGCAATTAGAGTGCAACTCATGCCGGTAATCGTAGCGTGCTGCTGCTTAAATCGGTTTCAGTCCCCTTCAACGGGGCAATTAGAGTGCAACCAACAAAATCCCGGACAGTCGTTTTGGGATAATGTGGTTTCAGTCCCCTTCAACGGGGCAATTAGAGTGCAACGAAATACAATTCTACCTTGAATACGCCCAGGCAGGTTTCAGTCCCCTTCAACGGGGCAATTAGAGTGCAACTGGCTGGATATTTCGTGTTGCGGGTTGAAGCTCATCGTTTCAGTCCCCTTCAACGGGGCAATTAGAGTGCAACTTATTCACGTTGAACTCAATCAACCTGATCTCGAATGTTTCAGTCCCCTTCAACGGGGCAATTAGAGTGCAACCAAGAAGCTGAACTGCGGTTGAGATTAGAACAGTTAGGTTTCAGTCCCCTTCAACGGGGCAATTAGAGTGCAACCTGCTGGAAAAGCCCGGAAAGCGGCGATCTCACCATGTTTCAGTCCCCTTCAACGGGGCAATTAGAGTGCAACCCATTGTTTCAACCCGGTCGAGTTGCTGGTCGAGGTTTCAGTCCCCTTCAACGGGGCAATTAGAGTGCAACAAAGGAAATTATGAGCGAGGCCACCCAACAGTTCGAGTTTCAGTCCCCTTCAACGGGGCAATTAGAGTGCAACTGCCACTTGCGCCGCTCCCGCCTCCAACTCCTGGCGGTTTCAGTCCCCTTCAACGGGGCAATTAGAGTGCAACAACGCTTGGCCCGTTTATGGAACCGACAATATTAAAGTTTCAGTCCCCTTCAACGGGGCAATTAGAGTGCAACTCGACGGCAATATAGTAATCGCCCTCGGCTAGATCAGTTTCAGTCCCCTTCAACGGGGCAATTAGAGTGCAACTGGGAGCCAACGGTATGCGCTGCGGGTTCATCACTCGTTTCAGTCCCCTTCAACGGGGCAATTAGAGTGCAACCTGGCAAGGTAGGCCGCCTGCATTCGATTGATATACTGTTTCAGTCCCCTTCAACGGGGCAATTAGAGTGCAACAGCTTTCGACTTTCCGGGTCGGTAGCGTCGTAAAGAGTTTCAGTCCCCTTCAACGGGGCAATTAGAGTGCAACACTATTGCCGCCTCACTATTAGTGTAGCCGATGCAGGTTTCAGTCCCCTTCAACGGGGCAATTAGAGTGCAACATCCAGAAGAACGCGACTAGAGACCTGCCAATACTGTAGTTTCAGTCCCCTTCAACGGGGCAATTAGAGTGCAACAATAAATCCTTTCTTCGCTTCTCTTGCCTTTTGTTCGTTTCAGTCCCCTTCAACGGGGCAATTAGAGTGCAACCTGATTGCATCGGCGGTCTTGCGGTCTCCGCCTGCATGTTTCAGTCCCCTTCAACGGGGCAATTAGAGTGCAACAGCCGAAGCCGGGAACCTGGCTGAACAGCTAAGCCCGGGTTTCAGTCCCCTTCAACGGGGCAATTAGAGTGCAACCGTCCGGCCTTTATTGTTAACATCGAGCAAATCCGTTTCAGTCCCCTTCAACGGGGCAATTAGAGTGCAACAAAAATTGTTATCGGTGAAGTTCCCACCATTGTCATTGGTTTCAGTCCCCTT
>JBBQWM010000029.1:0-73575 GCA_038210655.1 Chloroflexia bacterium
GAAAATGGTATATTAGACATCCTGAATACTCCTTATGGTCTTAGTTGGGTTTCGCAATTTAACTATACCACCTGGGTGTATTCAGCTCTTGCTTAGCACCCTTTTACTCCTTTCTCAACCCTTAATGAACCATACGTTATCCTGAATTGTGGGTGAGCGTCAGATTTTTGCACGGGTTCAAACAATAAAAACGGGCAACCGTGAAAATCCTGCTCCAAACCACTAAAATTATATATTAGAAAAATTTTCTGCGGAAATTTTTCTAATATATAATCACTCCTCGGTTTAGGTGTGGTATAGTCTGGCTAATATGCAAAAAATTGACGCTCCCCCCTGAATTACACCCAGCATTAGCCTACAAAGCCTAACACTATAATACTATAATATCGAGCATTGACGGCCCGCCTGAAATGTCTTATAATTCAAAAAACGTAATGTCGCTAAAGTGTAATTTAGCGACATTACGAAAAGAATAAGATAATAGGAAGCATTTATGAGTAAACCTAAAGTGAAGACCTTGCAGTCTATCGAAATTAGCAGCTTAGAAGCTCAAAGCTCGCCTGGAAGTCAGCTGCCCATAGAAACTCAGTCTGCCGCGTTGAGCCTGTTTGAAGCCGTGTTGCTCGACCTTGCCGGACAGCTATCTCCCCGCTCTCAAAAAACCTATAATTATGATGCCACGCACCTGGCGGGCTGGTTGCAGGAGCGTAAGCTAAATCTGCACACCTTAACCCGGAGCGACTTTATCGAGTATCGTCGCCACCTGGCCGCTAAATATGCTAAGTCTACCGCCGGACGGATGTTGACGGTCGCACGTCGGTTGCTGGACGAGGCGGTCAAGCGAGGCGATTTGCCGAGCAACCCGGCCCGTGATGTGCGCGGTTTTCAGTCCAGCAGCGACAACGAAACTCCCCATACCGCCCTGACCCAACCCCAGGCCAGCCAGATGCTAACCCTTATAGATCGTACTACTCGGCGGGGCAAAAGAGACTATGCGCTTTTAAAGTTGTTCATCCAGACCGGTATCCGATTATCGGAACTCGCGGCGCTCCAACTGGGCGATTTCTCACGAGAGCAGGGCCATTATATTGTAACAATCCGGCATGGCAAAGGTGACAAACGCCGGGTCGCCAAGATCAGGGTCGATGTACAGCGGGCGATCAGCCAATATCTGGAAGCCAGTGGTCGTAGCGAGGCAGGCAAAAGCGCTCCGCTGTTTGTCCCGATCAGCCGAATGGATAACCCACTTGAGCGGGTCTTGACTGCTCGCCAAATCGAGCGGATTGTAACCGGTCGAGCGGCGGTGATTGGGGTCGAACTCTCACCCCATGCACTGCGGGCCACCTTTATTACCCTGGCTCTGGAAAACGGCGCTCGTCTGCAACAGGTGCAATACGCTGCCGGACATAGCGACCCGCGCACCACCGAGCGTTACCAGAAACGTAAACTTAATCTCGATGATAATGCGGTCGATTTCGTGCCGCTTTGATTTGGAGCGACTGCGGAGTAGGTCGCTTACCGATTTACCTGACTTATGAGGTCATGGTTGGATAGCGCTCGTGCCAACAGGTAGCCGAGTAGTGTGATACCGACGCACAAAAGGGGCGCACCAACCCACAATCCGTTGTAGGGTGCGACCCGATCTGGTCGCCCGGCCTGCGTAATTACGAATAATTTTAGTTTTCTCTGCGTTCTGTGCGGTGAATAGTTACAGGGTGAGCGTCAGATTTTGCAAACTAGCCAGATTATGCCACACCCGAAACCGGGGAGGTAGGTATATATTAGAAAAATTTTCTGCGAAAATTTTTCTAATATACTTTTGAGTGGTTTGGAGCTAGGTTTTCACAATCTCTTGCTAGTACTGTTTGAACCCGTGCAAAAAATTGACGCGCACCCATAGTTACAAAAGTAATTGACTAACTTAGCCGGTTGTACTATAATTTGAGCTTATCTGGTAGCCAGGGGTTGCACCAACCTGGCCTTACCAATTGGAAAAAATCGGACTAGAGAACCGAAGCGAAATGGAGAAAAGAGATGGCAGGCGTTAAAGGTTCGGTATCGGCCAAAGAAGCTGCCGAGCGAGCCGGAGATAGCGGCAGCACCAAAATTAAAGATGTCGCTTCCAACCGTAAAGCGTATCACGACTATTTTATCGAGGAGACCATCGAAGCCGGGTTGGTGCTGAGTGGAACCGAGATTAAATCGGTGCGAGACGGACGGGTAAATTTACGGGATAGCTACGCCCGGATCGAGGATGGGGAAGCCTGGCTTTCAAACGCCCATATTTCGGCCTACGATCACGCCGGAAAGTATTTTAACCATACCCCGACCCGCAGCCGCAAGTTGCTTTTGCATAAAAGCGAAATTCGCCGCCTCCAACAAAAAACCCAGGCTAAAGGCTTAACCCTCGTGCCACTACGGGTCTATCTAAAGCGGGGCAAGGCCAAAGTAGAAGTAGCTATCGCTCGTGGTAAAAAACTTTACGACAAACGCGACTCGTTAGCCGAACGCGAGGCCAGCCGTGAAATGGATCGCGCTATCAAAGAGGTCAATCGGCAATAAGCAGGCTAGATTTTGTTTGCTAGAATGTCTGGATAATATTGAAAATTAGGCAGGTCCTGGGGGATACCGGAATCGTTTTATCCTGCGTATCCCTGGTGTATTAGAGGTGAGGGGGCGCTGAATTGTCCTTAGAGCTAAAATTACTGTCGGCCTAGCTGCCGCGAACGACGCTGATAAACTGCTTCTACCAACCTGGGTAAGCTACTCGAACCTTCACGATCTTTGGTAACATAAAAGTCGGCTCCGGCACTATAAGCGCTGGTCATCTGGGCCAGTTTGTTTTCGACGCTAAACATTACTACCGGGATGGTACGACTTTCAGGTTGCGCTTTTAAGACCCGGCAGACCTCTACCCCACTTAACTTTGGTAGATTACAGTCCAGAACAATAATACTTGGGTTGAAATTTTTGACTGCTTCAATGCCTTCTGGTCCATCGTAAGCGATTTCTACGGTGTAACCCAATTTTTCCAGTTCCATACGAGTGACAGCAGCCTGGCTGGGACTATCTTCTATAACTAAAGCACGTTTTTGCACGGTTTTATCCTCCTGTGAACCCAATAACCAAAAACTGGTTATCATCTTATTGCCCAACCATTTTTCTGGATTTAAGGCTTGAAATTCAACACCTTGTAATACTCTACAGTCTAACATTTTAACATTACGAGAGACGTTACGAACGCCACGTACTTAAAAAGCTTTAACTTTCTACTTTTTCTCGGTCTGCCACGACTGGTGCAGCCTGCTCATCTTGTGACTTACCGGGTCGCTTTAAGTACATCCAAACCAACCAACCCAGGAAGATCGGGAAAAGCGAGAGCAGTAGAACGCTAAAGAAACGATCATCCGGCTGAGGTTGGGCCGTTATCTCAAAGCTTGTCTCGGACTGTTGCCGACCGTTGGTGAGTGTAAAAGTCAGGCGGTAGACCCCTTCGTTCTGGATCGAGTCGTCCAGTTCGTAGGTTCCCGGCTCGCTCTCGGTCGCCACTAAATCTCTACGCTGGATATAGGAGGCGGATTTATCGGCCCCTGGCCCGCTGACGTGGTAGAATTGCACCAACATCTGAGCGCCGCGTACCGGCATTTCCTGGCTGACCCCGGACGGCTGCCCGACCCGTATCAGCAAATGGATTTTACCAACCGAGAACGGGTTGGGCCGGGCCAGTACCGTCAGATGATAACCGTTTGGATTGGTCGCATCGTAGATTACATAGCCTTCGCCTGCCCTGGCGGTCGGTACTAATGCCAGCGACAACCCAAGTACCACCAACCAGGCGGCGATTAACCAGCCTAAATAGGGGCGGGCTTTTTTCACTTGAATAGACATAGTGGTCTTGCCATAGTTTCTAGTCGTTAAAGCAGTTCATTGGGAGAGTTGCAAACCTCGTGCGTAATACATTGTAGCCTCAATAAAGCTATCTGGCAAGCTGACTTTTGGCCTACTTTACTCTTACAAAAGAAGCTTTCTGATGTAGTTACTAGATTCCAGTTTTTCTGGGCGGTGAGCAGTTACAGCTTTGCTGTGCATTACGGTTGCATGCTGAGGGAGATTGGGTATTACGCACAGCTATTTGTGCAGAATGCCCAAAAACCGTAGTTCTTTTTCTAACGTTTTATACGTTTACATATTCAGGGCAGACCATTAAGATTAAGTTTGTTACATTTGTACAAAAAGAATTGTACAAAAAAGTACTGCTCAAAACTCTTCCATAAATAAGACTTTCGCTCGAAACAACTTTCCAAGTTCAAAAGGCGGTCAAACCGGGCATTTCTCAGGTTCAGGAGTGAAAGTCGTGATAAGATAAAAAGTCTATCAAGAGGACAAGTGGTTAGCTAACAGTGTCTAACAATTTAAGGAGATAGTAATGTCGTCAGTATCCTCTGGTTCCAACGCTCGGCTGTGGGCCATCCAAGAAGTTAGCCGTCGCACCCCGCGCGTCTTTGATGTACCAAAAGACAAAGAGGGCCGTCCGGCCAAAGTGTCCGAAATGTACGGCTGCAATACCTTCAATAGCCAGGTTATGAAGGAGAAACTGCCCAAGCAGGTTTACGCTAAATTGCAAGAAACCATCAAGCGGGGCAGCAAGTTGGACAAAACGATTGCTAACGAAGTAGCGCACGCCGTCAAGGAGTGGGCTATCGATAATGGGGCGACCCACTTTTGCCACTGGTTCCAGCCTCAAACCGGCCTGACGGCGGAAAAGCACGATGCCTTTCTAACTTTTGACGATGAAGGCGCTCCAATTGAGCGGTTTAGCGGTTCTCAGCTGATCCAAAGTGAGCCAGACGCTTCGAGCTTCCCTTCGGGTGGAATGCGGGCGACCTTCGAAGCACGTGGCTATACCGCCTGGGACCCTTCCAGCCCGATCTTTATTGCCGAGGAACCGAACGGTAAGACGTTGTGCATCCCTTCGGTGTTTATCTCTTATCACGGCGACGCACTGGACAACAAAACTCCCCTCTTGCGGTCGATGGAAACCCTGAACACCAGCGCCCTGAAAATCCTTCAGCTTTTTGGTAGCAAGGCTACCCGGGTAGTCCCGACACTTGGGTCAGAGCAGGAATACTTTTTGATCGACTACGCTTTCTATGCCTTGCGCCCCGATTTGGTGGCAGCAGGTCGTACCTTGATTGGAGCCAAGCCCCCCAAAGGTCAGGAGTTGGAAGACCACTATTTCGGCTCGATCAAGGATCGCGTCCAGGCTTATATGCAGGAAGTCGAATTTGAGCTTTACAAGTTGGGTATTCCGATTAAAACTCGGCACAACGAGGTCGCTCCTTCCCAGTACGAGACCGCCCCGATCTTTGAGGAGGTCAACGTAGCCGCCGATCACAACCAGATGACGATGGAAATGCTGCGGGCGGTCGCTCGTCGCCACAATCTGGCTCTTTTGCTACACGAGAAACCTTTTGCCGGGATTAACGGTAGCGGCAAGCACAACAACTGGTCGATGCAGGATGATCTGGGTAACAATTTGTTGGAACCGGGCAAGACCCCTAGCCAAAACCTTCAGTTCTTGGTCTTTTTGGTCGCCTCGCTCAAGGCCGTTCACAAACGTGCCGGGATCCTGCGGGCCGCGATTGCTGGTTCAGGCAACGATCACCGTCTGGGAGCTAACGAAGCGCCACCCGCCATTATTTCGGCCTTTTTGGGCGAACAGTTGACCGGTATCTTGAACGACATTGAAGCAAAGACCGAAACTGGCATAAATTCCGAGGAACGTATTATTGGGTTAGACATCTCGAAGCTGCCCGATGTGGCCCGCGATTATACCGACCGTAACCGCACTTCACCGTTTGCCTTTACCGGCAACAAGTTTGAGTTTCGGGCGGTAGCTTCCTCGGCTTCGGTCTCAATCCCAATGGCCTATCTGAATGCGGCGGCAGCAGAAGCCCTGGATGAATTGTCAAGCGCAATTTCGACCAAGATCGAGTCGGGAACCGAATTCAAGAAAGCCGTTCTGGAAGTAGTGCGCGAGGCGGTTATCGAAACCAAAGCCGTCCGCTTCGAGGGCAATGGCTACTCGGACGAATGGGTCGAGGAAGCCGCCAAACGTGGTTTGCTCAACCTGGCGAAAACTCCCGAAGCGCTGGCCGAAATGGTCACGCCAGATGCCGTAGAGTTTTTCAAACGGACGCACGTTTTTAGCGAGGGAGAAGTCCATTCTCGCTATCACGTCAACCTGGAACGCTACATCAAGGATGTCGAAATCGAGTTGGAAGCGCTCAAAGGCATTGTCAGTTCGATGGTACTACCTGCCGCTTTCCAGCAACAGGATTTGGTGGCGACCTCGATTAAGAACGTGCGCGATATTTTGGGCGAAGATAACCGAGCGGTTGAGCGGCAGATAGATGAGTTGAAAGACTGTGCCAGTTCGATTGCCCGGCTACAAGATGCACTGGCGACCCTAGAGGACAAGGCTGAAACCGCTTCCGATATGGAGGATGTGGCAGCCAAAGCCGCCTACTTTGCCAGTGATATTTTGCCGGCAATGGGTGCCATCCGCGAAATATGCGATCATCTGGAGGAAGTTGTCGCCGATCAGTATTGGCCTCTGCCCAAGTATCGGGAGATGCTGCTACTGAGCTAGGTTTTAGGTAATCAGGTGTCAGGTATCAGGTATTAGGTAAACAACCCAAACCTGATATACTTACACTCCGTAGATTAGACTGAACAAAAGCCCTTGCCGAAAGTCGGCAAGGGCTTTTGTATCTTTTATGGGGTAGCTTAGGGGCTAATTTTCCCAGCGCTTGATAATCAGGCTGGCGTTCTGCCCACCAAAGCCGAAAGCGTTTATCATAACGTGATTAGGGGTGGCAGGCCGGGCGACCAGTGGTACATAGTCAAGGTCGCAACGTGGGTCAGGGGTAGTCAGGTTGGCGGTCGGTGGAAGCAAGCTATGTTTGATCGCCAGGGTCGCCGCGATAGTCGAGAAAGCCCCTGCCGCCCCCAAAGTATGACCCAGGACGGCTTTGTTGCTGCTGGTAGGTGGCACACCGGTTGGGTCGGAACCAAAGACGCGCTTGAGGGCGGCGGTTTCGGCTACATCGTTATAGTCGGTGGCGGTTCCGTGCGCTACAATATAGCTGATCTGGGCCGGGCGCAGGGTCGCTTCGGTCAGGGCGGCTTGCATAGCGAGGGCCGCCCAGCGTCCTTCCGGTTCCGGCGCGACAATGTGAAAAGCATCCTGGCTGACTCCATAGCCAACGATTTCGGCATAGATAGAGGCTCCCCGCTGTTCGGCGTGTTCGAGGCTTTCCAGAATCAGTAGTCCGGCTCCTTCACCGACCACCGTCCCATTGCGGGTAGCATCGAAGGGGCGACAGGCGTGGGCCGGGTCGTCATTGTAGCGACTGAGCGCCCTAAGTACGCTAAAAGTACCAATGGCAGAACCGACCGCACAGGCTTCCGACCCACCGGCCAGCGCCACATCTACTAGGCCATAAGCAATCCGCCGACTGGCCTCGCCGAGGCTAATCAGGCTACTGGCACACGAAGCGACCGGCGTATGGCAAGGGCCGTGCAAATCGTGATCGGCAGCAATCTGGAAGGCGGCTACATTGGGCATCACGTTCGGCCCCTGGGTTGCACTGATTTTGCGCCAACCCTCAACCCGAAAGACCCCCATTTCGTGTTCCATTACGGCATCGCCACCCAGGGCCGTCCCAAGCTCGACCGCCACACGGGTACGGTCTTCCTTTTCTAGCTTCAATCCGGCATCAGCAACCGCCTGTCGAGCAGCAGCACTGGCAAACTGGCTAAAACGAGCGCTACGCCGGGCCTGCTTGACCGGCATCCAATCTTCCGGCTTAAAGTTTTTGACTTCCGCCGCAATCCGCACTTCAAAATCCAGTCCGGCGGCATCAAAAAGGGTGATCGGGCCGACCCCGCTTTCGGCCTGGCTCAATTTTTGCCAGAACTCGGCTATCGTCTGCCCTAGCGGGCTAATCACCCCTAGCCCGGTGATAACCACCCGCCGCGCTCCACCGTACATCTTCGCTCCTTATAGCAAATCTTTGCTCTAACCAAAACTAAAAAGCCTATTACAAAGTCGTCCGGCTTTTTGAACCGGGCAACTTGTAAAAAGGCTTAGAACCTTGCTTTGTTTCAAGGTACTTTAGATATTACTAATAGTTGCCTGACCGACCGGTACCACTAATGTCGGTAGACATCTTGATCCAACCGTGTCGCAGAGCCGTAATTACCGCCTGAGTTCGGTCGTTAGCATTCAGCTTCTTGAGAATGCTAGTGATGTGGTTTTTCACCGTTTGATCGCTGATCGACAGATTACGGGCGATTTCTTTGTTAGAATTACCACGTGCAATGCAATCCAAAATCTCGACCTCGCGGTTGGTCAGTGGCGCAAAGATCGGCTCCTGCTCGTTTTCGGCAGTCGCCAGTTCGCGGAACTGGTTCAGCACCCGTTTGGCAACGATGGGCTTGGATAGCACATTTTCGTTGATAATATAATCGCCTCTGGCGACCCGGCGCACAATCGCCACCAGATCATCCGGACCGATGTCTTTGGGCGAGTAAGCGGCGGCTCCGGCCCGAATAGCGTTGAACAATTGTTCATCGTCTTCGTAGACACTCAGGATGATAATGGCCGTTTGGGGCTGACGACGCTTGATAACCCGGCTGACCTCTAACCCGTTCATCCCGCCGGGTAAATTGATGTCACACAGGATTACATCGGGTAGCAGTTGTTCAGCCAGCGTAATCGCTTTCTGTCCGTCCGACGCTTCCCCGACAATATCAAATTCGCCACTATCTTCCAGGGTTAAGCGAACCCCCCGCAAAAATAACGGATGGTCGTCCACCAGCAATAGGCGAGGGCGTTCGATGCGGCCACGATTAGTGGTTTTGTCGCTTGTTACACTAGGTTTATGTTCGATACTCGTAGCAACACCTCTTTCGTACTAATAGGAAATTTGTCCCAGGTACTTTGTATTATACAATAGTTTAGCTAGAATGGAATAGGGCAAATCGCAGTATTTTTCTGGTTTAACATAAAATCATTTTTATCTTTTGTAAGTCGTATATAGCGAACCAAAAGCGTTGCAAAGATATTGGCCCCCTGTAGGAGCGGGTAGCTCAAGTGCTTTGCAAGCTGCTATAAATAGGCTAACGCAATAGAATTTTGGTTGACGCTGAGTAACAGGCAGAGTATTATCACTATAGCTAAAGTTCAACATTGCTTGTAACCTTATAAAGAAGAAAATTAATAGTGAACAATGATAGGAGCGTGGGGCTTGGCGGCAGATAAAATAGCCGGAGGAGCGGTCGGGACAGTTCGGGCCTGGGGTGGGCAGGTTAGCACCAACGTAGAAAAGGTGATCGTCGGTAAGGCCGAGGTGATTGGTCTGGCGCTGGTGGCACTTTTAGCGGACGGGCATATCTTGTTGCAAGACGTACCGGGGGTAGGCAAGACGATGTTGGCGCGGGCGCTGGCGGTCAGCATTGGGGGGAATTTCCGGCGGTTGCAATTTACGCCGGATTTGCTGCCCAACGATGTGATTGGGGTCTCGATCTACGACCAGCGTAGCAACGAGTTCGAGTTTCATCCTGGGCCAGTCTTTAGCAATGTACTGCTGGCAGACGAGATCAACCGGGCGACCCCGCGCACTCAATCGGCCTTGCTGGAAGCGATGGCGGAGCGGCAAGTGACGGTGGAAGGGCTGGCGCGGGTCTTGGAGCGGCCCTTTTTGGTGATGGCGACCGAAAACCCGGTCGAGTATGAGGGGACATTCCCGTTGCCAGAGGCCCAACTCGACCGCTTTATGCTGCGGGTGCAAGTCGGCTACCCGACCCCGGAAGCGGAGCGGCAGATGGTACGGAGCCAGCAAGTGCGCCACCCAATCCAGGACTTGACCCCGGTCTCGTCGCCAACCGAACTGATCGCGATGCAGCAAGCCATTGGCACTATCTATCTGGACGACGCGCTGCTGGATTACATCATTCGGATTATTAACGCTACCCGCCAGCACAAAGAACTGGCGTTGGGAGCCAGTCCGCGCAGCACGCTCTCTTTGGTGCGGTGCGCCCAGGCCCGGGCGGCGTTGCAAGGGCGCGATTACGTGTTGCCCGACGACATCAAGGCTCTGGCCGTCCCGGTCATGGCCCATCGGCTGATCGTGCGGAGCGAGAGTATGATGCGCGGTCGCAAAGCCGAGGTAATCCTGACCGACTTGCTCAAGACGCTGGACGTACCAGTCGAGGGTCGGGCCGCTCAGAAAGGTTAAACGCAATGACGTTCTGGCAGCTAATAGTGGCCTTTGCCGTACTGGTCTTGATCCCGGTGCTGTGGATCAATTTTTGGCTGCTGGGGCTGGCAATGCTGCTGATCGTGCTGACCTTACTGGGCAATCGGCTGTGGTTATGGCGGGCCGTCCGCACTACCCGGATCCACCGCAACGCTCCCGAACAGGCTTTTCAGGGCGATCTGGTCGAGATCGAGGTGATTGTCCACAATGGGGGTCGGCTGCCGTTGCCCTGGCTGCAAGTGATGGACTACGTGCCAAGCAACTTCAAGTCTACCCCGCGCCCGGAATGGCTGCTATCGGTGCGAAGCCAGGAGAAGTTACGGTTGACCTATACGCTAGAATGTTTGCGGCGTGGGCGCTACCATCTGGGACCGCTCGAAGGTAAGGCCGGGACACTTTTCGATACTTCTAAAGAGCCAGGGGGCGAAGCGCGGCGGTGGGAAGCCCGGTCGCGGCTTTTGGTCTATCCCAAACTGGTGCCGCTAGAGCAGTTGCTGTTGCCAAGCCGGTTGCCAATGGGCAATTTGCGAACGCGCCAACCGCTCCTGCCCGACCCTAGCCGGATCGCCGGGTTGCGCGAGTACCAATCGGGCGACGACCCACGCTATATCGACTGGCGCAGCACGGCCCGCTTTAATCAGCTGATGGTCAAACAGTTCGAGCGCACCCGACAAGTTCCGCTGGCGATTTTGGTCGATATGCGGCCTCCCGGTCTGCAATATAGCTGGCGGCAGATGGCCGAGACTTCGATTATCGTAGCCGCTTCGCTGGCGTACCGGGCCAACGAGTTACACCAGCCTTTTGGCCTTTATAGCAACGGCTACGACCCCGGCTGGGATGGGAATGTTTGGGATGAGAAATTACCGCCTGAATTCGGACGACCCGAAATGCCGCCTCGTAACGGTACTCCCTGGCTTTACGAGGTACTGGATAAGCTGGCGGGCCTCGAAACACGGGTGGACGCGCCCGGTTTGGAGCATCTAATCGGTCATTGGAGTAGCACGCTGCCCTGGGGCGCGACGGTTGCCCTGGTCGGGTTCGAGCCGTATCCGGCCCTGGTAACCGAACTAAGCCGGTTGCGACGGGCCGGATTTACCCTGCTGGTCGTCTTTGCCGGAGCTAACCGCCATACCTCGGAAGGCCTCGAAGGGCTGTACGGTTTATGGGCGATGGGCATCCGGGTCTACGATCTAGCCGACCCCGCCCAATTGAACGTAACGCGGAGCAAGGTCTAACAAGGGATGAGGGATGAAGGAAGAAGGGGACTGAGGACTGAGGACTGAGTAATCCGGTTGTATGACATTGCTCCGCCCATGAATGTTCCCATTCATCCGTCATCCCTCATCCTTTTAGACATCTAGCCTACCTGAAAGCAGATAGTTTATGAATTTCAGGCGACCTCAACGACAAAGACTAAAAATCGACCCGGCCCTGGTCATTCGTTTTCGACCGCCGGTTCCCGAAACGCTGCTGATAAACCTGCTGCGTAGCCTGCAAGTGCTGTGTCTATTGGGGACTAGCGTGGCCTTGATCGACTACTTTGGGCCAAACAGATGGCCCGAAGCGGTATGGCTGCCGGTTGCTATTTTTGGGGCGCACGCGCTAGGCTTTTACCGGGGGCTGTGGCTGGAAGAAAATCTGCGGACTAACGACTTCTTTTTGATCCTGGCCGAGCTTTTGACGATTTTGGTCGGCATGCGGCTAATTGCGCTGTTGCTCGGTTTTACCGATAATTTTGTAAGCTCGATTTTTCTGGTAGATTACGCTTTTGTAGCGGTCGCCTGGCAGATGGGCCGTACCTGGTCGCACCCCTATCTTTATCTCTACGTGCGGCCCCAGGAACTGACCGAGGCTCAGGGCGGCGCAACCGGCGTTACCGAAAATAGCACGCTTTTCTACGACCACCGGGCGGCCTACCAGAGCGTAAAAACTAGCTGGTATTGGCAAGCCGGGCTGCAAGCGGCGCTGGTAATCGGCGGAGTAGTTGCAGCCAGCCAGTACAAGGGTAATTGGACTGGGGCCGATCTTTCACAAAGCCTGCTGGTTTTCGGGGCTTTGCATCTGATATTAGGGCTACCGCTTTTGGCCTGGGCGCGGTTACGCTATTTACGGACGGTCTGGCGGTTGAATAGGCTAGAACCGCCTTCGAGGCTATCGACCCGCTGGGCTTTTTACCTGAGCGGGTTACTATTGGTCGCCCTACTTCCAGCCCTGGCGCTGGCGACCTTGAACCCGGCTAACGGCGTGCAGCTACCCAATATCGATATACGGGGTTCCCAATCGACGGCAGAGCCGATCAACCGGGGGACGATAGCGGCCCGCCCGACCCCCATTACGCCTTTTAACCAGTCTCAATCAAACCGAGGCGAACCTTTCCAGATACCGGCCTGGGTGCAGACGGTCTTGCTATTTGGGATGATCGCCGGAGTAGCCTGCCTGGTGGTCTGGCTGTTGCTGCGGTCGGGTTGGGTTGGCCCACGCTGGCGCAAATTCAATTTACCAAGAACCTGGCGAAACGTGGTAACATGGTTACGCAGTTTGTTTGGGCCACGTCGCCCCCGCGAAACCTTCGAGAAAGCCGACCGAGATAGGGTTGGGAGAAGTTTTAACCCCTTTGGGCGGTTCCAGCGCGACCGCTTGCCCAACGACCCGCGCGGTCGGGTGCGCTTTCAGTACCGCCGGGTGATCGAACGGGCCACCCGCGCCGGGTTGCCACGCTCGACCGGGCAGACCCCCGGCGAATATGCCCGCTACCTGACCCCAAGCCTCGAAGAAGACCCTCAACTCGGACCCCAACTGGACGACCTGACCGGCCTCTACGAAGAAGCCCGGTTTAGTCCGCACCCTATCGAAACGGCCCAGGCCACTCTCGCCCAACAGCATAGCGACTCGCTAACGGCTCATTTCCGCCATAAGAGTCGCCGCGCTCGTCTCCCCCAACCAATGTTGGATAAACCAACCCCACCTGAGTCCAAATCGAATTAAGTGTTTTGCCACTGGCGGGCGCTATGTTCGGCTTTGCGGGCCGCGATCCGTCTCAGCCGCCACCAGACAAAGCCAATTAGCAGACCGGGCAAGAGCCACCAGAAAAACACAACAATTTGGACCACGATGGTAAGACCAGTACCGAGGATTTTTAGCGAAGCGTCCCAGGCATCCCCGACCGATTTATCAAAGCCTTTGGTCTCGGCTACCACGGGCTTGGGTGGCTCGACCGCCGGGAGCGGAGGCAAGGCTAGATTGACCGTAATGGTCGAGAAGGCACTACGTTTGTCCAGAAAGTTGACCCGGCCAAGACGTTTTTCAATTTCGCCCCGCACGTTAGTAAGCTCACGTTGAAGCGCCAGCACATCTTCGAGCTTTTGAGCTTTATCGACCAGCATTTGCAAACCCTGTTCGGTGCGCTGCAAGTTGACGATCTGGCTATTCAGATCGCCATATTCCTCGGTCACATCCTGAGCGGTACTCTCCTGCCGGGTCACTTTGAGGGCCGCCTGCCGAATACTGGTTATGACCCGCTCATAATTTTGGGTTGGAACCTGAAGCACGATAGTCGCAGTAGGTCGCTCGTCTTTTTGCTGGCTGGTATTTTCCTGAAAGACCAAACCGCCTTCGGTTACAATCAGCGTCCTTAGCTGGGTCAGGGTTTGTTCAATATCGTTGGTCGTAATAGAGATTGTCGCGTTACGGATGATCTTGCGATCCAAAGCCAGGGGCGTAACCTGAGCGGTCGGCAAAGCGACCGGCCCGCCTTTGAGATTGGCCGAGGCTGCCGCAGTGGTCGAACCTGCCGCAGTCGTCGCGGCGGCAGTGGCGGCGGCAGGTGCGGCAGTCGCAGTCATATCGCCACAGGCTGCCGACATCAGGGCCAACAGCGTCAGCGCCAATAACGAAACCAAAGACGTGCTAACTTTTCGTTTGCACATAAAATGCACCCTCCTTGTGGTGGTGTCAACTTAGAGTTATAAAAAGTTTAGCGAGGTTGGCTCAAGCGCAAACATGCCAGCGCCTTAGATTGTGGCAATTAAATGCAGGTTGCTATTCTAAAACCCGCCAGGGCTTGAAAATAATAGGTTCCGAGCCAATATTCAGAAAAGCTTACTATACGCAGGGCGCAAGTGAGCCAATGAAATTAGCTGGTTTGGCAGGGATAGAGCAAATCAATTTTAGCTCACATGACTATGTGAATCCTGTTTATCCCTGTTAATAAAAGAAGAGAGTTTGCTGATCTACTAAGCTAGAAAGGTCTTGCTTTGTCTTCTATAATGACGTTAGTTGGGGCCGCTAAGTTCCAATCGGCAGGCTTTACTTTCAAAATCCATTTGCGCTTAACTTCATTTATACATGTAAACTATACACGTAAACATTGCCCAAATTTAGCGCCAAATAGGGCCAACAGCTTTGAGGAATTGTAAGCTATTACCTAACGTCACACGCAAGGGGGTTTTGGCTCTTTTTAGAATGACTTTATCTAAATACAGCAAAAGGCAAAGCCATTAAGCTATCCAATCGTCTGTAGGAGCGAGCTTCTGCTCGCGATGGAAGGGACGGCTGATGGTTCCATCGCGAGCGGAAGCTCGCTCCTACAGGGGTCAAGATCGCTGTAAATTGCTATAGCTCTAAGTCGCCGTGACTGCCGGTTGCGCCTCGCTAAAGGCCAGCGACTTCTCGCCATTCTCGTTGACCACCAGTTCGGCCCGGATCATACTGCCTTCTTTGAAGCGGCCCTTGATAACCTCGATAGCCAACGGGTCAAGAATGAGTTGCTGGATCGCTCGACGCAAAGGCCGCGCCCCAAATGCCGGGTCATAGCCGACCTCGACCAACAGAGCGCGGGCTTCTGGCGATAATTCGAGGCTCAAGCGACGCTCGACTAACCGCTTCAGGAGCGACCGCAACTGAATATCGACAATCAAGTTGATCTGTTCACGGCCCAGCGGTTTGAAGATAATAATCTCGTCGATCCGGTTCAGGAGTTCGGGTCGGAAGTATTCGCGTAGGGCCTCCATCACGACCGCCCGCATCGTCTTGGGAGTGTTGACAACTTTTTTTGGCTCCGCACCATTGGCAGGCCGTACACCTTCGACTGAGGCGATCCCATAGACTTCTTCGGTCGGGTTGCCCTCCAAAGGCATCTGAACCGTCAGGTGAACCACCAGATTGCTCGGTATCTTGATAGTTTCGTAGACTTTTGGTTGACCGTTGGATTGGCCTTCGCTATCGACCGTCAGGGTGGTCGTTTCTGCACCGTTGCTTTCGGTCTTTCCATTCTCGGCGGGCGGCATCAAGCTGGTCATAATGTCTTTGCTGCCAATATTCGAGGTCAGGATCACGACCGTATTCTTGAAATCGACCGTCCGGCCCTGACTATCGGTCAGCCGACCATCTTCCAGAATTTGCAATAGCAGATTAAAGACATCCGGGTGGCCTTTTTCGACCTCATCAAATAGCACCACCGAATAAGGACGACGGCGCACCGCCTCGGTCAACTGTCCACCTTCCTCATAGCCGACAAAGCCGGGAGGCGCACCGGTCAGGCGGGCCGCACTCGATTTTTCCATATATTCCGACATATCGAGCCGGATCATAGCGTGCTGGTCGTCAAACAAGAACTCGGCCAGGGCGCGGGCTAGTTCGGTCTTGCCTACCCCGGTCGGCCCCAAAAACATGAAGGAGCCGAGGGGACGGTTGGGGTCTTGTAAACCGGCCCGCGCCCGCCGGACGGCATCGGCTACCGCGACTAGCGCTTCCTCCTGCCCAATTACCCGTTCGCGCAGACGGTCTTCCATCTTCAAAAGTTTGTCCATCTCGCTCTGAAGCATCCGACTGACCGGGATACCAGTCCAACGGGCCACGATTTCGGCGATCAAATCGGCATCCACCCGTTCGCTCAAAAGGGCTTTGCCGCGCTGTACTTCGCCCAACTTCGACTCCTGGTCTTTGAGTTGCTTTCCCAGATCAGCCAGTTTGCCGTACTGTAACTCGCTGGCTCTAGCATAATCCTGCTCACGCTGGGCTGCTTCGACCAATGGACGGGTCTTTTCGATTTCCTCTTTAATCTGGCGGGTCTTATCGATAGCTTCTTTTTCCAATTCCCATTGCACCGAAAGCTGATGATTACGTTCGCGCAAGTCTTCGATCTGCTTTTCGAGCTTCTCAAAGCGCTCCTGGGTTTCGTCGTCCTGGGTCTCGCGCTTGAGGGCTTCGCGCTCGGTCTCAAGCTGGGTCAATTCGCGCCGGACGGTATCCAATTCGACCGGCAAACTGTCGATCTCGGTTCGCAACCTAGCCGCCGCTTCGTCGATCAAGTCAATTGCCTTGTCGGGCAAAAAGCGGTCGCTGATATAACGGTCTGAAAGAGTGGCTGCCGCAACCAGGGCCGAATCGGTAAACTTCACCCCGTGATGGACTTCGTAACGCTGGCGCAACCCGCGCAAGATCGAAATGGTATCCTCGACGCTCGGCTCATCGACTTTGATCGGCTGAAAGCGGCGTTCGAGGGCCGGGTCTTTCTCGATATTCTTACGGTATTCATCGAGCGTAGTCGCCCCAATCATGTGCAGTTCGCCCCGCGAAAGGGCCGGTTTGATAAGCTGGCTGGCATCCATCCCGCCGTCACCGCTACCGCCCGCGCCCATAATGGTATGCAGTTCGTCCAAAAAGAGAATAACCTTGCCTTCGGCCTGTTCGACCTCGCGCATAACGGCCCGCATCCGTTCCTCGAACTCACCCCGGAACTTGGCCCCGGCTACGAGCGCCCCCAAATCGAGCGTCACCAGCTTTTTATCCTTGAGGCTTTGCGGCACATCCCCCCGCACAATCCGCTGGGCCAACCCCTCCACAATCGCGGTCTTACCGACCCCTGGTTCGCCAATCAGCACCGGGTTATTCTTGCTCCGGCGCGATAGCACCTCGATACAGCGTCGGATTTCCTCGTCCCGACCCACTACCGGGTCGAGCTTGCCATCTTTGGCCCGTTGGGTTAGGTCACGCCCATAGCGGTCAAGCGTTGCGTAACTAACCTCCGGGTTTTTATCGGTGATCGGAGCCGTCCCGCCCCGGATCGTCGTCAGGACATTATTGATCGTGTCGCGGGTCACACCCATCTCGCGCATCATCCGCCCGGAGTCGCCGATATTGCTGGTAGCAGCCAGCGCCATCATCAGATGTTCGGTACTGACATAGGCATCCTTCATCCGAACTGCTTCTTTTTCGGCCTGATCTAGCACATTCCGAGCGGCATAAGAAATCACAGTTTTGCCGCGCCCGGTATAAACCTTTGGCAAGCGGTCAACCGCCCCTGCCACCCGCGCCCGCAACCGATCCGGGCTGGCCCCTAGCTTGGTCACAATCTGAGCCGCAATCCCGCCCGACTGATCGAGCAAAGCCATCAGCAAATGTTCCGGCTCCAATTTATCATTTTTATATTCTTCCGCCAGGGCATCGGCGGCCACCATTGCTTCCTGCCCTTTTTCAGTCAATCGATCCAGTTTCATTTATTCTATCCTACCAACCAGTTTGATTTACGACTTACGACTTACGACTTACGGCTTACGACTTACGATTTACGATTTACGATTTACGATTTACGATTTACGATTACAATACATACTTCGCCCTTACTTCTCTTCTGCCTTCCCTATTCTGCATTCTGCATTCTCTATTCTGCATTTTTATCTGTGTTCATCTGTGTTATAACTCCCCCTATTCTGCATTCCTAAAGCCCCAGCCGCTTTCTGGCCCATTCCTCGTTCGGGCCGCGCACGTTATGGGTGTATTCTTCCAACCATTCGGGCGGGATCAAGCGGCGGGCAGCCGTCCAGGTCAGCGGATCACCGTCCGAGACGTGCCGGGCCACCACTACCTCGCCAATAAAGACAGTCATATCCTCGGTCGAAAGGAGGTGTATCACCCGGCAATCCAGCCAGCCCAAACAATCTTCCAGGCGCGGGCTACCGAGTTGCCCCTGATTATACGCTACCTGGCTAAATTTGTTTCGCTCCTGCCCATGATAAAACCCGAAATCTCGCACCGTTTCAAGCTGATCTTCGCGTAACAAATGCAGGCAAAAAGCCGAACTAGCCTGGATCAAATCGTGGGTTAGATTATTTTGCCATAACTCGATCAAAACACGCGGCTTTTCCACCACAATCGAAGCCGGTAAAGCCGCCAAAGCGACTTGCCCGTTTAGCTTATCGCCCTGGGCGGCAGTCACGACCACCAATGTATCACGGTAAAGCGGCGAAAGTAATCTAGCCGCTTGCCGGACGTTTAATTTTTCGGGTTGTTGATCCATCTGCTTACCATGCTTTCGTTATGTACCAAATCGAACGACCACCAAGATCGCCTCTAGTAGGAACAGTTTTTAGCTGTCAGCCAACCACTAACAAGCCGGATTGTGCCATAGCCCCCACCTGGAGTCAAATCTGAGCCAACCGCTTTTAAGAAAGTATTAATCTAGCTTTCATCCGACCTTCACGGCCTGTTTGTATTCTAAGTAGGTTGGGGAATGGCAAAGGGCTGGTTCCTACAAATAAGCATTTTAGGCGATCCTAAGAGGTAAAACCAAATGCGGCAATATGACCTCGAAAAACCAATTCAACCGCGTCGAGCAGCCAACAACGACGTTCGGTCTGCTCCTAAGTGGTCAGGGTTAAAAAGGGAGGAGCAACGGCGCTTCTCCCTGCGCCCGACCGCCTTCAGGACGGGACCCAGCCTGAACCGCCAGGCACGGTTAGGATTGGTGGTCGCGGGGGTGGGGCTGACGTTGGTGGTGCTGCTATTTTTTGGGCCTGAAAATGTCGGTAGTCCTGGCCCAAAAACGACCCCCAACGCCAGTCCCCAGGTAGCCCAACTTGGCGTGTTGTATATCAGCAGCAAAATCCAGCTAAATAACGGCCCGGTGCTGGCCGGGCTGGAAGGGTTGTTCGTGACCGAGGTCAAGCCGGATAGCCCTGCAAGCCGGGCCGGAGTGCAATCAGGCGACCTGATTACCCGCATGAACGACCGTTTCTTGCAATCGGATGACTCGCTGCTACTTTTGCTATCCGAGTACCGGCCCGGCGATAATGTCCGGCTAGAAGTCTGGCGCAATGGCAAACCGCTCCAAATTATGGTCACTCTCGGCTAGTCATTCAAGGATGTAGGTCTTTTTTTGTAAACTAGCCAGGTTGTATCACACTCTAAACCAAAAAGTGGTATATGTTAGAAAAATTTCCGCAGAAAATTTTTCTAACATATACTTTTGAGTGGTTTGGAGCGGGGTTCACAATCTCCTATTATTACAGTTTGAACCCGTGCAAAAACTGACGCGCATCACTGGTTCAATCTACCCTTTTCATCTTGAATTATAAGTTGTACAATGTCGGCAATCCGTCTGAAATAAAGATGGATTACCGATTGTTGATTACTAATGGTCGAAAGCTTACCAGAATGACCAGAGTGCTTGTCGTAGACGATGATCTTAAAATACTGAGTATGCTCAAGCGCGGTCTGGCCCTGGAAGGCTACGAGGTGGAGACGGCCGCCAATGGGCAGGACGCACTAAGGTTAGCCCGCCAGAACCGGCCCGACCTGGTAGTTTTGGATGTGATGCTGCCGGAGCCAGGGCCGAACGGCCTCGAAATCTCGCGCAACTTGCGTCAGAATGGGCCGCTCCCGATTTTGATGCTGACCGCCAAAGACACCGTTCCCGACCGGATCAAGGGGTTGGAAGCGGGAGCCGACGATTACCTGGTCAAGCCTTTTGCTTTTGACGAACTGGTCGCCCGGATCAAAGCCCTCTTGCGTCGCTCGGTGCTAAACGAGGACTTTCTAACCAATCTCCAGCCCAGCGACGAACTGACCTTTGCCGACCTGACCCTCCGCCTCAAAGAATATCGGGCCGTGCGCGACAAATATTCGATAGAACTAACTGCCCGCGAGTTTAACTTGCTCGAATTTTTCATGCGCCATCCTCGTCAGGTGCTTTCGCGTGAAATGATTTTGGAAAACGTCTGGGACATCGATTATGAAGGCGAGTCGAATGTGGTGGATGTCCATGTACGAGCTTTGCGGGATAAACTAGAAGCCAAAGGACAGCCCCGCTTGCTCCAGACGGTGCGGGGGGCGGGTTATACTTTGCGTGAGGAATAGAAACTTTGGACTCAAAAAGGCCCCGCACGCTCCCAATCCGATGGCAGTTAACGGCCTGGTTTGTCGGGCTGCTGGCAATTGTGCTGCTTATTTTTAGCCTGACCCTCTACTTCACCCTCCAAAATAATCTCTTGGCCCGGATCGATGAAAGCCTGGATCGGCGGGCCGGGGAAGTCCAACGGGGTTTGGAACAGGCAAATCAGGCTATTATCCTCGATCCGCAAGGTGTAGCCCGCGCTCTCGAAATTGACCCGCTCGAAGAATTTGCCGACCCTGGCCTCTATGCTCAGGTACTAGATTTACAGGGCAAAGTCCTCGGCGACTCGACCAGTTTGGGTAAAGCCGGCTTGCCAATCGACCCGACCCTGGTATTAGCGGCCCTCTCGCAACAAAAAAACACTGCCGATGCCCAAATCCGCACCGAACGAGTCCGCATTTTTTACCGACCACTGATTATTCAAGGCAAGGTCGTCGGTGTTTTACAGGTAGCCGAATCGTTAAAGACCTATAACGAAACGATCAACCGGGTACGTCTTTTTATGCTATTGGGCGGGCTGGCCGCTATCTTAATCGCTACGCTAGGCGGTTGGTGGCTCACCCGGCGGGCGCTCCGCCCGGTCGTGCGAGTGACTGAGACGGCCCGCCGGATCGCCCACACCCGCGACTTTGACGAGCGTATCCCCCAGACCTACAATTTCCAGGGCCAGTATGATGAAATCGGGGAACTGGCGGCTACCTTTAACCAGATGATCGAGGAATTAGGCCGGGTCTTTGATACTAACCGTCAGTTTATGGCTGATACTTCCCACGAACTACGTACCCCTCTGACTATTATCCAGGGTAATTTGGATTTACTCAAGCGCGGGTTGCCACCCACCGAGGCTGCCGAAGCTATCGAAGAAACCCGCGACGAAGCCGCTCAGTTGAGCCGTCTGGTCGCCGATCTGTTGCTATTGGCGCAGGCCGATGCCGGACAGATGATCGAGCGAAAGCCGGTCGCGTTGGTGCCGGTGGCGGAAAAAGCTTTCCGGCGGGCCGAACAACTGGCCCAGACGCAGGGCAAAGCCGTCCACCTCTATCTCGACCGACTCGAACCGGCTACCGTGCTGGGTGATGAATATCGGCTAGGGCAAGTTATCTTTAATTTGCTCGAAAACGCCGTGCGCTATACGCCGGAAGGCGGGTCGGCCCGGCTCAGTTTGGAGCTTTGCAAGCCGAGTTCTGGTAAGCAAGTTAAGTCCCAAATGGCCTGTTTGCAAGTCCAGGATACTGGCGTAGGGATCGCCCCGGAACATCTGCCCCACTTGTTCGAGCGGTTCTACCGGGTCGATAAGGCCCGCAGTCGGGCGCTAGGCGGGTCAGGTCTTGGGCTGGCTATCGTCAAATACATCGTTGAAGCTCACGACGGTCAAATTCAGATCGAAAGCCAGCCCAACCAGGGTTCGACCTTCACGGTGCTGCTACCACTGGCCCCGGTTTAATATTTTCAGTAACAACTCAGGCTGGGCGACCACATAGGGTCGCACCCTACAACAGATTTTGGGTAGGGTGCGACCCTATGTGGTCGCCCAGCCTGACTAATTACTAAATATCAGCTTTTCTCTGCGTTCTCTGCGTCTCTGCGGTAAATAGTTACTAATATTTACCTGGGGCGGCTAGGGTTGGTATAGGTTATCTCGATGTCGCCGAGCCGCAAGCGGTCGCCGTGCGAAAGCCGGATTTCTTCGCCAGGGTTTAGCCGCCGCCCGTTTAGGACTGTGCCGTTGGCACTCCGCAAATCGCGCAGCACATGCCCAGCCGCATTTAGGACAACTTCGGCGTGTTGCCGGGAGACCTTTGCATCCATCAACAGCAAATCGCTATCCTCGCGGCGACCTAACGTCGTGACCGGCTTGGTTAGTTTGTATTCGGACAGCGGCGCACCATCTCCACTCAAAAAGAGCCAGCCGCCCGAAGCGAGTTGAATAGGCCGGGTAGCGACATGCTCTTCGTTGACCGTTCCGGCAGGAGCCTGCCCCTGACCGGGAGTATAGCCATTGAGGGGTGTATTCATCGAGCGGGCGGCATAGATGCGGTAAACTTCGCTAAAATTACCGGGGGCGGAGGAAGTTGAGTTGTTCTTACCGCTAGTTGTAAATGGTGAAAGGGCCGTCGGGCCGACCTTTTCAATCCGGGCTTGCAAATCTTTTAGGTAAGCTCCCGCCAAAACATGATGCGGTTCTAGTTCTAAGGCCACCTGAAAAGCCTGGGCTGCTTCAGCCAATCGCCCGATTAGCATTTGCAAAACCCCCATATGATAAAAAATTTCCGGCTGCTGCGGATAAAGCAGCAACGAAGCTTGAAACTCGGTCAGCGCATCTTCGGCATAGCCGCGCCGTCCCAAATCAAACCCACGATGGGCCTGCTCCTCGGCCTGAGCCTGAACCGAACTGGGCGAAGGGGGGCTACTTTCCAAAAAGAAGACTGGCAATTGTCCGGCTTCCAGCTTGCCTTCGACCGCCAGATAGACCGTAATCAAAATCTGCCGCAAGGTCAACTGACCCAAACCCAGGTCGGTCACACCATAGGTCGAAGCTTCCACTTTAAGGCGGGTACGGTCGGCGCTAATCGTTTCACAAGTCAAGCTAAAAGTATAAGCGGCAGTGCCGGTAGAGGCAGGCTGAACTCGCAGCTTGATCTGGCCTGTCTCGGCGTTTTGCACTTCGAGGCGGGGAGAAGCGGCTTCATAGGGCCGTACTCGTAGCTGCAATTGAGGTAATAATCCCAAAAGCAGATTGAACAGTTCTTCGTGCGAGGTTCTATACTCGCGGTTGTCCCTGGAAATTGCCATACTTGACCCGATCCTAAACCTTCGTTGTCTTGCTTTAAGGATAATATATCATAAATATACGGTTAAATACACTATAGAGAAAAACGCTCTTTAGCATCATTTCGTTACGCTACTTGGGAATACCTCAAAACAATTGGCACAGTTCGGTCAAAGGTGTATAATTAACTCTAACAGCGGCTTTTTATTTAACACTTTGGAGAACAAATTTTGGTGCGGCAAGCCTTAAATATTTTGGGCCGAGGATTGGCGGATTTGTGGGATAATCTCTTTGTCCTGGCAATCGCCAATTTGGTCTGGGCGCTTTCGCTGGTTCCAGGGGTTGGGCTGGCAACCTTCGTGAATGGCGGACTGGGACTTAGCCTGGGCTTGCTGATGCTGGTTTTACTGACCGCCCCAACCACGCTGGCCCTCTATAGCTTTACTATCGAAATCAACCGACGTGAAAAGGTCGAGTTTGGCGAGTTCTGGCGCGGCCTGAAGCAATACTACCGGCGTGGCTGGGTAATCGGGCTGCTCAATGTTGCTTTTGTAGTCCTCAGCTTTTTCAACCTGACTTTTTATCTATCGCCTTCGATTGCCAATAGCCCGCTATGGCTGATCGTAATCGTCTGGGGATATATCGCCTTTAGCTGGTTTTGCATGCAACTCTATATCTGGCCTCTGGCGGTGCGGATGGATAAATTTAAGCTGGGCGGCTTACTTCGGAACGCTTTCCTGGGGGCCTTTAAGTATCCGATCCTGACTCTGATCCTTAGTGTGGTGATGGGTGCTTTCTTCGTGGTCTCCTATCTGCTGGCTTTCCTACCGGTGATCCTGATCGGCATGACTTATTATGCGATTATCAGCAACAAAGCTCTGACGGTAGTTTTAGAGAAGGAACAGGAACGGTTGGAGCGGCTGAAAAACAATGGCGAAGATAGCCCGCCTTTCCAGGTTGATGTACCACCCTTGCCGGAGCTAGAACCAGAAGAAAAACCCGTTTTCACTACCCGCAATACGCCACCCGGCGTTAAACGACGCGGCATTTCAGAGACTAAAGAGTAATGTATAGCTCACAACCGTTTGATCTGGAAACTTTCTTGCTACTGGCTCCCGATTGGCAAGGCCGAACCTATTATTTTCCAACCATTAGCTCAACCAACCAGGAAGGGCGCACCCGACTTAATCCTCCCGACGGGCCTTCCGAACTGCTATTGACTACCGACAAACAAACGGCAGGGCGCGGGCGGTTGAACCGTACCTGGGAAGCCCCTTTCGCAACCGGTCTGCTTTGTACCCTGACCTTGCCCCTGGCCCCTTTGCCCCTGGATCGGGCCTATCTTTATGTATGTGCGCTGGCGCTCTCGCTCAAAAAGGCGGTTCGGCTCGAAACCGAGCTTGAATTGTCCCTCAAATGGCCCAACGATTTGTTAAGGGAAGGTCGCAAATGCGGCGGTATCCTGGCCGAAATCGAGCAAGGGTTGGGGCCAAATCAGGCCCAGACCTGGCTGGTACTGGGCTTTGGCCTCAACACTAGCCTGACCGAACGCGACCTGACCGAAGCGGGCCTCGCGGACAAAGCTACCAACCTCACGCCGCCCAACCGCCCACCTGTCAGCCGTGAGCCTTTGCTGGCAGCCAGCTTGTCCGCCTTCGCTACTTACCGTCAGCAACTGACGACCGACCCGCAAGCGGTCTGGCAGGAGTGGGCCGCCCAACTTATTACCCTGGGCCAACCGGTTCAGGTTCTCAATGTGAGCGGGCAAAGCGGCGAACCCGTCCTGAAAGGCATCGCTACTGGCGTAGACCCTTCTGGCGGCTTACTCGTGCGCGACGAAAGCGGACAAACTCGGCTAGTACAAGCCGGGGATGTCTCAGTTCGATTAGCCGATGGGCGCTATGCGTAAGGATGAGGAATGAGGAATGAAGGATGAAGGATGAAATATGGTGAGGTTGAGAAGTGAGTGAGCAAATTGAAATAAAGACACAAAGCAATGACGAGGTCATAAAGTATCAGCTTCATCCCTCATCCCTCATCCCTCATCCCTACCCCCTCAAAGCTGTTCTATTCGATCTTGGTGATACGTTGATACACGGGAATTTTACTGCCGGGCAGACTGAGAGCGTCTGGGAGGATATATACCGGGAGTTGATTAACCCGCAAGCGGCGGCAGACATTCCGGAATTGGCCCAGATTCGGGCCGCCTGGCAGCAACACGTCCAACGTGCGATGGCCCGTACCTGGCGCGAAAAGACCGAAGAGGAATTGGAATTTTTACCGCTAGTTCGGCAAGCTTTTGAGGCTGCCGGGCTGCCCCAGACTGATGACGCTTTTTTGCGCGAAGTTGTAGCGCTCGAACATCGCTTGCTTTACGAACGGGTGGTAGAAGTCGCACCCCAGGCCCTCTCGACGCTGGGCGAACTGAAACGGCGCGGCTACCGACTAGGGCTGGTCTCCAACTTTTGTAATTTGCCCGAAGTAGCCTACGCCAATATCCAGCAGGTCGGCCTTTTGCAATACTTCGACCAGACCCTACTATCGTGCGAACTGGGCTGGCGCAAACCTTCGCCCCGGATCTATCAGGCGATTTGCGAACGGCTGGCAGTCGCCCCGACTGAATGTCTGTTTATCGGCGACCGCCTGATTGAGGATGTCCAGGGGCCACAACAGGCCGGCATGCGGGCGGTTCATTTCACGCTCTTTCGTCAGGAAGAACCCAATCCAACGATTCAGCCGGACGCTACTATCGCTAGTTTTGAACAACTGCTCGAACTACTTCCAGAAACCAACCAATTAGAGTTTTGACAACTAATCTTTGGGGGTAGAGAGGGAGTGAAGGTATAAAAATAGGCAAGGCTGGTTAATAGCAGCCTCAGCCTTTGAAAATTCGCGGGGAATTAGGCCCGACTGAAGCGACGACCACCTGTCCGAGGTGGCCCACCAAAACTGTTGGTGCGCGATCCGCCCGGTGGGGTAGCCTCGTTTACGACGATGGCGCTACCATCCAATTCGCTACCATTGAGGTTTTTAATGGCGTTCTGAGCTTCGCGTTCGCTGCTCATTTCGACAAAACCAAAGCCCCGGCTAACCCCTTTGTCGGTCAACACACGTGCCATTTCAACTGTTCCGCTATCGGCAAAAAACTGCTTCAAACCGGCATCACTGGTCACAGTCGCCAGGTTTCCAACATATAATCTTTTTCCCATGCTTATGATCTCCTTCCTTACAGGTGGTTGGGTGAGTCTTAAAAAGGCAAAGAACAGGGCGGGAACCTGTCAGCACCCGCCCCTTGTTCCGCATTTTTCTTAAATTGAGCTGGCTATCAGGCCAACGAGTAGAGGTTCTCGGTTCGGCTAATTAGTAGCCGCCGCGACCACCGCCACCGCCGCCATAACCACCACCCCGTGAGCCGCCGCTGCTGCGACCGCCGCCACCGCCACCGCCACCGCCGTAGCCGCCGCGACCACCGCCGCCACCGCCACCGCCGTAGCCGCCGCGACCACCACCGCCGCCGCCGCCAGCGCCCCGGTTCTCTTGAGGGCGAGCTTCGCTCACGACCAGAGTACGACCGTCCAGTTCGGCTCCATTCAATTCGTTAATGGCCCGCATCGCTTCATCGTCGTTACTCATTTCAACAAAGCCAAAACCCTTCGCCCGCCCGGTATCTCGGTCAGTAATAATTCGGGCCGAATCAACCACACCAACCTGCGAAAAAAACCGCTCAAGCCCAGCCTCAGTAGTATTGTACGAAAGGCTCCCCACATACAATTTCTTGCCCACAGTACTAAATCTTCCTTTCAAGAGACACCCCAGGGTGGCCCTCCATAAAAACCTTACTTGTAACTGCAAAAACTTTATTCTTAAAAGCTTCTGTGGTACAAGCCAGGAGCCTGCTCGATTGGTTGCCCGACTCAAGGATTTGAGGCGAGTAGAACGCGAAACAGCCCTGATACAAATAGCTCTAAAAGCTCAAGAGAAACCTGACAAGAAAAAGAAATCAACTCTCATTCTGGTGGGCGAAGCGGCACCGGGGGTAAGGCTCTAATTTCACTGAGTTATACGCCAGGAGCTTAGAATTAGAAACCGGGGTTCCAAATACCATCGCTGACGGATAAAACGGGGAAATCATTTTCAAGAAGTGGGCGCTATTGACACACAGGTTTGCATTCACTTTTAGTACCGCTAAATTTTACCATAAAGTCTTTTTGATTGCAATGGCTTGGGGAAGGCAGAAGTCAGAATGCAGAATGCAGAATTAAAAATAAGAAATTTTGTGATAAGCTTTAGCCTACTTACCATATTTCCCTATGCTATACTGTCTATTCTGCCTTCCCTATTCTGCATTCTGCCTTCTGCCCTCTGCTTATAATACTTCTTACAACCGGTCAGTTTCTATCTTCCCTATTCTGCATTCTGCATTCTGACTTCCCCTACAAGTTGCTCTTCTTAAAGTGGATCGCGCTGGCTCCCGGTACGGCAGCAAGGGCGGCTTCCTGGACGGCTTCGGTCAGGGTCGGGTGAGCATGAATAGTTTGGGCCAGTTCTTCCGCCGTCACTCGTTCGCGCACTGCCAAGACCAATTCGGCAATCAGGTCGGTTGCGTCCGGCCCCATAATATGCCCGGCCAATACTTCGCCCCGCTCTTCCGACACCAGCAGCTTAACCAGTCCATTGGTATCACCCAACGTAACGGCTCGGCCCAGGGCGGTAAAGGGGAATTTGCTGGCCCGGTAGGGGATACCACTGGCCTTTAGCTCCTGCTCGGTCGGGCCGACGCTGGCAATTTCCGGGTTAGAATAAATACAGTTGGGGACGGCTCGATAGTTCATCAGACGGGGGTGGCCCATAATGTTGTCCGCCGCTACTTCCCCTTCGTGGCTGGCAACATGCGCCAGCATTATACGCTGGGTGACATCGCCAATCGCGTACACGCCCTTGACGTTGGTTTCCATTCGGTTGTTGCTGATAATCGCCCGGCGGTTCATGGTCACGCCAATCTCTTCCAGCCCCAGGCCATCCGTGTAAGGCCAGCGCCCAATCGCCAGCATCACCATTTCGGCGTTGACCGACTTTTCTTCACCCTTATCACCGGGGCCTGCCGCCTCGTTGACCGGCTTATAAGCGTCGGCAACGGTGGACGGGGCGCTTACGCCGCTATTCTTATCGAGCAAATAGCGCACGGTCAATCGTTCCCCTTCATCTTTGGCCTTGCTATTCGACTCGATAGCGAGTACCTTTGCGCTGGTCTGAATATCGACCCCTTGCTTGCGGAGCAAAACGCTAAAGCGGCGCATCAATTCCTCGTCTACCGGGGTCAAAATGGTCGGCAAAGCTTCGACGATAGTCACTTTGGTGCCGAGCGGAGCCAGAATCCCGGCCCACTCCACCCCAATGATCCCACCCCCAACGATCACGATGCTTTTGGGGATGTGCTTTAACGACAAAATGCGGTCGCTATCGGTCACGCCCTCCAGATCAGCCCCTGGGATCGGCAAGCGGGCAATGCTACTGCCAGTAGCGATAATTATATTGGCAGCCTCGATTTGCTGTCGGTCCGGCCCACCGTTCGTAATCTCGATCAGGTTTGGGGAGAGCAAGCGGCCCTGCCCTTTAATGTTAGGAATGCCATAAGCCTTGAAAAGAGTTTCAATTCCGCCTACGTTCTGATTAACGACGGTGTCCTTGCGGGCCATAATCTTTGCCATATTGGGCTTGATACTACTCATATCCAGTTCGATCCCAAATTTTTCGGCTTCGCGCATCTCTTGCAAAATCTGGACACTTCGGATCAAAGTCTTAGAAGGGATACAACCCCAGTTGAGGCAGGTTCCACCCAAACGATCTTTCTCGATTACAGCGACCTTCGCACCCATTTGAGCGGCCCGGATCGCCGCCACATATCCGCCTGGCCCACCGCCGATTACGGCAATATCATACTTCTGTCTCTCATCACTCATCTTAAAAAGTTCCTTTCGCTTGTTAATCGCTAGAAGCTGCCAGAATTTCACGTGCTTGAGCAGGTGTCAGCGATTTAGCATAAATGGGCGTGTCAGGCTCCTGCCGCTTGGAGTCTTTTAACCCGCCATTATCATAGGGCGCGAAGCCGATTTCCTCGATCAAGCCTGATACAACCGCTTTGGCCTGCGGATCATCTCCGGCTATAAAGAGAACCAAACGCTCTTCTAGGGGCGCTTCCGGCTTGCCCTCGGTAGCCAGAGTGCGATACCACATCGTATTAAAAACCTTAACTACCTTACTACCGCTCAAATACTGGGCCACCAGTTCGCTGGAAGCCCTACCGTTAAGCTCAATCTGCCCGTCGCGTTGTGGATAATAATTCGTGCTGTCGATCACGATCTTGCCGGTTAAGGCTTCCAGCGGCAGGCTCTGGTAAAGACCAAACGGGATCGCTACCAGCACAACTTCCCCAAAGGTGGCCGCTTCCTCAACCGTTACAGCTTCCAAATTGGGGCCAACTTCCTCGACTAGTGCGGTTAAAGACTCCGGCCCCCGCGAATTACTGATCGCCACCTGATGCCCGCTCTTTACAAATAGCCGGGCTGCATTAGCCCCAATATTACCAGACCCTATAATACCGATGTTCATATAAGCATCACCTTTCTTTATATTTAGAATATATTATATTCACGACTGCATAACCACACCAATATATTATACTTTGGGGATCGCCGGGCAGCTACGGTCGTATTCTTCAATAATTTTGTCCACCAGCAGCGGGACTTTGAGCAGGTCGGAAACCGGGCAGACATGATTAAAACTGTGAATCTTCTGGTTCAGTTCGTGCAATTTGATAGCATGACTTTGCAACCAGCGCTCCTGAGAAGCCGCCAGCAAACGCAAATCCCGCATAAAATAATGGGTCGGGCCAAACTTAATATCGTCGAGACGGCCCCTGAGCCAGCGCAAATGCTCTTCCCGATCACGGCGGGCGCGAGCAATAGCCGCCTCGACCTCTTTGTCCATCTCGATCCAGGGCGGCGCAACCCCGGCATTTTCCAACACTTTATAGGCCATCCGCATGTCTTCCTCGACGTAAGGGTTCTCCTCCTCGATTTTTAGCGGCTTCCCTTCGTTGGCAAGATTGCTAAATTTACCCTGGGCCATCCCTTCCTGGATTAGCCGTTCCACCACCGCCTCGGCTTTGCGGCCCGCCGCCGCGCGACCTGGTTGGTTAAATTCCTCCTCTTTAATAAATCCTTTTTTGCCTTGTTTCTCATTCGACTGTTTCATAACCACTTTCCCTAAAAATTTGTTATTAATCACCTCTTATAGCACAATGCAAAGCCATTAGCGATCCAATATTTTGTAACTACCCCTTTTGGGCGACCACAAAGGGTCGCCCCTACCAAAATCGGTTGTAGGGTGCGACCCTGTGTGGTCGCCCAAAAGGGGTAAGCCGAGTAGTTACTCTTATTCTATCCTATGCATCATGTTAATCCCTGTTAAGTCTCAACCCTATAGCTTGCGCTCGAACTCGCTAAAGCGATAGCCCAGACCGCGCTCGTTCAGAATATATTTTGGGTGGGATGGACTGGCTTCGATCTTCTGACGCAGATAGGTTATGTAAAGTCGCAAAAGTTGCTCGTCGTCGCGGTATTCGCGACCCCAGACTTTGGTCAGCAACTGCTCGTGGCTCATCAGCTTTCCAGCATTGCTGACCATATGATAGAGTAGCTTGTACTCGGTCGGGCGCAATTTTTGATGCTTGCCATCTACGATTACTTCGCGCTTATCGAAATCGACCGAAAGGGTATCATCAATTTTTACGATGCCCTCGGACTTGCTGACGGTCGAAGGCAGCGCCGCCCGCCGCAAAACGGCCTTGACCCGACTAACCAGTTCACGGTGGTCGAAAGGCTTGGCGACATAATCGTCGGCCCCTAGTTCGAGACCGCGCACCTTATCGTTTTCGGTAGCCTGGACGGTCAGCATAATGACCGGCACATTACTAGCCGACCTGATCTCGCGCAGGGCTTCAAAGCCGTCCATTTCGGGCATCATCACGTCCAGCACCACTACGTCGGGCAGGTCATCTCGTACCCGCTCTAAGGCTTGATAGCCGTTGTGGGCCTCGACGACCTTATAGCCCTCTTTTTCCAAAATGGTACGCACCAGATCAACTAGCTTTTGTTCATCATCTACTACTAAAATTGTTTGACTCATATTGATTTCTTCAGTTTCTACTTTAGCTTTTACCGAAAAATTCCACACTCCCTATTTTACAGGAAAGTGAGCAGAAAGCCAAAGTCAAACCTATGTGTAGGCAAATTTGGGTAATTACTTAGGCCGGGCGACCACATAGGGTCGCCCCTACCCAAAATCCGTTGTAGGGTGCGACCCTATGTGGTCGCCCAAAGGGTAAGCTGTGTAGTTACAAATTTGGTAGATATTCGGCTACTGAGCGTATCAGCCCGCTCAGTTGTAGGAAGATCAGGAGTTGCGGATGCGATTGCCGATTACAAATTTGAGGCTACTACCGGGTTGGAGATAGAGAGCGCCGCTTCCGTTTTTGAGCGTGCTAGTACCATTTTTTTGCAGACCGATCCAGTTGTAATAAAGCAGGTTTTGGCTACCACCTTCGACCCGCAAACCATAGCCAGTGTTACCACTGATTAGATTGCCGCTATCGGGTAGTCCGTATTCACCTAGTTTGTTGTTCGAGGCAGTATTGCTCAGGCGGATACCACTGCCGTTCGGGTCGGCGCTCAGTCCATCGGTAGTACCGAGCCAGCTACACTTGACCTGATTGTCATTGCCAGTAATTTCCAGCCCGTAGCCGCTAAAGCCCCCAATCGCCAGCCCGTTGACGGTTGCGCCACTGCTCAGAAGCAGGCCACTACTTCCGGCCCCTGGCCCTGCGACCAGCCGTACTTTTGGCTCGCCGCGCCCATTCTGCACCGTACAACCCCCATCGATTTTCACGCCGCCTGCTGGTATTACCAGCGAGTTACCCGTAAGCGTTACGACCGTTACACCTGGGGCGAAAGTAATTGTCAAAGGCTTGCTGGCTCCAATAGCATAGTTCAAGGCATAAGAAAGCGTCCCGCACTGCTTGCCTTGCCCGTTATCGCTGGCCTGATTCACCAAAAGCGCATTACAACCCGACCCGATTGGCGTAGGAGTAGGCGAGTTAGTTGGGGTAGCCGTTGGGATAGCCGTAGGAGTATTCGTCGGCGTTGACGTTGGCGTGTTGGTCGGAGTGTTAGTTGGTGTATTCGTTGGTGTGTTCGTCGGTGTATTTGTCGGTGTATTGGTTGGAGTCGGCGTGTTTGTAGGCGTGTTCGTCGGCGTAGGTGTATTAATCGGTGTTGACGTTGGTGTATTCGTTGGGGTTGAGGTCGGCGTATTGGTTGGTGTATTCGTTGGTGTGTTAGTAGGCGTGTTCGTCGGCGTATTAGTAGGCGTATTGGTTGGCGTGTTGGTGGGAGTATTGGTTGGAGTTGAAGTTGGCGTGTTTGTCGGTGTGTTAGTAGGCGTATTCGTGGGCGTGTTGGTCGGCGTACTGGCTAGGGTGGGGGTCGGAGTTGGGTTTATCCCTGAAAGTGAATTATAAGCCGCCAACACGTCAATCCGGCCTGAGCCATAAATACTGTCCTGCCCGGCGGCACCCAAATCAAGCGCAGTCGATAGCAGGGCGTTTTCCTGCTGGGCGGCGGTCAGGGTCGGGTAAGCACTGAGCAAAAGAGCTAATGCGCCGGTCACGTGAGGGGCAGCCAACGAAGTGCCTGACCCCACCGTATACAAATTAAATAAATCGGTCGAATTAATATTAACACCGGGCGCGACGACCTGGGGCCAGATGCGGTTAGTTGTGCCACTGCCACAATTGGTCGGGCCTCGGCTGCTATCACTGGCGATCACATTGCTATTGTTGACCGAACCAACCGCAAAGGCTTCCGGATTGTTACCCGGACTGGTGCTGCTACCGACAGTTGGGCCGGAATTGCCCGCCGCAAAAACCGGCACAATCCCTGCCGCCAGTAAAGCCTGTAAATCGGCTTGAAAGGCAGTACTGCAACTGGTTCCGGTTAGCGACCATGAATTATTTACCACGTCGGGGGCATCAGGGGTTGCCGGGTTGCCATCCGGGTCGAGTAACCATTGATAAGCCTGATGGATTGCCGCAGTAGTGCCACTACCCGCATCATTAAAAATTCTCGCCGCGATCCACTTTGCGCTCGGCGCAACCCCAATCGAAGTACCACCCTTATCCTGCCCAACCATTACGCCCATAGTCTGGGTTCCGTGACCATTAAAATCAATCGGGGTGGCAGTATGCTGATTGTAAGGATCGTACCAGCTATTTGTTCCACCCCGCCATTGGCCCACCAAATCAGGGTGAGTATAATCGACCCCCGTATCGAGGCTGGCAATCACGATCCCCTGCCCCTTGTAACCCAGGTTCCAAAGGGCCGGAGCGTTGATAAGGGTCAGGTTTGGTTCGGGCGGGCCAGCATTAGGAGTAACCGCCGAGGCAGGTGGTTTGGGTGGGGCTGTCACGGTCGAATCGAGAACAATACTACTTACTTCAGGCCGCGCCGCCAGTTCGTTAATAATCACTTGACTTGTAGTCAGGGCAATCGAATTATTGATCCAAAGCGGAGTAAAAGATTGAACGAGGTTCTGGGTGCGCCGCGTCGTCAGCAAAGAGCGTAGAGCCGCCTGAGTAGTATCGGCTTTCTTACGCAGACCTTCGATCAAGTTTTTTTGTTTTTCGGTACGGTCTTTGCCGTTAATAGTTTTAAGATCAAGTTGATCGGATAGAATTACGATAACCGAAACTAGCTGGTTGGGCGATTGGTTCGCCAGGACTACCGCCAGGGTTGGGTCGATCACGGGGGCAGGCGAAGTTTGAGCGGGCGGAGTTTGGGCCAGCGAAAGTTCGGCGCTGTAGGGTACTAACAACCCGGCCAGCAACATTATTATCCCGATTAGCGCGATCTTCTTCAAGGCAATCTTTCAAGTCAGTCCTGTTGAGGCGGTTGGCGATAAACGCCAATTGTAGAAGAACGGCGTAACATTAGTAAGCGAAATTTGCGGCCCCTACCCAGCGCCAGCAACCCTCCCCCCAACAAAAAGGCTAACCCAAGCGCCCCACCGATCAGCCAGGGGGTCAGTGGCTCGTTTGAAAAGACGACCGGACGGCGAGCCGTATAACCCTGATTCGACAAAACTTTCCAGGGGAAACTAATGTCGGCGGCGGGCATGCCAGGCCGGTTGACCGTTATGCTGATTTCCCAATCGCCCGCCGTCTTGATAAAGCCACCCGCAATTTGATAACGATCCTTACCGAGCAATTCGGCAGGTAGAACCAGATTTGTACCCGGTTCACTGATCGAACGCAATCGGACGCTCACATCTTCTATCGGGGCAGGGATCGGACGGCGGGTATTATAGACATTGAAGCTGACAAAATTCTGACCGGGCCGGTTCGGTTTGACCGATAGACTGACCACCAGATCGGCAGCACTACCGCTCACGCTAGGCGAGGTAGCATTCTCGGCTATCGCGGGTGGCGGGTCAAACTCCGGGCCACGCGCCGGTTGGGTCGCGCTCAAAAAGGCCGCTACCAACAGCAACCCGACCCCGCCAATCGCTTCTAAGATTAGCGCCCGCTTCAAAAATCGCGACCAACCGGGTTTCCAGCCAACCGGACGACGCAAGACCCGCCGCAACCCTTCGGCTACCCTCGGATGCAGCAAGGCCGCATTTAGTAACCCGACCAGCCCGACCAACAGGGCCAATTCCACCTTCAAAAGAAGAGCCTGCCCATAAATAGTCGTCAATAAACCATCCAGCGAGGCCACCTGCTGACTGCTTTTCAGCAACCCCGTAACGATCAGCACTACCAGACTCGTAGCCGCCAGCCAGCCGAAGCGTCCAAGCGTCGTCCAGGCCAGTGCCGTTTCATCCGGGCCGCGCCGCAAAAGAGGGACGATGGCTACGATCAGCCCTAGCAAGCCGCCCACCCACAAAGTCGCCCCCAGCACATGCAGTCCGTCCACTGCTACGCTAAGGGGAGAAGGGCCGTTTAGCCCACCGCTATGACCGTTAAAGCCCTGGGTAGTAGCGACTGCCGCTATCAATAAAGCCAGCCCAGCTGCCAAGAAACGGTTCAAGCTGAAACGATTTCGCAGCACGAAGAGCGTCAGAAGCAGTAAAAGCAAGCAACCCTGAGCGATCCACCACCGTAAGCCATAATCGGTGCGGGTCAAAATCGTCCACCAGGCGGCCCCTTCTGCCCCCTGTACAAACAAAAGGCCAAATCCAGCCGCAAAAGCCACCAGCCCGGCGTATAGCGCAAGTCGGGTCAACCGCCGCCGACTTACAACCGCCGTTTCGTCTTCTTTGCCAGCAGGGATTACGACGAAGGCCAGGGTCAAGCCGCCCAACAGCCCCGCCAGCCCTACAAAATTGAGCCAGCGCATCCCGACTTCGCCCGGTTGTGTGACCGGGGCATTTTCGGTTGGGGCGGTGGCACTAACTGAGCGTTGGACCCCAAAGGTGACGGAACCAAGTATGACGTGCAAATCATCGGCGGAGCGGGTTTGCCAGTAGAGACGATAGGCGTTGGAAGTGAGTTCGGGTAGATCAACCACCAAGACAACCGTCTTTTCCCCATAAGCCTGCGCCGCTGCCATACTCTCGGTATCCAATCGGTAAGGGGATAGGGTGATGTATTTGCCGTCACCATCGCGGAAATCGATCCGGGTAAAATCCGGCGTAATAGCTTCGCTAAACCAGAGGCGCACCTGACGTGGCGCTTTTTCCAGGTTCGTGCCATCCGCCGGGTCGGTACGTACCAGGGTGGCGTGGGCCGAGGCCGGACTTGCGTTGCTCAACAACAAGCTGGCTACCGCCGCTATTACTACCAAAATTCCAACAGCGCGTCTCTTTAACATTGCAAACCCTTATAAGCTTCCCGACCTGGATTTAAGAAGTGGCCCACTAGCTTTTGCTAATCTAATACCTATTATCGCATACCTGAAATCACTTGACTATAGCATGTTCCATCTTCAAATCATTACTAAAAATGACCGAAACAGTACTATCGTGCTTAACGGCGTTCTTGGTATTGCGGTAGAGCAAGAAATAGGTCTGACCGGGGTTCAGAGCGTGTTTGGAGGGCATCAAAGCCGCCGAATTGACGACCCCACCACCGTCTTCCGACACCAACACCGGCAGGTTCTTCTCATCCGTCATCATCTTCAAAGCTTTTTCCGAGTCGAGGACCACAAAGCGAAAGTCGATCAGACCGCCATCTGCCGCAACCCCAATCTGGCTAACCCGAATCCCCCACTTTTCTTCGATAGCCGGGTTATTTGGCATGGAAGCTCCCGCGCTTGGCTTGAGGGGTGCTTTTGGTTCGGTTACAGCCAGGACTCCGACAGTCACGATAGCAATCAGGGCCACCGATAAACCAACTAGCCCGACCCGAATTAAAGGTTGCTTGAGCAGAGCCGAAAAATTTGTTACTTGCGGTTTGGGTAATTCTGCCTTCATCGTACTTCTTCCTTAGAATGATTAGATTTATTAAAATAATCCGGTAGTTCTTGCTAGAAATCCCTGATAGGGTAAAACCTTACAAAGTTGCCCGACTTTGTAAGGCTCTACCCTGCCAGAGAACATTCAGCAGTTCGTTAGCGGGCTTTGAAGGTTGAGCCTAACACTCAGCCTTCAAGCCCTACCTCTAACTAGAGACCGATGTAGGTGCCTTTGGTCGAGATGAAACCATCAAAGTACATAGTTCCACTCATACCGGAGGCTAGACCACTTATCGCGCCAAGCCGGGCCACATCAACCTTGTAGGCGCTGGTGTTCAGCCCAGTCAGAGTTTGCTTGAGAGTGCCGTCAATATAGAGGCTGAATGAAGTACTCGCCCCGGATCGCCAGCCAATCTCGATAGCGTGCGAAGCATTAGTGATCGGATACCAGGAAGTACTACTATTACCGCCATTTCTAGAAACTACCGCCCGTACCTGGTAGGTAGTTCCAAGACGCTGATACTGCACCCGAATAATAGGAGTAGTACCACCGGTATTCAGCGCCTGGAAGATGTCGGCAATACCACTGGCATTAGTACTCGTACCGTTCGGGTTGAAGTAGAAGCGAGCATTATAGGTCGCTTCGTTGGCAGGCGTATTGTCGGTCACGTAACCCGGCGTATTGCCGGTGATAGCAACCTGCATACCCTGCGTCCCAACTAGCGCCGACGGGCCAGTCACGCTGATGTTCGTGCCAGTCGTCGCACTCCAGTTGTTGAAGTTGCCAGTCTCAAAACCGTTGGCAAAGATTCTGGCCGGAACCGTCACCGAGACCGGCGTGGTCGGACCCCAGTTGCCCGCCGCATCCTTCGCCCTGATCGACAGCGTATGATTACCCGCCGTCAAAGAGCTAAGGTCTGCCGAAGCCTTGATCCCTTCGCTATTACTGTTGAACGAACCGTCAGTAGCTACAAATGGGTAGTGCAACGGCGTATTCGGGTCGGTGCCGTCGAACCACTCAGCCGCTACGATGTTCGAGCCTGCGGCTGCGCCATTAGCCGGGTCGGTGGCAGTTGCCGCCAATACAGCCGTGAAAGCGCCTACCGTCGGGGTGATCGTCGCCGATGCACCAGTCACCGCTGGGCCGGTCTTATCGACAATCAGGATTGTCGTCCCGGTCGGACCCCAGTTGCCCGCCGCGTCCTGAGCATGGGCGTAGAGGGTATGTGGCCCTTGAGCGGCGGTCGTCAGGTTCGCAAGCGGTATCTGGGCCAGACCCGCTTCACTTGCCGAGTTGAAGTTGCCATCAGTCGGCGAGAAAACAAACCCGGAACCGTTCGCCCCAATCGTATCAAGGAAGCCTTCGATCTTCACAATATTCGATTGGATTGTACCGCTCACTGGGTCGCTGGCGGTGCCAACCATCTTGACATAGCCGGAGCCAAAAGGCGCATTCGGGTCGAAGCTAAGAGTGCCATTGTTCGGGTTCGGCGAAACCGAAATACTGTTAGCATTCATAGTTGGCCCCGTTTTGTCCACATTCAGGCTAAAGGTAGCCGGTGTTCCCCAGTTACCGAGGCTATCCTTACTGCGAACATAAACGGTATGCGGCCCTTCGCTCAAGGCTGCCACAGTCGTTGAGGCAATCGTCCCATTCAAGTCACTAACCGGCCCAGGTACAGGTGTTACAGCATTGAAAGACCCGGTTAGCGGAAGATGAGCGCCGCCATCAATATAGTACTCAGCATCGGCGATGTCCGCGCTACCAGAGGCCGAGTCATCGGCGGTTCCCTGGAAGATAACATCGCTTGTACCGTTGGTAGTGCTGAAGGTACTAGAGCTAATCTTGAGTTGCCCGGACGAAGTCGGCCCGGCCTTATCCAGATTGAGGGTGGTAGAAGCTACCTGGCTCCAGTTGCCCGCCGTATCCTTGCCTCGTACGTAGATCATGTGGTTGCCTGCCGACAGCCCCGCCAAACTCGCGCTGGGAATACTGGTGCTGACATTGACGGTCGGAGCCGCCCCAAAACTGCCAAAGGCGACCGGCGCACCACTGTCGATGTAATACTCGGCATCGGTTACTTGATTGCCACCAGTAGTATTAGTGACACTGATCTTGGCGCTCAGGGTTAGATTGACCGAACCGTTGGTCGGGGTCGGTGTGACGGCTACATTGGTAGTCAACGGGCCGGTCGGCCCAGTAGCAGCCCCAGTATCGACGCTCAAGAAGGTTAGCATCCCGCCGAAAAGCACGGTGCCATTCGTTCCGCCGCTCAACGCCCCGGCGTTATCGACGTGCCGAGCGCCATTGTAGATCGCTAACTTGGTCCCTACTACCGAAGCAGACGGGATCGTCGTGAGCAGATCAAGCCCTTGCCCTGCCGCCAGCGTTTCGGCTACGATCTGGTAAGGGTGGGCCAGGGGGAAACCCTGCTGACCAAGCACGGTCTGGTGCAGACCTAACGTGCCAATCGAGTGATGCTGAGTTCCCGCATTGAGGTAGCGCAGCAAAACTTTATGGCCCGCCCCGGTCGGGATTGAGCTAGTATTAGGGTAAGACTTGCCGTTAATCAGCCAGTATTTTGCGTTGAATTTGTTTAACTGCAAGTTACTCGGAGCGGCGTTGAAGGCTGGGTCAATTTCGCTGAAAATCAGCAAAGCTTCGTCGTCGAAAGTAGTCGAAGCGTCATAGACCCCCGTCGGTGCGCCGCTCGGTCGCACGATCAACCCGCCGTAAAGACCCATCGCCACCTGGCGAGCGCCATCCGGGGTCAAACCGGCCTCATACAGGAAAGTTCCCGGCTGAGTAAGGCTTAAAGTATAAGTCTTAGCGTTGCCGGAGGTCACGCCAACCATATCAGGAGCTATGTCCAGGTCGGGTAAGGACAAGGAGTTGGACTGCCCGCCAGGTAAAGCGTTGTGTAGAATAATCTTGAGCGTTTCACCCTGGTTAGCAACCAGGATGGGGCCGGGCAGTTGGGCCGAGCCAACCGTCGAAGTAATACTGTACCCCCAGATCGGCACCGAAGCCACACCGGGCAACGCTATCGTGCCGGTGGTCGCCCACAACTCGCAAGTGCGGGTTGTAGCAACAAGCGTACAGGTGGATGTAGGCAAAGCCGCCGCTACACTGTTGGTCGGGCTGTAGACCAGTGGGCCGGGCGCAGCGATAGCAAAGCTGCTACCGACTACTCCACAGGCGCACACCAGGGCCACCACCGCCATCAGCAGGAGCTTCGACCGCCCATAATGGTGCAATTTAGTCTGCATGTTCGTTCGTCTCCATTCCAAAATCAACAACGGTTAGGCGCTGGCGGATCAATCCGCTGCAAGGTAAACATCCCGCCGAAGCCAGTATCATAGTTAGCCGCCTCATTCAAAGCGTGGCTATGCCAAACCTGATAGTACTCGCCGCACTGGTTGTAGGAAGTCGTGCCGGAAGGCAAATCATCCTGTACACCCAGATAAGGGCTACCGCTATACCAGGTCGCCGCATCCTTGTAGGTCAGGTTTTGCTGGGACGGGAGCGGAACTGGGATCGGGTTGGTCGTCGGGTTCCAGTGTTCGACATCGGTCCACTTGTAGGTCACGTCCCAGGTCTGGCTGGTTCCGATCAAGATCGAGAACTTCTCATAAGAGAGGTCTTCGTTGAGCGGCCCGGCTAAAGCCCGTCCATCACGGGCGATCACCCGACCGTGATTACCGTGCGGATGGAAAGGATGGTCGCGCATCCCGACGTTGATATAGCGCACCAGAGCCGGGTCGGGGTTCAAAGTAGCATCATAGGGGCTGATGTGGATCAGCGCACTATAAGGCTGGGACGGCAGCAACTGCGCGAAGTTGTCCGAAATGGTATCCGGGAAGCTGCGTCCGTTAATCATCCAGTAGCGCGGATGAATGGACGTAATATCGAACTTCTGATTATGCTCGACCGCATAGTGCAAATCGGGGTCAATCTCGGAAAGCAGCATCAGGTATTCTTTGTTGGTGTTAAACTTGGTGGTAGTCTGGCTGTAAGCCTGACCCGCATTGCCCGCCGGTCGGACAATCAAAGCGCCGAATAGTCCCATCTCGACCTGCTTTGATATATCGGTTCCACTCTCGTAGAGGTAGGTTCCCGGCTCTTTGGCAACAAAGCTATAGGTCACGCTGCCACCGTTATTGCCGTTAGCGTCGGCTGCCGTTGCCACATTGGTCAGCGAGGTCAAGGTCGGGCCGCTAAAGACCGGTTGGGCGGCTACACCATTAGCCTTCACATCCTCCTGACCAGGGAAGATAATCGAAACATCCTCCGGCAAGGTGTTTTTCAGAATTATCGTTACGGTCTCATTCTGAGTGACGCAAAGCGGTGGCCCCGGCAACTGGAAATCACCAGTATCTGGTGCATAGCTCCACATAAAGATGGTGTTGCCATCGGGGGTGCTGATATAACCCTTCTTGGCGGTCAGGGTAAAAGTCGCGTTTGGGCTGGTCTTACAAACCAGACCGGAAGCCGAGCCAACTACCTGTTTGGTAGGAGCCGCCTCCACCTCAGTACGTTGGACGGAGATACTGGCGAGGAGCATTGCTACCATCACCACCACCAACTCCCAGCGCAGCTTTATGTATTTTACGTTCGATGCATGCATCGTGTCTTCCTCCATAGTGCGATCTACGATTTACCTAAGACAAGGACTAGGCGTAAATCCAAATCATGTGTTGGGCTTGTCTATGTCTTGCGCTGGAAGCACCGCCGAAGACGGCAAAATCCTGACTTTGGTCATCTGCCCACCGTAACCTGCCGTCCCACCGTTGTTAAGGGCGCTAAACTTGCGGTTATAGAGCAAATAATCAGTCGTAGCGGTCACGTTCGGGGCCGTAAAGATCGCGTCGTAGCTCTCGCCCGGCCCGATATAGACCGTATTGGTCCTATAGCTCAGATCAGTCGAGCCGTTCTTCAAAAGGGTCGCGTCCTTAGCGACTACCTTCATCGCAATACCGCCCAACGTCATCGCCTGGGTTTCGTAGCCCAGATTGACAAAACGGAGCAGTACCTTTTCGCCAGATTTGGCCTGAACCAAAGACGAAATCGGTTGGTACTGTAGCCGCTCGGCCACGCTACCAGGGGCCGGTGTAGACATTGGGTCGCCGTTGGCTTCGAGCGTATCCGGGTAGACCCGACCGTTCATCGTCCAGAAATCCGCTTTGTACTCGCTCCAGTCAAACACCTGGATGTGAGCATCATCCCAATGTGACACTATGTTTAGCTCGTTCAGGAAGATCACGAACTCACGATCATACTTGGTCGAAACATCGTTATAAGCGTACTTATTGATGCCATTGTTCATTTTGGGCCGCACGTAAATCACCCCGGTCATACCCATCTGAACGTGTTCGACATCTTCAAAGTGGCAGTGGTACATATAAGTACCGGCGGCGCGTGGCTTGTAGTAGTAGGTAAAATCGCGCCCGATAGGAACTGCAATCGACATTTCCGGCACACCATCGAAAAGTGGGATCGCATCGCGGAAGCCGTGCCAGTGGATCGTATGCGAGTCAACCAGGTCGGGGCGCTGCTGCAACCCCAGGTTGGTCAGGGTCAACCGAATATCAGCCTCTTCGTCCACAAAGAGGATCGGCGCAGAAAGTTGAGCCTTACCCTTTTGATCTACAATCTGGCCTGCGGTCAGGTTGGTCACGTCCCGAAAGCCAAATACATAAGTAGTACGCGGAGCCGGGGCCAGTTTATCAGGGTGATAAATTGCCGGGATGTTGGAGGCAGGCGGCAGGTAAACCCACCCGTCTGTACCAGCCAAATGATAATTCTTGCTACCAGCCAAAGCTGGCATGGCACTGGTGCTGCTAACCGGCGAAAACTGGATGGCGTTGCTGGCCTGGGCCGAATTATTGCCCAGATACCGCGCTCCGGCTGCCGCCGCCAGTGCGCCACCGCCGAGGGCTAGAAATCCGCGCCGGGACAACCTTTTGCGCGAGTAGCCGGATTGGGGCGTTGGTTTGTCCATTCTATATCTCCTTCATTAGCTGTCGGCTATTAGCCAAACCTGCTGATAGCCGATACCCTCTAAGCAGGGAAGTTCCAAAAGCTCAGATCAGGGCCGGGTTGGGAGCAACAGCGAACTGTTACCCCCAACCTCGACTTCCAATCCCTGCTTAGGGCCGGTACTCGTCCGCACCGATGTCATATTTGTTATCGAGCGGGATGAGGCTCACACGTAGTTCGCGGTCAAAGTCAAACAATGGTGCGTTGACGAAGACTGCCGGGTTGCTCCCAGGAATTTGCTTCCTGTTAACACCCTTGCCAATCGCGGGCGAGTTAGATTTGAGATGATAGTCACCCAGCAAATTAGCCGGTGCTTCAACTGCCAGTAGCGTTACGCCCACGAACCTCGCGTTACCCCGCCAGGGGAAGGCTTGCACCGAGAGATCGTAGACGCTCTTGACATTCGGGTTAGCGATGATGTTATTACCACTGACCGTAAAAGTAGGACCAGGGCCAACAGTGACATCCGTGCCAGTCGTGACCTGGAGGATCGAGTAGGTCGGCGACATTACACCTATACCATCCGCTACGCCCATATCCCAATTATTGATTGGGTTCGGGTCGCCTGCCAGCCCTAGCCCGACCAGTGTCACACCGTTAAAGGTTCCCGCCCGGTTGTCCCACAAGATGTTGTTGAACAAGAGCGGCTTGCTAAAGGCGGGCGAACCACCCGGTAAGAGCGCCTGCAACTGGCTACTGTTACCACCGCTAGAGATACCTGCCGGGGCCGGTAAACCGTTGCTGGTAGCCGCAGTCGCAGTCGTGATGTTCTTCATGATCGTGTTGTTGTAGATACGCACGTTGGTCGCATCGTCGAGAGCGATACCACCACCTTCGTGGGTCGAAACGTTGTTGACGATCATGTTGTTGTAGATGTTGATCGGGAAGTTACCCGCCTGCAAGAAGCGAATACCACCACCATCATCGTTAGCCAGGTTAGCCTGGATCATATTGTTGTAAATATCGACCGAGCCGGAGCCTGCCGAGAACTGGGTCGGGTTAGCCGGAAGCTCGCCCGCAATCATGATGCCGCCACCTTCATCGTAGGAGTTGTTGAAGTAGATGCGGTTATCGTGGATTTTCCCGTTCGGGCTAAGACCGAAGTGCGAAATACCACCACCATATTCGGCGGAGTAATTACCGCAAATATCGTTATTGGCGATTTCGTAATTGTCCGCTCCGGTAAAGATACCGACACCACCGGCCAAGTTCGTCCCGCCATTAGCGATCAAGCGGTTGTTGGCGATGCGGATGTTGTCGTTCTTGTTAGCCGCGAGGTTACTGCCGGCAAAGTAAGGACTACCAAGCCGAACCGCCCCACCATAGGCTCCACCGTTGCTACGGATGATGTTGTTGGTGATTTGCAGGTTGTGAGCAGCATTGTTGACGTAAATGCCGCCACCCTGGGTCGTCACCGCCCCACCCGGCAAGGAATTGACCCTGTTGGGAGTGCCAAGCTGGTCGCCGCCCTGAATTGTCAGGCCGTCGATACCAGCCGGGAAACTAGACGTAAAGCGGTTGCGTCCGGTATTGTTGGCGAGAACGGTGATGACCGCACCTTCGGCGATAGTCTGGAGACCGCTCCACTGGAGGGTTGCCAACCTAGCCCGCCAGGGCGCACCGTTAACCTGCTCGAAGCCAAGACCATCCAGGATGCTACCACGTACCTGCGTGTTATCGGCCCGGACTCCACCCGGCCCTACCCCTTGCAGCTTGATTGGGGTATTGATAAGCAGGTTCTCGTAGTAAACTCCTAGCGGGTTAAACTGGCTGGTTGGCCCAGGATAGACCACTACCAACTTACGGTTTAGCTTCGGTTCATTATTAGTAGAGTCAGCCGTAGCCTTGTTGATCGCAGCCTGGATCGTCGCAAATTGAGGCACACCGGGTGTGTTGCCGCCAACTTCGTAGACATCTGGGCTATAACCATTAGCATCAGCGGTTATCATGTGGAAGCTGAGGCCGTTGATACTGGTCTGACCGTTATTAGCAGTCACGTTTAGTTGGTAGATGCCATCGAACTGGTTGGGTTGCAAGGTGATCTTAATCTGCCTGTCATTCCAGGTATTATAGGTAGCAATCGATAGGTTAACGTTGCCTGCGCTCAATCTAACTCTACCGCTACCTCGGTTAGCCCCAAAGCCCTGACCGTCGATAGTGATCTGAACCCCGTTCTGCGAAGTGAAGGCGTAAGGCTTGCTCACTGCGAAGATTTGGGGAGTAGCCGCTTCGAGCTTGCACTGGACCGCAGCGTTGAACTGCGAGCCAGGGATGGCGATCTGGGTGCCGACCGTAGTCGGAGCCAGGTCAGCCGGGAGCCACAAGCCGGGCCAAACTTCAAAACTAGCCGAAATCGTGCGGTACTGCGGGTTGTAGTTACCGTTGACCTTGCCGGGCTGACCGGGGTCATTACCTACAAACCGATAGACGTTGGAACAAGGCCCCGCCGGAAGCGGGCAGTTGTAAGACGAGGTCGAAGGTAGCAGCACCTCGAACACACCGTTCGGGTCGGACTGGATCGTCGTAACCAAGCGGTCGGTGTAGTCGTAGATACCAATCGGAGCATTCGGTACACCGCGTTTTTCGCCGTAAAGAATATCTTGCGGGTTGCTGGAGACGTTCAGGTCGTCCACAATCAACCCGGAAAGCTTGCCCGGAACTGGCACGTCGGTAAAGAAGTTGAAGGTCGGCGCAATCGAGCGGTTGTTCTGCACCCGCACCAGCTTCATATCGCACAAAGGCCTTGCCTGACCTTCGTAAGGGCTGCCACCACCGGCGGCAAAGCCCGCATTCTCAACTGCGTTCGGGCCATCCGGCAAAACATCTTTGACATCAACCGTATGTAAGGCTCCGGCGCAGACTGGCGGCGGAATTTGGGTCGTGAACTGGTCGCCATTGAAGACGTTGACATCTTCTTCTTTGGTCACTTTGTAAAGCGGGCGATGAGTTACTTTATCGTCAGGAATCACCACCTTAACCAGATAATCACCCGGTTGCAAGCCACCAAACCCATAGTTACCATCGACGGTCGAGAAACCGCTCTGGAACTGGACACCCATGAAAGGCGCTTCCAGACACTCGGCGTGAGCCTTGGTGGGTAAGACCGGCAGAGTGAAGGAGGCATTGCTGACATCACGGGGTGTACAATCTGTAGGTCGTTGCCAGGTTTCGGTAGTATAGGTTTGGAGTAAATTACCGAGCTTGTACGAGCCATCATTCGCTTTGACATAGCCACCGCTACCGTCCGGGACGGGAGCATAAAGCCGAACTTCCAGACCGGGGATACCCGGTTGGTAAGATTCGACGGCTGCAAAGCGGGGGTCAAGTTCGTTACGGGTTGTATCATAGGAAACTGTTCCGACGATACCACCGTTTTCATTGTTATAAAACTTGACACCCCAGTCGAGCCGCCCGCTAAGACCGATGATTGGCAGAACGCTGACATCCACGCCGCCACCGAGAACAGTCGTCTCGTTCGGCTGGTTATCAGCTTGATAGGTTACGCCGGTCGTCTTAAAGCGGTCGTTATAGACTTCGACGATCACCCAGCTAGTGAGCGGATAAGCGCCGGGGAAGATATAGTGACCTTTACTATCGGTCTTGGTAGTAGCACTACCACGATCTATCACCGAGTTGTTACGAGTTTTGATCGTTACGACCTGGTTTGCTACGCCGGTTTCACCGGGGTCTTGCTTGCCGTTGCCGTTCGTATCGAAAAAGATCGTACCTTCGATATAAGTCCACCATCCGGCCAGCAAAACGGTTCCCATATCGACGGTCTGACCGTTGGCGACCGTCACCTGGCGCAATTCCAGGATAAAGTTCTGGTCTTGATCCCAAACCGCTACCGTATAATCGCTATCCGGCACATTCGGGATGCTAAAAGAGCCGTCCGGGTTGCCGCGTCCAGCATAAACAGTCACGTCACCATTGCGTAAATCGCTCAGAGCGACCCAGGGGCGGTCAATCGGGGCGGCTACTCTGGTTCCCGCGCCAATGCTAAAATCCTGGTTGTTGAGCGGTACGCCGCCCGTCTGCGGGATATAGGTCTTGGCAGCATTGACGTGACCCTTGACTACGCCCGCCGGCCCGGCGTTCAGGTTCGTCTTCTTAACATAGCCAAAGGGGATCGCCGGGACTGGCTCACCGTTCGGCCCCACAAATTCGGTATCGTAGCCGGTTGCGTTTTCCTGAACCCACACGTCAAAGTCGTGGTTGCCTTCCAGGGTGGTGGTCTGCGACCAGACGGTCGAGGGGTCAAGGGGTGGAACGACCTGGGCGGTATAGCGGTTCGGCCCGACGTTCGGGATAATCACCTGACCGTTGGCAATGCTGACGCATTTACCGCCGGTTCCAGCGATACGGATCGGCTTGCCATCCAGCCCGAATTTGACCCGGTCTCCAGTCGCGGTGCCATTGGCATCAAACTGGCCTTTGCCCTGCTCGGTTTCGTACCGACTGCAAATCGGGTTGCCGAACCAGTCGGTCGTTACCTCGGCCAACACGTCAAAAATGTGGCCCTCGAAACCGGCCAAACCGTGTTCGCCCGGTACATCGAACTGCCCGTTGGTCGAGTAATTGTCTTCAAAAACCTGGATACGGATAGTCGCTAACGGTAGCGGGAAGGGCTGTAAATGAACTGTAACATTGCCCGCATTAGCCGGAGTAGGAGCGGTCAGGGGAACCGTAAAGTGTTCGCCGTCAATCTTAAAATTGTCGGCCTGCACCGAAATCAGGTAGCGACCGGTGCCCATTGCAAATGGTTGCCCACCAGGACGAAATTCGCCGGTAATCGGGTCGAAATCGGACTGGTCGCCCTGAGCATAAATCGGGCTGGAACCCTGAATTGTATGGATCGAGGGCCAGTTGCAATTGTCGGGATAACCTACATCAGCAGTCGAACATTGCGGACCACGAGCCTGGGTCGGGTCGCCCGTATTGTCCTCGTTGATAATGTACTTGAAGTTGGCAACAGGGGCCTCTTTGACGATACCATTCGCTGCTCCCGGCCAATTCGGTTCGGCACGAGCGCTCTTTACCTTGAGGAAGAGCTTGTCAGGAAGAGCGGCGGCAGGGGCAGCGGCGGGGGCCGCCGACGGAGCCGATAGGGGGGCGGCGAATGTCACCTCCGCATTGGGTAAAATAGCCAACACGAAAGCCGCCACTAGCATGAGGCGGCTAAAAACGGCCAGCTTGGATTTTCTTAAATTCATGTGTGACCTCTCAAATAGATAGAGCATCCTTTTCTGCCAAATCCTATAAACCGGGCGATCAGCCTACAGTAAACCGGGCGATCAGCCTACAGGCACAGAATTTTGGAATGCCTTAAGAAACGTTTCAATCAACGAAAGTAACCGTACACTAAATTCTATTTTTTCCGGGAAAGAAGGCTCAAGCTCAACCGGTACTTATTCTTAATCTAGTTAAGAACCGGGCTTTATCTTTATCCACTTTTCGCTGCATACCAGAACAGATAAACCTACATAAGCGTAAAATGCAGCACTTCGCTACTATCGGTATTAAGATAATTTTATCTCTAATGACCCAATAGTACTATAGGGGATTATCCCTTAGTACTAGGAGAAAAGTCCTAAAGTTTAGGTTGGAAAGGGCCTTAATTCAAAGCTAAAAAAGACCCTAGTCTTTTCCCATAAAACCCTTAGTTTTGCTGCGTAGAAACCCCTAGTTTTGGTTTGCAAACACCCGTAATGTTAGATAACGTATCGATCTCTAAGGGTTGACTTTTGAAAGCTCGAATTTGAACTCAAAAAAGGCTGTCCAAACTGAACCCTTAGCAAAGGATACGTTATCTAATGTTAAAGCTCGGCTCAATCGATGACCCAGCCCAGGCTGTCGTATATACAGGGGTGATTATTAGAGATAAATAAGAACCAGGAAAAGGGCATAACTTCTGGCGTTATCCCGCGTATTAATATATGAGAGCAACAAGACACCGACCGAAGCCATTCGCAAGGGTCGCTCTCGGGGTTAATCAGCCTTAGAAGTGATTAGCTCAGGATTTTTCCCTCAAATATTCCTCTCTTCTGAAAAGAAGAAGATACCTCCTACACAAATAATGCGAGCACACAAAGCCTCCGGTTAACTGCCCGGAGGCCTTTTTTTGCCCGAATGCGGGTGAGCGTGAGTTTTTTTGCAACCTGACAAGGCTGAAGCTAGGTTTTCACAGTCTGCTGCTATTACTGTTTGAACCCGTGCAAAAATCTGACGCGCACCCCCTGAATGCAACCTGATAACTGCTCAGGACTCTATCGGTTTAGCTTGTTTAGTTTGTTTGGTTTTGCGGCTTGATCTGCTCTAAAGGCGGTGGTTTTATTCGGGGTCAATCGCTTCGTGCTGCATCACTTCAAGCGGGTAGACCTGGCCTTCGTGGAGGCGGCGATAAAGAGTGACCAGCGGGGCAGCCCGGAGCGGAACCGCCCCCGATTCAATTTCTTCCAGCGTAAGCCAGCGTCCGCCCGTAATCTCACCCTCTTTTAGCTGTAAGGCATCCGGCGAAATACCCTCCTTGAGGCGACCGGCGAAGCACACAAAGATGTTGGGGTCTTGCCGATGGCCGCTTCGCAATAGTCCGACAAAGCCAGTCAGTTCGGCGACCAGGCCGCTTTCTTCCAGGGTCTCACGCAGGGCGGCCTCGAACAAAGTCTCGCCCAGGGCGTGTTCGGGTTTGCCGCCGGGCGGCCCCCACTTGCCGGGCTGTCGGCGGCTACGGGCCTGCTGTACCAACAAATAACGGCCTTCATGCTCCAGTAAAACACTGGCGACAACGGTTGCTTTCATAATTTCTCTACTTTCTAACACCCTTTTACACTCAAAAGACTGTAATATTCATTTAACTTAGCAGAATTGTAGCACATTCAACTTGAATAAGCCGATCAGATGGGTAATTACTAATTTTAGCTTTTCTCTGCGTCTCTGCGTCTCTGCGGTGAGTATTTACGCAAATAAAAACCGGGCCACCCGGCTTGAGGGGGTAGCCCGGCTAAAATCGAGAAACTATACGCCCGACTTGGTTGAGGCAGGCGGTAGTTGGCTACCGTTGGTCGGAGCCGAGATCGGAGTGGGGGCCGGTGAACCACCGTTAGGGTTGGCAGGGAGTTGCCCGGCCCGCTGGATGATACTCGTAAAAGGCTGCACCAGATTAGTAAGTTCGAGCGGCATAATCCACTTGGTCGAAGCCGATTGCCCCAGGCTCTTGAGCGTCTCAAGATACTGCAAATTCAAGGTCCGACCATCGACGTGCTTGGCGACCTGATAGACCTTTTCGAGGGCCAGCGCATAACCATCCGCTTGCAAGACGGCTGCTTCGCGAGAAGCCTGAGCCTGCAAGATAGTCGCCTGTCGGCTGCCTTCTGCCTGCAAAATAGAAGCCTGCTTCTGGCCCTCCGCCCGCATAATCGAAGCTTCGCGCTGACCGTCCGCTTCGAGTACCAGGGCGCGACGAGTTCGTTCTGCCGACATTTGCTTGGTCATCGACTCCAAAATATCGCGGGGCGGGATCACCTCTTTGATTTCGACCGCCGTCACCTTGATCCCCCAGCGCGTGGTCGATTCGTCCAGCTTAAAGCGCAAAGTTTCGTTGATATGATCGCGCTTGGCAAGCACATCGTCCAGCAACATATCGCCGACAATCGCCCGCAAGGTCGTGATAGCGATACCGCGTGAGGCCCCTCGGTAGTCTACCACCTGGACTACGCTTGGAACTGCGTCCACTACCTTCATATATATCAAGAAGTCAATCGAAACGGTAGCGTTATCCTCGGTGATACAGGTCTGGGGTGGTACTTCAAAAACCGTCTCGCGCAAATCGACCCGCATGGCTCGGTCTACCACCGGGAAGACCAGGACGATACCCGGCCCCTTCGCCCCGATACAACGGCCTAGCCGGAAGATTACCATTCGCTGAAAATCTGGCACCACCCGTACCGCCGACACTATCAGACTAACCAGCAGTACAACTACAACGGCGGCTACCAGTAGTCCGCCACTATTTTGAAGAAATTGACTCATTGCCGTACCTCTTTTGAAAATTAACGATCAGCTTTCAGGGTTTGGCCCTTTGTCACAAAGGGCCAAACCCTTTTTCCTGACACCTGACACCTCATACCTAACACCTAACTTGTAACATCCGTCCAGTCTGGTTGGGCGACCGGTAGCCCGCGAACTTTTAGCACTACGCCCTCTACGCCGGTAACTCTAACCGATTGATCGGCTTCGACCGGTTCGGCCCCCACTTCTAGTTCCGCCGACCAGACCTCACCTTCGATTTTTACCTTGCCACGTGGATTGAGCCTGCTAATAGCAACGGCGGGGGTATGCTGCAAAGCTTCGATGCCGCCCGTGATCGGCGCATGCCGGGAGCGTCGCACAACCCGCAACACAAATACAAAGAAAGCGCCCATCAAAATCGCCATCCCAACCACCAGCCAGGGGCTCACGTTGGGGGGCGCAATACCCGGTTGGGGTGCTTCGTAGAGCGCAAACGAACCCAGCACAAAGGCTACCAGCGCGACCAGACTTAATATCCCGCTCAGGCCGGTAGTCAGTTCCAGCGCGAACAACCCGGCAGCCAACGCCAACAATGCCAGCCCACCCCAGCTAAACGGCAGATGGCCCAACCCTATAAAAGAGAGTATCATCAAGATCGCGCCGGTTACGCCCGGTAAAATCGCGCCAGGGTGAAATAGCTCGGCCAGCACGCCCAGCGCTCCTAAAGTCAGAAATAAATAGGCTACATTGGGGTCACTCAGGAATTGTACAAAGCTATCCATAGGTGAAATCCCCTTCTAGTCCGTAATATTGGGCTAATCACTAACACTTTTCTAACATTATCTACGCAACTGCTGGCAAGTTTGTTACGGCTTTTTAGAGGTTGGGTTAGACCCATCACAAATGCAATGTGAGATGCGTTATTGTAGTATGCAAGAATAACATGCTACAGTAAGAGGAGACGGGTTACGCGGGGCGTAACCGGGCCAATGAAATTAGCCAATTCGATTTAATCCTGTCTATGCCTGTTAATTTTCACGATTCTGGCAGATGTGAGGTAAAAAAATGTTCAACGGTTCGAGCCTTATGCACATTATCCCGCTAGACGGTAAGTTTTTCGACGACCCGGAGCAGGCCGTTTTCAGCCTGGTTCTCTTGAACATGGTAGTGCTGGCCCTCTTGATTTTGGCGCTGGCTTCGTGGCGAGAAGGCAAACGGGCCGCCGCCAAAGCCGCCCGCAACCAGCCTAAAACCGATCTCACTTCCCTTCAGTCTGTCTCCGAACCTCTTACACCGCGTCCGCGCTCTTCGGCCCGGTCGGGGGTCAGTCGCAACAAGCGTCGCCGCCGCAAATAGGGACAATAATCGTTTATAATCCCCTCTCTATCGGGCGGGCCGGATCGGTTCCCCATTCCTCCCACGAGCTATCGTATAACGCGAGATTGCGAAACCCGGCCAGATGTAGCGCGAACAGACCCAGCGAGGCCGAAATCCCTACTCCGCAATAGGTTATGACTCGTTGTTCAGGTCGCAGACCGAGAAGCGCCGCTTTCTGACGTAAAATTTCGGGCGGTAGATAAGTCCAACTTAGCGGGTCTAAAGTGGTAGTAGCGTGCAAATTGACCGCTCCGGGGATATGTCCACTCCGCATCGGGCCGCGCCCTCCGATCTCGATTTGGGCGTGACCGATAGGAAGATAGAGACTGCCATTAGGAGTCCAGACCGCTTGTCCGACGTATTGTTCGGGCGGGCGGGTATCGACCAATCGCACATCGGTAGCCGGGTTGCCCAGAGAAGCCTCAATTTCTTCGGCAGTCGCCAACAGTTCGGGCCGAGGCTGAGGCACAAAGCGGGTCGGTTGAGGCCGACTAAGTTCGGTACTGACAGGCCGACCTTCCGCCAGCCATTTATCCAAACCACCATTTAAGACTGCTACCTGGGTATGTCCATAATAGCGCAAAGCCCACCAGAGCCGCGCCGCCCCCGAATGATCGGTCTCAGCGTAGGCCACGACCGGCGTATCGTTAGCGATACCCGCCGCCCCGACTACCTCGGCAAATCGGGCGGGCGGCAACAGCAAGTCGCGCAACCCATCTTTTGTATAGCTCAAATCCAGATGCCAATCGAGCGGAACCGCCCTCGGCAGATGCCCGGCCTGATATAAGGCCCGGCTCGAACCATCCCCCCGCCAACGTGCGTCCACGATTCGTAAGTCTGGATTTGAAAGCTGACCCGCCAGCCAGCCAGTTTCAACCAATGGATTTACCCCAAAATCAAGCAAAATAACCTCTTTCATTACTAACCCGGACAAAAGCCCAAACCGCCTTGAACCATGTCTTCGGGACCAGCTATAATATTTTGAACCGCCAAACCAGCGAGTATGACGGTCTAAACAATTTTCTGTATCCTTTAGCTTCGATCAAACCACTCTACCAAACTGACCCGAATAATACATCTCTAGGCTATCATGGTAACGTATTAGGCTCTAAATATAACTGTCCCATCGGTCTAAATCGGCCTAAAACCTATAATCTACCAAACGAGTCACAATCGCCTTTTAGTAAAAATGGGCTATATCAACTAACCGCTAAGTGGCCTACTATAGGGAACAGCTAAAATGCTCATAAACCCGGTGCGGGCGAAGAAGCCGGTATCAGCCAATCTGGTAGTGTAGCAAGGTCTAACACCAAGTGAAGGGACAGTTGAATGTCAATATTTCGTAAGACCGATTTTCGCTTGCCAATCAAATCGGAGATTGGGAACGAAAATCGTCGCCGGTTAGCCGGAAGAATAGCGCTGCTTTGTATAATGTCTTTAATAGCGGGACTGGCGCTCAACCTGGCCTCGCCCCAAACGGCCCAGGCGGGCGGAGTAGTCACAAACTGCGCCAACGACACCCAACTTAGAGCGTTGCTGGTCGGTGGCGGGGCGATCACTTTTAATTGCGGTACGACAACCATCCAAATTACGAGCGAATTGGTCATTACAGCCCCAACCACTATCAATGGTGGTGGCACGATAACCTTGAGCGGCAGAGGCCAAAACCGGGTTATCAATAATAAAAGCAGCTTGCTTACGATCCAAAATCTAACCATTCGGGATGCCTCAGCCACAACCGATGGCGCGGCGATCACCAGCGCCTATCTATCGAACTTATCGGTCTATAATTCGCACTTTTATAATAATGTGTGCAGCACCGCACCTAATACCGATAGTGGGGGCGGCGCGATCTTTGTCCATACCGGAACGTTGATCGTGGATAACAGCGAATTTAAGGACAACAAATCCTATAATAGCAGTGGTGGCGCAATCCACGCCCTACTCAGCAACGTCAGCGTGACCAATAGCGTTTTTACCACTAACGTATCAACTTCGCCCGGTTATTCCGGTGCGTTTTATAACGATGGCGTGCTTGGGGCCAACGGCTATATTATCTTACACGGCAACCTTTTTAACGGGAATGTCGGACAGGGTCAGGGTGGAGCGGTTTTCAATTTTCTATATGCCTATAGCGGTAGCCCCTACCAGCCCGGTAGCTATGTCTCGATAGACCGCTCCTCTTTTATCAATAACAGCGTCACGCCGGATGCCAGAGGGGATGCTTTTGGCGGTGGGTTGCGGCACGGCAATGGTCGGTTAATTTTGACCAACAGCCTTTTTTATAACAATTCGGCCCAGAGCCAGGGCGGTGGTATCTGGACCGGGGAAGACTCTAACATTGACATTGCCAACGTTACGCTTACCGGCAACTCTACCCCGGCGGGTGGTTTGGGTGGCGCACTGACCATCAACAGTACCGGGCCGTTTAACATTACAAATAGCACTATCGCGGGCAACTCTGCCGGAGGGCAAGGGGGCGGGATTTTTGGCGGCAGCAGCACGGTCAATCTCCGCAACTCTATTATATCCAACAACACTGCTGGTAATCCCTGGAACATCAATTTCAATTGTTCTACGCCTTTGAACAACGGCGGCAACAATTTACAGTATCCGTCCAAAACCAATGATACTAACGACCACAACTGCGCCAACAATATTACGATAGCCGACCCCTTGCTCAGTAGCCTCGCTAATAACGGTGGCCCGACCTATACAATGGCGCTGCTATCCGGCAGTCCCGCCATTAACGCTGGCAATAACGCTACCTGCGCCGCCAGCCCGGTTAATAACAAAGACCAGCGCGGTTTTCCCCGTCCGGTTGGCTCTAACTGTGACATCGGCGCGTTCGAGGTTACGTCAGCGCCAACCGTGAGCAAGGCTTTCTCGCCGACTTCAATCCAATTCGGCAGTACCTCACTGGTGGCTTTCACTCTAACCAACCCGACTGCCGCGCCGCTCACTAACGTCTCCTTTACCGACACACTACCCAATCAGCTTAAAGTAGCTACTTCGCCCGATGTAAACAATGCCTGTGGTTCTGGCACTGTTACGGCTACGGCGGGGAGCGGTTCGATCAATGTCGCAGGGGTCAGCCTCGCTGCCAACCAGACTTGTACGATCCAGGTCAGGGTTGTACCCCAGGCTATCGGCTCTTTCAACAACATCACCAGCGCCATCACTGCCACCGAAACCAACCCCGGCAACCCTAGCAATACCGCTACCCTGATCGTTAAGCCTTTGCCCCCTACCATCCAGAAGGCTTTCTCACCTGCCACTATCCTGGCTACCTCCGTCTCACAAAGCAGCACTTCTACCCTTAGCTTTACTTTGCAAAACCCGAATGCGGTCGGCCTCAGCGGGGTCGCCTTCTCCGATAACTTCCCTGCTGGGCTGGTAGTCGCATCGAGTCCGACTGTCACCAACAACTGTGCTACGCCCGGCACAGTCACCGCGACGGCAGGCAGTGGCTCGGTCAACCTGAGCGGACTTGGCCTCAACGCCAACCAGACTTGTACCATCAGCCTCAAGGTTAGCAGTGCCAGCCCCGGCGTGTATCCCAATGTGAGCGGTCAAATTTCCTCTACCGAAAGCGGGACGGGCAGCACCAGCAACTCGGCCTCTTTGCAAGTGGTCGTCCCAGCTTTCTCATCCAGCCCGGTTATGCCCGGTGGCAACTTCATTCTTGGTGTGGTTCAGACCGCTCAACTCAAAACCGCCAACCTGACCATCCATAATAACTCGCACCCGATCACGACCCTAACGGTAGGCTTGTCCGGCGGTTCGGTAGCAACCGCGCTGACCGGCCTCAACGCAAGTGATTTTAATTTGACGGCTCCGCTTGCTTTTCCTCTCAATCTTGCAGGCGGCACAAGTCAGAACATTACCCTAACCTGTACGCCTACCGTGCAAGGAACCCGCTCGGCTAACCTCACCCTGACCACCAACGACCCCAACCAACCTACTGTCAGCTTTAACCTGAAATGCGTCGGGGCAACGGCAGTCGTTAGCAGCAATAGCGACAATGGGTTGGGTAATCAGGCCAACACTCTCTCTCAGGCGCTAACCCAGGCTAACACGGCAGGTCAGGGGATCGCCTTTAATCTCGGTGCAAACAACGTTATTACCTTTACCAGCCCCCTTTCGGTTTCCGCCCATGCCGGAGTAGTAATCGATGGGGGTTGTAATGGTGGTACGCCCGGCGTAATCCTGGACGGGGCGGGCTTTGCAGGCAACGGCCTGACGTTGGGTGGTGGCAACACCATTATTGGCCTGCTGGTCAAGAAGTTTGCGGGCAAGCAAATCGTGGCTGGGCCTATCGGCGGTAACACCCTTAACTGCGTCGTCGTTAGCAAAAACTAAGACGAGTTTAGATTTGCTAGAGTTCACAAACCAGACAGTTGCCGAACTCTAGCCCCTCTATAACAACTTGCCGAGAGACAGACCCCTTGTAGGAGCGAGCTTCTGCTCGCGATTGAACACCCAGCCGATGTCACAATCGCGAGCAGAAGCTCGCTCCTACAGATAAGAGTGTAGCTCAAGTACTTTGCATTCTGCTATAGCTATTATAACGCCCCTTTTTTTAATCATCTGTGTTCATCCGTTCTATCCGTGCAACCCTTCGGGCCGTCTGTATTACCTACCCAATCCCCTTTTTAGTTCATCCGTGCAGGATTTTGTATTGACAAAACGAGCAAGGCTTGCTAATGTGGAAGCGCTTACAGATAGGAATTTTATCCTGTAAATCCTGTTTATCCCTGTTAATTCTAAAGGAGCGTTGCACAAGGTGCGAGTAACTGCCAAACAGGTCGCCGAGAAAGCCGGGGTATCACTGACGACGATCAGTCGGGTTATCAATCATAGCGGCTATGTCGAGGCCGGAGTGCGGACCCGCATAGAAGCGGTTATGGCCGAACTGGGTTATGTACCAAACCGATTGGCAAAAAACCTGGCGACCGGGCGCACTCGGACGGTTGGGCTGGTCATCACCAGTTTGCAAAGCCCTTTCTTTGTCAAAGCGACCGAAGGCATCCAGGACGTGCTGGCTGATAACGGTTATCACCTGCTATTGTGCAACACCCGTTTTAACACCGCGACCGAACTGGACGATTTGCAACTTTTGCGGCAGGGTCTTTTGGACGGCATCATTACGACCGCCAGCAGCCAGACCCGCTCGGAAATGATCGAACTGGTGCGCGAGAATTACCCGGTAGTCTTTATCAACCGTTTGTTTGAAGAGCTACAATTTGAACCGAACCGGGCCGGTTATGTGCTGGCCGATTTGGTTCATTCCGGGCGCACTGTGACCAACTACCTGCTCGAACTGGGCCATCGGCGGATTGGTATCATCTACGGTGCGCATAATTCTACCGCTAATCAGTTGCGTCTGGAAGGCTACCGACGGGCGTTATTAGCCTGCGACCTTGAGGTGGATATGAAGCTGGTACAGAGCGTACCGTATCCATATATCTCGACCGAAAGCGAAGATTTATGGGCCTATAGCGAAACGTTCGAACTTTTGCAGACCCAACCGGAAATTACGGCCCTTTTAGCTTTTTACCACCCGATGCTGCCGGGAGTGCTGCAAGCCCTCCGCGAGGTAGGACGTAAAGTGCCGGAGTCGCTGTCGCTGGTCGGGTTTGACGATTTTCCTTTAGCTCCCTATTTAGACCCGCCTCTGACCGTTATGACCCAGCCAGTCTACGAAATGGGGCGGGTCGCAGCCCAATTGCTGGTTCAAAAAATCGAGAATGAGACGCTTGGGGTGGCGGAACCGCTAGTTCTCAAGCCGGAATTTATTATTCGGCGCAGTTGTGGCCCTGCGCCCTTGCAGGAGATTTAACCATGTTTACGATTAATCCTAACCCGGCCCGGTTGCCGGATGAACTGGTGGAACGTTATAGCCGGATCGAGCCGACCACTATCGGGCATGTGCTAAACGCCGGTTTTGTGGGCATTGAGATCAAAACGGTCTGGCGGCGACAGCACGTTACCGGGCGGGCTATTACGGTGCGGACGGTCAGCCTCGATTCGACCGCCGTTCATAAAGTGACCGAAATGCTCGAACCGGGCGATGTGGTCATAGTCGATATGACCGGGGAGCGCGAACATAGTTGCTGGGGTGGCGGGCTGTCGCGGGCCAGTCAGGTACGGGGCGCGGTTGGCGCGGTGATCGATGGCCCGGTAACAGACGTAAACGAAATCGAAGACCTACGTTTCCCGGTCTGGGGGCGGGCCTTTACCTGCCTGACTACCCGGGTGCTGGGCTACGGTGGCGAGATCAATGTACCGGTGCGCTGTGGCAACACAGTAGTAAATCCCGGCGACCTGATTATTGCCGACGATTGCGGGGTGATTGCGCTCTCGCCGGAGGTGGCCTGGAAATGGCTACCCGAATTTGAGGCCAGGGAAGCCCGGATTGCCAGCCGAGGCGATATTTTCGCTACCGGAATATCGCTCCCTGAAATGTCAGGCGCTAACCGGCTGATCGAAGCTAAAATCAAAGAGGTCGCCGAAAAATTAAAAGCCTACGAGGGCAAAAAGGAGAATTAAAGATGGCCCTGAATTATTACGATTACCCGATTTCGGAGTTACCCTGGAAGGTCGTCGAAGCGGCGACCAAAGAAACCGATCTGGCGATTGTCCCGCTCGGCAGCGTCGAGGCTTACGGGCATCTGCCCCAGGGTACCGACGGTCTGGCTGCCGAAGCAATGGCGACTGCTATCGCCCGCCGGATGAAAGCGCTACGTACTCCGCTTATCCCGGTCGGCTATACTCCAACGCTGGCGGCCTTTCCGGGGACGCTTTCGATTGATCGCTCCGCCCTGGAAACGGCCCTCCGGGGAGTCTGTCTTTCGCTGGCAAAGGCTGGTATTAAACGCATTTTTGTCGTCAATGGTCACGCCGGGAACAACGAGGCGGTAAACCTTATTTTGCGCGAACTGCCCGAACTTGGGGCAAAAGGGGCCACGATCCAGGTCTGGTTTTTCGCCCGTAGCCACGATAGCGGCCTGTTTGAGGGTTACAACCCGCACGGTCATGCGTCGGAGGCCGGAACTTCGGTCATGCTCTATCTACGCCCGGAACTGGTCGATATGAGCGCGACCTTTTATAACAAACCGACCCCCAACCCCTACCCCGATATAACCGTCCCCTCCGATAGCCGCAAAGCCATGCCCGACGGTATGCACGGCGAAACCTCTGCCGCCAGCCCCGAAAAAGGCCGCGAATTATTCGAGCGCATGGTAAACCGTATCTGCCAATTCTTAGCTGATTGGTAAAGCCAACCCGTAACGAATGCCGGGATAAGTGACCCCTGTAGGAGCGAGCTTCTGCTCGCGATTGAACATCCTGCCGTTGCATCAATCGCGAGCGGAAGCTCGCTCCTACACACTATTCGTTATAGACCGGATTAGCCGCCCCAGAGGATGGAGTCCTTCCATCGTGAGCAGAAGTCGCTCCTACAGATGGGTCAATAAATCTGCTTTGTGCTTTAGGTTCCCCAAAATTATCATTTCTCTTTTATTTCGATTTGCCTCGTAAGGTGGTTTTTAATGTTGAAGTGCTATACTAAGCTCATACTTCTACAATGAAGTTGGAAATATTTTGACTTAACCTGAAAGCGTAGTTACCCCAAACTAATGAACAATATAGATTTACAGCAATTTCAAAACGGAATTGAATTAATGCAAACAGGCCACAAGGAGCAGGCTTACACTCTCTTAAAAGGTCTGGCCGCGAATTACCCGAATGATAGCCACCTGTTGCTCTGGGCCGCTTATAGTGCCAGCGATCTAACCGAAGCCCGCCGCTTGCTAGATACCGCCCGCAAAGTTGACCCTGCCAATTCTCAGCTTGGCGCGGCCCAAAAGTGGCTGGCCGAGCAAGAAAAGAACCGTCTCGGCAAACGGTTTCGGCAGGACATCCAGGCCAAATTTGTACCAGCTTTGCCGCCTCAGCTAAGTTCGGGGGCAAGCAACCTGGGAAGCAACGGGTCGGCAAGGGTAAGTCCACCCCTGGCAGTTTCACCCACAAATCAAGGCTGGTCTAATGCCAAGCAAACCGCCGTCCCTGCGCCAGCCGTAACTACCGCCAAAGCCGCTACCAACCCCCAAAATCTACCAGGAGCTAACCCTATGCCAGCACAACCGATCACAAAACCAGCCGACCCAAAAAAATCTTCTCCGGCAACCACCCCACCCATCCAGAAGAAACCAAAAGATTCCTTCTGGCGCAAAGCCGGGCTGATTTTGCTGATACTGGTGATAGCCGCAGGCGGCTTATTGGCGATCCCTTCGGTCAGGGAAGTCATTTTCGATAACGGCCCGCTCAACATAGCCGAGCAAAACTACGTAAACGAGGTTAATCAGCTTAACGATCTGACTACTACGAGGCTGAATAAGGCATATGATTGCCTCTTACTAAGAAATCCCGCTCTATGTCCCGTAGATGAGGGTTATCGCTCTATTTATAAGGAATTGGGTGAGGTGAAGGATAAATTTACGGCTTTGAAAAATCCTTCGAGCCGTTTCAACGCAGTGCATACCATGCTGACCAGCGCCTACACCAACCTGGGCGTAACCTCCGGCTATGCGCTTGAAAGCATTAACCAGAAAAGGCTGAACGCCAACCTAACTGAAATGCTGGCCCGGCTCGATAGTAACCGCAAATTGCTCGAACAAAGCAAGGCCGACTTAAAAAGTCTGGCGCAGACCTATAATAAGAAATAGGTCTGCACCTGCTCAGGATGATGAGGGGTTAAACCGCACAACTCTCGTCGTTACAGACTGCGCCCGCCTCGCCCTCAGCCGTGACCAGGACAAGCGGGTGGGTTTCGGTCCAGGTGCGCTCAAGCACAGTGAGTATAAGGTCGGACGGTTGCGCCCCTGAAACGCCGTACTTCTCATCAAATACGAAGAACGGGACACCCCGAATACCTAGCGAACGGGCCTCCTGCTCATCGGCGACCACCGCAGCGGCATAAGCATCGCTTTCGAGAACCGTCCGTACCTCGGCGCTGTCCAATCCAATCTCGCTACCAAGCTTTACTAGCGTCTCGATATTGCCTATCGGCAATCCCTCGGTAAAATAAGCCTTCATCAGGCGTTCTTTCATGGCATCCTGAAGGGCGTGGGTCGCCGCCAGATGGATTAAACGGTGAGCATCAAAGGTATTGCCCGACTGAGCCTTATCAAGCTGATAATCCAGGCCCTCTTTCGCGGCAACCTCACTAACTCCCTGTCTGGTTTCAGAGGCTTGCTTGAGCGTCATACCATACTTTTTCGAGAGTAGCTCATCGAGCGTTTTCTCCGCCGAACGCGGGGCAGTCGGGTCAAGCTGAAAGCTGCGCCAGACAACCTCAACCTGATCGCGCTGCTCGAACTGGGCCAGAGCCGCTTCAAACCGGCGCTTACCGATATAACACCAGGGACAAACCACGTCCGACCAAATTTCTACTTTCATTAATTTCTCACCTTCTTAATATGCACTGGTTATAAATACCTAACCGCTCTTTGTAACGACCGCCAAGAGCCTTGCCTTAATATGTTCGCGTTATTAGCTAATAACGACTATCTTTTTGATAGTATAGGCTTCAGATCCCGGTTTGGCAAGCCAAAAGGGAGTCAGGGGTGAGCGTCAATTTTTTGCAAACTAGCCAGGCTGGGCCAGACCCTGAAGCGGGGGGTGCATATATCTTGAAAAATTCCCTGCGGGAGTTTTTCAAGATATTTTTAGTAGTATTGTTCCTATGGTCTAAAACTTAAATTATATTGGTAGTATTAGTTACAAGCTAAGCTTTTCTGGTTTAGTTTTTTTACCTAATTTTTACTAATTTTCACCAACCGTTTTAGCTCTATCCAGTATAATATTTTTAAGCTTCAAAGAAGAAAAAGAGTTTCAACCCTTTACAGCTTGCATAGGGAGCGATCCACGCTGGTTTGGGTCTGGTTCAAATAAATTACCCTGAGTAATTCAGGTAAGTTTAATTGAGCCAAACAGAGTTAAAAATATACGTTATCGTGCCAGGGTTTATCCGGGTCTCGGTTCCTAAGAGCCTGTTTCATAATGTTCAAGTATGAGCCTAGAGGTGGTCTGAGACAACCTATTTTTGAGGCTAGGTTTACAATTATGAAACAGGCTCTAAGTTCAAAGGTTAACTTCAAAAAATAATATGGCTTACTTCCTACACCCTAAAAACTCGCTGAAGTCATCTTGGTTTAAATGGGATTTTATTTAATTTGCGCTCAAATACTTCGTTTTTTACAAATCATTAAATCTAGCTTAGGAGTTAACTATTAAGTAGATAGGTTCAGTGTAAGGAGGTTTCACATGATTACGCGGAGACAATTCCTCAAGCTAAGTACCATCGCAGGAACGGGTATGGTGCTTATGCCAGGTCTGATTAGCTTGTCCGATTTAGATACCAAAAAAGCCTACGCCTTCAATCTCAACGCCAACCCTGGCTTGAGAAAGTTCGCCCAACCCCTGCGCGGGGTTGGCCCTGCCGGTATCCCGGTAGCCGTTAAGGATGGAATACGAGAGTACAATGACATTTTAGCCGATCACTATAGCATCAATATCATCCAGTATACCGACCAACTCCACCCCCACCTACCCCCCACAACCTTATGGGGCTACAACCCTACTAAGGCTTTGGGAGTTACAGGCGAAGTAAGGCCGCGACATTTGGGCGGTATTATAATAGCCGAAAAGGGTCGCCCGATCCAGATTACCTTCAAAAATAACCTGAGAGACCCCTTGACCAAAAAGCCCCTCAAACACATCTTACCGGTTGATACCAGTATTATGGGAGCGGAGGGCGCTCAAAATCGAACCACCGTCCACTTTCACGGTGGAGAAGTCCCCTGGCTTAGTGACGGCGGGCCTTTTACCTGGTTCGACTCAGAAGGCAATTACGGTGAGAGCATCATAGACAAAAAAGGGCGAAATCTCTATAAGGTGATAAACCCGCATCTAAAGCCGGGCGAGGCCGAATACTACTATCCCATTAACCAGAGCGCTCGGTTTGGCTGGTACCACGACCATGCCGTTGGTATCACCCGCCTCAACGCCTATGCCGAGATCGCTTCAGCCTTGTTGATCCGCGATAACTTTGAACGCAGTCTGATTGGTCGCGGTCTACCTGATTTTATCGAAAAAGGTGGGCGTGAAATCCCTATCATTATTCAAGAAAAAGTCTTTCTGCATGCCGACGACCCGAACTTCCCCGGCAGTGCCAAAACCAAAGGTAGCCTTTGGTATCCCTACAAGTATCACTCAGAAGCAGCGCCTGATACGCATCCTGAGAATCTGCCTTTATCAGCGGTTCCAGAGTTTTTTGGGGATACGATGCTGGTCAACGGGGTTGTCTGGCCCCAGGCGACGGTCGAACCGCGTCGGTATCGGTTGCGGGTCCTTAACGCTACCCAGGCCCGCTTCCTAAATTTACAGCTATATGTAGCCAACCAGAGTGGTGATTTGCCCGACTTTACCAAACCCGGCCCGGATTTCCTGGTAATCGGAACCGAAGGTGGTTTCCTGGCCCGACCAGCAGTGGTCAAAACCGGGAACCGGATTAAGACCCTCCCCCAGGAGATCGACCCTAGCACCGGGCAACCTATTGCAGATCGCTCGGTTGATGCGGCAAAACCGGGTGGAAGTTTGCTGACGGCTCCGGCAGAGCGCTTTGACATCATCATCGATTTCAAAGGCTTTGAAGGTAAGAAGCTGATTCTCTACAACGACGCTCCGGCCCCCTTCCCCATGGGTTCCGCTGATAACGATGGCCCAGCCGTAGAAGTGAGCGTACACGGGAAAATCGAGAAAATCTTTACCAACCAGATGATGATGCGGTTTGATGTAGGCACGAGTGTCACAGCCCCGGCAGACCCACCCCTGAACATCACTCCGGCTTTGAAGCTGGCGACTGATCCAAAGTCGGGCATCGATCCTTCGCTGGTCGGCAAGTGGACTACCCAACCCAGCACGCTACCCCTGACCGATTTACCGCAAGGGGTCAAAATCTCAAAGGTGCGCCAGTTGACCTTGAATGAGATTTTCGATCAGGAAGGGCGGCTAATTCAGATGCTTGGCACAAATCAGACCCAAGCTCTGCCGACGAACTTTAGCTTGCCGGACCAAACACCGGGCGGCCCAAAGACTTTCGCCCAGGAGTACATAGCCCCCACTACCGAAGACCCTCAAGTCGGTACGGTTGAGGTCTGGCAAATCGCCAATCTTACGGCGGATACCCACCCGATGCACTTCCATTTGGTAAACGTCCAGCTTTTGTCGCGCCAACCCTTTACGGACTACCTCACCAATACCAGCGGAGTCGGCAGCCCGACCGGACTTGGTATTGCGCGTGGCCCCGAACCGACCGAACTAGGTTGGAAAGATACGGTCAAGATGCATCCGGGTGAGGTTACAACCATTATAATGCGCTTCGACCTGCAACCGGTTCCTTTCGTAGTCCCACCTAGCCCCCGAACGGGCGGTAACGAATACGTCTGGCACTGTCATATCCTGGAACACGAAGAACACGACATGATGCGTCCGTTAGTCGTCAGGGGTGCAAACCCGGTCATCGATGAGTGAAGAAGTTAATAGCACTATCAAACAAAGCTGGTATCAATATGCACAGAGCCGCTTACGAAGGCGGCTCTGTGCATATTGATACCTGACTACATGCTCAAAAATATATCTTAGAAAATTTTCGCAACTGTTCGGCCTAACGGTTGAGTTGAGAGATGGAATTGGTAACGAGCTTATCTTAAAAAGCAAGCAGGACGTAATGTTTATTTATTTTCTAATCGGCGTATCTTTGCGTCCATTTCTTCCAACTGTCGCTGTAAAACCTCTTTAGCCTGCCGCTCGGAGGCTTCGCGTTGCATCGCCGCTTCTTTAGCTTGTCGTTCGGAGGCTTCGCGTTGCATCGCTATTTCTTTGGCCTGCCGCTCAGCGGCTTCGCGTTGCATCGCTATTTCTTTGGCCTGCCGCTCCGCTTCTTTGGCGCGTCGCTCGATGGCTTCCCGTCGCTCTGCCGCTTGCCGCTCGGCTTTTTCCTCTTCTCCCTCGTTTAGCCAACGCTGCCCTAGCCGATCCTCTAGCCAGATCGACTTGCCATCCACCACCAGCCAGCTTTCTAGCTCTTCGCTCCACATCCGCCGATTTTCTTCCAATTTGAGTAGCTCATAGCGTCCTACCACTAAGCGCCAACCCTTCAAAACTGGCTCTTTGCGCTGGCGTGGCCTGCTTCGGGGGTCGTACACAAAGTATTCCTTTACGCCCCACCGCTCGTACCGCTTTGGTTTCTCTTCCAGGTCAACCTTTGCCGTCGCTTTTGAGATAACCTCGAAGATGACCGCCGGTGGTGGCCCGTCTACTCCCAATCGATACCCCCGCTCCTGTGGAATTTCTTGGCTCGTCTTTAGTACAAAGACATCGGGATAGAGCGGGGTCTCCTTTTTATCGGGTGTTTCAAAGAAATTGACTTCGCGGTCGATTTGATAGCCTTCGAGACGGTAATGCCATTGGAGAGTCTGCTTGAGATAATCGACCACCTGGTTATGTTTAGGGTTAGGCATATCGCCGCGCTCCTGGCGTAGTTTGAGATAATTATTCTGGTCGTCGTAAAAGTAATCAATCTCATCGATCTTAGCTTGAGCGAGGTCGAGGGATTGAGCGTGTAGGACTGTTTCGGGTTTGGCAGTCATAATGCTACCTGCCTTTCATTAAGCAAAAATAAAATGATTGCGGTTGCCATCTGCTCTATTATAACCTAGTTGTCCTCAAATTAGTAATTACTAACCGATCCAAATCAGCTCGTAAAAGCTGGGGTTTGATTTCCTTTAGCTTGTCCTAGCTTTTACCGATCCGCTTGTGCTAGAAGCGGGGCGCAGCAGCCACCAAACCAAAAAGCCGCAAACCAGCAGACTGGCCCATACCGGCGGACGACCGTAGAAATAAATTAGCTGCAACCCCAATCCGATCAATAGCAGAAAATAAAGATTGACCCGACGGTCGGCACTCAGTTGGACGGCCCTATCTACCAATAAGGGGATCACGACGATAAAGCCGTAGACCAATAACCGATCTACATTATGAGCAACCACAAGTTGAACGTAGATGATCGCAAGATAGGCTAGTTCGGCTTTGCGGCTGGCAAGATAAGATAAGGTCTGGCGTGGACGATAGAAAACCAACATCAGGGCTGGCCCCCATGTACCCAGAAAAGCAAAGTTTAGCCGCATCAAGAAACTGACGACCCCTTCCCCGAAATATTTGTGCGCCACCACATCTTGAATTTCAGCCAGATAGCTATAGCTATTCGAGGCCGGAAAAGCCACCCGCAACCCGACCACCACTAGAATAGGGGCAAGACAAAGCCCTAACTTGGCCCGCCAGCCTAACCCTCGCGCCGCGACCACCATCGGCAGCAACGCTAGAGTAGTCTCTTTTGCCAGCGCCCCAAGTATCAGGATAGACAAGAGCAACAAGGGACTTTTCTTATCAAAATTGGTAAAGGAAAGTAGATAAAAACCGAGAGCGATAGCGCAGAGCGCCAGAGGATCGGACAGGTAAAAGTCGCGCAGATTAAAAATCAGACCTGCCAGCGAAAAAAATAGAACAAGACCAAATATTGCCCCATTCTCGTCATAACCCAGACGGCCCAGATAGGCGTAGAGGGTCAGAGCGGCCCCACCCAGACCAAGCAAAGTGATAAGCATGAACGAGACGCGCCAATCGAGGGGGCTAAGATAGACCAACAGGGGAGCCAGAATACGCCAGCAGTAGGGCGCTTCACGGGCAAGCGGGTCGGTAGTGGAGAAAGGCTGACGGGACATGGCTATATAGCGGTAATGATCCCAGCGCGTCGGCAAATCGTCCGGCATGGGATAAGTCAGAAAGCCGTCCGCCAGCCAGATTGCGCTGAGGGCTACCGCCAGCCCTAACCCTACTATCATCACCGCCCGCCACATCACATCACCCGGCCCCGGTATGCTCCGGGTCTGCCAATAACCGATTTAGCCCTGGAAAGGGTCGGGCAAATCCTGGTAAGTCGTATCGTTATAGACCACATAGATACGCCGACCGTTGGTTGCCGAGGGATTGAAATACATCACGCCCCGGTCGAAGGACTGGAAAGCCGCCAGATCGGTACCAAGTTCGGGCGCGGTCGGACAGCCGAGGGCGTTCCGCACCGTCGGGTTGGTCGCCCAGATTGCTCCAAAGCCCCATACCGGGGTAGAACTGCAACTGGTAGCCGGAGGAGGCGTAGGTGTAATGGTCGGAACTGGCGTAGCACCCACCACCGTCGGCAAAGGAGTGGGCAATTCGCCGGGGCCGGGGTCATTAAAGCGAACCCAGCTTCCGCTATTATAGAAAACGTAAATCACCCCGGCCTGCTTGTGCCAGACCATAAAACCGCGCTGGAAGGGTTCGTAGACCAACCCGGCCTGAGCTTCCTCAGCGCGGGGGCAACCGATCTTTTGCGCCACATCCGGGCGGTCGTTATAAAGTTTGCCAAACCCGCGCCGCAAGGCAACCGGGCAAGCCGATGAAGCCAGCGTCGTAGTCGGGACAACCGTCGGCGAGATAGGAGTTACCGTCGCGGTCGGCGTTACAGTTGCCGTCACTGTCACCACCGGGGTCGTCGGCACAATAGTAGTCGGCACGGGGGTCGTGACCGACGGTGTAGTAACTGCCGGGGTCGTCGATGCAACCGTCGTAGCCCCTGGCGTGGTCGGAGTCCGGGTAGGAGTCGCCGGGTTAGTCGGTAACGCCGCCGTTGGCAAGGCCGTCGTTGGGGTAGGGCCGTTGCCGCCACCTCCGCTAGGGGTCGTCCCCGGTGTAACGATGGCGGTCGAGGTCGGGGCAGGTGTAACAGCTACCGTCGCGGTTGGGCGGGCAGTAGTAGGGGCAACCGAAGGGGTCGGGGTCGCCATTTTAGCTACTTTCAGACCAGGATTTTGGACTTTGGCCCCACTGTTATCTTTGAGTTCCGGCTTGACTTCGACTTCGATTTTCTGGTTCTGGGTAATCAAGCTCTTGATCGGCAATTCGACTTTCGAGCCATTGATCTGAATACGCCCATAATCCAACTCAAGCTGATTGCCCTGAGCATCCTTTGCCGAAATAAGGCTGGCCGCGTTATCAGCCAGGTATTTCTCGTCCACTGGACGATTAAAGTTAATTACGATGGTCTGGCTACCGGCATCGGCAACCGGTTCGCCGTCAATCTGAAAAGGCTGAGTCCGTAGTAGCCCGATGATAATCAAGGCTCCAAAAAGCGCCACCAACAAGCCCAGCGTCCCTAGCGCCAGCTTTTGCCCAAAGCTAAAAATAGGGCTGAGGCCACGACCACGCGGTCGAATAGGCGCAACCGCCACGCCGCCTCTGGTACGAGACAGCACTGCCGCCCGCAATTGGGGTGGTGGAACCGGGCGGCTCAAGCTGTGCATCTGAGTACGGATATTGCGGTAGGCCGCCTGCGCCACCTGACAATCTTCACAATCCACAATATGCTGCTGGATAAAATTATCTTCAGCAGAAGTAGTCTCACCGTCCATTGCCGCCGATAGCAAGTGACGGCAACGCTGGCAATTCGGGTTCATTAGCGCCGCCCTCCTTTCTTATCTTTGGCTTTAGTAGAAGCGGCCTGAATTGTACCGGCTTCGACCCGCTCGTAAATCTCGCGGAATTGCTCCCGCGCCCGAAACAACATCGATTTGACCGCCTGCCGGGAAGTTCCTAAAACCTCGGCGATTTCCTCGCAAGACAAATCCTGATACTCGCGCAACACCAGACAAAGCCGGTAGCGTTCGCTCATTTGGTTTAAGACGGCTTGAACCTGTTCGCGGGTTTCGCGGCCTGCCAGACGCTTTTCTGGCTCGTCCTGATCGCCTGCTGGGGTAATATTGGCGTGTTCACCGGGGTCCCAGGGCAACCAGCGTACAATCTTGCGGCGGCGTAATACATCCATACAGGCATTGGAGGCGATCCGGTGCAGCCAGGCCGAAAGGTTTAGATCGGGGGAAGTTTTGGACAGCGCTTTATAAGCTTTGACAAAAACATCCTGTGTTATGTCAAAGGCATCATCAGGATTACCCATCAAACGATAAACCAGCCCATAGATAGGCCGCTCGTAACGTTCGTAGATCGCAGAAAATGCCGCTTCATCACCCTGTCGGGCGCGTTCTACCCAGGTGGCATCATCCCACACGTTGGTGTTGTATCCTTCTGTTGTACGACCGACCCGGATGGTGGGCGGTTCCCCATTGAGATTTAAGGGTAGCTCCCAGCCCCGTTTGGGCGGACTAATTGAAAAAAGCGTCTCGATAGGCGCAACTTGCCAGGTCAAAAATGCCTCCGTCCCTCCGATTAAGAATTCCCGTTCAGCATCAGGGCTACCCGGCCCTGTGTGCAGTCAGCTTAATATCTACCGACTATACTACTAGAACGGATAAAGAAGGGACTGGTTGCTGTTTTTATTCCTACAACAAATTGCAAAACATTGGGCTGGTAGGGGCGACCCATGTGGTCGCCCGTGAAGACCGCGCCGGTCTCCGAGGGCGATCACATGGGTCGCCCCTACAAAATATGTTCTGAATAGCTTATCGTTATAATGCGCTTTATGCCTAAAAAATTATCAAGTCTTTGATCTTATCGGCTACGCTTTTGGTAATACCGGTTACTTTGCGTAGATCATCGATACTTTTAAATGGCCCGTTTTTGGTGCGGTACTCCACAATGCGCTGAGAAAGAGTCGCGCCGATCCCCGGCAATTTGTCCAATTCGGCAGCGCTGGCGGTGTTAACATTGATTTTGCCATCGCCCGGCGTGGCAGTGGCAGTGGGTGGGACAGCGATTGCCGGTGGTGAAATCGGCCCAACCACGACGGTCGCTGCCGGGGCCGTCGCTACCAGACGCGGCACTTCTATCCGCATCTCGTCCTTGACCCGTTGGGCCAGGTCAAGCTTGGTTTGGTCGGCCTGTTCCCCAAAGCCACCGGCCAATTGGATCGCGTCGATAATGCGGTCGCCGGAGTGCATCTGGTAGACTCCTGGTTTTTGCACCTCGCCGGTAATAAAAACCTTGATGCTCGGATCGGCGGTCGGGCTGGGTGGGACGGTTGGAGTGACAGACCGGGCAGTCGGAACCGCTTTAGCCGAACCACCTGTCGAGAGATTGCCATTGCTGGCCGAGGCGATTTCACTTTTAGACTCGCTCTTGGCTGCAAGGTTACTTACCAAAATACCGACCCCCATTAACAGGATCAGGCTTATTATACCAAGCCCCCACAGTCTTTGCTTAGACAAATGCAAACTATATCCGCCTGCTGCCTTTTGATCTTGATCGGCAGGGGGCGAGTCAGGATTGGGATCGAGGTTGAACGGTGCGGTCATAAGACTATCCTTTCACAAAGGCGAGAGATTTGGTTAGCCTTTTCCTAATTACTCCACGATGCTTAACTATAATCGAATTTTAACCTGTTTAACCCGGAAGCGCAAGTATTAAACAAAGTCAGGGTGTGGCCCAGCCGGGCTAGTTTGCAGGTTGCAAAAATTGACGCACATACTCTGTTTATTGAGTACTTCTTTGCTATAATAGATCAAACCAAAAATACCAGCGTTGGTTTACTTTTAATTTTTAGAACCTGACCGAAAAAGAACTTTTTAATCAGGCTCTTACTCTCGAAGAAGCGAAGGGACTCCTGCTATGCCCAATGAACCAGCACCTCAGGCCACCAGACATTACCGGGTCTTGATAGTGGACGATAAACCCGAAATGCGACGGGCTTTTACCAATTTACTTTATTTTGAAGAGGATTTTACAGTTAGCGGAACAGCCGAGGATGGAGCCGAAGCGGTTAAAAAAGCCCAGGAATTGGCCCCCGATATAATTATAATGGACATTGAAATGCCGGTGCTGGATGGGATCGCTGCTACCCGCCAAATAAAACAAAACCAACCAACCACTCTCATCGTGGCCGTTTCCAGCGAGATCCGCCACAAAACCCGCGCTCTGGAAGCTGGGGCAAATGCCTTTTTGACCAAGCCTTTTACCGCCGAAGACCTGATCGCGACAATCCGCCAGGTGGGGTGAAGCTATTTCTCAAGATATTAAAGTAGGCGCGAAGGGTTAGGCCACCTCTTCGAGCATATCAAGCTGGGTATCGTTTACTGTAACTATCTCGCCATCGAAATATTCGACCGAGATAAGCCCCGCCCGCTTGCTGGAAAGCAACCGGCCCGAATAAGGCGCGGTAAAATGGCCGGAAGTGGGGGATACATCCCGATAATCGCGGCCCGCTGCGATGGTCAAATGCCGCCAACTGGCCCGGCAATGATTAGTCGGGTCGTAAGCGACCGCTACATAATCGCTACCATGCAGACTGGGTAACAAAACCTCGATCCAGGCGTGTGAACCACCTTCGCCCAGCAGATGACCGGAGACATAACGGGCCGGTAGACCGACCAGACGACACAGGGTCAACATTATGTGGGAATAGTCCTGACACAGACCTTGCCCCAACTCCAACGCTTCGGAGGCACTCGTCCCTACATGGGTCATCCCCGAAGTATAGCGCATGGCCGCCCAGACCCAATCGTTGATAAGATCGGCTAAACGCCAGGGGTCGGAAGTTTGGGCGCTCAGGTCACGGGCGACAGCTTCCATAACTGGGTCGGGCGCGGTCAGAATGGTCGGTTCCAGGTAGCAACCAAGCTCAGAGGCTGCTACAATCGGCAAGTTAGAAGGGCCAGTACGTTCGATACTACTCCAGACCTCAAAATCGACGGTGCTTTCTACTTCGGGCAGATCGAGATAATAGACCGAGTTACCAAAGCTGTCCTGGGCCGTATCAATACAAGCTTCTGAAATTGTTACCCGTAATTTGTGGCCTGAGAGATATTGGTCGCCGTGCCGGGCAGGAGGAACTACTACCAAACGCTGATGTAAATCCCGAATTGGGCCGGGATACTCATAATGAAAGCGCTGGTAAATCCAGTACTGACTGCGCCGCACTTGTCCCCATTCGACGGAGCTATGATCGAGAAATTCGACTGATTGAGGAACGGCAGAGAGGAAACGTTGGCTAGAACTCACTAATCTACCTCCGTCGCAAGCCGGGACTGGCCGCTATCCCGGCTATATTTTTATACTTCATCAGCCCAGACTTTAATCGTGGTCAACCGGGCATCGCCATAAGAAGTGACTAACGCTACATCCACCGCATCGTGTCCACGTCCGATCAACACCCGCCCAGTACGCGGTATATTGTGACGAGCATCGAAAGTACGCCACTGACCATCTATAAAAACCTCGAACCAGGCGTGAAAGTCCATCGGAGTCGGATCGGGCGGCACCCCGATGTCCGGCAAATAACCACACACATAGCGGGCCGGAATACTTAAGGCCCGACACAACATAACGCTAATATGGGCAAAATCCCGGCAAACTCCCTGCCGGGCCTTATAAGCCTCGTAGCCGGAAGTGCTAGGGTTGCTCCATTTAGCGTAAGTAATATTGGCGTGAATCCAGTCGCAAACGGCCTGCACTCGCGTCCAACCCCACGGAACCGACCCAAATAAACCCCAGGCTTCCCCAATCACCAGATCGGACTCGCAATGGCGGCTCGGCAAAAGATAGGGTAGCACTTCATCCGGGAAATCCTGCACTAACGTACCAGGTAACTCTAGCAAAGACGGGTCAGGCGTGGGTGTAACCTCGGACAGTGCATCATAATAAATCCTTAGCTGACCGGGCGGCGTGATAAACCGCCAGAGGTGGTTGCCAAACTCATCCAGATAATCGTGAACCGGGAGTTCGGGCGTAAATATACGAGTTTCGTTAAGTAAACGATGAATGGCAGTCTCATCACGGGGCCGAACTAACATCAGCATCGCTGTCGGGCCGTCCGATTCGTACACCATTTCGCAGCCAATTTTGACTTGCATCTAAGCCGACCTTACATCATTCTAAAGACAACCCGTCGCTGGCAAACGCCTTACCGACCGGCTTCTCTTAATTTTAGTGCGTCAATGCTTTTAATCACCCCTACACTGGAGCATGTTATGTTAAAGAGTAGCACAAAGTGGGCCAACCTGCAAGACGGATTTCGATTTGGTTCAGGGCGCTAACAAAGCCACAGAGCGTAATTCCGCCGATTAGGTATTTTTACCCACTCATCAGTAGGGAAACTTTTATTTCTGGTTGACCAAATGGGTGATTTTATGTAACCGTTCACGGAGTTAGGCTAGAAAGAGGACTGGAGTAGGTTGTCCAGCCCATTTGGCCTCTAAAGCGGCTTTCAGATAATCCACAAAGTTCCGGCTCTGTTGACGGCAACAGGCTTCGACCGTTAAAACCCGCTC
>JBBQWM010000030.1:0-72872 GCA_038210655.1 Chloroflexia bacterium
ACAACCAGGTCATACTACCTTACATTTGAGGTTATAGGGCAGGGTTTTCCTTGTAAAAATTCAACCTTACCCTTCCAGGTGATACGAGATAGTAAGACTTTAGCCTCAATATCAGGGGTACGACTTTTCGAGACACAACACTATACAACAAGAAGTAGAGTGATTATGGGCTTTACGAGCCGGGTAAACCTTCTTACCGGGCAGGCAATCAACTACAGCCCCCTGAATAAGATAAATTATTCAACAGGAATATGACTTTTTAGATGTTAAGAAATCTCCCGACTAACTTCCGCACTCTTATAGATGATTGCAGTCAGTATAACACAAGGGTAATCATTGTCAATTGGTTTTTTGCCGTCCTCACAGATTATATCCATAGAATACTACCCTATCCATTGGGAAAATAGATATTCCAAGTTCGGTTGATAAAGCTGTCCGGCTTGACTGTATTTTCTATTTTGTTATAATATGTCCAGCTAAGCTAAGAAAATAAAAGAAGAACAGCCCTTCAACTTTGGATTGGGCTGAGCGATTACAAAGCGCTAGGGTAATAAGGGATGAGTAACGAGCAAGTGAGTAGTAATCCGGCCCGGTTGACCCTGGAAGTCAGCCCGGAGCAGGCCGGTCAATTGGAGGTTCTTTTTGAGATGGCAAAGGCGTTAGCCGGGCCGGGTCGTTTGGCGATTGTCGGAGCGTTAGTGGGCCACTTAAAAGAAACGTTGACCCTGGACGAACTGGTCGAGCGCACCGGGATTGCGGCAGGTCGGATGGAGCGCGATTTGCGTCAATTGGAAGAGGCCGGGCTGATCCGGGTCGAGGAATGGCAGGCGGACAAACCGGGGCGTGAACCGTTGCCTTGGCGAATGGCTTTCAACCCCGATTATCTCAGGCTAATGCCTCAACTTATCACTACTTTGCATCAATTGACCGGGCAGCTTCGCCCTTCCGAGGAAAAAGCCCCGATGGACGAGCGGGCCAAAACGCTAGGCCGGTTTCTCAAAGCTGGTCGGATTATCGGCTGGCCGGTTCAGTTCAAACGACAGGTTTATCTGGTGGAGGAAGTTGCCAAAATCTTCGAGCCGGGTATTCGTTACAGTGAACGTCAGGTTGATACGCTTCTCAAAGAAGTTTACGATGACCACTGCATGTTGCGGCACAGTCTGGTCGATCTAAAATTTTTGGAGCGAGCCAACGGTATCTATTGGAAGGTCGGCTCGGAACTGTCGCCGGTTTGAGTCTAAGCTACCCCTGAGCAGTTGGAATTAAAAAACCACCGACAACTTTTCTTAAAGTTACCGATGGCGGAGGGCTTCTTAGAGCCTGGAATAATTTCTGGCTGGGGTACAGGGATTCGAACCCCAACTTACTGATTCAGAGTCAGCTGTCCTACCGTTAGACGATACCCCAATCGTCGGCTGCTCCCTGTTGGAAGCACGCAGAGAATATACCACTTCTGAACCAAAAAATCAAGCTCTGTCAGGTCGATTTTCAGGCCGATCCATTTACCCTATCCAGGCTGGATCGCTATTTGCAGCGCCTGTTTGTGGTAATATGCTTTGTAAGAAAGTAAACTACGCAGCAAAACGGGCTACCCAAAAATATTAAATACATTTATAAAGACAGCGAGAAAGGCAACGAAATGGCTAAAATTGGTGTGGCACTGATTGGAACCGGCGGGATTGCCCTGGCGAACCACTTGCCCGGTTTTGGATTATGCCCCGAAGCGCGGTTGGTGGCATTGTGTGATAGCAACCCGGCAGTCCTGGCGAAGGCCAGCCAGCAATCCGGCCTACAGACGACCTATACCGATTATAACGAGCTTTTAGCTGACCCGGCGGTAGATGCGGTGGTGATCGCCACTCCCAATTATCTACACGCCCCGATTGCCCTGGCGGCGATCCAGGCCGGCAAGCACGTCTTGTGCGAGAAGCCGATAGCCATGAATTATGCCGAAAGCCGGACGATGTATCAGGCGGCGGAAGCGGCAAAGGTGCGCCATATGACCGCCTTTACCTACCGCTTTGTCCCGGCTATGCGCTATATGGCCCATCTGGTGCAGGATGGCGCGGTCGGGCAGCCTTATCATTTTCGGGCCAACCGCTTGCAGGATTGGGGCGACCGTGATCTAGGCTGGCGGCAAATCGAACAATTGGCCGGTAGCGGCGAACTAGGCGATATGCTTTCGCATCGGCTGGATTACGCGCATTTACTGGTCGGGCCGATTGTGCGATTGGTCGCCAATACCCGTCGTTTTATCGACGACCGGCAGGGCCAGCCTTCTGACCTGGAGGATTGGGTGGCGATTATTACCGATTTTCAGGTTGGCGCGACCGGCGTTTTCGAGAGTAGCAAACTGGCAACCGGGCGTGGTGAAAGCGGGCAGAGCCAGGATTATTGCGAGATCAACGGCAGTGAGGGCAGTCTGGTCTACTTTCTGGAACGTCCCTACGAACTGCAAGTCGGGCGCAAAGGTCGGCAAGGGCTGGAAACCGTCAGCGTGCCAGAAGAGTTTTTGAAATGGCCCGGTTCGCCCCGCGACCCTCACTCCGGCGACCCTCTGGTAACTTTTCGCTACGATCAGGACTTTGAGTTCATCGACGCGATCTTGAACCAGCGCCCCTGTTGGCCCTCCTTTCTGGACGGCGCACGAGTCCAGGCCGTCATCGACGCAGCCCTGACCTCGGCCCGCGAGAAGTCCTGGGTGGAAGTAAGAGAGTAGAGGGATTTGGGATTTACGATTTACGATTGTAACTACTCAGCTTACCCATTTTGGGTGACCACACAGGGTCCCACCCTACAACGTATTTCGGGTAGGGGCGACCCTATGTGGTCGCCCGGTGTAAGTAGTTATTTACGATTTACGATTTACGATGGTAGAGATAGAGATTCTGCGTTCTGAATTTTGCATTGCCTATTCTGAATTCTGCATTCTGAATTCTGCATTTCTTTTAACGGAGGTCATATGAGGAATATCGCAGTTGTAACCGGGGCTGGGAGCGGTGTAGGCCAGTCCATCGCTTTAAAATTGGTGGAACTGGGCTGGAAGGTGGCACTGGTCGGGCGGCGTGAGACCGCTTTGCAAGAGACCGTTCGGTTAGCCGGGAGTTCCGCTGAGCGCATGCTAGTCTGCCCCTGTGATGTAAGTGACCCTCTGGCAGTCGCAGCGCTGGCAGCCTGGGTACAGCAAATTTTTGGTGGGGTGGAAGTATTGGTGAACGCAGCGGGGGTCAATACCCCGGCCCGCAGTCTGGAAGCTCTTAGTCTGGAAGATTACCGACGTATAGTTGACATAAATTTGAACGGGGCTTATTACTGTGTGCAAGCCTTCTTGCCCGGTATGCGCGACCGGCAGAGCGGCACGATTGTCAACATTGTATCCGAGGCCGGACTACGAGCCAGCCCAAAGGCAGGCCCGGCTTATGTTGTGTCGAAATTTGGGATGGCGGGCCTGACCCAGGCGATCAACGCCGAAGAACGTCAGCGCGGTATTCGAGCCTGCTCGGTCTTTCCGGGCGATATTAACACGCCGATCCTCGATTTGCGTCCCACTCCGCCTTCGCCCGAAGCGCGGCAGCAGATGCTCCAGGCCGAAGATGTGGCGGAATGCGCCTTGTTTGTTATCAAGATGCCTGCACGAGCGCTGATCGAAGAAATTGTAGTAAGGCCCCGCTAGAATGAATATAGCAACTGTAATTTCGGAAAGTAAAGCAAAGCAGGAGAAAAGGTCATGCTAACCCGTGCGGCAATCATGTACGAGATTGAGAAGCCGGAGCCTTACGCCCAGTCGGTTCCGTTAGTGATCGAGGAGGTAGAACTTGACCCGCCCGGCCCTGGCGAAGTGTTGGTCGAGATGGTTGGGGCCGGGCTATGTCATTCTGATCTTTCGGTTATCAACGGGTCTATCTTGCGTCCTACCCCGCGCAAGTTGGGTAACGAGGTTCCCGCTGGCCCGGTGCCGGTCATTTTGGGGCATGAGGCGAGTGGAATTGTGCGCGAGATTGGGCCGGGCGTAGTAGATTTGCAGCCCGACGATCATGTAGTATTTTCGTTTGTACCGATGTGCGGTCATTGTCTCTATTGCTCTATCGGCAGACCGGCCCTCTGCACGAACGGCGGCAAAGCGAATTTGGCTGGGACGCTTATGAGCGGGGCAGTCCGCTTTCACAAAGCCGATCATACACCGTTACTGCATTATCTAGGGGTGGCCGGTTTCTCGCAATATAGCGTTGCGGCCCAAGAGTCGCTGGTTAAAATTGATAAAGCTATCCCGCTCGATAAAGCGGCCTTGTTCGGTTGTGCGATCCTGACCGGGGTCGGGGCGGTTATTAATACGGCCCAGGTTAGGCCGGGCGAACCGGTGGTGGTTTTTGGATTGGGCGGAGTCGGTTTTAGCGTTTTGATGGGGGCAAAATTGGCCGGAGCCTGGCCGATTATCGCAGTCGATACCCAGCCCGCCAAGTTTGAACTGGCTAAACGGTTGGGGGCTGACCATTGTCTTAACCCAACCGAAGGTAATTTGCTGACGGCTATCCGCGACCTGAGCAATGGCGGGGTCGAGTACGCCTTTGAAGCGGTCGGCAACACTCAGGTATTGGCGCAGGCTTATGAGGCGACCCGACGCGGCGGCAAGACCATCAGCGTCGGTATACCGCCTTCGAGCCAGCAAGTTTCGATCCGACCTGCTTCGTTGGTCTACCAGGAAAAGACTTTGCAAGGTTCCTTTATGGGGTCGGCTATTCCGCGCCGAGATATTCCGCGTCTGCTCAGTCTTTATCAAGCCGGGCGGTTGCCGGTAGACGAACTGTTAAGCCAGTACCTCCCGTTGGAAGACATCAACGCCGGGTTTGACCGACTAGCTCAGGGCGCGACTGTCCGGCAATTGATCCGCTTTTAGGTTTGACCGGCTCAGACCTTGAAATCGAAGCACATCCCATCACTAGCGGCGACGACTTCCAGCTTATGAATGTTTGTGAAGGAAGCCGCCCGCTTGGTGGCAATCGCCAACAGTTCGTCGATAGTATCGTCATCGTGGGACGGGTCGTGATGATAAAGTACCAGCCGTTTTACTTTGGCTCGGATCGCGGTATCGACCGCCACTTCCGCCGAGTTGTGACCCCACCCGACTTTTTGGGCCAGTTCCGCTATCGAATATTGAGCGTCGTGGATCAAAATGTCGGCTCCCTGGGCCAATTCGACCAGCTTCATATCCACTACATCGTCGCCCAGCAAAACCCCTTCTTGTAAATCGGGCAGCTTGCGCGGCTCGTGGTCGGTCGCATATACAATGACTGTTCCGGCCAGTTCCAACCGATAAGCCGTACTGGGGATGGGGTGATGGAGCGGACGACCCCGCAGTTTGGCTCCATCCAAAATAGCCGGATTGTACTGGATCGAATAGAAAGACAATTCGGATGGTAAGACATCCATTCCGACCGGGAAATAGCACTGCTCCATTTGTCCGGCCAAAATCCCGGAGAGAGTTTGGGCGCAATTGCTTCCACCGATAATATTAAAGCGGTTGCCCGGTATAAAGACGGGCGTAAAGAAGGGAAAGCCCTGAATATGATCCCAATGGGTGTGGCTCAATAGCAAGTAGCCGTTAATATTTTTGCGGGGTGGTTTGTCGCCGTTGGTACTAGATGGGGGTTTGGGAGCGTTGGCGGGCGGCCATTCGGGGGAGAGCAAGAAGTTGCCCAACTCACGTGCGCCGGAACCGCAGTCGAACACATAAAGATGGCCGGTATCGCTGGTCAGGCTGACGCAACTGGTGTTGCCGCCGTACCGACTGTGGCCCATTCCTGACACTGGGATCGAACCGCGCGTTCCCCAAAAGCGTAACTGCAATTGGGTCGGCGTAGGTAACGGGCTAGGACGTTCCAGTTGCATGGCATACTGACGCTCGTTGCGCCATTTTTCTAGCTCGGCGGGCAAGCCATCCCATTGTCGTACCAATTGGAGCGCTTTTTCCAGTTCATCCAGCGGTCGGGGTTGCATCACGTCCGGTTCGATTCGGAGCCAACGTACAATGCCTTGCTCATCAATCAAAATGGTGGCCCGTTTGGTATAGTTCTGCTCTTCTTCCAGACCGTAGGCTCGGCTGATAGTGTGTTGGTGGTCGCTAACCAGGGTAATATTGCGTAGCCCAATTTGGCGGGCAAAGGCAGTATGGCTGGCGACGCTATCGCCACTGATACCATAAGTTTCGAGCCGTACATTACCGCTCAGGTTTATCAATTCTTCCAGCAAGGGAAGCTCATCGCTACAGACATTGCTCCAATCCGCCGGATAAAAAATAAGCAAAACGGATTTTTGGCCCAAACAATCGGCGATATTAACCTGACCCTGATTGCTAGTAGCTGACCATAAGGGGGCTTTGTCACCTACCTGGATTAATGTAGTTTGTTGACCCATTTTTCTTTTCCCTGCTCCATCTTTAGTATAGTTAGCGCCTTAAACTCGTGCTTATTTGCGCGTGACTCGCATGTAATATCGACTCAGACCCGCTACACTTTTGGCATCTTCAATTTTACCTTGCTCAATCAGGTCCAGGGCTTCTTCCAGAGAAACCGGGCAGACCTCAATGTCTTCGCCGACATCGGCATCCAGGCGGCTTTCGCGTAGGTCTTCCGCCAAAAAGACATGCAGATATTCGGTACAAAAACCGGGGGCGCTATAAAAGCCACCCAGTGCGGTAATACGTTCAGCCCGGTAGCCAATCTCTTCTTGCAACTCCCGCCCGGCAGTCACAAGTGGTTCTTCGCCTTCTTCGAGGGTTCCGGCAGGCAATTCCAACAAGATTTTATTGGCCGCCCGTCGCCACTGTCGTACTAGCAAAATCTGGCCCTCGGCAGTCACCGGGATCATTACTACTGCGCCGGGGTGTAACACTATTTCACGTTTATAACTGCGACCGGTCTCGTCCGTAAGATGATCGACCCGCACCGAGATACGTTTACCCTGGTAGACCATCTCACTTTTAAGCTCGGCTTTGGAGTCGCGTGAAGCGGCATCTTCCGGCGTTTGCTGCTCACTCATCGTAAAATCATCTCCATTTCCTATGGCAAAAGCCATTTTGTGTTATTTATTGATTGTAGCAGTAAATTTTGTTTACTACAACTGGTAAACATAATTTACTGCCAAAATTGAGGGTGGAGTTGTCTAAATTGGCAAAAAACAGGTTCAACCAACTGTTTTTAGTGTAAACCCGGTTGGTCAGCCCCCGGTTCGTGACCTCGGCGCAAAGTCCAAATCGCTTGCTAATTTGCCCCTACAATGTTATGATGCCTTAAATGTAACGTTACGAGACTGGTCAGCTTATAGTCAGATAGTTGGGTAGCGAGTTAGTTCAAGAGGCAAATGAGGAACCTGTTGTTCGCTTTCTATCCGGTTAAGCTTTAAGCCTGCCCAGATGCTAAAAGATCAGCCTACCTACTGGGTCAGCTTAAGCTGATTAATATAAAAGATTAATTTAATCTTTATGCAAATTTCTCAATCCCACCCAATTCGTTATGTATTTCGTTAGGTTTGGCTGGTAAACTAAGATCATTAAGCAAAGTCTATTTAAGGTTTTGCCTTATAAATATAGTAATCAAGTTCTGTACCACCTTTAGGTTGGTTTGGCACTCTTGACAAACGGTTAGAGAGTACCCCGATGGGCCGATATAATATGCAAAGCGAGTGTAGTAATGCCCCTTCAAGAAAAGATTCTACTGGCTGATGATGAGCAGGATATCTTAATGCTGGTTAATTTTCACCTGCAACGGGCTGGTTATCATGTGATACTGGCTGAAAATGGTAAAGAAGCTCTGGAAAAAGCCTATCAAGAAAAACCCCTTCTAGCCATTCTGGATCGAATGATGCCGGAAATGGATGGGATGGAAGTTTGCCGGAAGTTGCGTGAAGCCAGCCCTGGAATGTACATTATTATGCTGACGGCCCTGGCGACCGATGGTCATCGGATCGATGGGTTGGAAGCGGGAGCCGATGATTATATTGCTAAACCTTTTAACCCCAGAGAATTGACCCTCAAGGTCAGGGCTATGCTGAGACACGCTCACGCCGCCCAGGAAAGTTTTATCGCTCAGAGCCAAACCGAGCTTATACTCCCTGCTACCAACGGTAATGGTCATACTCATTCGCCCCTCCCGGAAGCTAACAATAGCCTTACTATTACGTTGGATGGCGAACGTCGTCAGGTCTGGAAGGATAGCGGTGAGATCGAGTTAACCCGGTTAGAATTTGATTTGCTCAAATTTTTGTTCGAGCATCCCGGTCTGGTCTTTAGCCGCAACCGTCTACTCGAACAGGTTTGGAATTATGATTATTTTGGTGACGAACGAGTAGTGGATGTCCATATGGCCCGGCTCCGTAAAAAACTCGAAAGCGACCCCAGCCATCCGCGCTATATCCAGACTATCCGGGGAGTCGGCTACAAGTATACTCCCTAATCTAAGGAGAGGCTTAATCATGCAGGCATATACTTCCGAGCAGGTTCAAACCGCTTTGAGCGAGGCAGGCACGGCGGGTTGGCAACTTGATCCCTCCAACGGCGAGATTTCCAAGCAATTCAAATTTGAGAATTTTTTGCAGTCGCTCGACTTTGTAAACAAGGTCGGGGCGATAGCCGAAGAATTGGGCCATCACCCCGATATTACGATTAATTACAATCGAGTCAAGCTAAGCGTTGTCACTCACGATGCAGGCGGCCTGACCGAGTTGGATTTTACGCTGGCGACACGAGTGAACCAGCTTTAACCTCTTCCTCGAAAATTAACAAGGTCGCATTTTTGTCTTTCACCTCATCGAAAATCCCAGCCCCTAAACCTCTTGCTATAGCAGAACCAATCTACTTAAATTAAGGTATTTCATTGATTCAAGATAAAGGAGAAACCTGGATGAACACCGAACCAAACAAATTGGATACGGCAATGCCTGAAATGAGACTTGAGGTTGTGCCAGTACCAGTTAGTGATGTTGAGCGTGCCAAAGCCTTCTACATTGAAAAGGTCGGCTTTAATTTGGATCACGACGTTCAGCCGAGCGACACCATGAGGGTAATCCAGCTAACCCCGCCTGGGTCGGCCTGTTCGATTGTGATCGGAACCGGTATGGGCGAGACGAAGCCAGGCTCGATCAAGGGCTTGCATCTAGTCGTAAAGGACATCCGCCAGGTTCGCGAAATACTCGCTGGGCGAGGGGTGGAAGTGAGTGAGGTTGAAGAATACCCCGGAGGGATTAAATTTGTTTATTTCAGCGACCCCGATGGCAATTCGTGGGCTTTGCAGGAAATTCCACCTAATCTTTAACCCTGTATAAGTTAAGCTCGAAAGCTCTCCATTCGATTAAAACCAAAGGCCAAACCTGCTTTGGACTGTTTGCGATCAGTCCAATTGGCGGGTGCGACGGTCAAGCCCTTGATGTATAATAAGCCCCGTAAATCTCAGGTGCAAGTAGAAGCTTGATTAGTTGCTTCGCGCCCTCAAAAATTAACTGGTGAACTTGCCCCACCTGGGGGTAAATCGAATATGGGGAAAAGGAATGACCGAGAAGTTTTATTATGCGGACCCCTATGCCCGCGAATTTGAGGCTGAAATAGTAGGGCTTGGCCCGGATGGGTTGAGTTTGCGGCTGGATCGTTCCGGGTTTTATCCGGGTGGAGGCGGACAGCCTTGCGACCTGGGCTGGTTTATCATCGAGGACGAGCAATACGCTGTGACCGATGTGTACAGCGAGGACGGTCAAATCTGGCATAGGCTTGATCGGGCTATTCCGGCGGATTTTAAGGGGCGTGGGGTACACGCCCAGCTAGATTGGGAACGGCGTTACGCTCATATGCGCCATCATACCGCTTTGCACGTCCTGAACGGGGTGGCTTATAACAATTTCGGGGCCTTAGTAACCGGCGCACAGGTCTATGCCGACCGTGCTAGGGTCGATTTTACGATGGAAGATTTGGCTCCGGCGCGAGTCGAGCGTTTGGAACGCGAGTCGAATGAGGCGATAGCACAGGCTTTTGCGATCTTACCCCGCGAAGTAACCAGGGCCGAAGCAGCCGAGATGCCCGAACTGATCCGCACTTTGAATGCCATGCCGCCCCAATTCGATAAGGTACGGATTGTTGAAATTCAAGGACTTGACCGTCAGTTCTGTGGTGGGACGCATCTGGCTAATATTAGTGAAGTTGGGCAACTCAAGATTGCCGGGACGCGCAGCAAAGGGAAGCAGAACAAGCGGATTGAAATTGTGTTGGAATAGGGCAGGAGAGGAAATTAATGAAAAGTTTTGTAGCCGAGCGAATGCACGGAGTACCACCGTCGGGTATCCGGCGCTTTTTCGATATTGCAGCCACTATGAAGGATGTTATTTCGCTGGGGGTTGGTGAGCCGGATTTTGTTACGCCCGATAATATCCGGGCAGCAGCGATCCATTCGATAGAGACGGGGATGACCCGCTACACCTCTAATGCCGGGATAATCGAGTTACGTGAGCTAATCGCGCAACATCTTGACCGCCTTTACGGAGTACGCTATGAGCCAACCGACGAAGTGCTGGTGACGGTCGGGGTGAGCGAAGCCTTGCAAGTGGTCTGTCTGGCGACGCTTAATCCGGGAGACGAGGTGATTATCCCGGAGCCGTGTTTTGTCAGCTACGCCCCATCGGTGATCTTTGCGGGAGCTACGCCCGTAATGGTGACGACCCGCGTTGAGGAGGAATTTGCCCCAACTGTCGCCGACATTGAGGCTGCGATAACCCCGCGCACCAGGGCCATGCTGCTGGGCTACCCGAATAATCCGACTGGGGCGGTCTTGACCCGCCAACGCTGTCTGGAATTGGCGGCCTTAGCCGAGAAATATGATCTGCTGGTTTACAGCGACGAGATTTACGACCGATTGGTCTATGGCATCGAGCATACTTGCTTTGCGTCCTTACCGGGCATGAAGGATCGGACGGTAACGCTGGGTGGCTTCTCGAAGTCCTACGCTATGACTGGCTGGCGGATCGGCTATATGTGCGCCAACTCGGATGTGACTGCCGCCAGTACCCGCATTCACCAGTATGCCATTATGTCGGCTCCCACCGCCGGACAGGTCGCCGCTATCGAGGCTCTCAAAAATGGCGAACAATCGGTAGTAGCGATGGTGGCGGAATATAATATGCGCCGCAAATACCTCGTAAGCGCCTTTAACGAACTGGGGTTGAGTTGTTTCGAGCCAAAGGGCGCGTTCTATTGCTTCCCCAATGTTACCTCGGTTGGGATGAGCGAAGAAGAATTTTGCGAAAAGCTCTTGCGCGAGGAACAGGTTGCGGTTGTGCCGGGCGGTTCGTTTGGAGCCAGTGGGCAGGGTCATATCCGGGCCTGCTACGCGACCGCTCTACCCAAAATCGAGCAGGCGGTCGAACGGATCGACCGCTTTGTAACCAAATACCGGGGGTAGGGGAATGCAGAATAGAGAATGCAGAATGCAGAATAGAGAATAAAGAATAAAGAAGCTGTTTCCTCTTATTATTCTACATTCTGCATTCTGCATTCTCTATTGGCTATTTACGCTCAGATCACTAACAAAAGCAATTTTTTACGTCTTGCTGGCGTTATAATTGATAGAATAACCTGGTATATAAATTGCCTAGTCAGGAAGAAGGGAAATTGTTTTTAATTGATCGGAGGAAATCAATAATGCTTAGAGATATTTTTTTTCAAAAGAAGCCGAGGTATGGCGTTTTGTGGGGTAGCTTTGTTGGGGTGCTGCTGGTGACGTTGTTACTGGTCGCTTGTGGGGATAGTACCGTTACCAGCCCGCCAATCGCAACTACGGCCCCTGCCACGACCGCCGCCCCCACCACCGCCCCGGCTACTACCTCGGTAGCAACGACTGCCGCCCCAACTAGCGCTTCGACGACCAGCGCAGCAACCCCCGGTGGCTCTGCTGGGTCGTCCATTCCGACAGAGATCAAGCCATCTTATGATCTGGCAGTCAGCGATCTGGTCAAGCAGGTCAATGTACAGCCAAACGCGGTACAGTTTGTGAGTTACAGCCGCGAGGAGTTTTCCGACTCTTCGATGGGGTGTCCTCAACCCGACCGCTCTTACACCCAGGTGATTACACCCGGCTATCGGTTGCAACTGGAAGTCGGTGGTCAGCTTTACGATTATCGCAGTAATCTGGCCGGCACGCGGGTCTTTTTGTGCAAGAACCCGACCGGCGGTTTGCCCGTCCCTCCCAAAAAGCCCTAATAACTTTTGATCGAACCCACCCAAACAGCCGCCAGCCTATTATCAGGCTGGCGGCTGATCGCTTTTAAACCTATTATAAGCAGTAAGCAAGTAGCTTTGAACCTGTCAATCGGCTATAATAAGTCGGGTAGCGCTTTTTAGGAATTAGTCAGAGCAGGAGTTTTTAGATGATTACGCGCATCGAACTTGATGGGTTCAAAACCTTTCAAAATTTTGAACTGGAACTTGGGCCATTTCAGGTAATAGTTGGTCCCAACGGGTCAGGCAAAAGCAACCTGTTCGATGCCTTGCGCTTTCTGGCCGAACTGCGGCACTGGGATTTATTAAGCGCTTTTGAAGTTAGCAGGGTACGAGGCGAAACAGATAGATTTTTCACCATTTTACCAAATGGGCAGTTCGCCAAAGAAATGCGATTAGCGGTGGAGTTGCTAATAGATCGTACTTTAGAGGCGGTTCCACTTACTCATACTCGATTGCGTTATGAGATTAAAATTTCTCAGGTGAAAAATGAAAGAGGTGACGAATCCCCCCAAATTATTTACGAGTCGTTAACTTCAATTTCACCAGCCGAGGATAAGTGGGCCAAAAAATATGGTCTTTTATCGAGGCTTAATTGGTTGCCCCAGGACTTTTCTACGCAATCTTCTAAAGTTTTTATCTCTACCAGGCAAGAAGCCGGTCGAATTTTGCTTATTCTGCATAAAGATAATGGCATGCAACAAACTATAGAAGCCTGGAACAGACATTTTTTAGGTAGTACTTTGGATGATGAGGCTTCGCATGTTATGGCAGTGCGTAGGGAAATGTCCCGCTGGCGTTTTTTGGATTTGAACCCAACCGAATTACGTTATTCACGAGAATTGCGAAAGCACCTGCCACTTTCACCCGGTAGTATAGATATTGCCTCTATACTTGCTCGAATGCAAGTTCAGGATCACCTTTTGCTCAAGGATGTCTCCCGCGATCTGGCAAATTTGGTGCCGGAAGTTCTAAAGATAGAAGTGCAAAAAGACCCCTTGCGGAATGAAGATATAATCTGGGTCAAAACTCAAGATGACAGGTCTTTAACCTGGCAGGGGATTTCGGATGGAACTTTGCGGTTGTTAGTAATGGCAACCTTTGCAAACGACCCTGACTACAGTGGGGTTTTGTGTTTTGAGGAGCCGGAAAATGGAGTCCATCCATCCCGGCTCAAAAATATAGCAACTCTACTGCGTGGTTTGGCAACCGATTTTTTAGACCCGGAGCAAACTGATTTACCGTTGCGCCAGTTGCTGGTCAATACCCATTCCCCGGTTCTAATCAGCCAGCCAGAAATAGTTGATTCGCTTTTATTTGCCTACATGGTCACGCGCGTAAAGGGCGACCAGGGTGGGCCTTCGTTGCGGGTTAGCCGAATTGTGCCAGTCAGGTCTTACAGGCAAACTGACCAATCAGAGAGTGACCAGGGTGAGGAAAGTTATAATCTGGATCAAATAAGAGATTATCTGAATAGTACAGATGTAGACGAGGCGTTGGCTATTTTAGAAAGAGGCCAGCCCGTATGATACGGCAATTAAGATTGGCGGTTTATGTAGAGGGCAACAGCGATGAGAGCTTTTTGCCTGCTTTAATCAAACGAACCGCCGAATGGGTTTTAGGGCAGAGTGGAAACTCTGTTACTGTGGACGTGCGCGATCCTAAAGTTATCAAACTTAGTTCTACGCCTGCTGCCAGAGATCGAGCTATTTTAGAGGTGGCGCGGGTCGCTCATAGTTACCATGCTTTAATTGTGCATAGCGATGCAGATAAGCGAACACAAAGCAAGGCTCTCAAGGAGCGCTATCAGCCCGGTTATAATTTGGTTCTACAGGCAAAAGAACAAGATAAACTATGCCAACATCTTTTGCCAATTATACCGGTTAGGATGATCGAAGCCTGGATGTTGGTAGATTATGAGGCATTGCGGGAGGTAATCGGCACCGAAGTCAAAGAATCTGACTTACATTTACCTCGTAAGGCTAAACAGGTTGAAGCATTACCCGATCCAAAGCAAATTTTTAATGAAGTGATTCGTCGGGCGGTTGCTGATCGTTCAATGCGGCAACGTGCTAAAATAATAAAATCTGTCAACACCCTCTTCGAGCCATTAGGACGTACTATTAGCCTGGAGCGGTTAAATGAAGTGCCAGCTTTCCAGGTATTTGTAAGGGACTTGAGTGCTACACTAACAAAGTTAGGACTGAGATAGAAAGGGATAGGAAGTTATGAATTACGATGAGCTAAAAAATAGTTTTAAGGACCTGGGCGAGCGGTTGGACGAAATGATGGTGCGTCTTTGACCTGGTTAACAAGCAGAAAGAGTTAGATCGGCTTCAAGCAACTAGCGCTTCGGATGGCTTTTGGGACGATTCGCAGGCGGCTCAGAGCGTAATGCGGCGGCTGACTAGCTTGCAGGAGGAAATAGAGTTTTGGTCGGGCCTGAAAAATCGGGTCAAGGATAACCTCGAATTGGCCGAACTTACCGAAGAGGATGACGACGATGCGACGCTGGCTGACCTGACCAAAGAACTTGCGACTATCGAAAGTGAACTGGCAGTCCGCGAACTAGATTTGATGTTTAGTGGGCCTTATGATGACCGTCCGGCCTTACTTTCGGTCAACGCCCGCGAAGGTGGAACCGATAGCCAGGACTGGGCCGAAATGCTCGTGCGGATGTATCTTCGCTGGGCGGAGGACCAGAAGTTCAAGGTGCAGGTCCTGGATAGTGAGCCGGGCAACGAGGCCGGAATCAAGAGTGCCACGCTGGAAATTACCGGGCGTAAGGCGTATGGGCGGGCCAGGAGCGAGGCCGGACAGCATCGGTTGGTGCGTCTCTCACCTTTCGATGCCAACCATCGTCGTCATACCTCGTTTGCGCTGGTCGAGGTGTTGCCGGAAGTGGACGATGCTATCGAGATCGAGGTGCGCGACGAGGATATTCGGATCGATACTTACCGGGCGACCGGGGCGGGCGGTCAGCATATTAATAAGACCGATAGCGCCGTGCGGATTACTCATATGCCAAGTGGAATCGTCGTAACCTGTCAGAACGAGCGTAGCCAGACCCAAAACCGAGAGGCGGCCATGAAGATTCTCAAGGCTCGTCTTTTGGAGCGCGAGATCGAGCGGCGCGAGGAAGAACAAGCCCGCCTGAAAGGGGAGCATCGGGCGACCGGATGGGGTAGCCAGATTCGCAGCTATGTGCTGCATCCCTATAATATGGTCAAGGATCATCGCACTGGCTACGAAACCAGCGATACTAATGCTGTGCTTAATGGCGAGGTTGAGCCGTTTATTGAGGCGTTCTTGCGTTGGAGGATCGGGCAAGGCGAGGCATCGCCCGGCGCAGGCGACGACGAGGTTTGAAATAGCCGAAGTACAACTACTGACCGGAACACATTAAGAGCTAACCCTGAAATAATCTGGGTATCAGGTATCAAGCCTTACCTGATACCCGAAACCCGAAACCTGATACCTGATACCTATAAAAGGTTATGGCCTCGCGCCAGAAGGAGCTTGAGGATGATCGAGTATAAGACGTTGATTGTGCAGGACATCAGCACTTTCCCCGGCCCCCACGTCACGGACATCGATGGACGGAGCCTTTTGGAAATCCGGGATACCGACGAGGGTACCCGTGAGTTTTACAACTATATCCCGTTGCACCTGGCTCTCAATCAATTTGGCAAAGAGGGTTGGGCTATCGACCATGTGATCCAGCACGTTATCGACGGCGCGATCATTATTATGAAGCGACATCCTGGCGATTAGATTGCGGCACATTCGACTCCAACTTACACCTGATTACTTCAGGTGATATTATGCTGAAAATTGCGAGTGGCGTTGCAGGCAAGCTCAGGAAATGATCCAGTTCTTTTCGGACTCCGTTTATAACTAGGGAACAGAAAATAAGAAACTCTGGCAGGAAAACAACCTGTATAGGTCGTAAGCTTGTAGAAAGGTGGATTTAATCAGTTGGAAGTAGAGGAGTCTAGGGCGCAGGAGGCCAGGCCCACCAAGCGATTGAATAGAAGCTTCTGGATGGGTTTTGTCGGTGGTATCTTCGCTCTTATCGTGATAGGCGGTCTGCTAGGTTTTTTGCTCTCGCCCGAATTGCTCAAACACCGCAGTCCTTTCCCGCTCGAAGAAGCTATCGGCGCTTCGCGAGTTTCCGCCGCTATCGACGGCAGTTACAAGAATAAAGCTAACCCGGTGGCGGTTAACGACGAAAATCAGGCGCGTGGCAAGCAAGTTTTCAATGCCAATTGCGCTTTTTGTCATGGGGTGAGCGGTAAGGGAGATGCTGCCATAGGCCGCAATATGTTCCCGCCTGCCGCCAATTTGCTCGAAGGCAAGACAGTCGATAAGACCGACGGCGAAATTTTTTGGATACTTGAGAATGGGCTGGCCTTTGTAGGGATGCCTAGTTTCAAAAGCACCTTGAACGAGCAGGATACCTGGAAAGCCATTTTGTATGTACGGGCTTTGCAAAAGGGAACGGCTGATAAGGTCGGCGTAGTAGCTACCCCGGCGGCTACGACTGCCGCCGCTACCACTGCCGCTTCAAATGCTACCCCGGCAGCCACGACTGCCGCTAACGCTACTACGGCTGCAAGTGGTTCGGACGATCTGGCACGAGGTCTGGCTATCTTCCGAAATCAAGGGTGTGCCGCATGTCACGGCGGTGACAAAGCGACCGGCGGTTTGGGGCCAAACATTGCCGGGATTGCTTTCCCGGTCGAAGGGTTGATCCGGCAAGTGCGAGGCGGTGGAGGGGCGATGCCTGCTTTCTCGGCGACTCAGTTGCCCGATGCCGATGTTAAGCTGATTTATGCTTACTTGCAGAGCTTGAAATAATTAGGGGTAATTACTCAGACCGGGCGACCACATAGGGTCGCACCCTACGACGGATTTTGGGTAGGGTGCGACGATGCGACCGAAGAAGAAGCCGGTAACAACTTCCTCGTGGCACCCTACGAGGGATTTTGGGTAGGGTGCGACTTGAAAGAAGCTGTCAGAGATATGACTAGCGTTACCAGTGGCACCCTACGACGGATTTTGGGTAGGGTGCGACCCTATGTGGTCGCCCAAAGGGGGTAGGTTGAGTAGTTACTAAATTAGAGGGCAGTAACTAAAAAGCCATCAGCCAGAATTTCTGGCTGATGGCTTTTTTATTCGAGGTAAACCCACCCACGGAGCGGTGTCCCCACAAGGTTATACAAACAGCGTCTTACTGGGCTACTGTCTCGGTCTTCGGGGCCTCGACCGGCAGGCGTGTGTCGTCCTTGCCTTCGATAAAGTCCGCCACCATCTTGCGGGCAATATCGTCGTGGTACTGGACTGGCGGACTCTTCATGAAGTAGGCTGCTGGTCCAGCTAACGTGCCGGCTAGACCCCGGTCGAGGCCAAGCTTGGCGCAACGTACTGCGTCGATCACGACCCCGGCGCTGTTCGGGCTATCCCAAACTTCCAGCTTCAGTTCGGCCATAATCGGCACATTGCCAAAGGTCGTGCCTTCCATGCGAATGTGACACCATTTGCGGTCTTCCAGCCAGGGAACATAATCGCTCGGCCCGACGTGGATGTTCTTTTCCTCTATTTCGGTGTGATCGAGTTGGCTGGTGACAGCGTTGGTCTTGGAGATTTTCTTGCTCTCCAACCGGCTGCGCTCCAACATGTTATAGAAGTCGGTGTTACCGCCGAAGTTCAACTGGTAAGTCCGCTCTAGCTTCACGCCGCGATCCTCGAACAAGCGGGCCAGCATACGGTGGGTGATGGTCGCTCCGACCTGGCTCTTGATGTCGTCGCCAATCATTGGCAAACCTCTGTCGAGGAAACGGCGCTGCCAATATTCTTCGCGGCCAATAAAGACCGGGATACAGTTGACGAAAGCACAACCGGCTTCCAGGATTTGCTCGACATACCACTTGGTCGCCATTTCGCTACCAACCGGCAGGTAGCTAACTACCACATCGGTTTTGGTGTCCTTCAAGACCTGCACAATATTGGCGGTCGGGCCAGGAGCCTTCGTAATGATTTGGCTAAGGTAGAGGCCCAGACCATCGTGGGTCATCCCACGGTGAACCGGTACGTTGAGGAACGGCACATCTGAAAACTTGATCGTGTTGTTTGGCTCGGCCCAGATTGCCTCGCTCAAATCCTTACCAACCTTTGTGACGTTGATATCAAAAGCGGCACTAAATTCAATGTCCCGGATGTGGTAGCCACCCAGGTTGACGTTCATCAAACCGGGTACGAAGTCATCCTCTTTGGCGTTTTTGTAGAACTCCACCCCTTGCACGAACGACGAGGCGCAGTTACCTACCCCAATAATGGCTACCCGTACTTTCTTCTCTGACAATTCTCAATGCTCCTTTCGGGATTTTTGCCACTCCCTGAAATTTTCTTAAAAGTTATTCAATAAATAAAGAGCCAGGCCTGGCATGGCCCCGGTCTTAATGAGCTATGTGGCGAAGCGGTTGCCACCTCATAGTTCTTCAAGTCTCTCATTTTTAGCTCTACTTGTCAAATTTTAAGGTCCCAGCGGGTGCGCCTCAGAATTTTGCAAACCCGCCGGGCTATGCTACAACCGAAACCAGGGTTGAGTATAGATTAGAAAAATTCGCGCAGAAAAAATTTCTAAAATATACTTTTGAGTGGTTTGGGACGGGGTTTTGGTGGTTGCTCCTTCTTATTGTTTGAACCTGTGCAAAAACCTAAAATCCACCCGACCCCAGTCTCGTAGCTTAAATGCTTGCAAAACAAAAGGCTCGGAAAGTTTCTTCCGAGCCTTTTGTTTACCAATTACATCTCGCGGTATTCGCCTTCGACGGTGCCATCACCGGGGCGTTGCTGCCCACCACCGGGTTGTCCGCCGCCTGGCTGACCTTCCTCTGGGTTGTTGGCATCAGGCTGACCGGTCTGCTGCTGGCTATAGATCGCCGAGCCGACCTGCTGGATCGCGGCATTTAGGGTTTCGGTCGCCGAGTTGATAAGATCGGGGTCTTCACCCTGCAAGGCCGAACGAACTGCCGCAATCTTGCCGGTAATCTCGTTCTTCAACTCTTCCGGCACCTGCGCTCCGAAATCCGACAAGGTCTTTTCGGCCCGGTAAGCGGCCGTATCGCCCACATTGCGGGCCTCGATCAGCCCACGTTTGCGCTGATCTTCCGAAGCGTGCAACTCGGCATCCTTCTTCATCCGCTCAATCTCGTCCTTCGAGAGACCGCTGGAAGCCGTGATAGTAATCTTCTGCTCACGGCTGGTCGCCTGATCCTTAGCCGAGACGTTTAGAATACCGTTTGCGTCGATGTCGAAGGTCACTTCGATTTTCGGGATACCACGCGGCGCGGGTGGGATACCGTCCAGGATAAAGCGGCCCAGGCTCTTGTTGTCCTTGGCGAACTCGCGCTCACCCTGAACCACGTGAATCTCGACGCTGCTCTGTCCATCGGCAGCCGTGCTAAAGACTTCACCCTTCTTGTGAGGGATAGTCGTGTTCCGCTCGATCAGCGGGGTAGCAATACCACCCAACGTCTCGACCGAAAGGGTTAGCGGGGTTACGTCCAGCAGCAAAATGTCCTTAACTTCGCCGCCCAACACACCGGCCTGTACCGCCGCTCCAATCGCCACTACTTCGTCCGGGTTGATCCCGCGATGAGGGTCTTTGCCAAAGAAGCTCTTGACCTTATCGACTACCGAGGGCATGCGGGTCATACCACCAACCATCAAGATTTCGTCGATCTTGTTGAGGGGCAGCTTGGCATCGTCCAGGGCCGATTTCATCGGTGGAACGGTCTTGTCGGTCAGATCGCCGACCAATTGCTCCAACTTGGCGCGGGTCAAGGTTACGTTCAAGTGCTTTGGCCCACTAGCATCTGCCGAAATAAAGGGCAGATTGATGTCGCTCGACTGGGTGGTCGAAAGCTCAATCTTGGCTTTCTCGGCGCTTTCTTTGAGACGCTGCAAAGCCATCTTGTCCTGCCGCAAGTCGATCCCGTTTTCCTTGCGGAACTCATCGGCCAGCCACTCAATAACGCGCTGATCGAAGTCGTCACCGCCGAGGTGAGTGTCACCATTGGTCGATTTTACTTCAAATACGCCTTCGCCCAGCCCCAAAATCGAAATATCGTAGGTACCACCGCCCAGATCATACACGGCTACTTCTTCGTCCTGACCCTTTTTGTCCACCCCGTAGGCCAGGGCAGCGGCGGTCGGTTCGTTGATGATACGAAGCACCTGCAACCCGGCAATTTCACCGGCATCTTTGGTAGCCTGGCGCTGGCTGTCGTTAAAGTAGGCCGGAACGGTAATTACAGCCTGGGTAATTTTCTCGCCCAGGTAAGCTTCGGCATCGGCCTTGAGCTTGGCGAGGATCATTGCGCTAACTTCGGGTGGGCTATAGGCTTTGCCGCCTAGCAAAACTTCTACGTCACCATTGGTGCGCTTGCTGACTTTATAAGGTACCAATTTAAGGTCGCGCTGTACCGAAAGATCATCATACTTGCGGCCCATAAAACGCTTTACCGAGAAAATCGTGTTTTCTGGGTTTGTAACCGCCTGACGCTTGGCGACCTGACCCACTAGCCGCTCGCCGCTTTTGGAAATTGCTACAACCGAAGGGGTTGTGCGTGCTCCTTCTGCGTTAGGGATCACAACCGGCTCGCCACCTTCCATTACTGCCATTGCAGAGTTGGTGGTTCCCAGATCTATTCCCAATATCTTTGCCATTTGTCTCTTATTCCTCCAAGGTTTAGGATTCTCTTATCCTTTTATAAATTAAGAAGGATTTCTATATTTAGTGCAGTTTGTTTGCTTGCTTCCAAATAAGACTGCGGCACAAGCGACCAAATTGTTTAGCACTCTTAACCGCTTTATGCTACCATATTCTACGCAACTACAAAAGGGAAAGTAACCACTTTTGGCGTTAGACTTGTGTTAGACTCTTAATAAGGGATGGATGAAGGCAGAAGAGGGGAGTTATAACACAGATGAACACAGATAGGACGGATGAACACGGATGAACAATGCAGAATGCAGAATGCAGAATGCAGAAGGCAGAATGCAGAATAATGAACGCAGAAGAGAAGTAAGAGCGAAGCATGTATTGTAATCGTAAATCGTAAATCCCTTTCATCCCTTGCTTCGGGTGAGGATGAGGAGTTCCAGGACTATGAAGGCCATAAAGAGGCTGATGGCGTTGAGCAGGTTTACGGCTCCGACTACCCGCAAGAAGGCCAGCAGTAGTATGTAGGTCCCTGCTAATACTGCCTCGCGTCGGGCGCGGTTCAGATCATATTGCTGGATGCGTCGTGAAAAAAGCCGGAACCCCAGCCGGTAGAAAAGCGGCAAAAAGAGCGTGACTGTTATCATGAAGAGTGAAAGCAAGAGCAAGCCGAGCGGCCCGCTATTGTCGCTCCAACCGCGCTCCGGGTTGGTTGGCACAAAGGCCAGTACGTAGCCAAAGATGGCCCAACTGATGACTGCCCAGAAGCCGTAAAGCGGAAATTCGAGCGACCGACCTATTGGCATAAAAGTCAGGGTCGGCGCGATCAATAGCAGTATGTAAGTTAGCAATCGCCCTGGAAACCAGAAATCATAATCGCCTACGTTTAGCAAGAAAATCAGTCCAACCAGCCCGGCCCAGGTCAGCCCGGACAAGGCCGAAATTAAGAGCATTCGGCGTTTGTTCAAGCTAGACGACTTATCCCCAGTCGTATCAGGTCGGCGTAAGGGACGATCTTTGGTTTGGAATTCAGAATTTAGCATTCTCGGTTAATCTCAGTTTCAAGGTATATCCTGACCAGCACTTAACATAATATAACCAATTTTCTAAAAAAGCAATCCCCAAATAGGTCTAAAAATAATAGTCCGTTCCCTGACATAAGGGAACGGACTATTATTTTTATAACAAAATGCCGCGAAACTGACCCCTGTAGGAGGGAGCTTCTGCTCGCGATTGAACACTCAGCACTCTTTTAATCGCGAGCAGAAGCTCCCTCCTACAGATAAGCGTTTAGTTAGCTGGCGTAGGCCAGATCGCTTTGCCCGGTCAGGTTAGGTAGACCATAGGTGATCGTAAACCCGGTTTGGAATTGCTCAGGCTGGGCGGCACTATATTCCTGATTGAGCCGAGCCAGTTTGGTGCGACCCTGTTCGGTTATAGTGTAGACCCGCCGGGGTGAGTTGTCAGGACGATAGACCTGCAAAATACCCGCCGCTTCGAGGTCGTGCAAGAGGGGGTAGTTGACCCCATAGCCGCTGGCCCGACGCGAAAGGGAAGCCAGTTCTCGGATTAGCACATCGCCGGTGTAATCCCGGTCTTTTAGCATAGTTAGTACGCCTAATACAAGGACAGGACGTGGTAAGAAGTTTGGCAAGCTGTAGCGAGGCCGATTGGCGGCAATTCGTTCGACTACTTCTATAAGCTCTTTGATCTCTTTCATGGCAAACTCTTCCTTTCTATTCTTTTATTCTATTATAGATGCAAGTCCGCACCGGTATAATTATTTGCTGTCTTAAATAGTTCGCTCTTGATATATTACCGATCTGGTAGCAATTATAAGGCTGAAAAAAGGGCCTGTATGTGATCTAGTTCACAGTTCAGGCCCCAGTTCTAGCGTTTGGCTGGGTCTAACTGAGTATCCTTTAGAGTTGGACTGTTGCTATCGGGCGAACCGGTCAGGCTAATATCTTTATCACCTAACTTGGTGCGAACTTTGCTGTAAAGCTCAATCAGGATTAGCCGCTCGGCGGGGGTTAGGGCTTCCAATACGCCCAGGGCCATCAATTCAAACTTGTGCTGATAGGCTTCGGCCATCCGCTCACCCTTTTCGGTCAAGCCGATCCAGAAGCTACGGCGGTCTTCCCGGTTGAGGGTGCGGGTGATGTATTCGCTCTCTTCGAGCCGATCCAGCACCCTGGTCAGGCTACTCAAACTGACATTATTCAGGCGACAAGCAATATCTTTGACTACCAGCGAACCACGCTGGGAAAGCATCTTTAGCACGGTGATTTCCTGGATCGAGCATTTGCTAAAATCCTCAAAATCGGCGGTGCTATTCTTAAATTTTTCGCCCAGAAACATTATAAAATCACGTACATCAGCTACTTGTTCCGGGTCTAACGGTTTATCGGTTGTCATATTGATCCTATTGACCAGCTATTCCAGAATACTCTCGATCTGAAATATTTCCATTCTGGTAGTATTACGATAACTCCGATTTTGGGTTTTGTCAAGACTTTTTGCCAATTTCCGGCCCAAACCGACTAAAACTAACCAAACCCGCGTTTATTGATGCTAGACGGATTACAGCAAATTGCAAAGATATTGGGCCGTCCGATTATCTGTAGGAGCGAGCTTCTGCTCACGATTGAACACCCAGCTGTTGTTCCAATCGCGAGCGGAAGCTCGCTCCTACAGGGGTTAATAACTGTGCAACATGCTATAGTACCAGTAGTAATATAGTAGAATAGCCCTAGCAACATCGCCACCAAGTCTCACCACTGGTAATTTCATGAAAAGCAAAGCATGATATGAACCATAAAGTACTAGATGATGTTATAATAGACCCAGACACAATTAGCACTATAATAAGAGCGAAATCGAAATTTATGGTCAACAGGGGACTCACTAAAAATGCTAGAACCAGGGGCTATTTTTGGCGGTACTTATCGCCTGGAAAAATTGCTGGGTAAAGGGGGCATGGGGGAGGTCTGGCTGGCCCAGCACCTGCTCCTCCGAGAGCCACGCGCGATCAAACTAATCTTGGGCGCTTTTGGGAGCGATTCTGTTACCCGCGACCGTTTTGTACAGGGCGAAGCCCGTAACGCGCTTCGGCTTGAATATCACCCAGCCATCGTCCGCACTTATGAATTAGGGCTTTACGAAGATACGCCCTATATCGTGATGGAATATGTGGAGGGTGGGGTTGAGGGGGTTGATCTCAAGGATTTGTTGCGGAGCCGAGGTAAGCTTAGCATCGAGGAAACCGGCGCGATCCTGCAACAACTGGCCGGGGGTCTGGAAATCGCCCATCAGCACGGGCTGGTTCACCGCGATATTAAACCGGCTAATATCTTGATCGACCGAAAGGGACGGCCCAAGTTGAGCGACTTCGGGCTAACCAAACATCTCGAAGGGGGAGCCGACCTGACTACGACCGGCTATTCGGTCGGAACCCCGGCTTATATGTCGCCGGAACAGGCTTACGGTAAGGCCGAGCTTCGTAGCGATATATATTCGCTGGGAGCAGTGCTGTATCATATGCTGACCGGGCAGGCCCCTTTTAGTGGGGCGGCGGTTACTCTTTTGATGCTGCACGCCAATGCTGCCCCTACCCCGCTTCAATTAATCGAGCCATCCGTCCCCGAACAAATCAGTGCCGTGGTGCTGAGGGCCTTAGAGAAAGAACCTGCTAAACGCTATCAAAGTGCGCTCGAGTTGGCTTCGGCCTATCGTCATGCGCTGGCAGAAGTGCAGGCTCGAAATAGTTCTTCCGATTTGAGCGTCGAAGCCCCGACCCAGGCTATACCTTTGGTTCAGCCGAGTAGCCCTGTCCAATCCTCGCGTACTCTGCCCCACGAACAGGCTCAGGCGGTTCTAGCACCTCCCCGTGTCACGCCTAATAATTTACCGGCCCAACTTACCAGCTTTATCGGGCGTGAGGAAGAACTGGCTCAGGCCCAACTTCTGCTCAAAAATACCCGGATGCTGACTTTGATGGGGGCAGGTGGAACCGGCAAGACCCGTCTCTCGATAGAAGTGGCGAACCGCTTGCTCGATACTTTCCCGGATGGCATCTGGTTTGTCGAATTGGCTCCCCTGACCGACCCTTCGCTGGTTGTCCAGGAGTTAGCCAGCTTGCTAAAGGTGCGGGAAGAACCGGGCCAACTTTTGATAACGAGCGTGGCTGACCATCTGCGCGATAAACTAGCCCTGGTTATTTTGGACAATTGCGAACATCTGGTGGAAGCTTGCGCCCGTCTAGCCGAAGAATTGTTGCGGGCCTGCCCCAAACTTCGGATTCTAGCCAGCAGTCGTGAAGGGTTGGGGATTGGTGGTGAAACTACCTGGCGGGTTCCCTCACTTTCTGCGCCCAACCCCAACCGATTGCCTTCGCTTGAAAAGCTGACCCAATACGAAGCAGTCCGTCTGTTCGTAGACCGGGCAACTTCGGCTAACCCCAAGTTCCAGGTGACAAATCAGAACGCGGCGGCGCTGGCTCAGTTGTGCTACCAGTTGGATGGTATACCACTGGCCCTCGAACTGGCTGCCGTCCGTATCAAAGCCATGACGGTCGAGCAGATTGCCGCCCGTTTGGACAACCGCTTTAAGCTGCTAACGAGCGGTAGCCGCACCGCTCTACCTCGTCAGCAAACTCTACGCGCTCTAATTGATTGGAGCTATGATTTGCTACCCGAAAACGAGCGAGCCATGCTCACCCGCTTATCGGTTTTTGCCGGTGGCTGGACTTTGGAGGATGCCGAAGCGGTTTGTGTGGGTGAATATGAAGGCGGCGCTATCGAAGATTTTGACGTAATCGACTTGCTTATGCAAATGGTGAATAAGTCATTAGCAATTGCCGAAGAGCAGGATCAAGAAACCCGCTATCGCATGTTGGTCAGTATACGGCAATACGCCCAGGAAAAATTGATCGAGCGCGGCGAAGCGGAGCAAGTCAAGTCCAACCATTGCGCCTACTACTTGAAGCTATCGGAAAAAGCCGAACCGGCCCTGATTGGCCCCCAGCAAACCGAATGGCTGGCCCGGCTCGAACAGGATCACGACAATTTGCGGACGGCCCTCGGTTGGTCGCTCGAAGCAGGCGAGGCGGGTTGGCAAGCCGCCGATAGCGAATTGTCCGATCCTTTTGAAGTAGCCTTGCGTTTTGGCGGGGCTTTGTGGCGTTTCTGGATGGTGCGGGGCTACCTGAGCGAAGGTCGGCAATGGCTGGAAGCGGCCTTGACTGCATCCGGCGCAAGTACGGTTTCGAGCGCAATCCGGGCGAAGGCTCTCAAAGCGGCTGGGACGCTTTCCAACACTCAGAACGACCCGGAAGCCGCCCGCGAGTATTATAAGAAAAGTTTGGAATTGATGCGGCAGTTAGGCGACCGCCCAGGGGTCGCCAGTTTGCTCAACAATTTGGGGGTAGTGGCCCGCGAACAGGGCGATCACGCCACTGCCCGCATTTTCTATGAAAAGAGCCTGGCACAGTTTCGGGTACTCGATAATAAATTCGCGGTGGGGCAGTTGCTTAACAATCTAGGGCTGGTGGCCCGCGATCAGGGTGATCTTACGGCGGCACGGGCCTTTTTGGAAGAAAGCCTGACGATCCGGCGCGGTCTCAAGGATAAATGGGGCATCGCCAACACGCTGGATAGTTTGGGGGACGTAACATTAGACCAGAAGGATTTCAAAGCGGCCCATATCTTTCTCAAGGAAAGTCTGCGCCTTTACCGGGAATTGGGCGACCGCCGGACGATAGCGGCCTTGCTCGATTTCTTTGCAGGGTTAGCCGCTATCGAAATACAATCCGACCGGTCGGCTCGTTTAGCCGGGGCCGCTCACACCTTGCGAAAAACGATTGGCGCACCGCTTTCCCAAGCCGAAGAGTCGGTTTTGCGTCGCCGGTTGCTGCCGGCCCGCCAGACCCTCAGTCCACAAGCCTGGCTCGAAGCCTGGGAAGCAGGGCAGGCCATGACCTTCGATCAGGCCGTCGATTATGCGTTGGAAGCGTGAACGAAAGTTCGCCAGACTTATGAACAAATAGATTTGTCTACGCTCTTGACAAGGTCGCTACCTCTGCGTATAATCAAATTATACTGAATATTAAAATTTTTTAGCATTGGTCTAAATAGACCTAATGTTTACCGCCTTAAGAGCGAGGGCCAGTAATCAGTCGCTTTTTGCTTCACTTTGTTGTCTAAGTGAGGCTGGCACTAACAATTTTGATTTAAGAAAGTACTTCTACAATCAACCAATAGCGCAGATGGTTAGGACAGTTCTTATACCACGCCAATCCACTCCTCTATAACCATCACTCTTGCTTGCCGATTAATTTGAATATTTTAAACTGCCTGACCGTTTTCGGTCAGTTTGTGTTGTGTTCTTTTTGCAAAACCAGGCTAAGGATATTTTGCCGATTAGGGCTAATTTAGCTGGCCCACCAAAAATTCTGGTTATCCGAACCAACGCCCGCTGCTTATCGAGTTAGACTGTAAAGCCAAACACAAATTGAGGGACAACTCTATGGGAACCCGCACCTTTAGCACCCGGTTTACCCGCATTACAAAATTTGAGATGCGATCTCGCACGACCAAAATTAGCTTGCTATACCTGATCTGCCTGCCATTGGCGGCTTTGTTGGTTGGTTTGGCAGCGACGACCCCGACTGCGCTGGCGGTCTGTCCGAGTGCGGTCAATTTCGGGTCGCCGACCTTGTACAATACAATTAACCCAAACCCGGTCTATGTTGCCATTGGGGATATTAACAAAGATGGCAAGCTTGACCTCGTGACCGCCCATAGTGGCAAGCAGCTAAATACCCTATTGGGAAGCGGAACCGGCACTTTTGCACCCGATAAAAGTGTGGCTACCAACGGTATCCCGGTCGGGCAGGTCGCCCTGGGCAATCTGAATAGCGGCGGCTTTTTGGACGCAGTGCTGCCCGGTTCCGATAGCGATAAAGTGGTAGTGGTTCTCAATGTTGGTGCGGCAGGCTCACCGCTGGTAGATGGCCTGAGTGCGCCCAATCCTATCGGGCTGGCGCTGGGCGATTTTAATGGGGATGGCAAACTGGATGTCGTGACCGCCAACGGGTCGGACAATAATATCAGCCTTTTGAAGGGCGATGGGGCGGGTAGTTTTGGCATTGCGACGCTTTTCCCGACCGGAGCCAATACTTATCCCGTTTTTATTGCGGTCGGCGATTTCAACGGCGATGGTAAGCTGGATGTCGTAACCGCTAATAGTGTGGGAAATAGTGTTGGGATGCTATTGGGCAACGGGGCGGGCAGTTTTGGCGCCGCCACGGCTTATAGCCTCGGTGGAGGTCATGCGCCACACGCGCTGGCGGTTGGCGATTTTAACGGCGATGGCAAGCTTGATATTGTCACAGCCAACGAAGATACCGATAATATTAGCCTACTTTTGGGTAACGGCAACGGTACTTTTGGAGCCGCCACTACTTACGGTCTGGCCGGAGGGGATGACCCTGTTTCAGTCGCCGTAGCGGATTTTAACGGCGATGGCAAGCTGGATGTCGTAACCGCTAACAGTCAATCTAACAACCTGAGTCTGCTTTTGGGCAATGGAGCGGGCGGCTTTGGTTCCCCAACTAATATCGCGGTCGGGACGGCTCTGCGTTCGGTAGCGGTCGGTGATTTTAACGGCGACGGCAGGCCCGATCTGGCGGTGGTAAACCAGGCTTCACCGGCAGGGGTTTATATTTTGCTCAATAATGCCCTGACCCCTAAATTGGTAGTGACTGCCCCGGCGGCGACCTCAGTGGGAGCGCCTTTTAGCGTGACCGTAACGGCCCAGGATGGTTGCGGCAATACCCTGACCGGCTATACCGGGACGGTTCATTTTACCAGTTCGGACGGAGCCGCGATTCTGCCTGCCAACTATACTTTCACGCTGGGCGATGCCGGGGTACATACTTTTGTCAACGGTGTAACCCTCAATACGGTTGGCTCTCGTACCATTACCGCTACCGATACGATTAACGCCAGCCTAACTGGGAGCGCGACTGTAAATGTGCTACCGAGCGGCCTGACTTTTAAGGTCACCAACCTCAACGATAGCGGGTCGGGTTCGCTCCGGCAGGCCATGCTCGACGCGAACAGCGCGGGCGGGGCAAACACAATCAACTTTAATCCCAGTCTGTATGGTACGATCAATCTGGCCTCGGCCTTGCCCAATATCAGCAGCAGTATGACGATCAACGGGCCGGGAGCTAACCGGGTGGTGGTACGCCGCAATAGCGGGGGGAATTATCGCATCTTCACGTTGCAATCGCCCTATACCGCCACTATCTCCGGCTTGAACATCACCAACGGTAATACTACTACTGGCGGTGGTATTCAAAATGGCGGTAATCTAACCCTCAAAGAAGTTTTGGTCTATGCCAATCTAGCGGCAACTGATGGCGGCGGCGTTTACAACGAGACTGGCGCGACCCTGACGGTTATCCGCAGCACGATAGCCCACAATAGCGCCCAGAACGGCGGCGGTCTTTTCAATCGGGGCGGTCTGACCATCACCAATAGCACCCTTTTTGGCAATATAGCGACTGGAAGCGGCGGCGGGTTGGCGAACGCGCTAGGTACTGCCGCTTTGACCAATACGACTATCGCGGGCAACATCGGGGGTGGCATCACGATTTCGGGTGGGGCAGTCGGGCTGAAAAACTCGATCCTTGCCAATAATACGCCCGGCGGCAACAACTGCAATAACCCGGTCAACGATGGTGGCAACAATTTGTCCTCGGATGGCAGTTGTGCTTTTGCGGCCTTTAACAATACCAATCCTTTGCTCGGCCCGCTGACCAACAACGGCGGCCCGACCCCGACGCTGGCTTTGCAACCGACCAGTGCGGCTATCAATAGCGGCAATGCCGCCAACTGCCCGCCGACCGACCAGCGCGGCTATCCCCGCTTTGGGGTTTGCGATCTTGGTTCGTTCGAGTTCGACCCGGCCAGTGCTAACGATACCTGGGCCAGGGCGACCTCGCTTGCTTCGGGCCAGACCATCGATGAGTTTATTTCGACACCGGGCGCGTCCAAGTGGTACAAATTTGAGGCAGGGCCGGACAGCAAAATCAACCTGACCCTGACCGGGGTTAGCACCACCGAACTACCCGATAATTACGATTTGAATTTCTACCGCAATATCCAGGAAAGCTATAGCCAGCTTACCAACCCCCAAAACATTCAGACCGTTACGGCTCAGGCCAGTACCAGCAAAGCTTTGACGAGCGGCTATCTGACGAGCGGCTATCTAACGAGCGGTTATCTGACGAGTGGCTATCTAACGAGCGGCTACCTGACGAGTGGCTACCTGACCAGTGGCTACCTGACGAGTGGCTATTTGCCGACCAAGTTGCTACCAGCAGGCTATTTGAACGAACTGTTTAAGGCTGACGAGGTTGTGCCGCCGGGCCTTGATTCCCAGGCTTATAGCGGGGCGCAAATCTTGAGCCTGATCGCAGTCTCGGCCAACGAAGGGCTATCGGCGGAAAACATTTTCCGGCCTACCTACAGCAATTCCGGCCCGTTCTATGTGCGGGTATCCAGCCGCAATGGGGCCTTTAGCGCGGCCAAACCTTTCCGCCTGAAAATTGAAGTGACGGGCGGAGTGTGCGGTACGACCTTGCCGACGGTCAGCGGGGCGGCCCCGCCGACCCCCGCTCAGGTCGGTAACGTCGATAGCGTGATTTTGACCGACTCCAGCCGTCTGCTGGGTTCGGATGGCAATCCGTTGAATACGAATGCTGCCGAAAAGAGTGCTTTCTTTGCCAAACTTAACACGCTGGCGAGCGATAGCAAAGTAAACGGGGCAGTGGTTGATCTGGCTGACCCGGCTTATGGGAGGGTCGCCGCCGCTAACACCCTGGCGGATGGCAACAAGACCTGTGCCTATCTTAAGAATGTGGTCGCTAACGAGATTAAAGCCGTTATCGACACTTACCGGGGGACGACCGCCAAGTTGAAATACGTGGTGTTGCTCGGCCCGGACAACACGCTCCCGTTCTACCGCTACCCGGACGTAGCAGGGCAGGCCAACGAAAAGACCTACTCTCCGCCAGTCAAGCCGTTGGGTAGTCTGGATGCCGCTTTGCAAAGTGGGCTGGTGCTGGGTCAGGATGAGTACGGCTCGACTGCCAAAATCACCCGCAACGATTATGCCTTCCCCTTGCCGGGAGCCTCGGTCGGACGGTTGATTGAGACTGCGCCGGAAATCACCCGCTTGATTGATCTCTACCTGGGTCTTGGCCCCAACAAGGCCCTGACCCCCCAATCGGCCCTTATCACTGGCTATGATCTGGTAGCCGACAGTGCTGAGGCGGTCAAGCAGCAACTTCAGGCCGGGATCAATGCCAGTACTTGCGATCAGAGTACTTCTCTCTGCAACGCCAATATTACGCCTCAGAATACGCCACCAAATAACGCGGCTTCCTGGAATGCGGCTTATTTGAACTCGCAGTTTGTCAATAAAAAGCACGATCTGGTCTTTTTGGCGGGCCACTTTAGCGCCTACGATGCTCAGGCCGCCAACTATACCAGCTTCCTGACTTCTGCCGAGTTTGCCGCCGCCGATCAGGATCAGAGCAATATCTTGTTCTTTAGTGTCGGCTGTCACTCCGGCTATAACATCCCCGGCAGCGATACGGTGCTGGGCGCGAGCCAACGACTTGAGCCAGATTGGGCGCAGGCCATCGCCCGCAAGGGTGGGACTGCCATAATCGGAACCGGCTACCAATACGGCGACGACCAGACTATCGGTTATAGCGAACAGCTTTACCTGGATTTCACTAAACAGCTTCGGAGCGGCACCGGTCAGGTCACAAACCGGGTCGGTGAGGCCCTCATCCAGGCCAAGCGGAACTATCTGGCGACCAATCCGACCGTGAGCGGGATGGATCAAAAGGTAGTACTACAGGCGACCTTGTACGGGTTGCCGATGCTAGGCGTAACAATGCAGGGCCTACCCCCGTCTGCCGACCCAGTCGCTATCGGCGTGCCGGGGACAGTCGGGGCCAACCCTGGACAGGCCCTGGGTTTGTCGAGTACCGATTTCCTGTTGAACCCGGTGTTGACTCCTCAGTCGCGTACCCTGACCAACCCGGTGGATAATTCGACTGTTACGGCGGAATATTTCTCCGGCAGTCAGGGGACGGTAAACAACCCGCTCGAACCGATCTTGCCGCTCGAAAGTCGCAATGTAACGGCTGGGGGCAAAATCTTGCGGGGGGTCGGCTTCCGAAGCGGTAGCTATACAGACCTGACCGATAAGTTCCCACTGACTTCCGTACCCGGCTTCGAGCTAGGGCCGCTCCACCCGACCTTCGAGTCGAGCGTCTTCTATCCGACCCAACTTTGGTCAACCAACTATTACGATGCGCTAAACGGTCAGAACGTTCGCGTCCTGGCTACGCCGTCGCAATTCAAATCGAACGCACCCGGCTCAACCAAAGGGACTATTCGCAAGTATAGCCAGATGCAGTTCCGTAATTACTACATCCCGGATACAGCCGGAGCAAACCCGACCAACAGCGCGGCTTTGGCGGCGGCCCCGTCCATCTCGGAGGTGGCGGGTAATCTGGTCGGTGCTAATTTGCTCTTTAGCGTAAAGGTGACGGGCAATGGGTTGGCCGGGGTGCAGGAAGCCTGGATTACCTACACCGCTAACAACGGGCTATGGCAATCGCTCGACCTGACCCGTAGCGCGTTTGACCCGACCATCTGGCAGGGGAGTATGCCGCTGGGGGCGCTTTCGGCGGCAAACTTCCGCTTTATGGTGCAGGCTGCCAACGGAACCGGCCTGGTTACGCTGGCGACCAATTCCGGCGCATATTTTGCGCTCGATACGGTTCCGCCCCAAACCAAAACCAGCCTGAGCTTCCTGACTGTGCCATCGACAGCTAACTACCTCGATACGCCGACCCTTAAGGCCGTCCTGAAGTTCAACAACGGGTCGGGCGATCAGTTCCTCGCCAACCAACCGATCTCCTTCGATCTGGGTGGGCAGAGCGTCACGGCTATCACCAACGCGAATGGGGAGGCTTCGGTTAACAACGGCCCTGGCACGGGCAGTTTGGTAATCCGCCAGTCGCAGGGAACTTTCTTCTTGAATGTTAACTTTGCCGGCAGTGGAACTTATCAACTGACTTCGGCTTCTAATTTGCTAACGATCAACAAGCGGCCTACCGATCTGGGGTTGACTGTGCCATCCCCGGCAGTGCAGTTTGGTACTTCGACCGGGGTCAAAGCCACTTTAAGCCACAGCAATCCGAAACAGTTCTTGAGCGAGAAGCTGGTGGTCTTTACCGCTACTGGCTCGACCGGCACTTTTAGCAAGTCGGTCTTTACCAACTTTGTCGGGGAAGCCGCGCTAGAAACACCGGAATGGCCTGCCGGGGATTACACTTTGACCGTCAGCTTTGCGGGGGATGAGCTTTACGCTGCATCTTCTTCAAGCGGCAGTCCGCTAAAGATTTTGCCGGTTACGATAACGGTGAGTAGCGGTTCGCCCCAAAGTGTCACCATCAATGAGCCTTTCGCGCCGCTTAAAGTGGTGGTGAAAAATGGTAACAATCAGCCCGTGAGCGGCGTGATTGTTACCTTCAAGGCTCCCACAAGCGGGCCGAGCGGTACGTTTGGTTATCCGGGGATTGCCCAACTAGCAACCGCCAAAACTGATGCCAACGGGATCGCTACTGCCCCGCTCTTTACCGCTAACGGCATTGTAGGTGGGCCATATATCGTGACGGCCAGCGTAAACGGCGCAAGCAGCCCGGCTAACTTTAGCCTGACCAACTTGCTGCCGCAACCATCTGGCAAGCCTTACGGCTGGGGTGGCAATATTGACGGGCAACTCGGCAATAACACCACGAATGATAGTTATGTTCCGGTCGGGGTGTTAAATTTGAGCAAAGTCCGGCAAGTCGCTGCCGGGGATGAGCATAGTCTGGCCCTTACCAAAGACGGCAAAGTCTACGCCTGGGGTGAAGACTTTGTCGGGCAACTCGGCAATGGTACAACTTCGGATCACGTGCTTGTGCCGGTACTGGTCGGCGGTCTGCCGAATAATATCGTAGCGGTAGCGGCGGGTTACGGTTATAGTTTGGCCCTGACCCAGGACGGCAAAGTCTACGCCTGGGGTGCGAACGAGTCGGGCCAACTTGGTAACAACTCGACGGTCGCCAGCAGCACGCCGGTGCTGGTTAGCGGTCTGACCGATGCGAAGGCGATTGCGGCAGGTGGTTCGCACGTGTTGGCCTTGCGCTCGGACGGCAGCGTGGTAGCCTGGGGCAAGAACAACGCCGGACAGCTAGGCGATAACACGACGACTAACCGCAAAACGCCTGTCCCGGTCATTGGCTTGATCGATGTAAAGGCGATTGGGGCGGGTGGTTGGCACAGTCTGGCGGTGCAGACCAGAGGCCAAGCCGTCGCCTGGGGCTTGAACAGTAGCGGTCAACTTGGCAACAACTCGACCACTAATAGCAAAGTCCCGGTGCAGGTCAATGGTTTGACCGATGCCGTTGCGGTCGCCGGAGGTGAAAAGCACAGTCTGGCCTTGCGGTCGAATGGCTCGGTCGTAGCCTGGGGCAATAACGGCTCTGGCAGGCTCGGCAACGGCACCACCACCAGCAGCAAAACGCCAGTCGCGGTCAGTGGTCTGAGCGGAGTACAGGCGATTGCTGCCGGTGGTTCACACAGTCTGGCCCTCACTACTGGCGGCAAAGTCTATGCCTGGGGCTTGAACGATAACGGGCAACTTGGCAATGGCACTAACACGTTTAGCAAAGTCCCGGTTCTGGTAACAGGCTTAAATGGGGTAATTTCTATCGCGGGGGGTGACGCTCACAGCCTTGCAGTGGTAGCCACGCCTTAGACTTATCTGTTGGTAGGGGCGACCTTATAGCAAAGTGCAGAAAGATTGAACCGTTCTTGTTCTTGGGGGCGACCTTTATGGTCGCCCCTACCAGTTTAATCTCTTTGCAATTCCTGTAAGGTTTGTTTAATCGATAGGGTGAGGATATTGGAGCTGAGGAATATCTTCAATTCGGTAGAAAACCTGCTGACCAAGCGACTGGGCTAGTTGTACCATTCCATCCGCCCCTTGCGAGGGGCCGCTCAATCGCAAGCAGCCATCGCAACGTTTGGCGACCAGGTGGGCAATCGGGTGAAAAATCTCGTTAAAGATGTCATCGCCGAGTTGGGTTGAGCCAGCCGTTTCGACCAGTGGTAGGGCGAACCATTCGCCAACTACCGGGATGTGACCGGCTCGTAAGATTTGAAGGGCTGCCTCGTTCATAGCTTGTAAATTCGCCGCAATCTTTACCGGATCGTCGCCTGTCCCGGAGCGATAAGGGCCTGCGATCATAATCATTAGCGGTTGATTTGCTTTCATTTTTTGAGTATCTCCTTTTGCTATTTGCCAAACGGTACTGAAATGACGATAAATCAAGCTTATCGTCGGTGTTGCGGGTAGTTAAACGCTTGGAAATACAAAAAGGATGCAACCAAATCGACCAATAATCGCCAAATTAAGAGTTGATCGAGTTATTGCTCTTTATTGATCTATTGTAGGAGCGAGCTTCTGCTTGCGATTGAACACCTAACCGTGTCTACAATCGCGAGCAGAAGCTCGCTCCTACACATAATCTTATAGCTCAAGGGCTTTGTGTATTGGTATAACTTCGGGCTACTTGGTCCAGAAAGCGATATTGCCGGGTGCGACCGCAGTTAGCTTGCCTGCGGCTGAACCATCCACCGGCATTATATAGACGGTCGGGACAATATCGTCGGGCGATTGACCGGTCAGGGTTGCTACATCCTCTTTGGAGAAGCCGCTAAAAACGAGGGCCTTGCTGTCGGGCGACCAGACCGAATTCGATTGGGCGTATTGATCGAAAAAGCGGATCATCTGTATCCAGCTATCGCTAGGCAGCCACTCGGTCAGTTGAGTAACTTTCTTGGTGTCGAGGTCATACAGCTTCCAGATCAGCAAGCTACCCTGATCGTTGACGGTCAGGAAAGCCAGCTTCTTGCCGTCCGGCGACCAGAAGAAGCTGGCGACCGGTTCGTTGACGACCTGGGTGGCGGTTAGCTTGCCACTGGCTGCTGTGTCGAATTCGGTCAGGGCGATCCCTTTGTACAGCCCCTGACCGTTGGGGATCAAATAGGTGTGGGCCAGACGGTTGCCGCCGGGCGACCAGTTGAAGGTCGCGCCCCGCCCGCCAACCTCGATAGAGCCAACCGCGCTACCGCCTTTATCGATGATATTAATTTCCTCGTTACCGCTTTGAGAGTTTAGAACGGCAAAGGCCAGCCGCGCCCCATCGACCGAGAAGGCCGGACTACGGAAAGCGCTAGGGCTACCCTTGATCGGAACGGCCTGGGCCTTGCTGTCTTTGGCTGACAAAAGGGCGACGGTATTATCGGTGGCACTAACCATTGCATGGATCAAAAGCTGTTGACTATCGGGCGACCAACCGGTATAGATCGAACTGCCCTGAGCCACTTTACGGGGCGCATCGGCGGGGGCGGTCGGCCCTTTGCTGGTATCGACCAGTCGCAATTCGAGCGGATTGCCCGTTCCTCCACCGACCAGTAGGGAGAGCAAATTGCCATCGGGCGACCAGCTTATAAAGATCGGTTGATCGGGGCTGGCATTTAAGATTTTGTAGGGGTTTTTGCCGTCGGCACCGATCACAAAAATGTCCGAACTGCCGAAGGAGCCGCCTTTTACGTTAACGCCGATCACCGCCAGTTTGCTGCCATCGTTAGTCCAGGTCGGCCAATCGAACAAAGGGCCGTCGCTGGTACGGTTCGGTTTAACCCCTGGCGTACCCAGCACTACCTGGGGTTGGCTGCCGTCAAACCGGCTGATGTAAACGGCATTGTCCGCTCCCATAATGCTCAGTTTGCCGGAAAAGCCGGTCGGCGGTTTGATTGCTCTAGGGGTGAGGGTCGGGCGGGGGCTAGGGCTGGCGGCAGGGCGGGCCACTACGGTGGGGGTACGGCCTGCTACTTGCTGCGTTCCGATCACGACCGGGGTAGCAGTCGCATCTGGGTTGGCTGCCGAAGTAGTAGCCGCCGCCGTAGCCTGGGAGGTTGCCGTCGGTGACAGTTTGGCAGCCACCACCGAAGGGTCAGCCGTTGGCAAGCTTAGCGCTACTTCGGTGCTGGCCTGCCCGCAGGCCAGCAGCAGCAGGCTCAAAGCCAGCAGACAACCGATTAACAAACCAATTCTGGGGAAATATCGAGCCATAGCTACCACCTACCTTTACTTCAGGATTTTCATTACACTGATCGAGGTATCGCCTGGGTTGCCCTTAGCGGCGACTGATTTTGCAGCGTGGCTTTGCCGGATCAAACCGACCGGGCGAAGCGAGGAGCGCCGTAAAAGTTAAACTCTATTTTAGCGGCCTCTTTGTCGGCTGGCAAGGTTGAAACGTTGTGGTTAGATTGCAACATGAGATAGGTTGTGCTATAATAGGGTTCACAGCGCGATAAGTATATTGGCCCAAGTCTTGCCTTGCCAGGGTGGGCTGGGTGCGCTAGGTTAAAACGGTATCTTTCTTTTAAGAACAACCGATCAGACAGAAGACAGCAGGTTGCAATTCTCTCGCTTTTCCAGAGTAATTTCTGCTCAAAGCCTGACCGTATTTATTATATGCCATACCGATCCCATTTGAAAGGGGGTTTTACTGAATGTCGCTTCAAAAAGCTAATAAGCTTGAAATAATGACCAAATATGAGACGCATGATGGGGATACCGGTTCGCCGGAAGTCCAAATTGCCCTGCTCACCGAGCGGATTAATCACTTGATTGAACACTTGAGGCTCCACCGCCAGGATAATCACTCGCGCCGGGGTCTGCTCAAATTGGTAGGTCGTCGTCGTAGCTTGCTGGCCTATCTGAGCCAGAAAGATGTCGAACGTTATCGTACCGTAATTGCCAAGCTGGGTATCCGCAAGTAAATATCATCTAATTTCCCCTTTTAGAAATTTAGAGAAGTCGGGTAGTTATCCCGGCTTTTTTAGTACCTTTTCCTTTTCTTAGTTAAAAACTCTTTTTCCTCTTTGCATAGTCAAACTCAAAATTCAACTTTGTGCAATAGCAAAAGGAGTTCAATCTTTCTCCCATTACAAAAACTCTGTGACCCTTCGCTGCGGCTCAGGGTGACAGGGCTGCGTAAATACAAAAAATTCGGTATTTCATCCGATGCGGATTGGCTGTCCTGGGCGCTTTGTTTTGTTATAATGCGATCTATATAGCCAAAGGTGTCTAATGAAAACAAAAGGAGAGGTGGGTGGCAAGATGAAGCTACAGGATAAGTTTGACCAAACCCAGATTGCAGCCATCGACAAAATAGAACAGGCGGCCAAGCCGACCCGCAAAGGTAAAGCCCGCCGTGAGGCAAAACCGAAGCCCAACGGACATGCTGCGTCTGTAATCGGGCCGGATGAGTTGACGCTGCCGGCGGAAGAACTGGCGGCCCTGGAGTCGATCCAGCGTCGCATCTTGTGGCTTTCCGCCAATATCATCAACGAAGCCAATCACGTTCGGCCCAACCCCGATAAAAGCAAAGTCGGGGGGCATCAGGCTTCCTCGGCCTCGATGGTGTCGATTCTGACCGCCCTCTATTTTTATTATCTCAAGGCAGGCGACCGGGTAGCGGTCAAACCACATGCTTCGCCGGCCTATCATGCCGTCCAGTATTTGTTGGGCAACTTACCCGCTTCTTATCTAAAAGAGTTGCGTTCTTACAAAGGTTTGCAGGCTTATCCAAGCCGTACCAAAGACCCTGACCCGGTGGATTTCTCGACAGGGTCGGTTGGGTTGGGCGCTTCCGCGCCCGCTTTTGCCGCCCTCAGCCATCTATATACCCGCACCCAATTTGGAACTGTCACCAGCAACCGCTTTGTAGCTCTGCTCGGTGATGCCGAACTGGACGAGGGCAATGTCTGGGAAACCGTCGCGGAAGACGCTTTGCGCGGGTTGGGCAACTTGCTCTGGATTGTCGATTTGAACCGGCAAAGCCTCGACCGAATTATCCCCGGTATCAAAGCGGCCCGCCTCAAAAAGCATTTCGAGGTCGAAGGTTGGCGAGTGCTGGAAGTCAAATATGGGCAGAAACTAGAGGCCATGTTTGCCCGACCGAATGGCGAAGCCTTACGCCGCCGGATCGACGAAATGAGCAATGAGGAATATCAGAATTTGATCCGGCTAGATGGCCCTGCCTTGCGGCCTCGTCTGGTGCGTGGCCCGGACGAAGCAACGCTTTCTCGGCTGTTGAGCGAAGTGCCGGATGCTGAATTGCCTGCACTGGTTGCCAACCTGGGCGGTCACGATCTGGCGGCCCTGATCCGCACTTTGCAGGAAGCCGACCGCGAGACTACCACGCCGACCGTCATTTTCGCCTATACCATCAAGGGCTGGAGTTTGCCGGTGGCGGGCGACCGGCTGAACCATTCGGCTCTTTTGAGCGAAAAGCAGTTGGAAGAAGTACGCGAAAAGCTGGGAGTAGCGCTAGGCCAGGAATGGGCCGCTTTCCCACCCGGTTCGGCGGAGGACAAACTCTGTCAGACGGCACGGGCCAGGCTCTACCCGGTGCTGGCGGCGGCCCCGGCTGGGCTGGCTGCTGAGGCGATCCCGTTGCGTTTAGAAGTAGATCAGGGGGCGGCGACCTCTTCACAAGAAGCGTTCGGTCGGATCGTGCGGCGGTTGGCTGACGTGCCGGAAATCGGGCGGCGGGTCGTGACCACTTCGCCGGATGTCTCGATCTCGACCAATCTGGCGGGCTGGATCAACAAGGTAGGGGTGTTTGCGCCCGAAGTGGCGGTCGATTACGAAGACGGCACGCTGCGGACTTTGAAATGGCAACCGGCCCCCGGCGGTCAACATATCGAACTTGGCATCAGCGAAATGAATTTGTTTATGCTGCTCGGTATGCTAGGGTTGTCGGCGGAATTAAGCGGGCAACAGCTTTTCCCGATTGGGACGGTCTACGACCCGTTTGTCTGTCGGGGACTGGATGCCTTGATCTATAGCATCTACAGTGGCTCGAAGTTTATTTTTGCCGGAACCCCGGCAGGCATTACCCTTTCGCCGGAAGGTGGGGCGCACCAATCGACCGTGACGGCTTCCCTCGGTATCGAACTGCCGCACTTGCTTTCTTATGAGCCTTGTTTTGGACAGGAGGTCGAGTGGCTGATGCTGGAAGGATTACGGCAGTGTTGCGACCGTCAGAAGGGTTATTCGACTTATCTGCGGCTCTCGACCAAGAATATCGAGCAAGCACCCTTCCAGGAGGCTCTGAACCGGCTAGGAGAGGATGAATTGCGACGACAAGCGCTGGCAGGTGGTTATCGCTTGCTTGAAGCGCCTGCCGGTAGCGAGTATACGGTTCAATTGGTGACCTGTGGGGCGCTGGTGCCGGAAACACTAGAGGCCGCCCGGTTATTACAATCCGAAGGGGTGGGGGCAAATGTCTTGAATCTGACCAGCCCTGGTCTGCTCTATCGCACCTGGAAAGCGGCCCGGAGTGCCGGGCAGACCGATTACGGTCAGCTTGATAAGCTACTTCCAGCCCAGGAGCGGCAGGCCCCTATCATTACCGTTCACGATGCCGCTTCGCACGCTCTGGCCTGGCTGGGTAGCGTTTACGGGGCGAACCTGACGGCTCTCGGTGTGGACGATTTTGGGCAATCGGGTAGCCGGGCCGATCTTTATCATCATTTTGGTCTGGATGCCGAGCAAATCGCGGAAGCGGCTTTCGAGGCGGTAGACGCATTTTACGGGTAAAGTGCAGTGTGGGAGGGATTTCCAATCTCGATCCAACCAAATCAGGGTTAGAAATATCTCCCATAAGTATTAGCTACCAAAGTTTTAGAGAGATAAGCATGAAGCGTGTCTACGATAGCTCCCGGCGCGAGGAAGTGGCCCAGGTCAAGCGCATTTTGGAAGAACATCTCTTACCCTGTTTGCTGGTGACAGATGGCGATGGAGCCTGGCGACTTTATCTGAATATAGCGACTTATGACGAGGATTATTCGGACAAGGTAGCACGGGCCGAGCAGGTAATCCGCGAATTTGGTTATACTCTTTGAGCCAGAGCGACCAATCTTGTCAGAGATAGGTTTAGTTTAAGAGAAGCGACCGCCCCAACTTCCAGTACACTACCCCTTATCCCTTACTACTTAAAGAACTTACGGCTTATTTTATAGGAAACTTATTTTAGTGGGTAGATTTTGATGCAACCCAACTTTATTATTTTTGTGAATTTAGGCGATTGGTATAAGCTCTAAATTCATCCTGTAGGGTCTTTACCTGAGTAATACCCCTCTAAATCCCTTGTTTTGGGCCGGAAATAAAAGTGGTAGTTGACAGGATTAAATTTATTATATATAATTAAATAAATTTAATATGTCCGAGATGGGAAAGCCCTCCAACATTGAGCTTATGGCAAACCATCAAACAAGGAACTAATAAATACTTTTGTAAATCCATTGGCATGGATGAGCGATTACACCGGGTCAACTTTTCCGTGATGTTTCTAACAAAAATCGGTTAAAATTTCTAACTTTGGGAAATTGGTTTCGCGCTTTAATTAAAAGCTGCTTGTTTGACTACCTCTGAGGTTAAAATGCAATACAAATTGGCAAAAGGATTCCCCCCAAAAAGCCGGGCTATTAGCGACCTGGTTATCATCGGGGCGTTATCGGCAGTAGTACTTGGCCTGGCTCTAGTTTTTGATGTATGTGAACCTTTACTTGAGTTTGTTTTAAGCTTGAAAAGCTGGCGACTGGACGAATTGTTAATCGTCATGCTGGTTTTATCGCTTGCGTTTGCAGTTTATTCGCTACGACGTTATCAAGAACTGAGGCAGGAAGTAGGCGAACGTCGTCGGGCCGAAGCTCTGGCGACCGGGCAAAGCCAGATTTTGGAATTGGTTGCGCGGGGTACAGCGTTGCCCCAGGTTTTGGAAGCACTGGCAAATATGATCGAAGCACAGTCCGAGCAGGCCCTTTGTTCGATCATGTTGCTCGATCAGAACGGGGTTAATTTGCACGTCGGGGCGGCCCCCCATCTACCGTTGACTTATCTACAGGCTATCGAAGGAGCCGAGATCGGCCCGGTCGCCGGGTCGTGCGGCACCGCCTGTTATCTTCATAAACCAGTCTTTGTTTTGGATATTGCCACCGACCCCTTATGGGCCGACTATCGCACTCTAGCTCTTAGCCACGACTTACAAGCCTGCTGGTGTTTACCGATCTACACGACCGATGGCAAAATCCTCGGCACTTTTGCAATGTATTACAAGCTGCCGAAAAGTCCTAGTCCCCGCGAAATCAGTTTGATCGAAGTAGCTACCCATATTGCTGGGATCGCTATCGAACGCCAACTAGCCGAACAAGCCCTTCATCAGTATGCCCAACGCCTGAAAAACCTGCACGAGATCGATCATGCAATCCTGGCGGCCCAATCTTCGACCGCCATTGTCGAGGGTGCTTTGGGTCATATCCGACAATTGGTTCCCTGCTCCTGGGCCAATATGGTCATTCTTGAGCGTGATTCCTCCAAAGCAACTGTACTTTCTACTGGTCAAGATACTCACGACTTTGTATCTACCGAGCGTGATGTACCGCTGGAGCGGTTTGGGATTACCCAAGAACTTTATCAGGGTCAGGTCTATTACGTCGAGGATGTGCTGGTTGATCTAAACTCAGTGCAAAAAGCCCCGGCTTTTCCAACCCAGAATTTGCGTTCCTATCTAAATGTACCACTTATTTCAGAGGGACAATTACTGGGCTTTATAGGTCTTGGCGCGGCAGAGCCTAGAGCTTTCAGGCCGGAATATATTCAGGTCGCTCAAGAAGTCGCCGTCCAACTGGCGGTTGCGATCCAGAACGCTCGACTATTCGAGCAAGTCCAGGCCAGCCGAGAGCGGCTACAGGTCTTGTCACAATTGTTGGTAGAGGCTCAGGAGAGTGAACGCCGCCGAATCTCGCGCGAGTTGCACGATGAAGTAGGGCAAGCTCTTACGGTTCTAAAAATTAATTTACAATCTTCGCTCCGTTTTTCGGTCTCGGCTACTCCATTGAGCCAGCGTCTGGAAGAAAGTATTGGCCTGGTAGACCAGACCTTACAACAGGTTCGGAACATCTCACTCGATTTGCGGCCTTCGCTGTTGGACGATTTGGGCCTGGTGGCCGCTTTGCGCTGGCATATTGATAATGTTACCCGCCGGACGAATTTAGTGGCCCACTTTAGGACTGACCTGCTTGAGCGGCGGTTGCCACCTGAATTGGAAACCACTTGCTTCCGGGTCGCTCAGGAAGCATTGACCAATGTGGTGCGGCACGCCCAGGCTCGTCGGGTTCAGATCGAATTATTCATTTTAGAAAACGAACTACATTTGATCGTGCAGGATGATGGTATCGGCTTTGATTTGCCTTCGATTCTAAAAAGGGCTAACGAGGGTGGTAGCCTGGGTCTTTTGGGTTTGCAAGAACGGGTCGCGTTGATGAATGGTCGAATTGAGATTGAGTCAGAGGCCAATGGTGGAACGTTGCTCCATGCCTACTTCCCCCTTAGTGACCAACCAGTTACAATCAAACGTCTTGAAAAGGTAGGAGTATGATAAACACGATCCGAGTATTTTTGGCAGAAGACCATAATTTGGTGCGGGCTGGAATCCGTTCTTTGCTCGAAGATTTACCCTGGGTGCAAGTCGTCGCCGAGGCTGGCGAGGGACGTGAAGCTCTTCGCTTGATCGAGCAGCATCAGCCCGATATTGTTTTGTTGGATATTTCGATGCCGGGCATGAACGGCCTGGAAGCCGCCCGCGCCATCCGGCAGTTTCCAAACATCCGGGTCATTATGCTCTCGATGCACGCCAGCGAGGAGTATGTCTGGCAGGCTTTGCGGGCTGGGGCGACTGGCTATCTATTGAAAGATGCCGGGACGGCTGAACTCGAACTGGCGATCCGGTCGGTCTCGATGGGCCAATCTTATCTTAGTCCGGCAGTTTCTAAACACGTTATCGGTGATTATATCCAGCGGGTCGGGGGCGAACCGAGTTCACTCGAACGGCTCACCCCGCGTCAACGCCAGATTTTGCAACTGATCGCCGAGGGCCATACCACCAAGCAGATCGCCGAAAATCTTAATATTAGCGTCAAAACCGCCGAGACCCACCGCGCTCAACTAATGAACCAGTTGAGTATCCACGATGTGACCGGGCTAGTGCGCTACGCGATTCGCATGGGGCTGGTTTCTTCGGATTAAGCTCGACTCTACACCCAGGTAGGGAGAAAAAGTCGGTTCTGAAAGTAACCTGGGTTATGCTAAGCAAGTTTTTGAGTTCAGTACTTAGACCACATTATAGGTTCAAGTATTTAGGCGTACAATTTTTGAAACACCTGTTTTAAAGCTCTTGTCTTAAATAGACTTGCTAAAATCAAGCTTGGAGCCAAGATAGTTAACTGATTATTCTAAAAAAAGCAGAGCAGAGCTTAAATAGAATTAAGAAATTATAGCCCGAAGATTGTAATCGTTCACGAACGGATGGCTAGTCAAAGTCAGATTCTTCGGCGGGGGTTATCTTTGTCAAAAATTCGAGTAATTTCCCGCCTCAGAATGACATGGCGTGAACGGTTACCGAAGATTTGAAATAGAGATTTTATAAATCATAGTACCAAATATCAGGCAGTTACGGTTGTTTTTTCCTGCTTTTGTTTCTCGTACAATTCTGTCGAGGACGCTACCCCTTCACCGTGATTTTCCAGCATCCAGATTTCTTTACGTTGCTCATCGCTCCAATTCTTGGTTTTCCACCACCAAATTGCCTGCCGCTTATCCTGTTGTGGAAGAAGGCTGCGCTCCGGGCGTTCAACGTTACGGCTTATCTTGCTGGTCTCGTAGCTCGCTTCTACCAGAAACTCAGAGGGAATAGCTAGTTTCACAACAAGCTCATCTATATTCTGGGCCTTATTGACCTGCATTATGGCCGTAAGATATTGTCTGTCACTGTTGTATTCGACCCCTGCGGTGGCATGCCCGCCTTCTCTTAAAGCCTGCCGCAACTCAGGCCGTTGGAGAGCATTCTGGCACTCGAAGGTCAGGGTATCCAGCATTTCAGTCGCGTTAACCAACTTTTCCGGGTTGAGGGTAATGGTATGTTTGGTAGCATCATAGAAGCCGGTGGTGACCGTCGGACCATAAACAATACCTGGTTTCTTGCCTTGAGGCCACGCAATTGACCTCAAAAAAGTAATATAATCTTGCCGCTCGACCTGCTGCGCTAAATCGGCAACTACCCCATCAAAGTCTGTCTTAGCATTTTTGATTAGGTATTCGGTCAAAAAAGTTACAATCGTCTCAACATCTCCGTCGTCATATTCTTGATTACTACCGTCTGGTAACTTCATACCCTTCAACAAACCTGTTACCATAGGTGTAATCCCCTTTTTGCGATTAGCCACATAAAAGGGATCGGGTGAAGCAAGGCTACGCAAAGCACTTTGCTTAGCATTTTCTAATGCTTCACTCTCGAGTTTCTTACGCTGTATAATGGAAGCAGTAGGCGTGAATTCAGTGGGACGTAATTTTCCTTTGGCCTGTAAAAGCCTGAGAACAACTTGATTGCCCACCGTTTGTTGGAGGCTCAGAATACGAGCAGGGGACAAATCATTCGATTTTTTGTCCAAACGATGTAGATTTAGGCTGCTAGGTTGAACCTCAACTTCTGCCTTTACCATATGAGAAGAGTTATGAGTGTTACTGGGTGGAGTTGCTTGCGCTTGAGCTTGGTTACTTTTTACCACGTGTGATTGCATTGTCTAATTCTTTCATAATTCTTTTATTAAGGAATATTTGGACTGTTGAATAAATTATAGCCTTAAACATGGCCGTGTCAATATGTAGTGTTCCTAGATAACGTATGTTTATCTAAGCTCGACTTTACGCATTTTGAGACAAACTTGGCTACTAAGTTGAACTCGAACTCAGTATTGAATGTAGACTTTTCAAACGTGCTGGGTAAAATCGCTTGTGTAAAAAAACTTTTAGCTAAATACTTTGAATCTAGCCTTTACTATTGCTTTCGAGTTCAGATTTTTCAGCCTCAAACGCAGCGTTATTTCCAGCCGTAGTGTGTTCCTTACAAATTTTGCGTAAAGTCGAGCTAAGGGTTGAGAAAGGAAAGGGATGGGTGTTTTTTAGATTTTAACCACTTCTAGCCCGTCCATTATGGCATAAAATTTGCTTTTCAAACAAGCGGTAAGTTCAACAGGACGCAGCTAATAGACCTTTACAGCAATTTGCTATGTAGATAAATTTGGAGTGTTGGGTGGTCGAAATCGCTGGTAACGTAGATTGGATGAGATAAAAAGGAGATTTTAACAATGTTTATGTTACCCTTAGCCCCACTTATTTTGGTATTGGTGAATATAATATCAGTAGCCTTGCTGGGGTTTGGAGCCTGGTTTGTAGTAGGTTGGTTTGTCGGTACGCTGGCTATTGGCTTCCTAATAGGTGGCATCGCAATGCTCATATTCACGCTATTCGGGCGTTATATTGTATTATTGTTGCTCGGCGGACCTACCAGTTCGGATGAACCAAAATTTACTCAATCGAATGAAAATCAGCGAATAAAACGACCAGATGGAACCGAAATATATGTCGAATTTCTCGGCCCACCCGATGCTCAGCCAATTATTCTAACTCATGGCATCGCGACTTTTAACTCTGATTGGTATTATGCTAAAGAGCGTTTAGCCAAGCGGTTTCGATTAATTTTGTGGGATGTGCGCGGAGTTGGTAAATCAAGTCGTTCCCCCAATAACGATTACTCGCTTGAGACTATGGCGGGTGATCTCGAAGCAGTTTTGGGTCTGGCTACTCGGCCTGCTATTTTGGTGGGTCATAGTATGGGCGGGATGATTACGCTGACTTTTTGCCGTCTTTTCCCGCAATATCTGGGTCGCCAGGTGAGCGGGCTTGGCCTGGTTAACACAACTTATCTCAATCCCGTCAACACGGCTACCGCCAGAGGGTTCTTGCGGGCTGTCCAAAAGCCTCTACTTGAGCCAATCTTGTATCTAGTTATTGGGCTTTCACCGCTGGTTTGGTTGATGAGTTGGATGAGCTACTTAAACGGTACCGCCCATATCGCCTCGCGTTTTTCTTCATTTAGTGGTAAGCAAACTCGCGGTCAGCTTGAGTTTATGACTATCTGTCAGCCCTTATGTTCACCAGCAGTTCTAGCTCGGCAGATGTTAGCTATGTTCCATCACGATAACACCCGCGTACTCGACAATATAAATGTACCGACACTGATAGTGGCAGCTAACCACGACCGGGGTTGTATACCCGAAGCCAGCCAATTTATGCATGACCATATCCCAACTTCGGAACTGGTTAGTATGCAACCGTCCGGTCATGTCAGCATCTTTGAGCAAAACGAACAATTTACGAACGCGCTGGGCGAGTTCGGGTCACGCATTAGCGAGAGTCGGCTCAAAGCTGCAAAGGTATAACCTTTGCGTAAAGATAACCTTCTCGTGTAGAACTCTAGCCCAAACTGAAACGGCTCAAAAACTGGTATAAGCTACGGGGTGATCCCACCAGGATCGCCCCTTAAAATTTGTCTATTTTAAAACCCTTTCGGTAGCTGCACCTATTTGCGGGCAACCACACAGGGTTGCCCTTACCGGAATGTTTTGTTATTTTTGCGTCCCTAACCCGTTTTGCGGGCAACCACGCAGCTAAACTGATTACCCTGCCCATTCGTCACAATCTGACGACCTTTGAAATGGATTACTTTGACGTTTCGGAGGACAACTTGTCCTCCCAGGATCAAACCATCGTTGGCGATAGAAGGTAATGCACCATCTATAATTATGCCTGGGTTCCCCCCTAAGCAAACCCCGCCGTCTATAATCACCCCGGCAGGAACCGGTGGTAACTGGCCCGTCACGCTGATACCAACTGCGCTACCCAAAGAGAAGGTAATTGTCTGTCCGGCCCCGGCCCGTTGCTGGAGCAGATAGTAAGAGAGAGAGCCGTCCAGACTGCCAGTGCCGTCATCTTGCTGCCGGACTACGATCAGGCTGCCGGTACAGGTTAGAGCGTAATAAACCACCGGTTGGACCGGGTCGTTGGTGGTCACGGTCAGGAGGGCAGAGCGTGTCCCGCCTTTCGCCGGGGTGCAACTCAGGTTGATCGACTGGGAAGAACCCCCGGCCAGACTGACCGGGAAAGTCGCCCCACTAACGGCAAACTCGTTTGCATTTGGCCCGGTCAACGTTGTATTGGTCACAACCAGCGTGCCGCCCCCGCTATTGCTAAAGGATAGCGAAGACGAGGTGCTGGTGGCAAGGCGGGCGCTACCCAGATCAAGCGTGCTGCCGAGGTCGGGCGTAGAGGCATAGGCCGGTGCGCCGGGGGTGGTCAACAGACCGTAGACCCGCAAATAAGAGGATGGGGCAGGCGTTATAGCCGGGTCGGAGAAGGTTCCCAGGTAAACCTTACCGTTGGCGACGGTCGGCGGGGCGAACTTGGCAAAAAAGCCGACCGTATCGCGTCCGCCTGCTGCCTGATCGCTGTTCCAAAGCTCCTTAGAAATATCGTTGGCATCGAAAGCCCGGAGCGTCCCGGCTACGATAAATTCCGCTGCATCGCCACTGGTCGGGACGGAGGCCCACAAAATACCCGTTCCAGAGAGGCTACTATTAGCCGAAAGCGACAAGAACCCGCCCGGCATATTGTTATCGGGAAGTTTCACCGGCCCGATAGCAGTCGGGACTGTCACAAATTTGCCGGTGGTTATGTTGTAAGTAAACGATCTGAGATAATCCGACTCGCCCCAGACATACAGGCGCGGCCCGTTCGGGCTGTTCCAAAAAACGGGCGAACCGTGAATATGGTGGCTGGTTCCGGGCGAAGCATTTGGCCCACCGACAGCCTGAAAGCTATCCAGTACCGCATCCGGGCCGGGGGGACTTGTAAATTTCCCCATATTATTGCGGTCAAGCATGTAAAGGATACCCTCTTTGCCGCCGCCGGCCAGCCAGTTTGTACCAGGGATCAGGGTTAGACCGCCAGAACCTAAATCTTTATCGGTAAGCGAGAGATAATCCTGGGAATAGGGCGTAAAATAATCGAGCAAATTCAAATTAGGGTCAAGCTTAACGGCACTATCACCCAGGTCTGTCCCGCCTTGGTTAGCATTGAAATTACCGTTGCCGGTCAAAAAGTAGATATTGCCCGACCCATCGACGGTTAGCCCCTGGCTTGCCATCCAGATACCGCCCTCACCATAGCCACTTCCACTTGGCGTAGTAGTGTAAACCACCTCACGCTGCAAGGTGGTAGCGTTGTACCCAAAAATCCAGCCGTGATAAGGATGGGTATCGGCGTAAGCGGCAAAGGCAAAGTAAACCCTGCCGTTTGCCAGGGTCAACGCGCTACGCTGGATTTGGGTCATATTGATAAAACTAGCACTTCCGACGGTTACTGTACCCGCATCACTCGGCCCGTTAAATTTCTCCAGGCCAGTGGTAATATCCAGGGCGTGAAGTTTGTGCCTGTAACGACTTTGGGGGGTCGGGCCATTTAACTTGTGGAGGGCTACCAGATACATTGTGCCGGTTGCCGGGTCGATTACGGGTGTACTGACGATCCCGACCTCGACATAAATATCGGTATAGATAAACCGACCGGCAACCGTTCCATCGTTCCCGGTTCCGTAATCATTGGTTGGCGTGCCATCGTTCGGGGCGGACGGCCCCAGGTTGACGTGCCAGAGTGGGGCGGTGGCGGCTGGGTTGTCGGCCTCGAAAGCATAGACATCGTTGTGCATAGTGGCGACATAAACCACGTTATGCACGCCCTGGCCGGGGATTGTCACGTTTGGTACATATAAGGGTTGGGCGTAAACGTGACCGCTTACCGGGCGCGAGAAAAGCAACCCGAAAGAACTGGCCTTTACATTAGAAGTGGTCAGGCGGGTTTCCTGCAAGTTTGCCCCGGTACGATTGTTATCGTTATGGTTGGTTAAGACCGAGGCCGGGCCTGTACTGCTGGGTTGCACTGCTGCCGGGAGGCTGCTCTGTACCGACTGCAAAGACGAGACCGGGATCATCGGTAGCACCAGGATGCAAAAGACCAGAAATATTCGCAAAGGTACACTGCGCTGCATAGAATGTAGCTCCTGATTTAGTAATTTCAAGTTTTGAAGCTATCTCAAGCTGGATAGTTATAGATTTAATAAATACTGGCCTGCTTAGCTGCCGAACTGCCACACTTTGAGGGAAGCGTCGGTATGACCGCTGACCAGCGTTTTGCCATCCTGGGCAAAAGCAACTACTTTGATCCCAAAAGAATCTTCGATCCGGGTGCGGTAAATCTCGTGCCAACTCCCGGCCTGAGCCTCCCACAGTCTTAGCGTGTTATCCAGGCTGGCGCTGGCGAGGGTCTTGCCGTCGGGCGAAAAGGCGACCGAGGTTACGGCCCGGCTATGACCCTGCAAATTAGCCAGTTCCTTGCCGCTTGCTACGTCCCACAACTTGAAAGTGCTATCCCCGCCGCCGGTCGCCACACTTTTACCGTCCGGGCTAAAGGCCACCGATAAAATTTCGCCAAGCTGAGTTGGGAAAGTTGTGAGTGCTTTACGGTTGGCAACCTCCCAAATTGTTAGGGTGGGGCTACCGCCGCCACTGGCGAGGGTCTTGCCGTCGGGCGAGAAGGCCAGGGCCGAGCGGTTCGCGTTGTATAATCCTTCGGTCGGCAAAGTGGCTATTTCGCGGCCCGTTGCCACTTCCCACAATCGGATCGTTTTATCCTTAATTCCGGCGATACTGGCAAGCGTTTTACCGTCCGGGCTAAAGGCGACTGCCAAAACCGGGCCGGTATGTCCCTGTAAAACCAGACTTGATTTGCCCTCCGCCACATTCCAAAGCCGGATCGTCTGGTCGGAACTGCCACTGGCAAGTATTTTCCCATCCGGGCTAAAGGCGACCGAATTTACCGCCCCAGTATGACCTGCCAAACTTTGCAATTCCTGGCTGTTGCCTTTGGCGACTTCCCACAATCGCAAACTGTTATCCGAACTGCCGGTGGCGACTAGCTTACCGTCCGGGCTGTAGGCCACCGCCCCAATTTCGACCGGGCTGGGAACCGGCGGGTTGGACGAAACCGAAGTTATAAAGCCCTGGGTAGTACGAGTGCCTTGCACCGACCAGAACCGTAGCGCTTTATCAGTACCACCTAGCGCGATAGTTTTGCCGTCGGGACTAAAGGCGACCGTGTAGATGTCGGCGGTATCGCCCTGCAAGATCGCCGACTCTTTGGCAGTGCTGCCCTGCATCTCCCAAAGTCGGACGGTTTTATCCCAGCTACCACTGGCTAGGAGCTTTCCGTCCGGGCTGAAGGCGATAGAAGTGACCTCCCGCTGATGACCTACTAGCCAGATGGGGGTCTGGTTGCTGTTGGCCTGCAAATCCCACAACCGTACTACCCCGTCCATGCTGGCGCTGGCAAGCGTTTTACCGTCCGGGCTAAAGGCGACCGCCACTATAATTCCGCTATCCTTACCCTTGAGAGTTGTTTTCGATTTGGCCTCCGGCCCACGCTGCCCGGCATCCCACAGTCGGACGCTTTTGTCTCTGGCTCCTGCTCCACTGGCAACCGTCTTGCCGTCGGGACTAAAGGCGACCGCCAGCACCCGATCACGATGGCCCACGAAAGTGGTTAGCTCTGTACCGGTCGTGACATCCCATAAGCGGAGTGTCTTATCCTGGCTACCACTCAGTAGAGTTTTACCATCCGGGCTGAAGGCGACCGAAGTAACATATTCGGTATGGCCTTTGAGTAGCGCGATAGATTTGGCGCTTGCGACTTCCCATAGCCGGATCGTCTTATCCCAACTGCCACTGGCTAAGAGCTTTCCGTCCGGGCTAAAGGCGACTGTCTCGACCAATTCGGTGTGGCCTTTGAGGGTGGCGATATTCTTGCCGGTCGCAACCTCCCAAAGTTTGACCGTATTATCGGCGCTGGCAGTGGCGATGGTCTTACCATCCGGGCTGTAGGCGACCGACCAGATGGTGCCGGTATGACCGGGCAAGCCGGGCGTAGAGTAAATCTGGTTCAGACGGGGTGTAGGGGCGGCGGCAGGAGGGACTGTTGGGGCAGTACTCGCGCTGCTGGTCGCCGGAGTAACAGTTTCTTGCGGGATAGGAGTGGGGGTCGCTTCGTTGCCACAAGCGGTCAGTACTAGCATCCCGACCAGGCTCAGGGCTATCAGCCAGCCGACCCGCTGTAGTTTTCTCCCCGAAATTGAGACTGAACGATCAGGTTTGATAAAGCTCATTTTGTTCATCCCTATTTTTTATCGGCAGACTTCTTTGACGGTCGATAATTTAATTGAAATTTTCATAGAGGCAGCTTTGCGCAGGTTGTACCCCACAAGGCAGTATTAGGTAGCCCGGCTAAAATGCCTGGGTGACGTAGCACAGTATTGGATTTGGCTAAAGTCGCACAGGTTTAAGCTGAACTCAGATCGGGGTCAGCCTAAGTATTTATTAAGATTTAATCGCTAAGGTTTTAGAAAGGATTGTTTTCGAGACCTCTTTGGTAAAGAGGAACACCAGTAATTTATCCTTAACAGAGCCTGTATTCATCAACTTAACTTCATTTATCATTAAAAACTTAACTGCTATTAGTATTTTGGTACACCTGGTTCAGCAAAGCTCTGTTGAGATATGACTCAGCTTTTGCCCATAGGAGGGCGTGGAGCTTTTCAGTTACCTATCTCAAGTAATATCGTCAGAAGGCCCCGGTTCTAGTTGATGGCCTAAAAACGCGCTCATATTTGAGTCAATTATATGTATTAATTTTAATGTTGTCAAGTGTTGCAAGCCCTCAAAAGCTCCTTATTATATATTTGTAATTTTAAAGAGATTTTCTAACACTCGATTTTCATCGCGCTTTTCTTGTGAAGACCCCTGATAAGTGCTATCATTAAGCCCACGATTTTTGGCTTGTATTACTTGCTCACAAAAGTCAACTTTTTGCCGATCAAGTCGATCAAGGAGGCTTTAGAATGGTTACAACCGAGCAAACTGGTGCTTTACGGCGGGACGAAGCCGAGTTGGACGCTTTTTATGCTGATATTGAGGCCGCGCACTTGCCGCCCCTTTGGAAATATCTTAGCGAGCTTATTACCCGCCAACCAGTCGCTGATGCCCAGCCTTTTTTGTGGCGTTGGGAGGAAATTTACCCCCGCATTATGAAGGCCGGGGACATCCCGATTGAACGGGGCAGCGAGCGTCGGGTGCTGATCCTCAACAATCCGGGCCTGAGCGAGCTTAAAACTACTACTCGGAATATTTACGCCGGGGTCCAAATGGTCAAACCGGGCGAGGTCGCGCCCGCCCACCGTCACACTCAGAGCGCGATCCGTTTTATCGTTCAGGGTCGGGGCGCGTATACCTCGGTCGAGGGCGAACGCTGTTTTATGGAGCCTTACGACTTGCTTCTAACTCCACCCTGGCAGTGGCACGATCACGGCAACGAGACCGACGAGCCGATTATCTGGATGGATGGCCTTGATATTAATCTGGTTCGGTCGCTGGATGCCAGCTTTTTCGAGCCGTATAGTGGTCATCAGTTTCCGCTCTCGAAGCCGGATAACTTTGCCCTCAAGAAATACGGGGGCAACTCGCTTGTTCCAGCCTGGCAAAAGCCGGATACTACTAAAAAGAGTTCGCCGCTCTTGATCTACAAATGGGAAAAGACCTATCAGGCCCTGAAAGACCTCGCCAGCACGGGCGAAGCCAGCCCTTACGACGATGTGGCCCTGGCCTACGTCAACCCGCAGACGGGTGGGCCAGTCTTGCCAACGCTCGGTTGTTGGGTTCAAATGTTGCGGCCCGGTGTCCATACTCAGGCCCATCGTCATACCACCAGCGCGGTCTATCATGTGGTAGAAGGGGCAGGTTGGACGGTCATTAATGGGCAGCGTTTCGATTGGAAAAAGGGGGATTTCCTGGCTTTGCCACCCTGGGCCTGGCACGAACACGCCAATGCCAGCCAGACGGATGAGGCGATCCTCTTTTCCGTTACCGACCTGCCGGTTTTCGAGGCGCTCGGTTTCTACCGCGAAGAAGCTTACCAGGAAAGTTAGGGATTTACGATTTACGATTAAAATCTACCTTCTAGGCTTCAACCTACTACCTAGTCCAGAATTTTTTGCTAATCGGGTTCGAGCTTGTGTGTCTTGTAAGTGATACTCAATCAAATGCGGACTAGGTACTACCCTTAGGGAGTTTGACTACACTATATGTTATTAGAGAGATCAGACCAATCGTAAATCGTAAATCGTAAATCGTCAGGGGGGATTGATGCGTTATCTAACCTATCGAAGGGGCGGACAGACCTGCCTGGGATCGTTGCAGGAAGGTTATATCGTCGATGTACAGGCGGTCGCCGGATTTGGCGATTTACTGGAATTGATCCAGGCTGGGCCGGAGACCTGGCAAGCGGTCGCCGAAAAACTTAGGTCGGTCAAGCTGGACGAACTTTCGGATGCGAAAACCGCTTTTGAGGAAAAGGCCGAACTGATCGCTACACCGCTCAGCCACCCGCCCAAGAACGTGATTTGCCTGGGCCGCAACTATTACAAGCATTACCTGGAAGGGGCCGTCTCGCGTGGCGAAGCTGATAAGCCGCCCGAAGCGCCGATCTATTTTACCAAGCCGCATACCGCCATTATCGGTCCCTATGACCCGGTTCCGTATGACCCGGCAGTCTCGGATAAACTGGATTGGGAGGCCGAATTGGGCCTGATAATCGGGGTCGGCGGGCGTAAAATCGAGGCGGCGGACGCATTCAAGCACGTTTTCGGTTATACTGTTATCAACGACATTTCGGCCCGCGACTTGCAATACAAGCATCAGCAGTGGTTCCGGGGTAAAGGGTTGGACGGAAGCTGTCCAATCGGGCCAGTCGTAGTTACCCCGGACGAATTGCCCGCCTCGGTTCACCTGGCTATTAGCCTCAAGATCAACGGCGAGTTGAAGCAGGAAGCCAATACTAACCAGCTAATGTTTGATATACCGGCTATTATAGTCGATATTTCGAGCAGTATGACGCTCGAACCGGGCGATATTATCTCGACTGGCACGCCCGATGGGGTGGGTCATTTTCGTAAGCCGCCCGAATATCTTCAGCCGGGCGATTTGATGGAGACCGAAATTGAAAAGATCGGGGTATTACGTAACCCGGTGGTCAGTGTCTCGGTTTAGCTTTACAACTAGAGGATTTATTAATGATGGTATCTGAGGTTCCTTTTACTACACTTGAGTTTCGGCGCACGATGGGTCAGTTTGCGACCGGCATTACCGTCGTCACCACCGTCTTAGACGGCAAATTCTACGGCCTGACGGTCAATGCTTTCTGTTCGATCTCGCTGGAACCGCCTTTGGTGATGATTAGTATCGACAAGAAATCTCAGAGTCATCAGATATTGCAAACCAGTCGGGTTTACGCCGTCAATATTCTGAACGCCAACCAGCAAGAGCTATCGGAACGCTTTGCTCGTAAAACTACTCCCGGCGGCAAGCCTTTCCACGATATACCGCTTCAGCCTGGGTTGACCGGCGCACCTCTTTTTGATGAAGCGCTCGCTCGGATCGAGTGTCAGGTCGTCAACCAGTACGACGGTGGCGATCACACTCTCTTCATCGGGCAGGTTATCAGGTTGGATGCTTCCGAACTGGATCAGGCTATCCCTGGCCCCCAGGCTTTGCTCTACTTTCAAGGTAAATACGGGCAGTCTGGATAATACACCCTGTATACAGGACGCAGGCGGGCCAACTAACCTAACCAGTTATCAGGTAATTTCTTTTAACCCTGTTCATTCTGAACATCCCTGTTAATTCCCCAGGCATCTCTCAAAAGTGGAGGTTGCCCTTCTCATCACAAGCGGCGCAAAATTCGCGGTAATCGGCTGCGACCTGTCCAGCATAAGCCTGAGCATATTCCATTATCTCTTTGGGCCAGTCGGTCTGATCGGCAAAGTCGATTAAAGCGTCGGCGGTGGCGCTACCCTGGCGACCGCTGCTGCGCAACTGGTTCCAGGCTAATAAACCGGCCATCGTATCGACCATCCTGGATAGCCGTCGCATCCGGCCTTTGCAAAGTGCCAGATTGACCTGATCGTCAGTCGGTTGCAATTCGCGCAAAACGTAAGCGCGATCTCCAATCTCGACCGCCGTCAGCAAAGCCGGAGAGGTAGCTTGCATACGTTCCTGGACGGCTACCACTCGTTGGGCCGGGTTGACCCATACGGGTTGAGCCAATTTCAGGTAAGGTTGTAGAGCCGAGCCAGGCTGAATTTTGAGGTCGAGTATGTAATTTTGGTCAGGCGAACCCCGACCTTCGACCAGTAACGAGTAGCGTTCTAGGCCCAGCGAACCCGTGCCAGCCACCCGCCAGGTCGCATCCAATAGCTTGAAAAAACCCGGTTCGGTTTGTCCGGCCCGCCAGCGCAGCATAAACTCGGCCAGCCTAAGCCGTTCGGTGGCACTGAGAGGCCGCGCCCGGCGGGGGTCAAGCCGAAGCTTGCGCCCGGTCTTTGTCCGCTCAGTCCGCTGATCCAGAAAGCCCCGCCGCGAGCGATCCTTTAAGCTGATAAGCAAATCCCGCACTACGCCGACCGACGTTTCGCGCTCGACCGTGCCGGGCCTACCTTTTTTCAAGGTCGCCCGGTAAGTTTCCAGTACCCTGTGACAAAGCACCAGACTATCGGCCCGGTTTACGCCCAGTGTCGCCGCTCCCACTAGCACACTGGTCAGAAAGCGGCTTAAATCCCAGGTGCAAGGGGCCAACGCTGCTTCGTCGAAATCGTTAATATCAAAATAAACCAGCCGGTTGTGGCCTTTGTAGCTGCCAAAATTTTCAAGATGCAAATCTCCACAGGCCCAGGTCGCCGGAGCCTGATCCAGCCCAAACGAATCGGCAGGCCAGTCCTGGTAAAACAGGTGGCAACTTCCCCGAAAGAAAGTAAAGACTTCGCCCCGCATCTTACGGTACTTTAGCTGCAAGAGTTCGGCTGGGCGGCCCTGATTAAAGGATTGAATACGTTCGGCGGTATTGTATTTTAGTTTCATAGTTAGGACTTTCGCTTGGTACAATCGCTTTGAGTTAGTTCTCTGCTGTCAAGGTTAACTTTATAGGTTCAAAGCAGTATTGTAACTACTCACCGCAGAGACGCAGAGAAAAGCTGATATTTAGTAATTAGTCAGGCTGGGCGATCACATAGGGTCGCACCCTACCACGAGTTTTGGGTAGGGGCGACCCTTGTGGTCGTCCAAAGTAGATAAGCTGAGTAGTTACGCAGTATTTATGATAGTACTCAATTTTGCAGATAAGCGGCTAATTGTCAAGTAGTTTAGGGTAGGGTGCTGATAACCCAATTTGACTCGCGGCCAACCAGCCGTTATATTTACAGCTATGATAAAGCTATGGATCAGAACAAAAAAGAAATCAGTTGTTAAGCCCAAATTAGTGCTGGGCTGGTTGGTTGGATTGAGCAGTCTGTTTTTATTGGCCGGTTGTGGCTACCCAACTCCGGCAGGGGGCGGCAGTTTTACCCCTTTGGTGATAGTTGTTACCCCAACCGTACTTCCGGCTACCGCCAGCGCCCAGGCCCAGGCCCTTACTCCAACCGCCGGATTGGTCACGCCCACCCTGCCGCCAACTGCGGCAACTACCACTCCTGCGGGGGGCAGCACGACCGGGACGGCCTCCAATCGCCCGGCGGCAACCTTGCTGGTCAGTTCGGATAATCGCTATACGATTCAATCCGGCGATACTTTACTCGGTATTGCGATCCGTCTAGGGGTTGATTACGATGATTTGGTAGATTTGAATAATATTACCGAGCCAAACAAGCTAAAAATCGATCAAGTTCTCAAGGTTCCACCTCGCAAGAGTGTTACGCCCGGCCCGACTCCCACCAAGAAATAGCCGCCTGGCTTCTGAGAAACTCATTGGCAGAGTATTTGTATAACATTGCCCTGCCGATGGACTTTCCCCTTCATCCCTCATCCCTCATCCCTTAAAGTTGTTATGTATATTGTTAACAAGTTAGGTTTGCTAGACCATTTTTGCTAAGGATATTAATAGGGGTTAAACTTTTGTTAAACCTTGTGTGAGCAGGTTAAAAGGGGTAGACAGACCCGCCAGAGTTATGTTACTTTCGAGTTGGTGTGTAGGACTTGTAGTGGATGATACTACAAATAGAAGTTTTCGGAAAAAATAAATATAACACCACAAGATGTTGTGGTCTGGCATAGGGTTTATTGCTTCTTGTGCAAAGAAAGGATACTAATCGTGCGCTTCGTAGTACTTGGCGATTTGCATTACTCGGTCTACGCCGAGGCGACTCAACGAGCTTTGCGCGATGAGTTTTTTGAGCGGGTGTTTAGCAGCGTGGCCCAGCAGCAGGCCGAGGCTGTTTTTGCGATTGGGGATACGACCGATAACGGATTGCCGGAAGAATTTGAGGGACTGCACGCTATTGCGCGACGGTGTGGCTTGAAATTTATTACAGTTAACGGCAATCACGATGTCTTGAAATTGACCAAAGCCGAGGTCAGCCGTTATACCGGCAATCCCAGTCCTTATTATGGTTTGCGCTACAATGCCCGGTTGGGGCAAAGCCATCCGGTGGACGATGAGGCGGCTCGCTTTTTGGTGTTGGATACGCCTAAAGAGCGTAATCCTAAAGATCACGGCGGGTATGTCGATGCCGAGCAGTTAGAATGGCTGGCTGGTGAAATCGAGGCCAGCGCCGAGGCTCCCCTGTTTGCTTTCGGACATCACCCGGTACGAGGGGCGACCCGATGGTCGTCTTTTCCAATGTTGTGTATCGACAATAGCCGGGCGGTGCGACAGGTTTTCAAACGCAAAACGGGTGGTTCAGCTTTCTATTTTTGCGGTCATAATCACGCCAACAGTATCAAACGCGAGGGCAGTTGGAGTTTCGTTCAGACCGCCGCGCCTTTGCGAACGGTTGATTATCGGCTGGTAGAATGGACTTCGGAAGCGATTGAATTACGGACGATCCAGATTGAGGGCGGCGAAGCGGTACGCAAACTAGCAGCGCGGGTCGCGGACGCGATGGGCGATTTCTCCCGCATACCGGCCAGGGGATTTGGCTGGGATCGTCGGTTGCGGCTCGATCTGCAAGGTGCAAGCAGGCCAGTTTTTGCCGGGGTTGCCCTGGGCGAATTGGATTAGGTTGTGCCTTTCGGCAAACTCCGCTATACTTTCTAATGTTCTAAAGAATGGCTGAAAGTAAAAGTTGGAGGAGTCCTGTTAAATGACAACCGCACCCAAATTTGAAACCGCTGTGAGGCTGAGCTACAGTTTAAAGCCAGTAGCCTTTAAATTGGAAAATGTTTGCCGGGTTCTCAAAGAGGCTCTTTGCACGGTTAGCCCCTTAATTTCCAATTACCGTAATGTAGACGTTAATACGATTTAAATCGATATTAGAGGTCAGGTATCCGGTCGAGAGCCGCAGCCTGACCTTTTTGGTCTGGCTGTATTTAGCAATTGAGCGGCCCGTGCCGCGCAGGTAAACAGATGAAGATTAGTTTGGAACCGAAGAAAATCCGCGAATGGTTAGAACCGTTGGGCCTTGATCTTGAAGGGTTGCTCGATCAGTCCGCCAGTCGGCAGGCCGAGATTATCCGTTTTTGGTTGCCTGCCGAAGAGCTTCCGCCCAGCCCTGAAGAGCGCACTGCGTTGGCGGTGCTGGGTTGGGCGGTTGGTGACCGGGCCTTGCAAGAGCAAGCCGGGCGTAGTTTAATGCTGGCCTTGCTGGAGTTATTTTTAGCGATAGACGAAATGGAAGTCGCTGGACAGCTTTTTGGGGTAGCCTATCCCGAACCCGAACCTAACCGTGTAACCTATTTTAGCCATCTGATCCGCCTACGGTTGGCCCAGGGCGACCAGGAGGGCGCGGCCCTGGCCCTGACCGAGATGCAGGAGCTTTACGCCAACCGCTTTACCACCTTTACGGCCCAGGCCAGTTTTTGTTTGGTCCAGGGCGACCGAGTCGGGGCGCGGGCGGCTTATCGGCAGGCCCTGCAAGACTCGCCCAACAGTAGCACGCTTTTGCTAGGGTTGGCCCGTTGTGCTGTTCTGGAAGGCGACCGCGAGGAAGCTGAAAATTGGCTGGCCCGCTTGGAGGAACTTCCTCAGCTAAGTTGGAACACGCTCCGGCAGATGGCCTCTTTGTGGTGGGGGTTGGGTGAGGAGGAACGGGCGACCGAAAAAGAAGCGGCCTGTGCTACCCAACGAGCTTTAAAGCTGGTCGAGTTAGCCGGGACTACTTCGGCGGTCACGGCCCGGCCCGAAACCAATTTGGAGGTAATCCCGGACCTGCCCGAACTTCCGGCCCACGAAAAATTGGGCGACGAGCCGTTCCGGGTGCTAAAAGAGATTTTCGGTCACGACCAGTTCCGGCCCGGTCAGGAGCAGGTGATTGCCAATGTGCTGGCGGGGCGCGATACGCTGGCGGTGCTGCCGACCGGGGCGGGCAAATCGCTCTGCTACCAACTGCCCGCTTTGCTACTGCCTCGACCTGTGTTGGTGCTATCGCCGCTCATTTCGCTCATGAAAGACCAGTTTGATAAACTGCCACCCCTGCTCAAGCAGCATAGCCTGATTATTAATAGCTCGCTCGAACCGGGCGAGGCTGCCCGTCGTTTGCGCGACTTATCCCGCCCCGGCAATACGATCCGGCTGATCTATGCTGCACCGGAACGTTTACGGCAACAGCCCTTTGTGCTGGCTTTAAAGCGGGCGCAGTTGGGCTTGCTAGTCGTGGATGAGGCCCATTGTGTAGCGATGTGGGGTAACGATTTTCGACCTGATTATCTGTTTATCAAGCGGGCGCTGGCTGATCTGGCGGAATTTGCTCCAACCCTGCTGGCGGTAACAGCCACCGCAACTCCCGAAGTCGCCGAAGAAATCGGACAGCAACTTGGGCGCGGGATGGAGTTGGTGCGCGGCAGCGTTTACCGACCCAATTTACGTTTCGGGGTCGAAAAGCTCAATACTGGCAGCGATTACCGTTTGCAACGGGTGGCTGAACTATGCGCCGGGCTGGAAGGTAGCGGCATTATCTACGCCCGTAGCCGCGAGAAGTGCGAACAGGTCGCCGAATTTCTCAACCGCAACGGGATCGCGGCCCGCTTTTATCACGCCGGGATGGATAGCGAAACGCGCCGGACGACCCAGGAGAACTGGTCGGCGGGTCGCACACAGGTAATTGTGGCGACCATCGCTTTTGGTATGGGGATCGATAAGGCTAACGTGCGCTATATCATCCACCTTAGCCCACCTGCCGCGCTCGAAAACTATGTCCAGGAGGCGGGCCGGGCCGGTCGTGACGGTCAACCCGCCCAGTGTCTTTTGCTCTATACATCGAGCGATAAGGGCAATTTGACCCGCTTTTTGCACGAAGAACAGGCCCTGCTAAACCTCGATCTGCTGCGGTCGCTTTATGGCTCGGTTTCACGCCATCTGCGCGGAACCCGGCAGGGGGTGATCCTGGCAGAGGATTTGCCACGTGGGGCAACCAATCCGGCGGCTTTGCTGGACGAGACGGTCGTGCGGGTTGGGCTATCGCTTTTGGAACGGGCCGGACTGCTCGAACGCGGCTATGATCTGCCCCCGGCGGCGGAAGTGACCCTCAAACATTCGCAGCCGACCTTGTTTAGCCTCGATACTGCGCCCAGCATCGGGTTAGCCGAATTTATCGAAGCTGCCGAGTTGCGTCCCGGTCAGCCTATCACGATCCAACTGGCGAGTCTGGCCGCAACTTTGGGTTGGGAGCCGCCCGTCCTGGAAGCGCGGTTGCTGGAATGGGCCGAGGCGGGGCGGTTGGAATATACTCCGGCCCGACGCGGCTATTATCTCAGCCTGAAGGAGGCCGGAAGCGATGCCCGCGCCCGCCTCGAAGAGATTTTGGGCCGGAAGCAAACCGCCGCCGATTACCGCCTCGATCAGTTAGAGGATTATCTAAAACACCGGGCCTGCCGTCAGGTTGCGCTGGCCCGTCATTTTGGGGAGAGGCTGGCCCGGCCCTGCGGCAATTGTGATAATTGCACCGACGCACCGTCGCGGAATCGAAGCAGTCGCACTCGATCAAAGGTTGAGGCCTTCAGCAAGCCAGGTTCGGTCGCTTCCTCCAGCGCTAACGGGCGCGAGATCAATGGCCCGGCAGTGATCGCTGATATTTTGACTGCTTTGCAAAAAACTGACCGCAGCCTGAGCCGGACGGCTTTGCGCCGTATTTTGCTGGGGAGCGACTCGGCCTACCCTTCGGAGCAAAGCAATCCTCGCTGGGGGGTATTACAGGGTTTGGTGCGCCATAAGGAATTGGACGCGCAGACCGACGAGTTGGTCAAGCAAGGTTTGATAAGCCTGGACGAGTCGGTTTACGATGGTCGCACCTACAGTACCCTTCTATTAAGCGAGGCCGGGTTAGAGTGGTTGGACAACTATGGGGCGGGGCTGATTGAGCCGGAGGAGGCTCCGGCTACTTCGGTTAAATCGGCGGTCGCCCGCTCGGTATCAAAACCGGCAGCTATCGAAGAAGACGAAGCCGCCCGGTTGACGCTGGCCTGTCTTGATCTGGTAACAGGCGGCGGTGAGGCGCGGGTCGGGCGAAGCGGGTTGGTGCGTGTCTTGCAAGGACAGCCCTCGGCCTTGAGTACCCGCGCCAATAACCCTTACAAAGGCAGTTTGGAAGGTAAGCTTAAGCTCAAGGAGACCGAAAAGCTGGTTGAACGGCTGATCGAGCGCGGCTTGATCGAGGAAGAAACGGTAACGGGCAGCTATGGTCGGGAGTATCAGGCCCTCAAGGTTAGCCAGACCGGGCAGGAGTGGATAGGGGAAGGGATGAAGGATGAGGGATGAAGAAATGCAGAATGCAGAATGCAGAATGGGGAGGGATGAGGGACCGTCCATTGGCGGAGCAATGTCTTATAAGGGCGAATAACAAAAACTGGCAAAGCAGACGCTTTGCCAGTTTTTATTAGCCAAAAATCAAATCATCAAGTTTTACTGGCTACTACGCAGGATAGAATATCCCGACCAGTGTTGGCGACGATCTGATTACCGCCAAACTTGGTGATTTTTAGGTTGCGGAGATTAGCCCCGCCCAGCACCAAACCATTTATAGCCGGATTGGTTGCGGCTGTATCGGTAGCATTGAGGGTGATACCAGTCGTGGTGCAAATGCCTCCATCGATACCTACACCTGCCGGTACAGATCGTAACGCTCCACTAACATTAATAGTGGTGGCACCCCCGTTGAGTTGGAAAGTGATAGTCTGACCATTGGTAGCCCGTTTGAGCGCGAATGAGAGGGTATCGGCTGTATCCTGGTCAACAGCATCACCCCCGTCAGCAGTAAGTTTTACCACCAAAGAAATCACGGTGTTAGTAGTAGCATTTGCCGTATTGGAAAACCCTGAATCGGTTCCGGCATTGGTAGCCAGCACTCGATAGAAATAAGTCGTGCCAGGAGTAAGTCCAGTATCATTATAGGCGACCGTACTGGCGGGAAGGGTTATGAGTGGAGACCAGGTTGTACCATTTGGGCTGCGCTCGACCCGATAGTTGGTCTCATAGGTGGAATTATCAGTCCAGGCCAAGTTGATTTGGGTGCTAGAAGCGGTCGTAGCAGTCAAGAGAGTAGGTGCGTTCGGCGCTAAGGCTACCGTCCAACCCATATCTTTGAACATCGCCAGCATGATCGGGCCGGGACTATGTTGTACTTCGCCGCCACCAATCGAAAAGGTCATAAGAGCGTTGGGAGTACCGTTGTAAATTTCGTCGAGATGCGAAAAGCTCGAACCCTGCGCCCAGCTACCCGGTGAATAAAGTTTGGCCGGGTTCCCTGCGTTAATCTCTCTGACCGTTGGCGAGTCGAAGAAGATATTGCCACTGACCAGTTGTGAGCCTAACGCGGTCGAAGGGTTTGGAAACAGCGCCGTATTAATCAAAGACTGGCTGGTGCCATTGACCGCGAACCGGTCGTAGATGCTAGGGAAGGCGGGGGCGGCCCCAAATCCATAACTACCGGTGCCACCGGAATAGGTCATTCCACCGAAAAAGTTTAGCCCGTGACCGATCTCGTGTAAAACCACGCTGACAAAGTCAACTTGATCTACCGGGGTGTTGCCGTCGGTTCCAAAATACCAATTGGGGTAGCCGTTGTTGAATTGGGCGGTTATATCGTTCAAGGCAGGATTAAGGTCTGAACCGCTTAACTTGTTCGCCAGTGCTATCCCGTACCAAGTATTGGCTTGGGGTGCGCCGGTAAAATCACGCCGAAGTTGAGCTGCCCCAGCCGAACCAAGTATACAAGCCTGACCGGGATTACAGGCTTGGAGGGTAGTCCAATTAGCATTGATGATAATTGGAACCGAGGAAGTGATCTGGCTAGACCAAATATCGACTGCGTACTGGAAGGCGGTTTGGGCTTGGGCTGAAAACCCGGTATAATTTACCGTAAAAGTAGCGGTGCTAGGCCTGATCTTGGAGTTTGCGAAGTTAGCCGGAGGGCCGTTCTTGACCGGATTCGGCTTACCGTCAGTCACTATGGTAAGCAGACCGCCATTGGCAGCAATCCCGTCCGGGTTAATCTGGGCTGCACTAAGACTGGCAAATGGGCTGAAAACTAATTGAAGGGACAGTAGAAGGGCAGCCAGGATAGCTGCTTTCCTGAAGTTTTTCCGCATCAGATTTCCTTTGGTTTAAGTTAATAGAACTGAGTATCAGATAGGGTTAGTAATGCTAAAAACTTACCTCAGTTGAAATTATACCATAGCTATGCTTCTTTGAATATAGGACTTTAAAGCTTAGTACTTGTGTAGTTGGATAAAAGCGGGCCAGGACTGGCAAAAGCTATGCTATAATAGCGGCGGTCTATTCTGCTTTGAGACTATTTTGATTGCGATATTAGACAGGGTAATAGCTTTTTATGGACAACCAGGCCCAAATATTACTGACTGTGACCGGCCTCGACCGACCCGGTATTACCGCCGAGATTTGCCGGGTCTTGAGCGCGGCTCAGGCCGATCTGGTCGATATTCAGCAAGTGACGATCTCACCGCTACTGGTGATGGCCTTGCAGGTTGGGCTACCGGTGCTGCCCGGCGAACCTCTGACCGACCCGGCGGCCCTGGTTCCGAGCGAATTATTGCGGTTGGCCTTGCGGCTCGATTTGCATTTGCGAGTACAGCCTTTTGTACCGGCGGTTCAACCCGCTTCGCCCGATCAGTTTTATGCCGTGACTTGTCTGGCTCCGGTTATCAGTCCGGCAGCCCTTTATGCTATCAGCACCACGCTGGCTGAATTGGGCGCGAACATCGAACGGATTACCCGCCTGACCGAAAGCAGCCTGAAATGTCTCGAATTAACAGTGCGTACTCCAAGCGAGCTTGACCGTTCGCAACTCAAGCGGGCCTTGTTTGCCGTTTCTAACGAGATTGGAGTGGACATTGCGGTGCAGCCGGAAAGTTTGTTCCGGCGCAGCAAGCGGCTGATTATCATGGATGTGGACTCGACTTTGATCCGTCACGAGGTGATCGACGAATTGGCCCAGTTGGTCGGAGTTGAGGCTGAGGTCGGACGGATTACGGCGGAGGCGATGGCCGGACGGCTCGATTTTGCGGCGGCACTGGCCCGTCGGGTCGGGCTGTTAGCAGGGCTGGAAGCCAGCCGTTTGGAAGAGGTGGCCGCCCGATTGGAATTGACTCCTGGGGCCGAGACCTTGTTAGGGGTGCTAAAAAAGCTAGGCTACAAGACCGCGATTGTCAGTGGTGGTTTTACCTTCTTTACCGACCGGTTGCGCGAACGTCTCAAGCTCGATTACGCCTTTGCCAACACGCTCGAAATCGTGGATGGACGGTTGACCGGACGGCTAGTCGGCCCGGTGGTCGATGCTCAGGCCAAGTTACGCTGCTTGCAAGAAATCGCCGCGCAGGAGGGGATCGAACTGGCCCAGACTTTGGCGGTCGGTGATGGTGCAAACGATCTTTTGATGCTGGAAGCGGCAGGTCTGGGGGTCGCTTTTAACGCCAAGCCGATTGTCCGTGAAGCCGCCGACCTCTCGATTAGCCAGCCCAACCTCGATGTTTTGCTCTATTTGATCGGTATCCGCGAACGTGAGTTGGCCGGGCTGGTTTAATCAAGGCTTCATTTAGCAGGTTTCTCACTTTTCACAAATGAAATCACAAATCGCGGCCTCGCCCCCTCTATGGGGAAATCGTAAATCGTAAATAACTAATCAGCCGTGTCACCCTGAGCCGCCGCCCCCAGAGGGGGGTGAGGCCACGAAGGGTCTAGATTCTTCGGCGGGGAACTATCTTCCACAAAAATCGAGGTAATCCCCCGCCTCAGAATGACAACGCTGGGTAGTTACAATCGTAAATCGTAAATCAGGAGCTATTGCATGCAAAAGCAAGCAGATGCCGTTATCATCGGGGCCGGAGTGATGGGTTGTAGCATCGCCTTTCATCTGGCGCGGGCCGGGCTAGGTCGGGTAGTGCTGATCGATAAAAAAGGGGTCGCGGCGGGTAATAGTGCGAAAAGCGGGGCGCTGGTACGTATGCATTACACCGACGAACCACAGGTGAAACTGGCCCTGGCTGCCTTGCGTTATTTTCAGCACTGGGGCGATCTGGTGGGCGGGGTCGAGGGCGAAACCGGCTTTACCGAGACTGGCTTTTTATATCTGGTCGGGCCGGACAATATCGAACGGTTGCGGCAGAATGTTGCGATGCAACAACAAGTCGGAGTAAATACCCGCGAGATTAATTTGGATGATGTACGCGAACTCCAACCTGGTATGAAACTGGATGGGGTGGCGGCAGCTTGCTATGAGCCGGAAAGTGGATTTGCCGACCCGGTAGCGACGACCCAGGCATTTGCGCGGGCGGCACAAGGGCAGGGGGTAGAGCTAACTGCCGGGGTACTGGCCCAAAAACTGCTCTTGAAGGGTGGGCGCGTGGTGGGATTGGAAACCAGCCAGGGTACTATTGAAACGCCTCTGGTGATCGCTGCCATCGGCCCCTGGAGCAATCGCTTGTTGGAGCCAGTTGGGGTCGAATTGCCGATCAAACCGCATCGCGCCCAAATCGCTTTTTACGAGCGTCCGGCCCTGCTCGATAAAAAGCTGACCTATATCGACCTCGCCAATGGGTTGTATGGGCGACGTGCCGCCGATGCTACAGTGCTGGCGGGGTCGAGCGGCTTCTCGCTACCTTCCCACCAACCGCGCAATCTGCCAACCGATCAATGGGGTGGTCCTGAGAGCGACCCGGACGAAGGGCTTGACCCGGATAACTATAACGAAGCCGCCGACCCCGAATATGTAGAATATACCCGGCAAGTACTGGTGCGACGTTACCCGGTGTTGGAAGGCGCAACCTATCACCGGGGCCACGCCGGAATTTATGATATGACCCCCGATACCCGCCCTATTATGGGCTGCACGGCGGTTGAGGGCTTGTATGTGGCGGCGGGTTTTAGCGGGCAAGGCTTCAAAATTTCGCCGGTGGTGGGTGCCGCCATGGCCCAACTGATAACCGGCAGTTCTACTCACCCTGAACTTGACTTAACCCCTTTCCGCCTCAGCCGCTTTGCCGAAAATGATTTGATTTACGGTCAGTGGGAGTATTTATAAGAGCTAATAGAGCCAACCAATTTGCTTCTAAAACTAAATGGTTACTTATAATCAGGTTATCTGCAAGCTAAAAGTCGGTACTTTTTAGCTACAAATTGCCTCGCATCAGGGTATGAAGAAAACTGCTAACAGTGTATAATGGCACACATAGAACGAGCGATAAATCCAAATTGGCGGTTTCATTATATCTGTATCCCCTGGAAAGCCAGGTTGATGATCGTTATCAAAAAGAAGCCTTTCTACAAAAGCGGACGGTTCCGCTTGATATTCTTTGGGGTAGTGGTAGCAAGCATAATATTTTATGCTGCCGCCTCGGTTTTTTTTGCCCTATATTATACCAGCGTTTTCGACCGGTCTCTGGGTTCCAAGACTCCTGCAACCTATGGACTGGCTTATGATGAAGTCAGCTTCCCATCGGCTACCGATGCCAGGCAGACGTTGCGGGGCTGGTGGATACCCAATCGCATGTCGAAAAAAGCCATAATTTTGGTTCACGAGCAGAACCAGACCCGCGCTCATCTGTTGCCTTTGAGCAAACCGCTCTGGGATAAAGGCTATAACGTGCTACTTTTTGATCTGAGTGGACATGGTCAATCGGAGGGCGATTACCAGACTTTCGGCCTACGCGAACAATGGGATGTGGTAGGAGCGGCCAACTTTGTAAAAGACCTGGGGTTTAAGCCGACTTCGATAGGGGCTATCGGTTGGAGTATGGGAGCGCCGACCGCTATCATGGGCATGAGCCAGACCTATAACATAAATGCGGTCGTCAGCGACTCCGGCTATGCCAATCTGAGGCCCCTTCATCACCGCGAATTTTTCTATCCCGGTATCTTGATCGCCAGCCGTCTTTTGCGCGGCTACGACCCGGAGCAAGTTCAACCTGGACAGGCGATCCGCAACCTGGGTATCCGGCACGTTTTTATCATTCACGGCGAACAGGACGATACGATCCCAATCAGCGAAGCCTATACCCTCAAAGAGCTAGGCGGCTCGAACGTCACCGATATGTGGATTATCCCGGACGGGCGGCACGTCAATGCCTTCGAGACGCGCCCGGTCGAATACTTGCGCCGCATCACTGCCTTCTTCGAGCGCGAACTCAACTAAGCCATTCTCCCTCATAAACCCCACTTTATACGGTAACACAGGCCGTCACTACCCAAATGGTCTATTTTCTAGTGGGCTAACCTATGGTATACATATATAAGGTGTAGAAGCATCTGCTTTTTGGAAGCTCTTTAATGACTTTTAAAATTTTATAGTGTAGATAGTGTAGAAAATCTGCTCGTTGCAGCACGGAGGCTTTCTGATGAAAAATAACCCAGCCTCGCATGTCAATTTGCTCGCTTCGGAGACATCCTTTCGCAAAGTGTTAGCTATCGGCCTGGTGGTAATGGGCGTAGCGCTAGGGCTATTTGGCCCGGCCCTTTTCCAGGGTCGCTTGCCGGTCGCCCGTGCTGCCTGTTCCGGGCAGAACCTTTATTTGGGCAGCTATTATTTACTGCCGGACGACGGTTCGCACCCCGACTTTGAACAGGTTTTGCAACAATTGGTCGATGTGCCGGGTCAGTTGCAACCCGCCTTGGTCAACGGCCTGCCCGTCCCGGTCAACCCTAACCCACCCTTGAGCGACGGAGCGCCGACCAATACCAGCATTCGTCAGTTTGACTGGTATACCCCGCAATACCAGATTTTTACCCGCATGGACAATAACCCGTTGGCCTTCTCGAATAATGGTACGCCCGGCACGACCCCTTATTTCGGCCCTAGCACTCAGCCTGCCCCTAGCGCCGCGCTGCCTGCCAATAAAGACCTCTTTACGGTGCATTGGCACGCCAATTTGTTCGCGCCGCCCGGTGGCCTGACCATTCCTTACTCTTTTGCGCTGGACGATGCTGGATGGGTCTTTTTGGACGGACAACTTCAAATCGATCACGGCGGCATCCACCCTCCGGCGACTTTTACTGGCAATTTTGTAATCCCTGCCGGACAGCATACCGTCGATATTTTCTTTGCCGACCGCCACACGGTTGATGCTGTGACCAACTTTCAACTCGGCAACCTGGGAGCTTTGATCGATTGCGGTAGCCCGAACTTGAGTCTGGTCAAGTCGGTTCAGCCGCCCGGCATCGTCAATCCGGGCGACTATATTACCTATACCGTCCAGGTCTCGAATAGTGGCAACTATACCGCTACCAATACGATTATCCGGGATACTACGCCTGCCAATACCGCTTTTGTCTCGGCCTCGCCTGCGCCGATTAGTGGCCCGCCGGTTGGTGGGAGCGGCGAGGTAGTTTGGAACGTCGGGACGCTCTTGCCAGGTCAGAGCAAAACGCTTACTTTTGTGGTGCGGGTCAACCCGAACACGCCTCCGGCGATTGCTATTTCTAATGCGGCGTTGGGAACTAGCAACGAGAGCGGCGGGGTAATCTTCCGCTCGAACGGGGTCAGCAATATTGTCAACGCAACAGCGGCCCTGGCGGTCAACAAGACCGCCAATCCACCGGGCGGCTCGAATGTCAATATTGGTGACAATGTGACCTACTCGATCACGGTCAATAATTTTGGCAATGTGCCAACCGGGTCGGTCGTGGTGCAAGACCCGCTTCCGGCAGGCACCAGTTTTGTAGCGGCTAACCCTGCCGCCCAATCGGTCCAGAATAATCTGGTGCGCTGGGTGCTACCACCGATCCCGGCCAACGGCAGCGTCACCCTGAGCCTGACGGTCAAGGTCATCAGCCGACCACCGAGCGGGGTAATGCAAAACCAAGCCAGTGCCTCGTCGAGCGGTCTGACGGCGGGTTCGCCGCTTGTCACCCATAATATTAATCAGGCTTCCGATACGGGCGTGAATAAGCTGGTACAGGGCGCGATTCCACCCTTCCCGGCCCCACCCGCCCCGATCCCGGTCGGGACGCTGATTACCTATCAATTGGTCGGTACCAACGCCGGGCCAAGTACGGCGGTGGGGGTCGTCATGACCGATACGCTCCCAACCGGGGTAAGCTTTGTAAGCAGCGTACCACCCGTTACCACTCAGGCGGCTAATTTGCTAACCTGGAATTTGGGCGACCTGACGGCGGGGCAGACTGTCAATATTTTCTATACGGTGCAGGTCACGACTGCCGGGGTCAGTTTCTCGAATAGCGCCGGTATTCGGTCGAATACGCCCGAACTCAACCCCGGCAACAACACTGCCACCGCCGATGTGCCGGGCGGAGCGGCCCCCGTCGATGTGCAGGTCGTCAAGAGTGGCCCGCCAACCGTCGCGCCCGGTCAGGTCTTTATCTACACCCTGACCGTCTCGACCGTCAACGGTGGCGATAACATTGTGGTAACGGATACGCTCCAAACTGGGCTGACCCTGGTGCCGGATCAATCCAGCCCGCCGCCGATTGCCAACGGTCAGACCCTGACCTGGAACCTGGGGCATATGGACCCTGGCACAACCCGCATTATTTTGCTGGCGGTGCGGGCAACTGGTGTAACCTCCGGTACGAGCATCACCAACAGCGCCCAGGTTTCCGGCGGTACTGGCCCGACCCGTTCAGTCAACAACAGCAACAGCACCAACACCAATGTTGCCAACGGTGCGAATCTGTCGATCTCGAAGGCTGCCGTCACGACCGATTTTACCCCCGGTCAGCCGCTTGGTTTTGTTATTACGGTCAAAAATAATGCGCCAACCGCTTCGGGCGGCATGACCGTGACCGATACCCTGCTGCCCGGTATTACGCTTCAGACTTCGACCCCGCCGCTCAACGGTAGCCAGGTCAATCCGGATGGTTCGACCACCCTTTTCTGGCGTATTCTGACAGTGCCGGGCAATGGGCAGGCTCAGATTAACTTTACAGTGCTGATTCCGGCTAATTATAGCGGCCCGACCGTCTCTAATTCGGCTAGTCTCAATACCGATACGCCCAATCTTGACCCTACTATTACGACTGACCCGGTGGTGGTTCCGAAGCTTGGTCTGCTGGCTGATCTAGCCCTGACCAAAGACAGCCTTACGACCGCCCTCCGGCCCGGTCAGGCTTTTGCCTACACTATCACGGTCAAGAATAATGGTATTATCGAAGCCCGCGACGTGACGGTGCAGGATGCCTTGCCGACCGGCCTGACCTTCCTGTCGTCGCAACCGGCCCCCTCCGCTTCCAATCCACTGACCTGGAAATTGGGCAATCTGTCACCGGGCGGGCAGGCTTCGATCACGCTGCTGGTGCAACTCAGCCAGAATTTCACCGGCAACTCGATTAGTAACAGTGCGTCGGTGACAACTGTATCGGGCGATTCTAATCAGGGCAATAACACGGTGATTAAGTCGATCCCGATCAATGCGCCCCCGGCCAGCGCGACCCCCGCGATTACCCGTATCCCCAACCAACCAGTCGATACGCCCACTCCCGGCCCGACCCGCACCCCTGTCCCGGCAGGAACAACTGCTGTAGCGGGGACGACTACCCCTGCCGCAACCTTAGTAGCGACCGCCACGATAACCGCTAGTGCAACCGCGACTGTCGTTGCAACCACCGCCGCTGCTATTACCGTTGCGACTGTTACCCCATCCGTTGCGGGGCCGGGCTTGCCAAATACCGGGCAGGCGGTGGTCGGGGCGGCTGGGGACGGTTTACCGCTTAGTTTAGTGCTGGGGCTACTGTTGATCGGGTTAGGGTTGTGGCTTTGGTTGCCCCGCCGACAACGCAGGCCCTAAGTACTCCGAGTAACCTACTTGGCTATATCTGAGAAAATTCCCGTCGGGAATTTTCTCAGATATAGCCAAATTCGGGATTCTATAAACCACTTTCAAAATTAGTCTAAGATTAGAGTATCCTCGCTGCTACATCCACCGTATCTTTTTGCAGAACACGTACTTCGCCCATGATAAACCAATTCATCCGAAGGTAGCAAGCCTCCTTTAGCGCAACCTTTTAGTCAGGCGCTAAAAGTGGGCCGATGCTCTTATACCAAGTCCTGCTAAGTAGTAAACTCATGTCACCCTGAACGAAGTGAAGGGTCTGGGTTCGTGGGCTAGAGCCAGGTACAGGAAAAAGATTCTTCACTTCGTTCAGAATGACATCTACCTAACCGGACTTGGTATT
>JBBQWM010000031.1:0-70784 GCA_038210655.1 Chloroflexia bacterium
GATCACCCCCGAATTGAGCAGCACATCCTCCCAAAAGCCGACAAAGAACATGTTGAGCAAAGTACCCAAACCCGGCCTTACCCCTAAAAAGAAAGAGATCAGGATAATCGCCAGCCCGGTCAACTGCGAGGCTTGCCCCAAGCTGAGCGGCGTATGCGAGACCATCCCCAGATGCAAAACTTCCCAGGCCGATACCCCCAAACCCCCTCTTAAAACGATTATCAACCCCAGGCTAAAACAAAACAGTCCTAGCATTATCAAGGCCAACCGCCGTCCAAAATCCAGTATAGGGTCCCGCGTCACCAGTTTCATCATTTACACAGTTCCTTTATACAAATCCTGTTACTACCCAGCCCCTTGACAGGGGCGGGTAAATTAAGCTTATGACTTTACAAGCAGAAGTGCAACTACTCCGGGCCGAAAATGCTCAACCCTGGTTTAGGGAGTAGAACAACCTCGTCGGTTTGCAAAAAATGATGCTCACCCTTAGCCGGAGCTAAAGATGGGCTAGTAATTTTTGAGCGGCTGCTTTTAACTCAGTCTGTTTTTGAGCCGCCGTCACCGAAGGAAGTTCAAGCATACTAAGACTGAGACTGGTCTTGCCCTTCAAAATAAACAGAGCGGCAACGTTATCGGCGCTGTCGGACGGTAGCAGATAGGCAATATCGCCCAGACCGTCCACCTTCTGCATACGCGGTAGTAACACCTCATAGGTGCTATCAAACTTTTGCCGGGTGAAATCTCCTTTAAGAAGCCTTATTTCTAAGCCATAAGCCGTATCCGACGTTTGGGCAAGGTCGGCAAATTCGTAGGAGCAGCTTGACCATTCGGAAAAGTTTTCTTGATCTCCGTCGGTAGCCGCTTTGCTAAATACGGCTGCGAAATCCTCTTTGGTAAACAAGCTACAGGGGTCGGCAGTGGAGGTCGTGCCGGTCTGGGCGACTTTAGTCGAGGCCGGGGCCTTGCTACTAACCGGGCTTGCTTTTGCCGCGCTCCGGGTAGCGCCGGGCTTAGGTGTAACCGCTGGGCTAACCGGGTTATCGGCTTCCGGGCGAGCGGTTGGTGTGGTTGCGGCGCTGGCTGCGTTCAACTCCAACGCGAGGGTGGCCGCCCCTTTGCCAGGTTCGCCCACTTCCAAAGTTACACTTTTGGCCGCCTGGGGAATGGCGAAGGCCAGTGCAAAATCCTGCTTGCCCAGTTCCTTAACGCCCGTCGCGACCGGGTCAATCTTGTCGGGAGATTGAGGCTTGCCGTCTATCATCAGACGGAAGTTTTCATCCCCAACATAAACCTCGCTTTTGTCTTCGCGGTTGCTGGCAAGGATCGACATGACCAGAAAGTACTTTCCTTTTTCCACCCGTTCCCCCTGGGCATCCAGGTCGAGCGAAGCGCTGGTCAGTTTGTAGGTAACTTTGGGTTTTTCGACCCGTGCCTCCGTGTCTGCTGCCAGCGTGATCGGATAGGGCGAAGTAGTGACGCGGCCATCCAGGGCCATCAGCACCGGCTCTTTATCTTTTTCGTCTAGCTGAAGTTGAGCGCCTTCCCATTTAGAAGCGAGTGGCACATTAAAAAGTAGGTCGTAAGGTTTGGTATCACGCGCTTGCAAGCTCAAATCCACCGGTTGCTTGAGGACAGTGCCGTTGCCCAGCTTTATCTGAAATAGCCCCGCCGAAACCCGGATCACTTCTTTAGTGGGATTGGTGATGGCTAGGGTGAGTTTTAACTGCGCTCCGTTGGGGTTAGAAGCCCCTAAATCGCTACCGGGTTGAGTAGAGATTACACCTTGAGTTAGCTTGAATTCTAGGTTGGCATACTTGAAGCCTCGGCTAGTCGGGTTAGCTATAGCCTGCTCGACTGGGCTGGCTCCCGGTGAAAGGGGGGAGCCTATTCCAGCGTTACTGGCTTGTCTGGTAGGCTGGTTACTGCCAGAGTTTTGAGCCGACTGACTCTGGGCAGGCTGGGTTATATTGCCGGTTTGAGGGGTAGAAGCGGGAGTGTTGGTCTCGCTACAAGCCACCAACAGCCCGGTCATTAGCACACAAATGACAGTTAGAAGAGCTATTTTGCTTCGGAACATTTTTACCTCTGTAATTCTTACAATTAGGTCTGAACAAAACAGTTTACCTATGTTAATATGAAGTGACGTTCTATACAGTAATAGATGCCGATATAAGGTATAACAAAAATGCTTAACCTGGTACAAGCCCTTTATACAAGAATAATTATCGAAAAGTTATAGATTTATCCAGCTAATAAGGCAAGTCCTGGCTGGTAAGAAGTGATAAGAGCCTAATGAGGAATGGGGCAAGATGGATTTAGAGGCTTTTCGCAAAAGAATACGGGAATTTTGCCGTCCAACTGGCTATTCCCAAAAAATGCTGGCCTACGAGTTAGGGCTACAACCTACCGCTCTGAGCAATAAGTTAAACGGAACAGGTGAAACCAGCCTCAAGCAGAGTGAGGTAAAACAAATCATCAAAATCCTGGCGCAGTGGGACGCGATTACGACTCAACTCGAAGCGGTCGAACTACTGGAATTGATGAATTTGAAGCAGAACAGCTTTGCAATCGAAGAATGGAACACCCTCCCTCTGAACAAACTGCTAGTAGAAGAAGTAGTTCAAAAAGCGGATTTAGACCGCCACCCTCCCCAAATTAACGCTAAAATCGAACCGGCGCGGGTATCCTCAGAAGGGGCTTATTCCTTAGAAGGAACCTATGCCCTATCCGATCATTTTACCGACCAAATCGAAACACCTCCTCACAATTTGCCAGTCCAGCCTACCCCCTTGATCGGGCGAGAACAGGAGATAGAGGAAGCTCTGAGCCTTTTACGCCGGGCCGATGTGCAATTGTTGACCTTGACCGGTAGCGGTGGGGTCGGCAAAACTCGGTTGGCTTTGCGTCTGGCGACCGAGTTATTGGCCGATTTCGAGAGCGGCGTATTTTTTGTCTCGCTGGCCTCGATTAGCGACCCAAACCTGGTACTTTCCACGATTGCCCACACTTTGGGTATCCGCGAGAGTGGTAGCCAGACGGTAGCCGGGTTAATTACAAGTTACCTGCGTGACAAACGGCTACTTTTAGTGCTGGACAATTTCGAGCAAGTCTTAGCCGCTTCGGTAGTCGTAAAAGAGCTAATGGGAGAATTACCCTACCTGAAAGTGCTGATAACTAGCCGAGCCTTGTTGCACCTCTATGGTGAATATGAGTACGTAGTTCCATCCCTGACCTTGCCCGACCCGACCTTGTTACAGGCCGAAATCAGCCCGGATCGCTTAGAAGAGTTGGCTTCTTACGAGGCGATTGCGCTGTTTATCCAACGGGCGCGGGCGGCTAAACCAGGTTTCAAGCTTAGTTCGCATAATATATTGACGGTGGTCGAAATTTGTCAGCGTCTGGACGGATTGCCTTTAGCGATTGAACTGGCCGCCGCCCGTATTAAAATCATGGCCCCTTCGCTTATTCTGGCCCGTATGTCGCATCGGTTGGAACTGTTGAGCCGAGGCCCGCACGACCTGCCCGCCCGGCAGCAAACTTTACGCGCTCTGATTGATTGGAGCTATGACCTGCTCGATGCTTCGGAAAAGAAGCTTTTGACCCGTCTGGCTGTTTTTGCCGGTGGGTGTGATCTGGAAGCGGTCGAAGCAGTGGGTTGGGATCAGCAAGACCGAGCGACCATTGCGGCTATCGCCTCCCCCGAACTAGGGCTGGATAAACTGACCGATCTGGTGGACAAGAGCATGCTTCAGCCCGTCCAAACTGAGAATGGTGAGCCACGCTTTAGAATGTTGGAAACGCTTCGAGAATATTTTTTGGAAAAGCTGCGGGCTTCTGGCGAAGAACAAGCCATCTACGAACGCCACACCCTCTACTTCTTAAAGCTGGCTGAACTAGGTGAGGTGGCCCTGGTTGGCAGTGAACAGAAAGCCTGGCTTGACCGATTGGAAACCGAACACGACAATTTCCGAGCGGCCCTGGCCTGGGCTATTGCTAAAATGAACTTAGCTAACGCCGAAAAAAATATAGCCCCAGCCACACTCGAAATCAACCTAGACCCCAAAGCTACTGAGGAAAGCCAGAGCCTGCTCCCGGTCGAACTGGGCCTACGTTTGAGCAGTTTGCTGGCTCGGTTTTGGGACATGCACGGTCATCTCAGTGAAGGGCGGCGCTGGTTGGACCAAGTCCTGATGAGAGGTAATGATTATGGAGCGGGTGGTACAGAGGTTAAGTCTCAAGTCCCTAATCCGCAAATTAAAGCTAAAGCTCTTAACGCTGCCGGAAATCTGGCTCGTAAGCAGGCTGATACTGTCCAGGCGGTAGCCTTGCTGGAAGAAGCGCTGACATTACGGCGGGAATTGGGCCAGCCCCTCGAAATCTCGCAGACCTTGAATAACCTGGGAGCGGTACTCTACCATGACGGTGATTACGAACGGGCCTTAAAATTCTACGAAGAAAGTTTGGCAATCAAACAAAAACTGGGGGACAAGCGCAGCCTTGCGCTCTCCCTTAACAATCTGGGCGAACTGCACCGTACCCTCAAAAATGACCAAAAGGCGCTCGATTTATTCGATGAAAGCCTGACTTTATTACGTGAAGTGGGGGACATCTTTAATATTGCTCTGGTACTCCTTAATCTGGGGGTAACTACCTACGACCAGGGCAATTACCGACGAGCCAGCACACTTTTAACCGAGAGCCTGGAATTACTTGGCGAGTTGGGCGATAAACTTCATATTGCCGAAGCTCTCGAAAGGTTAGCAACTCTGGCTACCGAACTGGCTAATGTCGCATTAGCGGCTCGTTTGTTTGGGTCGGCCCAGGCTTTGCGGCTGTCTATCGCTGCACCGATAGGCGAGAATTACCGCGCTCTTTATGAGCAGACGCTTCAGCTTGCTCAGACCCAACTTGACCCGGCAGTCTGGGTCGAATGCTGGGCGGCCGGTCAGCAAATGACACTCGAAGAATCCATTGATTATGCTTTGGCTGAATTTTCCAGCCAGGTTATACCGAATAAAGTAAATTCGAGCGAGTTAGTCGCTATAACAAAAGGCTCAACCCAAATCCAACCCAATACTTCTCAACCTCAAATAACTACTTATCCGGCTGGATTAACCCAGCGCGAAGTTGAGGTATTGAGGTTAGTGGCGACCGGCCTAACTACCGCTCAAATAGCCGAAAACCTGACCCTTAGTCCGCTTACTATTCAGGCTCATCTTCGCTCAATCTACAGCAAACTTGAGATCAATTCGCGCAGTGCCGCCACCCGCTATGCCCTTGAAAACGGGTTGCTTTGACACCATAGACCGTATCCATTGGCGTAGTAATATCTTACAAAGCGTGTCCCCTGCACAACCTTTCCACTTAGCTCGAACGGCCAAATAGTTGGTTCAATTACCTGATTCTAACGATGTCAGTCAATTTAGTCTGGGTTAGACTACTCTCCGTACAGCGGTCAGCCGGTTTTAACTGATAACGCAGGAAAGGAAAGCCAAATATGCTTGAGCAAGAAGTGGTAAGCACCGAGCAACAATTTACAATGAAGGTCTATTTGTACGTTCATAACGCGCTGCGAAAAGAAATTAACGCCCTTGAACAGGCTGTGCAACGTCCAGTTCGTCCGACGATAGTTAGTAAATTGACCATCTGGTTCGATTTTTACGTCGAAATGCTTGAGGCTCATCATCACCTGGAAGATGGTATTGATTTTCCACTTATAACTGCCCGTGCCAGCGAATTTCACGATGAATTGGACGAACTTACTCAGGATCACCATCGGCTTGAGGAAATTGTGACTCAGGTGCGGCAGACCCTTGCACATCTGCGTGACTTAAAAAAAGAGCAGGAACAAGTCAAAACCTCACAGCAACTACGCCAGGGGATCGGGCTATTACGCCTAACCCTTGAAGGACATCTTGACCGGGAGGAAGCGATCTACATCCCGGCTATCAGCAAATATTTCACGGTCGCCGATCAGAAGCAACTTGGCAATCGACATCGAAAAGCCCACTCAATGCAACACCTTTCCCTGTTAGTACCCTGGATCATTAGCAAAATGACCCCGGAACAACAAAAGGCCACCTGGTCGGAAAATCCCTGGATCATGCACTTCCTCTACCGGGTGGCCTGGAAGAGAAAATATGACAAATTTGTAGCAGCCTTTGCTATATCCAGCTAACTAACAAAAATTGCATCTACTATAGCAAATTGCAAAAATATTGGCCCCTTCTTTTCTTGGTAAGGGCGACTCTTGTGGTTGCCCTCGGAGCCTCGGCCCGCTCGTCACGGGCGACCACAAGGGTCGCACGTACCAGACCAATGTATTGTAAATTGTGATAAGGAGCATGAAAAATGACCCAAAAAACGATCAACCTGTTAGGGGTAGACGAACTAAAAATTACGACGGTGATGGATAACAACATTGATTTGTTGTTGGGAAGTAATCAGGTAGCAAAACGCTTGATGCCAAGAAATGCTAACCCGATGGACGAGGAGAAGCAGCCGATTGCTCAACACGGTTTTTCGGTCTTAATCAAAGCCAGACAGGGCGAAAAGCAGGGTAGTGTGCTTTTCGATACCGGGGTCAGCCGTCGGGGTATTCTTTACAATATGGATGTAATGGAGATTAACCCGGCGGATTTTCAAGCTATCGTACTCAGTCACGGCCATCCCGACCACGCGATGGGATTAGAAGGGCTAGTTGATCGGTTAGGCCACCGGAGTATGCCACTCGTGCTGCACCCGGAAGCTTTTTTAGAGCGCAAGGTTAGTCTGCCCAACGGTTTTGAGATGTTTTTGCCTCCTCCTAAAAAAGAGGATTTGCGGCGCGAAAACATTGAAATTATTGAAGAAGTAGGCCCTTCGTTATTGGTCAATGATATAGTACTGATCTCCGGGGAAGTCACCCGTACCACCAATTTTGAAATCGGTTTGTCTTTCCATTACGCCAAAAAAGCCGGGCAGTGGGTACCCGACCCGTTTTTGCCGGATGACCAGTGCGCCATCATAAACGTTCGAGACCGCGGGTTAGTCATTATAACCGGCTGCGGTCATTCCGGCATTATCAACATCATTCGCAATGCCCAGGCTCTGACCGGGGTCGAAAAGATTTATGCTGTTATTGGCGGCTTTCACCTGCCGGGCGAAATGCACAACCCCGCTATAGCGCCGACCGTAGCCGCCCTACAGCAAATCGGCCCCCAATACCTTATGCCCGGTCATTGCACTGGCTGGTTTGCGATTCATCAAATTGCGACTGCCCTGCCCCAATCTTTTATTGCTAACAGTGTAGGGACTACTCTGGTGTTATAGGTCAGGCAGGGCAAGCATTGCTTTAAAATTACCTGGTTCCAACGATGTCAGCCGCTTTGAGTTGGGTTAGACTACTAGCCGTAACCGAACAGCGATAGCGGATTACAAATTTATTTACAGCAATTTGCAAAGACGAAAGGATTAACTTCGATTATGACTATGCTAGATAACAAGGCGAGGGATCGCCAATTTCTTGAACAGGTTCTTAACCAGGGTAAAGTGGATTTGATTTTGGATTTTTACGCTTCTGAATCAGCTGAGCATATGTTGGAAGATGCCCCGATGCTCCGGCGGGCTTTTCCTGATTTGCACTTCACTATTGAAGAGCAGCTTGCCGAGGGTGACAAGGTTATGACACGCTGGACGGCCAGGGGTACCCATCTTGGAGAATTAGGAAGCTCTCAACATCCCGAAGCACCCAAAATCCCACCTACCGGAAACCAGGCGACTTGGGTAGGAGTTACCATTAGTCGGTGGGCCGATGGCAAAATTGTAGAACAGTGGATACAGCGTGACTTGATGAGTCTGATGCAACAACTCGGTGTAGTGCGGGGGCCTGGTCAGACCAATCGTTAATTTTTTATTATCATTTTATTTATGGAGAAAACAATGCGTTTGCATCACGAGATCGAACAAGGTATTCATTATTTCCCGGAGAGCGTAGAAATGCTGGGAGGGCCGATGCAGCTACAAATCAATTTTTTTGCAGTCGTTGGTAGCAAAAAAAGCATTCTGATTGATACTGGCATGGCTCGGCAGTCCGAAGAAAGCATCGCCGCCCTTTCAAAAGTAATCGACCCGGCCAGTCTGGATTATATCTTCCTGAGCCATCTGGATGCCGAGCATATGGGTGGAGTCAAAGAGTTATTAAAGATTGCTCCAAAGGCCCGCATAGTGGGCAATATGCCCGTATTCGGTCAGGGAACCACTATTCATCAATTTCCGCGCGAACGGTGTACGGTTGTGTTCCCCGGTGAGGAAATCGACCTGGGCGACCGCACTCTGCGGGTTCTAGATTCGTTGATTGAGGATGGTCATACAAGCTGGCTGCTGGATAGCTACAGCCACACTTTGTTCTCAAGCGACGCTTTTGGCTCGGTTCACCTCGGCCCAGTCAACTATTTTGCCGAAAATGTCCCGGCGGAAGCCTTTGTGCGTGGATTCGTGATGTGGCAGGCCATGAGCTTCAACATGCTGCCGAAGGTTGATGTTACACAGTTCCGGCAAGAAGTAGAAGCTATGCAAAATCTGGATATTCAACAGATTGCGTCGGTACACGGGCCAATCATTCGGCAGGAGGTGAAATCGGCCTTCGAGTTGCTAAATACGTTGCCTACTGCCGAATTGCCGCCCCCACCCCCGTTACCTGATTTCCTGCGAGTGTTTGCGGCCTAAACCAATCAGTCGCCATCTACTACAAAGCAGGGTTTAAGTCCGAATTTACTGGCATTTTTCAAGCGAGGGAGGTTTTGCTCGGCGGGCAGCCCTCTCCCGCTATTAGTCGAGCGTCATTAGATTTTCGAGTTTTTCGATTTGTAAGAATGATTAACTAAAATTGGAGGTATAACTTGAACAGATTACGAAATGGTTTTAGACGGTTTGGATTGGGGTTAGCTACATTGGTGCTATTAAGCACCGTTATGATAGCTTGTGGCGATAATACCGCGACCACTGCCCCTGCCGCTACTCTTACTACGGTTCCGCAAGTAACGACCAGCGCCCCGGTCACGACCGCCGCCCAACAAACTACAAGTTCGACAACCAGCCCTAGTCTGGCGACTCGGCCCGGCTACAGTGTGGGCGAAACCAAACGGTTAGGTGGTGGGTTGGTGCAGACCTGGGTTAAAGTGGATGCGGCTAACAAACCAACTGCGCTTGGCCTGACTTTAAGCGAGTCGGTCTTCCAGGATTTGTCTCCCTCGTCTGCCAGCCAATTACCTATGAACTTGCCTGCCCAGGCCACCACTACTGCCTTTACTCACATCAGTGTGGACTGGAACCCGCAAGGCCACGAACCGGCCGGTATCTATGACAAACCGCATTTTGATCTACATTTTTATGTGATAACGCCGGAAGAACGCAACTCTATTTTACCGAGCGGTGATGTAACAGCCTTGACGAAAAGCCCGCCCGCCGAAGCTATTCCGGCAGGCTATAATCTCCCCCCCGGCCCGGTCAGGGTCGTACCGGGTCAGGGGGTACATTGGTTCGATCTGAGTTCGCCAGAATTCCGAGGCCAGCTTTTCACTCAAACGATGATCTATGGTTTTGCTAATGCCAAGATTGATTTTATCGAGCCAATGATTACCAAAGCTTACCTGGAATCCAAGCCAGATTTTAGCAATGAGCTTAAGCTACCTACTTCCTATCCGAAAAGTGGGGTGGCTTACCCTACTCGTTACTCTATCAAATACGATGCAGCCAACAAAGAGTATTTGATTGCTCTGGAAGGTCTGACAATGCGTTAACTCACGACCAGGCCCTACTTGTTAGGCTTGACCGCAGTAGAGCGGAGACTCGCGAGTCTCCGCTCTACTGCGGTCAAGCCTGCAATCTAAAAATATGCGTGCGATGAAAGGTAAAGCGTTATGAACTATTTTAACTGGCAAAAAATACACAAACAAGCCACAACTCGTCAAGTCAAACTGAACTACTCAGTGCCTCCCCAGGCCCTGTACGACCCAACCTTATTTATGGAAATTATCCATATCCGGGCCTGGGCTGAACTCAATTCGTTCTGCTTACGCGAGGAACTTGAAAAGCTCCAAAAGCTGGCCCAGCAATATGATAATGGTGAGCGGTTGCCCGACACTTTCTACCTGACTCAATTGGGAGGCATAAAACAAGATGGAAATAGTTAACTCTGAGTTGGGAGAATTAAAGCTCGACATCGAGCGGCTCCAGCAAGAATTGACCATAATAAAAACTAAACTGGAAGGGCTAAACGCTTGGAAGGAATTAAACCATGAGGACTATGAATTTTTTTAAGAACAACCAGCGCTATGAAACTGTGCCAGCCGGAAAAACCATTTTCCGCCGGGGTGAACTAGGTCAGACGATGTATGTAGTCCTGGAGGGTCAGGTAGATATTGTGCTAAACGGTACTTTGCTTGAAACGGTCGCTGCTGGTGGTATTTTAGGTGAGATGGCAATGATTAGCCAAACGCCGCGCAGTGCAACCGCAATAGCTTTGACTGATTGTAAATTAGTTCCAGTTGAAAAGGAGCAATTCAAGTCTCTGCTTGAGCAAACCCCCTACTTTGCTCAGACAATTCTGACCATAATGGTGGAAAGATTACGCCGTATGGATGATTTTTTGGTTGCTAATAGCGAGGTGGGCAGCTATTAAAACTGGCCCGCGCAGTAGGAAAACCTAATTTAACCGCTAACTTAGATTAAGAGGTGAACAAATGTTTGAACGTAAGATGAAGGGTTTAGTCCTTGTAGCATTCAGCTTATTGCTGCTTGCGATACTAACGGCCTGTGGAGATGAAACTCCTAATTCAGCCAGTACTAATGCTAATCCGGCGGCTTCTACGGTTGTCTCTGGTACAACCAAGTCGAAGGTTGCCAAGGGAGGGACGACTGGTTCGCAGATCGTCAACGGGGCGAGTTGTCCTTTCTTCACTCAGGAGGATTTTACTTCTGTTTTTGGAACATCACCGGCCCAACAGCAGTTCTCGGATGAGGCTATAAGTTTACGTTGCCATTATGAAAACGACAATTCCTCTTCTAAATTGTACATCCTTACGGTAGACAAACTTAAAGAAGAGCGAACTCAGCCACAATTCCAGAGTGATAAAGTCCGAAATCAAGAACTGGCAGGCGCTCAAATAGAAGATATTGCCGGGTTGGGTGATGCGGCCTATCGCTATGCTTCTGATATAGTTTATGTACTAAAAGGCAAGACGGTATTCCAGTTTACCTTTACGAGTAACGTTGGCCTCTCTGAGGCGGAAAAGTTAAACAAGTTTAAGGCGATTGCTCAAAAAGTATTAAAGCACATTTAAGCTCTTTACACTTGCCCTAGAGCAATTGGTCATAAAGCTTCCGATAGGAGTCAGAATGAGTAAAGCAGACCCAACTTTTTTTGATGAAGAGTCGGTTTTTACCACCTATAACAGCCATCGTCAAAACCCGCATAATCCCAACGATACGCTGGAAGCACCTATAATGACCGAATTGGTGGGTTCGGTCGAAGGTCTTGATGTACTAGATATTGGTTGTGGAAATGCAAGTTACGGTCGTGAGTTGCTAGAAAAAGGTTGTAAGAGTTACCTGGGTATTGAAGGCTCTCGAAAGATGATAGAAGCGGCTAAAACAACCCTAGCTGGCACAAAAGGCCGTGCGATATATACTAGAGTTGAAGCCTGGCATTATCCGCTCAATTCATTTGATCTGATCGTATCCAGACTGGTTCTTCATTACCTTGAGGATATTGATACCGCTTTTTCACAGTTTTTCGAGGCTCTAAAACCAAATGGTCGGTTGGTATTTTCGGTAGAACATCCCGTAATTACCAGCCATAATAGTTTGCTATCGGGAGAAAGGCGGACTAACTGGACAGTAGACAATTATTTTGCAACAGGTCGGCGTACAGTAAGTTGGCTCGATAGTGAAGTGTTTAAGTACCACCGTACCGTCGAAGACTATTTTCTGGGTTTGCAAAAGGCCGGGTTTTTAGTCGAAAGCCTGCGCGAGTCACGCCCAGACAAAACCAACTTTTCAAGCCAGACCGAATATGAGCGGCGTATTCGCATTCCCCTATTTCTTTTTCTGACCGCTAGAAAGCAGGAGATTTAACCATGAACCAAAAAGTACTAAAGTCAAAATCCGAAACCTTATTTCCCTCAAAGACTGAGAACCTAGAATTGCCCTCATCAAGCCATGAAGGTGGAGTATTGCCTCCCCTGAGCAGTGTCGGTAGTGCCTTGAGAGATAAAAATATGGCTCAGGCTCAACGAGTGGCGCTAGTACAACAGGCCGGACAGCGTTATGGCAACCGGCAGGTGCAGCGCCTATTAGCCCCGGCTTCTCCAAATTTGGTCAGCCGGGAGATCGAAGATCAGTTTAAACCAGCCGGGGAATTTAGCCTGGAAAAAAAGTTAAAAACACCTAAACCGCTTAAAGTAAGGTCAAAAGATGTGGTGGTTACAGAGCGTGGGGATTATCCCACTTCGACTGACTCCACTACGGTGATGGCGATGCGGTCGTTAGACCCGGCAAATTCGATCCAGCGCTCCGATGACGACAAAGGTGGGCCGGGCGCAGAAGCAACCGCCAGCTATTCGAGCGATAGCCAATGGTCGTTGGAGCTTGAGGGCCACTACGAAAATCTTTTGCTAAAACATTTGATTGACCCGAAAAAATATGGCCTCCATCTTGATTTGGTGCTTAGCCCCAAGTTTAGTTTTTCAGCCGAGAAGTTGCAAAACTCCGAACGTGAGGTTTCATTTGAAAATGGGGCTACCCTTCTCAAAACCAGTTGGATGTCTTTCTGGGAGCAGCAGGTTTCACTTGAATTATCGGCCTTTGCCAAACATACTCTTTTGCCGGAACTCAATACCCAGGCTGGTGGGAAAGCCGAATATACCATCGATCTTTTGAAAAAGAAATTTGGCGACAAAGAGTTAACTCTCGACCTGAAACTAGGAGCCGCCGGAGGCTGGACGAGCCATACCGAGGATACCAAGAAACCGGGCAAGTTTTTTGAAACCGAAGGAGCGTTTGAACTAAAATTTAGCTTCTAAACTGTTTATAGATCATTTCCACCGGCTAGGGTTGGGCCACTACCCGCTGGAAATGATCTATCAGATCATCGGAAAATGAGATAAGTAGTTGAGCCGGTTTTTAGAACCAAGTTTTTACACCTGCTCCCAAAAAGTTCTCTAACGCTTTAGAGCCTGCTCGATTTGCCGTCGAATGTTTGCTACCGTAAAACTGGCTATTTCGTCGAGTTGGGCGACCGTTCCGTAAGTATGTAACATCTGGTGAGGCAGCCCAATTGAAGTTAGCTGGACTGGTTGCCCCGGTAGAGCCATTATAACATCCGAGGCTAAAGCTCCGGCATAGTAGGGTTCGACCAATATTACCTTACCGCCGGTATAAGTCTGGCGCAAAGTAAGATCGTCGAAGGGTGCAACCGTAGTACAATATAATATCGTTAGATCCATATCATCAACGGCTGCCAAAACCTGTTCCAAAGCTGGCCCAACTGCTATCACAGTAGCCTGGCTACCAATACGTAAAACGCTTAATTTGCCAAAGCTAACCGACTGACTAATGGCATTGGTGGTGGTACTCAAACGATAATAAGTCGGCGCACCATTGGCGTAACTTGTCCGGAACAAGTTGTCAAATTCCTCCCCTGTACCCGGTACGACAATTTGCATAGTGGGCAGGCTCTTTAGTACCATTACATCCCCCGGCGCTTGATGGGTGGCCCCTTCGGTACTGTAGTCGTAGGAAGCTCCAATACTGATAAAATTGCCGCCTAGCTGTTGGTAGCAAAAATCTACTTTAAGCTGTTCAAAAGCGCGTTCTACCAGAAAAGGTGCAATGGTATGAGCGACCGGGATAAACCCTTCTAAGGACATACCGGCGGCCACCCCAATCATGGTTTGTTCCATAATTCCAACATTAACGGCCCGGTCGGGATAGTGTTCAAAAACCTGAATCAAAGCCGCCACACTTATATCAGCCAACACTAGCGCCAGGCGTTCATCTTCCTTAAACAAAGCAGTGAGGGTTTCGATCATCTGGGTACGCATCACAATTTGGCTCATCTCTAGTTTCCCTCATTTTTAATTTTGGCAATAATTGCGGTTGGTCGGGTAGCATCCTTTTGGATCAAAGCCCGGTAAATCTCCGAGTGGTCTCGTCCGTTCACGGTCTGGGCGGCCCAATTAAAGGCCGAAAATTTATGGTCAAGCTCACCCAGACTACGCGAACTAGAATAGTTGTTTATTACAATACAAGTCAGGTTGGTAAGTTGTAGGTTCCCCGCTAGTAAAATAGCTTCCCAAATACTACCTTCGCTACATTCCCCATCCCCGACCAACACATAGACCTGGCTTTGGCTATTTTTAGCCCGTAGCGCCTGGGCTACTCCAATTGCTACTGGTAAACCGTGACCGAGAGAACCGGTCGAAAGTTCCACCCCCGGAACCAACAACCGATCAGGATGAGTACCTAGAAAACTATCGGCTTTGGCAAAGGTAGTAAGCGTTTCGGCAGGGAAAAACCCTTTGTCGGCTAGAACCGCGTATAAGCCAAGTGGCCCGTGACCTTTGCTTAAAATAAAGCGGTCACGCTCTGCTGAACGAGGCTTAGCCGGGTCGAAGCGCAAAACCTGGTCATATAGAACCCACAAAACATCAAGGGTTGAAAAGGCGCTGGCATCGTGCTTTTCATCACCGGTAGCAAGCGCTATAAGCTCGTGAAGGTGAGTTAGCACCGGGGTAGTCATAATTTTCTCCTATTGTGTGATTTTGGGTTTGTTTATAAAGTGCAAAATGGACGCGACCTTAGTATAAGTCCAGTAGCAAAATTTAACTACTACCAAACGACCAGCAATAGACCTGTACTAACGTACAGTTGGGGCTTGATAATCTAAGTAAAATGCAAGTGGTTACTTGCCCGCAACTCCTACTCCAAGTGTGTAGACTAAGTTGCCGCCGGTTGTGCCAACCAAGTATAGCAAGCCAAAAGCGACTAATCCCACGACTAAATAATACCAGCGACCTCCCAACTCTATCTTGCGTCGCAGGCTCAACCCACGCCAGAGTGCCAGGCCCAGCAAAAAAGCTAATGTTAGCAGGCCAAGCTGTTCGTGCTGGGTAATACTTGAAATCTGGGGTGAGTCTTCGTAAGGGAAATGGGCGATGATGCCGGTTACTACCGTTGGCACTGCCGCCAGTGCCGCCAGCAACAAAGCGATCCAGCCAAATTGTCGCAACCCCGGCCAGCGAAAGGCCGCCAGATCCATAAAAAGACTGGTGGTAAACAGGGCAATCGGAAAGTGTAACAGGATCGGGTGCAGGTGGTTCAAATCTAGCATCTCCTAAAACTCCTCAGTTTAATTATGACTATTGTTTGTAACAGTTCAGCCAGCCTCGAATTTGTCAGGCCCTTTTAGAGAGGGTGAACCAACGTCATTGTGAGCGGCAGCGAAGAATCTAGATTCTTCGCTGCCGCTCACAATGACATGCCTGAATAGTTACTCTTGTTCTAATCTTTATTGACCTGCGCCTAAATAGGTAAAAAGCCAATCTAACTTTCGTCTGTTTCCTGCGTCTCCTGAGCTAAAAGAGCGTGGATTTGACGGCTAGTAGCTTCGATTATCTTTTTAAGCTCTTTGATTTGGGTTGGTGTGCCAAAATGGGCTACATAGCGGATCGTTTCCATCAAAGCTATCGTACTTTGCTTTATTGCCGGAATATCGCTACGGGTCTCCGATTGTGATTGCGGGTGGGAAGAACGTTCGATTGATGGAGGCGTTAGAGTTGATTGCTCCCCACCAATCAGTTGGTGATGTTGGCGGTGTTCCTCAACCAGTTTTTGCCCGCTTTCGGTCAGAGTATAGACCTTCTTACCGTCCTGTTCTTGACTGGTAAGCTGACCTTCCTCTTCCAAAGCTTGCAAAACAGGGTAAATCGAACCGGCACTGGGCCGATAAAATCCGGCGTAACGTTGTTCCAGTTCTTTAATAATGTCGTAGCCGTGCCGAGGTTGTTCGGTCAGTAAATCCAGCACGGCGTGTCTCACAAAGCCACGTTTCTGGCGATGTCCGCCACCTTTGCCTAATCTGTGGCTTCCGAGCCTTTCAGATTGCCCGCCAAACGGCTCCAATTCGTCCGGCCCTTCCCATCTATGGGCCGAGCCATCCATAAGCCGCCTTTTTATTCCAAAAAAACTAAACATAAATTCTCTCCAAACCTTTAGGCTCCAAACTGCACCCGGCAAGCATTTGCTTACAGGTCAGGTAATTTTAGCCGAGCAAGGTAGGAGTTGTCCATTCTACAGTCAAGGTTTCGTGTACTGCAAAGCGTTGCAAGTGAGATTCGACCACACCTTGCAAATTTCGCACGGTTTCAAAGTCGGGAGCATCAAGGCGGATAGCTAACACACCAGCCTGGTGAGCATCCAGTTCGCAATAACCCATCGGGAAGGTAATTTGGCCGCTTTCCTTATCGAAGCGTACCTCAAGTTTGTGCGCCCAGTGCTTGCACAATTTACGCATCAAACTGGCGGGTTTCTCGCTGAGTGCCGTCGCGCTAACGGTTGCTTTGTTTTCAACTGAGTTGGTCATATAATTTCCCTTTTTCTTTGTAACTGTTCAGCCAGCCTCAGACCTGTGATTCTGAGCCGCAGCGAAAAACCGACTTCTTTACTACGCTCACAATCCAAAAAGATTTAAGCCGTCTTATCCATAATTCCAGCAGGCGTTTCGATTATCATTACATTTTCCTAGTCCGTATCTATTAAACGATATATCGCTATATATAATATAACGCGATAACGATATATTGTCAAGAGGGATTTACAAGCAAAATCCAGTCTGGTTGTCCCGGTTACAAGTAAGACCGAATAGGTCTTGGGTCAAGTATTTGAGATAGTTATATATTTCTGATAAGAGGGCTATCCAGTTAAATTTTGAGTGGGTTGTCCAAAAGCTGGCTCAATTCGTACAAGAGTTACCGCATCAGGAGAGCAGGTGTTATAATCCGAGGGTATTATGATAGGCTTTCCGGTCGGCAGAGCGAGAAAGGTGGAATGGGTACGGTTACAAAAAAGCGGATAGTGGTTGGCATTTCCGGCTCGACTGGGGCGATTTACGGTATCCGATTATTAGAGATACTGCGAGACGCGCCGGGTATCGAAACGCATCTGGTGATAAGCGGCCCAGGTCGTCAGACGATTACCTACGAGACCGATTTGACGGTCAAACAGGTCGAAGCCCTGGCTGATTATGCCTACCGGGAACGCGATATTGCGGCGGCAATTAGTAGCGGCTCTTTCGAAACCGAGGGGATGATTATCGCGCCCTGTAGTATTAAGACCCTTTCGGCGATTGCTAACAGCTATGGCGATAATTTGCTGGTGCGAGCCGCCGATGTAACCCTAAAGGAGCGGCGTACCCTGCTGCTGTTGTTGCGCGAAACACCCTTGCATCTGGGTCATTTGCGCCTGATGGTGCAGGCTGCCGAAGCGGGGGCAGTCATCATGCCCCCGCTTCCCGCTTTCTATAACCGTCCTCGCACTATCGACGATTTGGTAAATCAAACGATAGGCCGCGCCCTCGATCAACTTCATCTAGGCGAACTGGCAAGCGGTTTGTTCGAGCGCTGGGAAGGCATTGTTGGCGGTGAGAAACACAGTAAGCAGGATTAGAGGAGCGAGTATAATGCACGATTTCAAAGGTAAAGTAGTGGCGGTCGCCGGTGGAACGGGCGTTTTGGGCCGGGCGGTGGTGGACTTGTTTGTGGAAGCCGGGGCGACTACTATTGTACCCGACCGAGCTTTGCCCAAAGAGGGGCGGGGCAACCCGAACTGCGAGTATCTTGTGCTGGATGCGCTTGACGAACAAAGTGTAAAAGAATTTTTTGAGGGAGTCAAGGCCAGTAAGGGCGGGGTGGATGTGCTGATAAATGTGGTGGGTGGTTACGCCGCTGGAGACCCGGTCGCCACGCTGGAATTAGCCGTCTTTGAAGGTCAGCTCGATTTGAATCTAAAGTCGGCCTTTTTGCTGACCAAGCACGCTGTCCAGGGTATGCTCGAAAAAGGGGGCGGTAAGATCGTGCATACCGCCAGTCGCGCCGCCATAGACAAGGGCGAGAATAGCTTTGCCTATAGCGTATCCAAACTCGGTTTGTTACGGTTGGTCGAGGCCGTCGCTGCCGAAAACGCTCGTCATAATATAAACATCAACGCGATTATGCCTAGCATAATCGACACTCCGGCTAACCGGGCCTCGATGCCCAACGCCAAACACGAAAAATGGCCCCGTCCGGCCCAGATCGCCAGCGTAATCGCTTTTTTGGCTTCGGACGATGCCGAACTAATCAACGGGGCCGCCATTCCGGTCTACGGCAAAGCCTGAGAAGAACTATTGGATTTTGAAAGGGAAGCGGTTATGGCGGGCGCTCAAAGACCTTTGAAGATTGCATTGTTGGCTCCTTTGGTATCACCTATCGCGCCGCCTTTTTTGGGTGGGGCGCAAGTAACCTTGCAAGACCTGGCGATAGGCTTGGCTCGACGTGGACACGCTGTAACCCTTTTTGCAGCCAGTGGGTCGCGGTTGGAAGCCGAAAGCGAGCGGGTGAAACTGGTCGAAGTAGTGGTGCAACCCGGCGAACTTAGTCCCGCCGATTTTAACGCTACCGGCCCGGCTAACGCTGCGACCGAAGCGGCTTTCTTTCGGCAGGGCGAACTGTTCTTACAAACTTTCTTGCGGCTGAACCGGGCTAACCCCCCTTTTGACCTAGCCCATTCGCACGCTTTTGACTGGCCTGCTTTCGCTCTTGCGCCGTTGTCGGGCGTGCCGACCGTCCACACGGTTCATTTACCCTCGGTTGATCCACGCATCAATGCCCTTTTACGGACAGTTTACGAGCAAACCGGCAGTAGTCGGGCTGTGACGGTCTCGAAAGCCTGCGCCGCGACCTATGCCCAGGATTTCCAGTTTGATCGAATAGTTTATAGCGGTATTGATACCGAGGCGATTCCTTTTGGGGCTACCGGAGAAGGCTTTTTGCTGTTTGCAGGCCGGATGGCTCCTGAAAAAGGGGCTGATCTGGCGATTGCCATCGCCCGGCAAGCCGGTAAGCGGTTGGTACTGGCAGGTGATATTTACGACCGAGCCTTTTTCGAGAGCAAAGTTGCGCCGGAATTGGCGGTAGACTCCAGCCTTGACTATCTAGGGCCGCTCCCCCGTGAAGAACTTTTCAAGCTAATGGGTCGGGCCGATGGGGTCTTGTTTCCTAGTCGGTGGGAGGAACCGTTCGGGTTGGTGCTGACCGAGGCGCTGGCTGCCGGTGCGCCGGTGATTAGCTGGCGACGAGGCGCGGCCCCCGAAATCATAATCGACGGTGTGACCGGCTTTTTATTGCCGTTCGACGATATTGAAGGAGCGGCGACGGCGGTCGCTCGGCTCGATCAGATAGACCGGGCCGAGTGCCGCCGTCGGATTGAGGACAATTTTAGTCTGGCTAAAATGCTAGATGGCTATGAAGCCTACTATTACGAAATTTTGTAGGGGCGACCAAATCGGGTCGCCCTTACCAGCCCAATCTCGTTGCAATTTGCGATTAGGTCGCCTTTCTTTGCTGCTCGTTTTGCATAGCAACCCGTGAAAGGACTGGTCGGATAAACGGACGAGGCAAGGGTCGGGCGGTGTCAAACATCTGCTCGAACTCTGCGCCTTCGATAGTTTCCTTGACCATCAGCATTTCGGCAATTTCGATCAACCGACCCCGGTTCTCGCTTAGAAGTTGCTGAGTACGGGCGTAGCTGGTCGCAATAATCGAACTAACTTCTTTGTCGATCTCGTAGGCCAACTCATCCGAGTAGTTATGTTGTTCGCCAATGCCGCCACCCAGGAAGACCATCTGCTCGCTTTTGCCAAACGACATTGGGCCAAGCTTTTTGCTCATCCCATAGCGTGTGACCATCTGGCGGGCGATGTCGGTGACTTTCTCGATGTCGTTAGAAGCCCCGCTCGAAACTTCGTTAAAGATAAGTTCCTCGGCGGCCCGTCCACCCAGACCCCAGGTGATCTGATCCTCGAACTGGCTCTTGGTTCCTAGCGTCCGGTCGTCCCCTGGCAAAATCATGGTCAAACCGCCCGCCATACCGCGCGGGATGATCGTAATTTTGTGAACCGGGTCTACGTTCGCCAGCATCCGAGCAACCAGGGCGTGACCTACTTCGTGATAAGCGGTGATCGCCTTTTCCTTTTCGGTAATCAGGCGGCTTTTGCGCTCCGGGCCAGCTACTACCCGCATAATTGCTTCTTCCATCTCGCTCATCGAGATAGTTTTGCGATTGCGTCGTGCCGCCAGGATTGCCGCTTCGTTGACCAGGTTCGCCAGGTCAGCCCCACTAAAGCCGGGCGTTTGCTTTGCCAGCGTATCGAGCGAGACATCCTTCTCCAACGGCTTGCCTTTGGAATGGACTTCCAGGATAGCAATCCGGCCTCGAATGTCAGGACGATCCAGAATAACTTGCCGGTCGAAACGTCCGGGCCGCAAGAGGGCCGGGTCGAGTACGTCCGGGCGGTTGGTGGCCGCGATCATAATGATGTTGACGTTGCTATCAAAGCCGTCCATCTCGACCAGAATCTGGTTGAGGGTCTGCTCACGCTCGTCGTGACCACCCCCGGTTCCCGACCCGCGCCGTCGTCCGACCGCATCAATTTCGTCGATAAAGATGATACAGGGCGAGTTGCGTTTAGCCTGATCGAACAAGTCGCGTACCCGACTGGCCCCGACCCCTACAAACATCTCGACAAATTCGGAGCCGCTAATGCTGAAGAAGGGAACTCCCGCTTCACCGGCGACCGCCTTTGAGATCATGGTCTTGCCGGTACCGGGCGGGCCGATCAACAGTACGCCTTTGGGGATACGCGCTCCCAATGCCGCAAACTTGTCGGGGTACTTGAGAAACTCGACCACTTCGGCCAACTCTTGCTTGGATTCTTCCACCCCGGCGACATCCGCAAAGGTGACGGTGGGTTTGCTGGCATCAAAGCGGCGGGCGCGGCTTTTGCCAAACCCTAGCGCCTGATTATTGCTACCCTGGGCTTGCCGCATCATAAAGACCAGCACGCCGATAAAAAGCAGCGTCGGCAGCAAGAAGGTTAGCAGGCTCAAAATCCCACCCGCCCCGGACGGTTCGTTCACCTTGATGTCCGGGCCGTTAGCGAAGTTATACCCGGCATTGGTCAGTTGGGTGGTAAAGTCGGTCGTCGCCGTCTCGCGCCGAGAAAGCTTTTCGGTGCCGTTGACATATTTTATCCGCACCGTTTCAGCCGAATTGGTCAACTGAATTTCTTTGATCGGGGACGGTCGGGCCGCGGCTTCTTTTAGAACCTGACTAATCGGGATCGTATTGGCCGCGTCGGTTCGGTCTCCCCCTATAAAGGTAAAAAATAGCACTCCGCCGACCACTGCCAGCAGCCCTAGCACGACAAATCTATTTTTGTACCATTTTGTATTGCCCACGTTTGAACTCCTATTGCTTTATTTCGGATATTTAGAGGCTATTAATCGCTTCAACCACCAGGGTAGATACAGGAGTGTGCAGCCAGAACTTGCCGCTGTATTTTCGAGTGGTTTTCGATCAGCAGCTTGCCAGATTTTACACTTAAAATCTACCAACCTACCTATCATAGGCCGCCACGATCACAATACTCCTTTAAGCTGAAACATGCAACTATTTTGACCGTTTGCTTATGTTAGAGTTGTGTATCAGAAATGATTCTAAGAGCTATATCCAGCAGGGAGGACTGAGGACTGAGGACTGAGGGATGAGGACTGAGTAGTCCGGTTGTAAGACCTTGCTCCGCCAATGGATGTGTTCCCCTTCATCCCTCATCCCTCATCCCTCACTTCATCCCTTGTTCCAATGGATGTTCCTGGTTAGGTGGTCGGGCCGGTCTGCAAGGCTTTGTTAAGCCGGGCATCGTGCCGGACGCGCCAGATTTTGCTATCCAAATAATAATGGGTAAAGGCAAAACCCCAGCCAAAGGCGCTGATATAGCGTCCGGTCTGGCGGCTTACGCCCCAATGTCCTTGCGCCCACTGCCCAATTGGGATGCGGTAGGCCGCTCCAAACAGCAGGCCAGAAATTGCAAAGCGTTTGCCATTTTTGGATAGAAAAGAAGCCAACCCGTAATGGCGGTTCTCTTGCTGGCCCTTCACGTATTTATTGGTGTTGTGGAACCAAATCAGCCGGTCGTACTGAACATTATGATAAACCGTCAAAGTCGCTACAATCGAGGCCAAGCTGTAGAGACCGCCACCCAGCGAGGCGAACGGCAACTGGAATGTTACCATGTGCATCGAGATCGAGGAGGCCAGCAAAAGCTGTTTGGGCGGGTTGATCGGCAACCCGTTGGCGGCCTTGTAGACCTGTCGCCCCAGGTAGGCCGTCAGCGTTGTCAGGAAAGCGGCCAGGGCCAATTTGGGGGTCCAGGTCGGCAATATACTGCTCAACTTGAGATAGCCAGTCGGGTAGTTGGGGCCAAAAAGAAACTGGACATAGGGTAGCGTAAAGCCGGTCCAGATCAACGCCTTGTCGAGGTAGTTGTCGATTTTCGCCAGATCATTGTTTTTCTTCTTGTAAAGCACCGAAAAGCCATAATGCTGCTTGACCAAATGATAGTAGGCCCACATGTAGGCAAAAATATCAAAATAGTCGCCCAGCTTTAAGCGTACCAGCACCGGGCCGGGCAAAAACCACAGCAAACTACCCAGCAGCAATTTGCGCCGCTTTTGCCATTCTTCCGGGTCGGCATAGGTTCGGCTGAAAGTGCCGAAGATATGGGGGCCATCGAACAGCAGCACATAGAGCCAAAAGACTTTGGCTGGCTTGACCTTAAAGACAAACAAGAGGGCCATAAAAGCGTAGCTGACGGCAGAACTACCGATCAGATAGATCAGGTCGTCTTTGCGGCTGATAAGCCAGGGCGATTTGGGTTTTGGGCCGGGGGTCGGGGCGCTGGAAGGCTGGGTGCGCTCGGCAATCGCTGCCATCAGTAGCCGCCACATCATGCGCGTAATTGCCACCAGACCGAGGCCGCGCACCGGGCGCGGTCGCGCTTTGGCTATCTCCACCGTGTGAAGGGGGGCAATTTCTAATCGCGCCGGGGTCTCGACTACAGGCCGGATTTTCGTCAGCCCTGCCCGAACCAGCCGAGCAGTATTTTCCCTGGTAGAAAACGCCCAGACCGCCGCCTTCGTGGTTGCTTGTTCGATCACAGGTCGGGCTTTTTCGGTAGCCTGCTCTATAATAGGCCGGGCCTCTCTTGCGAGACGCTGCGCTTGACCCAGACCACGCCGGGCCAGTTGCTCTAGCTCGGTCAATTTTGGAAGGACGCGCGTCGGGACGGTCGGCCAGCCCGAAGTTTTAGCGAATATCATATTAGCAAACATCATTGTCGCTCCTGATTATAGTGAGGTTAGATTGCCTTTGCCAAAACGTTGGAAAGCCTGTTCTTCGAGGGCTGCCCGGTGGTTGGGGTGGGCGATCTCGATCAGGGCTACCGCTCGTTGGCGCAAATTCTTGCCGTAAAGGTTAGCCGTACCATATTCGGTCACAATATAATGGACGTGCGCCCGCGTGGTGACGACCCCGGCCCCGGTTTTGAGAAAGGGTACAATCCGAGTTTCGCCTCGGCTGGTAACGGAAGGTAAGGCAATAATGGGCTTGCCACCTTCCGAAAGCGAGGCTCCCCGGATAAAATCCATCTGCCCACCTACGCCGGAATACTGGCGCGTTCCAATCGAGTCGGCACAGACTTGTCCAGTCAGATCGACTTCCAGGGCGCTATTGATCGCGGTCGTCTTGGGGTTGCGGCGGATAACCGAGGTATCGTTGACGTAGTTTATATCGAGCAACTCTACCAACGGGTTATCGTCGATAAAATCGTACAAACGGCGTGTTCCCATTACAAAGCTCCCGATGATTTTGCCAGGGTGATTTTGCTTTTCCTCACCGGTTACGGTCCCATTTTCGACCAGCGGGATAACCCCATCCGAAAACATTTCGGTATGCACTCCTAATCGGCGGTGATTGTTCAGCGAGGCCAGCACTGCATCAGGGATCGCCCCGATCCCCATTTGCAAGGTTGCGCCGTCCTCGACCAATTCGGCGCAATGCCGCCCAATCGCCTTTTCTGCTTCGCTTAAAACATGGAGATGGGTTTCGTATAAGGGTTCGTTGGCCTCAACCATTGCGTGAAGCTGACTGATGTGGAGTAAGCCGTCGCCGTGAGTGCGGGGCATCTGAGGATTGGCCTGAGCAATTACATAGCGGGCGGTTTGAACGGCGGCCAGCGACGCATCCACCGAGACCCCCAGCGAGCAATAGCCGTGTCGGTCAGGGGGCGAGACGTGAATAAGGGCGACATCAATCGGCAGCATCCCTTTGCGAAAAAGGGCCGGTACTTCGCTCAAAAAGACTGGCAAATAATCGGCCCGCCCTTCCAGAACGGCTTGCCGCATATTGGGGCCGACAAACAAGGCGTTGGTACGGAAGCTCTCGGCGTACTGAGCTTCGGCATAGGGGGCCGGGCCTTCGGTATGGAGGTGGACTATTTCGACGTTGCGTAAGGTGGGGGCGCACTGCGTCATCGCCTCGATTAGCAGGCGCGGCGCGGCAGCTACGCTATGGATGTAAACCCGGTTGCCCGACTGAATAATCGAGACCGCTTCGGCAGCAGATACATATTGAGGCATGGTGAAGTATTCCTTGTCTGACTATAGCAACCTTTCACCCGGACTTTCCCGCTCCTTAACATTCTCTAACCCACCTAGATTGGCCTATCTGTTACAATGAGTACGGTAGCGGATTAAGGTAGCACAAAAGTTGCAAGCAGTAGCAAAGCCGGAACCTCTATCACAAGGGTTGCCGTGTATAATGGCAGGTAACGGAGACCCTCTTGACAATATACCTGAAACAAAAATTCACGTCAAACCAATTATGCTAAATTTAAAACCATTTGAGAATGACCCGGCTATAAGCGGGTTGCTTAAAGCCTCCATACCTTCACTTAAATCTACTCCGCCAGTAGATATTCGTTTGGAGCAGGTCGAGAAGGTCTACCCGATGGGTAAGCGTCAGTATCAAGCCTTGCGCGGGATTGATTTGCACATCGCGCCGGGCGAGTTCGTGGCTATTGTTGGGCCGAGCGGTAGTGGCAAGAGTACGATTCTGAATATGATTAGCGGAATCGACCGCCCCAGCGCCGGAACCGTCACCATCGGCGAAACTCGCTTGGATAAGCTAAACGAGAACCGCCTGGCCCGTTGGCGAGGCGAATATATCGGGATCGTTTTCCAGTTTTTCCAGCTGCTACCGACCCTGACGGCCCTCGAAAATGTGTTATTGCCCTTATATTTGCGCGGTGTGAAAGCCAAAGTCCAGGGCGATCAACGCCGTAAACAGGCCCTTGCCAATCTCGAACTGGTCGGCCTCCTCGATCACGCCCAGCACTTACCCAGCGAGCTTTCGGGTGGAGAACAACAGCGGGTTGCGATTGCCCGCGCTCTTGCCAACGACCCACCCTTGCTGGTAGCCGACGAGCCGACCGGCAATCTCGATACCCAGACGGGCGAACTGATCTTTAGCATCTTTCGCCGTCTGGCCGACGAAGGCAAAACGGTAATCTATGTGACCCACGATAATCATCTGGCGCAGCAGGCCCGTCGGCTGATCCAGGTGCGCGACGGTCAGATTTTGTCCGATACAAAAGCCTAAAGTGTTCCAGGCATCAAGCCGAACGTTCTTCAAATTCGAGGCCCCCCGGTCCGACCAGCCCGGTTATATCGGCGGCAAAAGCCTGATTATAAGCTACGCTAAGGCTTTGCGGTTCGAGCCGGGTGGTTGAGCCGTCCGGTTGGGGCAGATAAAGTACCAGGCTATCCTCGCCGGGATACTGCCGCAAAAGCCGATTTAATTGCTCCATCAATTCAAATTCGGCCTCCTCGCTTTCGGTTGGCGGCAAATGGATATGCACCCGCCGGATGATCCGAGGCGGCTTTTGGGCGGCGGCAGCTTTACCACCAGGGTTAGAAGCGACTCCCGGCTTAGACCCACCTGGCATTCCAAGATTAGCAAAAAGACTTTCGGCCCAGCCGTGGTCATCGTGGGGGGCGGGGGCCGCTTGACTTTCGGAAGAAGGTGCTTCCAGGGCAGCGGTCAGGGCTGGGTCGGTCAAGCCCTCATCGGAGGCTGGATCGAGCAAACCGGGCCGGGCCGGATAGGGGGCCAGAGCCAACGCTACCAGTACCAAGCGGGTTTGGCCCTCAGCAGGTGGCTTCAGGCGGCGCACCCTGGCCGAGAGCGCCATCCCCTCGACCAGTTCGACTCCTTCGGCGGGCGTGCTGCGGGGAACCAGCAATTCGGCTTGGCCGCTAAAATCTTCCAGTTGCAAGACCGTCAGTTCGTCGCCCCGCCCGGCCTCGTCCGGCCCGGCAATCGGCAATCGGCGCAAAGCTATTACCAGCCCTTCGACCAGCAAAGGCCGTCCCTCCCCTTCCGAAGTCGCCAGCGTCGCCAGTTGGCCCAATCCGACCGGGTCATCGCGGGAAGCATCCGCCCCGGACGGCATCAACTGTCCCCACAACGGATGTTCGGAAGTGAAAAAACCGAGCGCCCGGTAAGCTTGTTGCAAACGTTCTAGCCGAGAAAGCGGCGCGACTTCCGGCAACCCTATAGCCGCCGGTTCTTCGGGGACCAGAGTGGGCGGCGCGTCTCCCTCCGTCGTAAACAAATCGAATAGGCTTAACTGACCTGAGCCGTTTTCTGGCGACTTATCCCCTGACGAGGTTGAAGAAGACTCTTCTTGGGAGGCGGTTTGGTTAGACCGCCAGGTTTGCCATTCTCGGCTTGTCGCCTCAATTTCGCTGGCCGCCGCCACCAACCGTTCGCGCTCCCCAAATCCATCCAACGCCCCGGCCCAGCCCAGACGCTCGATTTGTCCGGCGTTCAAGGCCACCCGCTTTACAAAATCGTTCAGGTCGCTAAACCCGGCGGTCTGTCGGGCCTGGACTAATTGCCGGGCTACCTCCGGCTCCAACAAAACGCCTAAGCCCGTTCGGATTGCGCCATGCTCTTCGCCTGTCAGCGAAAATTCTACCTCGCTATAGCGCAGATCGGGCGGCAAAATGGTGATCCCAGATAGCCGGGCCAACTCGGAAAGACTTGCCAGCTTATCGGGCGCGGCCAAGCTGAGCGCGGCGGCATAGTAGGCAGCAGGGCGTTGCAATTTGAACCACTCTAGCTGCTTAACCACCAGCGCCCGGTCGAACGCTCCGGCTATCTGGTGGTCGTATTCGCCGACAGCCGGAAGCGGAAGGGCGGCGGCGGAAAGTTGGCTCTCCCCAGCCCGATTCAGAATATCGAGGGTCAGTTGCAGCCGCCCAACTCCGCTCGATTCGTAGATTTCGAGCCGGGCGCAACCGTCGGGAGCCAATGGCCCACCTTGTACCCCAATTTCCAAACCCTGCTCGGTGCTGGCCGGTTGTAGCACGGCCCGTTCTTCGAGCACCCCTTCCAGGCTGACGACAACCTGACGCGGATGCAAGGCTGGAACCTCCCCGCTCTCACCCCCGGTCGCCACTGGCAGCGCCTGACCCCCTAATCCGGCTAATAGCCGCGACCGTCCGCCTTGCCCAATTTCCAGTCGCAAAGGTCGTCCGCCGGTATAGGCTTCAAACCTGAAAGGCAGTTCAGCCTCGCTATCCGTCGGCGGTGTAAAGGGCTGGGCGGTCAGACCGAGCAACCCGGCGATCAGGCTGCCGCCCAACCGCCGTACAATGATTACCTGATCGGGCGGGGCTTTTTTGAGTATTACGCTGGCGGCTAAAAGTGGCTCGGACAGGCCCAATTCTGCAATGTCGGCTAGTTCACTTTCTAACGCGAGGCGAGCCTGGCTATCGTCTGGGTAGCGGCGGGCTAATTCTTCCTCAGAGCGCTGGCGCAGGATTGCTAAGGGTTCGCTTTCGACCAGTTGCCACCCGGCGCAGCGGGCCGCGACCAGCGCGTTATTAGCCAGAGCGCCAGGCCAATCGCTTTCGTTGTAATGCGCCCGCAATTCGGCAGGCGAACGCAACTGCAAATCGGTTAGAAGGCGACCGGGTTGAAGCGAGTAAAGCCAATCCTGGGACTGACTTTTGGTAAGGGCAGGCTGCAAAACCGACATCGGATACTGGTCGCGCAAGGCCCCCAACAACCGACTCCGCAACCCTAGATAAGACCGCGCTTCGTCGGACTGAGCGTAACGCGCTTCGCCGGTTCCGATCAGCCCGATTTTCAACTCTCGACCCAACTTGACCAGCCCGGCATTGAGCTTGACCAAGCGGTCGTCACTATGTCCGTCGATGGTTTGAGGTTGGGGTTGGGCGGCTGGGGAGGCTGCCGCGAGAAAAAAGTTATCCGGGCCGAACAGGTCACGCAAATTGGTTGCGCGAGTTTTAGCTTCGCCGGCTTTATTCGCCAAGAATGCCGCCGTGATCGGTCCTCCGGCATAGGGCGCAATCGCAATCAGCCCTTCCTGATAGCGGGCCAGTGTATCCAGGTCGAGCGCGGCGGTCAAGGGCTTGTCGCCCGCCTGTTGCAGCCCTGCCGAAAGCAGCCGACACAAATTGGCATACCCGACCCGGCTTTGGGCCAGCAATAATAATCCGTAAGGCAGACCCCGGCCTGTCCCGCTCAAATTCAGCCCGACCTCGGCTCCGATCAGCGCGGTCGAACCGCTTCCGCTCAGCCACCGTCGCCACTGCGGATAGCCCACCAGCGAAAAGGTGTCGGTCAGGGCCGCCGCAATCGGCTGATTACTTTCGGCGGTCAGCGCCAGCATTTGCTCGGCCAGTCCATCCACCTCGGATACCCCGCCAAAGGGGGCATAACGGCTATAAAGTTGTAGATAAGCGAAAGACATTTGGATTTACGATTTACGATTTACGATTGTAACTACCCAGCCGTGTCACCCTGAGCCGCCGCGAAGGGTCTAAGACTCTTCGGCGGGGAACTATCTTTGGCAAAAATCAGTCCAATCTCCGCCTCACAATGACATGGGTGTGTAGTTATTTACGATTTCAATACATGCCTGGCGGTTACTTCGCTTGTGCATGCCCTATTCTGCACTCTGCATTCTGCATTTATATTCTGCATTCTCTATTCTGCATTGTCTAACAAACGTTTGATGGTGAAATGTGCTAGAATTATAACATAGACTCTTGATTGGGGTATGATGATGAAGTGATGTTGAGGGGGCGGTGGACGCAATTCGACCGCTCACGCTGTGATGCAAACGATAAACGGAATATTAAACATTTACAAGCCCGCCGGGCTAACCTCCCACGATGTGGTGGCAAAAGTGCGGCGTATCTTGCGCGAAAAGCGCGTCGGACACGCCGGGACGCTCGACCCTGCCGCCTGCGGGGTGCTGCCAGTCTGTGTCGGGCAGGCTACACGGGTGGTCGAGTATCTGAGCGATGCCCGTAAGATTTATTGTGCGGAATTTGGGCTAGGTTTGACTACCGATACGTATGACCAGGAAGGCATCGTGACCAGCCTGCGCGAGGTGCCGGACTTTAGCCTGGAAGAAATCGAGCGGGCGGCAGACAATTTACGCGGGCCGATCCAGCAAATTCCACCGATTTATTCGGCGATTAAGGTGGGTGGGCAGCCGCTCTATAAAGCAGCACGGGCCGGAACCGCCGCCGAAATTGAGTTAAAACCGCGCCCGGTCGAAATTTACGAATTTAAGATCAATGGCTGGGTGCGACCCTGGCTGAAGGTCTGGATCGAATGCAGCAAAGGTACTTACATTCGGTCGCTGGCCTATGATTTGGGTGAATTGCTGGGTTGTGGCGCTTTCATGCACGATTTGGTGCGGGTACAGAGTGGGCCGTTTCATTTGTCGCGCTCGGTTACGCTGGAAGAAGTGGAAGAAGCCTTTAAAGCGGGACAGCTTGAGGCCGAAATCTTGCAACCTATCGATGCCGTATTGGGCGAGTGGCCGGCCTGGATTGTGAGCGAGAAGACGGTCGAGCGTATCCGGCAAGGGCGTAATCTTTCGGCGGCTCATCCCGATGCACCACTCAACCCGGCTTTCGACCCGGAGGCCGAAAGCTTTGCTTACCGCCGAGCTTATACACCGCAAGGTGATTTGCTGGCGCTTTTGGAACGGGAAGGCAGCGAATGGCATCCGGCCAAAGTCTTTCCAATTTAGATTTTGATTTCAGAATAGTACCTAGTCCACAATTCTTTGCTAATCGGATTTGAGCTTGGGTGTCTTGTAAGTGATACTCAATCAAATGCGGACTAGGTAATAGATTTAAGATTTGCAGTCATTTACCAGAAGGACCAAAACTGTGGAATTATTAAGTGACCTGGAAGAAATGGCAAAAGATACTGCACGTCAGCCGATGGTGCTGACTATCGGCGCATTTGATGGGCTACACGTAGCGCATCAGGCTTTGATTGCGGGGGCCGTGATGCGTTCGCGCGAGTTAGGGGTACGCGCGGCAGTGCTAAGTTTCGACCCGCACCCCGATAGTGTTATTCGACCTGACCGCCCTCTGATATATCTGACCGATACCGACGACAAAGCCGCTTTGATCGCCGAGGTCGGAGCCGACCGTTTGATTATCCAACCCTTTAATCTGGAATTTGCCCGTATCCCGGCAGAGGATTTCGTAAATCGGCTGCTCGAACTGGCTGACATCAAAGAGATTCACGTTGGGGAAGATTTCGTCTTTGGGCATAAAGCCCAAGGCAACGTAGTACGTTTGCGCGAGATGGGCCATCAGAAGGGTTTTCAGGTCAGGTCGTTGGCTCCGTTGGAAGTGGATAACGCGGTAGTCAGCAGTAGCCGCATCCGCAGTTTGCTTTTGGAAGGCGATGTAGCACGGGCCGCCCGGTTGCTAGGGCGGGCGCATAGCCTCAAAGGAGTGGTCATTCACGGCAACGAACGAGGCCGCTTGCTAGGCTTTCCAACCGCTAATATGGCAATTCCCAACCGCTTTGCCGTCCCTGGTAATGGGGTCTACGCTACTATGACGACCTTGCTCGATAGCGAGAAAAATGGGCCGGCCCGCCCCTCAGTCACAAATATCGGAACCCGCCCGACTTTCGATAACGGCGAACGCAGCGTCGAAACCTTTATCCTCGATTGGACGGGCGATCTTTACGATCAGCGCATCCGGGTCGAGTTCGTCCAGAAACTACGCGATGAGCGCAAGTTCTCCGGCCTTGATGAGATAAAGGCCCAACTTGCTCGCGATGTAGCGGCGGCCCGAAGCGCCTTAGCTACCGCCGGGCGCTTCTGAGTGTAACAGCAAAATCTCTCCTGAAATTCTAAAATGTTCTGTGAAAATTAAGGGCAACCCAACCTGGTTGCCCCTTTGATTTGACGTAAATTAGGGTGGGGTAAAGTAATAGAAAGTCAGGACACTCAAATAGTAAGCAGTAAGTAAAGTAATCTTGAACTAACCCGGATGAAAATTGGGGCAAAGTAAGGCTCTTTACCTATTGAAAAAAGTATGAAGATGCGGTATTCTTTATTTATCAACCCTAAATCCATTTAGAGTGTATAGGATAGATTTGTCCTGATACGCCATAAGATTTTAGGAAACTCAGAAGCAAAAGCGAAACGGTTACATAGGTATACTATGTCGGACTTCCCCAAAAATATCTAAATATCTAGCTAGAGCTAAATTTTGCTTGTTGTTTAAGAGCGGGTCAGTAGATAGGTTGTAGTTTGAATAGCTATTCCTGATACAGAAGTGCTAAACAGATTTCTGGTCAGAGATTAAGTATTCCTGAAAAATGAAGGTTTGTCTATGATTCAATTAGAACCCCCCACTTTTCCCACCGGTCGGCGTTATGCCCTGTGCATTGGGATTGGAAAATATCCTCACCTGAACAACGGTCACTTGAAATTTGCAACTACCGATGCTGAAACGGTCGCTCAGCGCTTGCGTGACCCTCAGCACGGTCGGTTTGAGGTAACACTCAAAGTAAGCGAAGAGGAAACCCGCCTCGACGAATTGCAGCAGACGCTCTTTGAAATGTTGTACGGGCAAGACCGCATGGCCGATGATGTAGTCGTAATTTATCTAGCCTGTCGCGGGATGATGAACGGTGGTGGCAATTTTTATCTGTTGCCTTCGGATGCTGGGCTCAATAAAGAGACCGAATTGCCCAATCTGGACACCCTCTTGGATTTCAAATCGATTATAAAGACTCTGACCAACGCCAGGGTTAAGAATGTGGTTTTATTTTTGGATGTGTGCCGTACACAAGGTGCCGAAGGTGCGTTGCAACCGATACCCTTAGCTGCTAAAGCCGATACCAATATTTTTGTGATGGGCGCGGCCTGGCCCGACCATCTGGCAAATGGAGTACGGCACGGGGTCTTTAGTGATTTTCTGTTACGTAGCCTCGACCAAAACCCGATGCATAATGATGGATGGGTTACAGTGGGCGAGGTTTACCGGTCGGTGGCTGAGGCGATGAGCGCTGATAAGTCGGTTCAAGCGATTGAAGCGCGGTCAACCGCAGTCAACCCTAACTTGCCTTTAGTGCAACATCTCCAACATTCGCCGCAGAGCCGAGATTTTCACGAGCAGGCGAAAGAGCTTTTGCGGTTGGCAGGCTACAAGCCTTCTACTACGACGGCCTTCGATAATGCTCCAACCGGCTTTTATATGACAGAGTTGCGGGCCGGATTTGGACTACGTAAAATCGGGGTAGTCATATATTACGATAAGGTTGTGCCTTTAACCCCCGAATACGCCTTGCACCTGGCGACCTATGTGCGCGAGAAAATCCGGGAGGGTAAGATGCACGAGTGTTTGCTACTAACCTCCAACGAAGTGAGTAGTGAGGTGCGAAAGGCCATCCCGACCCGCTTAGACGGGGAGCTTTATTTGCAACCGATGACTTATAACAGTGTGTTGCAAAATTTGATTGATTTTGAACCCTATTTGAACAAATTGATTGCCGAGTATGAGCAACCGAACCTCATTCCTGAACGAGGGGATGAGCCACCACTGGCTCAGACTTATATTCCACTCAAGGTCGAGTATCGATCTTACGATAAGCAGGAAAATGCGGTTGCTGCCAAAGGAGATTTGCAGACCTGGGTAAAAGCCTGGTTAGCTAACAATTCTAAATCTCGGCTGGCATTGTTGGCCGATTATGGCAGTGGTAAATCGACTTTTTGTCATCATTTAGCGGCCCAGTTAGCTCACGAGTATTTGAAAAGCGACGAAAAAAATCGGAGCAACCGCCGTATCCCTCTGTTGATTATGTTGCGGGATTTTGCCAAGAACGCCGTAGACCTGGAAGGGTTTCTGGTCGCTCATCTCAAACAACATTGCGAGGTCGATAACCCCAATTACCTTGCCTTACGCAAGATGGCTGAAGCCGGATTACTCTTGTTCATTTTCGATGGTTTTGATGAAATGGCGCTCCGGGCCGACTCCGATATTGTGCGCGAGAACATGGAGTTTTTTGACGACTTCGCACGCTTACCAAATAACAAGGTGCTGGTGACGACCCGTCCAGAGTATTTTATCGATATGAAGGAAGAGCGAGAGATTTTACGAACTTACCCCGCTTTTTACATTCAGTCGTTTGACCAGGAGCAGAGTAAGCTTTATTTGCAAAAGCGGGTTCCATTTCTCAAGCAGCAGAAGAAGGATGCTAACAAAGATTGGTTTTATTATTGGAATACGATCAACCAAATTTATGATTTATCCGATCTGGTACGTAGGCCAGTCTTGTTGGAGATGATCGTCAAGACTTTGCCGGAATTGGTCGAGGCCGGCGAGGTGGTGAACCGCCCCAATCTCTATCAGCGCTATTTAGAAAAGGAGTTGGCCCGGCAGCGCTATGCCAAACGGCGCGATGTCCTGATAAAGCACAATACCCGTTTTGAGATTGTGGAACAATTAGCCCTGGAGCTTTTCCGTAGCGACCGTCCCTCTCTGACCGGGAGCCAAATCCGGGATTTGACCAAAGGTCTACTAACGCCGGATCAGCAAAACGAGTTGGAGGCTTCGCAGCGGGATATTCTGGCCTGTTCGTTTTTGATCCGCAATGGCAACGATTACCGTTTTTCGCACCAATCTTTTATGGAGTATCTTACGGCTTGCCGGTTGGCAAAGGATATTACAAATAACCAGTGGGAGATTTTCCTGGCGAAACCTTTGAGCAAGACCATCCGAGGGTTTTTGATTGAGTTGGAGCAAGGGATTGCCCAAAAATCGGCTGAGAGTGCGAGTATCAACGGCAGGCAGGTTTCTTTTGATCGGCGTAAATTGGTAAGCTGTCTCGAAGCGGGCTGGAACCATCGCTGGTTGAATATCAATATAGTTTCGCTTCTGGCTGCAATGGAGGATTTTTCGTTTGCGAATTTGCGGTTGGAAGATTTGGATTTGAGCGGTGCGGACTTGAGAGGCTTGAATTTGCGAGATGCAAAGCTGCCCAGGGTGAACCTGACCGGGGCGAACCTGACCGATACAAATCTGACCGGAGCTTTTTTAGCCGGGGCGAACCTGACAGGCGCTAATTTAAGTCGGGCGAACTTGATCCGGGTCAATCTGAGTGGGGCTTATCTGCACGGCGCAGACTTGAGCAACGCGGTGGTATCTGATGCCAATTTGAGGGAAGCCCAACTGATTGGTGCAAACCTGACCCACACCAGTTTAGCCCGGACTGATCTGATTAGCGCCTATTTGCGGTCGGCTACTTTGAGTGAGGCCGACCTGAGCGGGGCGAAACTGATACGAGCCGAGTTGATAAAAGCCAATCTGACCGGAGCGCGGTTATCCGGGGCGGACTTGAGTGGGGTGGATTTGAGCGGGGCCGATTTGAGTGGAGCGAATTTAACCGGGGCCGACCTGGATAAGACCGAGTGGGGTGAAGTAGACTTGCGCGACGGTCGAGCGGGTTACGCTACTGGTCGGACGATTTGTGTGAATGTGACGCTGGATCACGTCAAAGGTCTTAGCGGGAGTCTACGCAAGAAGTTAAAATTGGCTGGGGCTTTGCTGCCGTCATAGGCTATTTGAGTATATCCTGGAAAACTTCCCGTAAAGGTTTCCAGGATGTAACTACTCAGGTCGGGCGACCACATAGGGTCGCACCCTACATACAACCAGTTTTTGGTAGGGGGATCCTATGTGGTCGCCCAAAGGGGGAGGCTGTGTAGTTACTCCAGGATATATTTTTGGACGGTCTGGGTCAGGACTTCATAATGTCCTATCTTTGTGGTTTGAGGGTAGGTAAAAATTTGATTTTCACCTCTTCTTAGCTAATTTCCTTGCGCCATTTCTTCAAAAGTGCTAACATAAGTCCTCAAGATAGGTCATTTACCTTGTAGAAGGTTGACCAGATCAATTTTTCCAACAATCCAATTTAATGAAAGCTTATAATGATTTTACGCAAACGAATTAGTTTTTTGGCTTTTATGACCCTCTGGTTGGCTCTTTTACTGTCGGCTTGTGGGGACAAGCCGACCTCGACTGCCGTAGTATTACCGCCTACTACCGCCCCGGTTACTACAGTAGCGGCTACTACGGCGGCAAGTGCCGCGCGTCCGACTACCGCTCTGGCCCGTACCGCGACGGTAGCCGTCGCCGCTGAACCGAGTCTGACCCAAACCCTGCCCGAACGTAGTGTTGTCCGCACTTTCAGCGATGTAGAGGGTCGCCAGGTCAAGCTTACTTATGGTCGAGGGGCCGGACGCGGCGGGGATTACGGCTGGGCGCACATTTACGGCAAGCACGTCAACGGCATCTGGTACGATGGCGGTACGATCACGACCTTCCCGAAGGCCCTCAGTACCAAATCGCCGGAGCAAGTAGTCGAACTTATCGGCAAAAGTATCCAGGATAAAAAACCAGATGATGCGGGCAACGGGCGGCGCTCCTATGTCTACGCCGTACCCAACACTAACAAGGATGTGTTTACCGTTGTAGGCAACGATGGTACGATCATCACTTCTTACCCGGTTCCGCACGGCAGCAAAGACGAAGACTCTTGAAAAATGCAGAAGTCAGAATGCAGAAGGCAGAATAGAAATGCAGAAGAGAAGTAAGCGTGAAAAGCATGTATTGTAATCGTAAATCGTAAATCGTAAATCGTAAATCGTAAATCGTAAATCGTAAATCGTAAATCGTAAATCGTAAATCGCGGCCTCGCCCCCTTTGGGGGTAAATCGTAAATCGTAAATCCCTTCATCCTTTAGATATGGAGGACAAAGATGTCTCAGACGCAGGTAGCCAGCCATAGTTATGTTGATGTACCAGCCATATTTAATGCGGCGACTTATTTTGTAGACCGCAATATCGAGCAGGGCCGGGGCGCAAAAACGGCGATTTTCTACGAAGGGCAGGAAATTACTTATGCCCAGGTCGCGGAGCAGGTCAACCGGGCGGGCAATGCGTTGCGTGGTTTGGGCGTGCAGATGGAGCAGCGCGTTTTGCTCTTGCTGCTCGATTGCCCCGAATTTGCCGCCGCCTTCTTTGGAGGCATGAAGATTGGGGCCGTGCCGATCCCGACCAATACTTTGATGAAGTCGGGCGATTATCGCTACTTTCTAAATGATAGCCGGGCGGTGGTTGCTATCGTTTCCGAACCTCTTTTGCCTCTCATAGAAACTATCCGGGCCGAATGTCCTTATTTGCGTGAGATTGTGGTCGTTAGTAGCCAACCGGGTGGCCCAAACGAGACCGATTTGAAAGCCAAAGGCTACCATCTCTTTCACGAGTTGCTGGCTGCCGTCTCGCCGGATCTGGAAGCAGTCGCAACTAGCCGCGACGATGCCGCTTTCTGGCTCTATTCGAGCGGTACAACCGGCTTTCCCAAAGGCGCGGTTCATCTCCACCGCGATATGGTCTACTGCACCGAATATTATGCACGGGGCGTTTTGAAGATGACCGAGGCCGACCGCTGTTATAGTGTCGCCAAATTCTTTTTCGCTTACGGGTTGGGTAACGGCCTTTACTTCCCGTTCGGGGTGGGCGCTCAGACTGTTTTGCTACCGGGTAGGCCAGAGCCGCGCAAAATCTTCGAGCTGATTGCCGCCCGGAAGCCGACTTTGCTATTTGGGGTTCCAACTGCTTACGCCGCGATGTTGGCCCAATCGGGCGATTTTGACCTCAGTAGTCTGCGGGCCGGAGTCTCGGCGGGCGAACCGTTACCAAAAGTGATCTGGGAAAATTTCAAAAACCGCTTCGGGGTCGAGATTTTGGATGGGATCGGCTCGACCGAAGTGCTGCATATCTTTATCTCCAACCGGATGGGCGAAGTGCGACCGGGCAGTACCGGCAAGCTTGTGCCGGGCTACGAAGCGAAAGTGATCGACGATAGCGGGCGCGAGGTTGCTCCCAACGAAGAAGGCCACCTGCTTATCAAGGGTCAAAGCACCTGCGCTTATTATTGGAACAAGTGGGACAAAACCCGCGAGACAATCCTGGGCGAGTGGATACGTACCGGCGACAAATATCACATCGACGAGGACGGTTATTATTGGTATCACGGTCGGGCCGACGATATGATAAAAGCGGGTGGTATCTGGGTCTCCCCGGTCGAGGTCGAGAACGTGCTGGCCGAGCATCCGGCCGTTCTCGAAACAGGCGTGATAGGCCGCATGGATCGCGACGAACTGGTCAAGCCGTGTGCTTTTATCGTTCTCAAGGCCGACTATCTACCCAGCCCCGAACTAGAAGCCGAACTCAAGCAGTTTGTCAAAGATAAAATCGCCGTCTACAAGTATCCACGTTGGGTCGAATTTGTCGAGAACCTGCCCCGTACTGCTACCGGCAAGCTCCAACGCTTCAAGTTGCGGCAGCTTTAATAGCAGAATGCAAAAGCAAATGAGCTACCCAATTATCTGTAGGAGCGAGCTTCTGCTTGCGATTGACGCGGCAGCTGGATGTTCAATCGCGAGCAGAAGCTCGCTCCTACAGAAGAAATAGCGGTTGAATGGTTCAATATCGCTACATTTTGCTTTAATAGCTGCCATGTACTGGCCCAGCTAACACCTGATACCTGACACCTGATCTCTAACTAAACAACGCCAGCCCAGTTTTGGCAGTATCGACCGGCTTGACAGTAGGAGTGGCGGCTCCAAAGTCAACTGTGGATAGCTGGATCGGTTGCCCCTGGCCTCCATCGCCGAGCAAAGCTACTCGCTGTTCATTCAGCCAGCTAAACGAACTGCTGTTGCCCTTCAGTTCCGTACCTGGCAAGAGAATAAAAATGCCGTCGGCCCGGTAGAAAAAGAAGCTCGAAGTCGCTTTGCTAAAATCCTGCAACTGGACTGCGATAAACTTGCCGCCCGGCGAGAAAGCCGCCGATGGGTTATTTGCAAATGAGTTTTTGGTATCGCCGATAGGCCCGCTCCCAATCTTAACTTTTGACCCAGCCGCTGCGCCTGCCGCGTTCAGCCGTTGGACGTTGATCTGGCCCTGACCGTCCCGGTACAAAACTGTGTCCCCTTCGCAGCTATAGGCTTGAAGCGCTGCCGGATCGAGTGCGACCGGGGCGGCCCCGGCCTTATCGACCTCCACTGAATAAACCCCCTGACTTTCACCCTGCTGGTTCTGTTTTACATAAACATAACGCCGTAGCTGCGGGCAGAAAACCGAATCGCGGGAGGTATCCGGGGCTAACAACCGCGAGAAGTCGCTGGTCTGGGTCAGGTCGTGTAGCCAGAGCGTATTTGTAACCTGGTTGGTGGCCTGATAACTCAGGGCTTGTGGCCCGACCCACAGCAGGTTAAAGGCTGGAGCCGCCTTATATTTTGGCTCATCTTTGGTCAAGTCCGGGCCAGTCAGAAAAGCCAGCTTTGTACCATCTTTGTAGACCGACCACAAGGCGGTTAAAAAACCTGCGCCCGTTCCAAAGTTGTTAGTACGCAAGAAGGCGACCCGGTTGCCGTCTGTACTCCAGGTCGGCCTGAAGGCGAAATCTTTATCGTTGGGGGCCAGTTTTCTAACCACCGGGTTTTGCGGATCAAGATTGGCGACCCATAACTCGGTTGGGTGAAGCTTGCCGCCAATCGTTTCAAAGAGCGAGGCAGTCGGATTGACTTTGGTATAGACTACTTGCGTGCCATCCGGCGAAAGCGCAGCATAGGCCAGTCGTTGCAAGCTTACTCCATAGAGGCCGCTGGTTTGGTCACGTTGGGCTGCCGGGATACTTACAAAAACTTTGCTATCCAACGTCGCGTCCACCGTTGCGCCGGAATTTAACCGCAGCAACTTGAGTTGCACAACCGTATCCGCGCCGCTCTTGACCTCTTGAAAATAAACCACCTGATTTTCGCCCGCCCGCAAACCAAGCGCCACATTTTCGGCCAGCACCCGCTTCTCGCTGCCATCGGTTCGGGCTACCCACAAGGCGTTATCCTTTAAATAGAAAATCAGTGGCTCAGTGCTGGTGGAGGTTGCCACCGTCGCTGGGGCGCTTGTGGTTGTGACGGCGGTCGTTGCTGCCGGGGCGGTGGTTTCGACTGCCGCAGTCGTTCCCGAAACGGCCAGGGTTGCTCTGGCTGGCGTAGCCGTCGGTATGGCGGCGGCGGTAGTTGCCGCCTGAGTGGTAGCGGCCAGGGTTGGCGCTATATTCGGGATGGCGGCAGTAGTCGCTGCCACCGTCGTTGCTACTACCGGGGCCGTCGTAGTCGAGGCTGTCGAGGCGGTATCCGCTCCACAGGCGGTCAAGGTCAGACCCAATATTAGAAATAGTCCTGCCAGGCTATAGAAATACCCAACTTTTTGCTTATTCATCAAACCTTTTCCTTTGCTCTAAACCACTGCTCTACACACTTCTGTAGCTTTATTATAACTGCTTTTTCCCATCAGAAGAACCTTTTGGTGAAAACACGAGCTTTCATTTTACTTCTACTTCATTTTCAATCCAATAAAAAATAATACTGTGCCAGATGAGAATTTGCAAAACCTTTCGGTGAAGCGCTGGAGGTAATCAGTTCGTCAGGTGCGCGTCAGATTTTGCAAACTAGCCAGGCTGTGCCACAGCCTAAACCGGGGGTGAGTATAGGTTAGAAAATTTTCTGCGAAAAATTTTCTAACCTATACTTTTTAGTGATTTGGCCCGTTGTTTCCATGCTCACTTATTCTTATTGTGTGAAGCTGGGCCAAAAATTGACCCGCATCCTAGTTCGTCTATCTGGATTGCACTAGCGGTAGGTTTAACCTATAATCTAATAGTTAACACGGGTAGAGCCAACCAAGTCAGCAAGCGCAGGAATAAAGTACAAACTTAGAAGCAAGCTCTCAAAAAGAAAGCAGGGCTTTTTATGATTGCGATCAAACCACATACTGCTGCTCTTCCTACCCTGCTCTTTTTGAGCCGGATGATCGGACGAGCTATTCAAGATAAACAGGGCGAGAAAATCGCTACCCTCAAAGATATTATCGTGCGGATCAACCCGGAAGAGGGTAAGAGCGAGGAAAAATATCCGCCACTGGCCGGGTTGGTGGCCCGTCAAGGACGACGCGACTTCTTTATACCCTACCGGCAAGTCGAAAAATTTGACGAAGTCGGGATCAAGCTAGTTTCGGCGCGGGTTAGCCTGGAACGCTTTACCAGACGCAACGGCGAAATTTTGCTGGTACGCGATGTGTTGGATCGCCAACTGGTCGATGTCGAAGGGCGACGAGTGATCCGGGTAAACGATCTAGCCCTCAGTCGGGTTTCCGAGACCGAAATTTACCGATTGGTCGGGGTAGATATTTCATTTCAAGCTTTGATGCGTCGTCTTGGCCCTTACACCCGCCGGTTGCCAAATCGACAGATCGGGCGGAACGATAATTTGTTGGATTGGGGGGATGTCGAATATTTCGCCAGTGCTGCGCCTGCCGTTCGTCTGAGCGTCTCGCACGACCGATTGGCAAAACTCCACCCGGTTGATATTGCCCGCTTGCTGGAAGACCTCAGTTATGTACAAGGTCAGGAAATTGTCAACGCCCTGGACGATGAGACGGCTGCCGATACTCTGGAAGAAATGGAACCGGAGGATGCCGCCGACCTGATCGAGGGGTTGGACGAAGATCGGGCTGCCGATATTTTGGAGGAAATGGAACCGGACGATGCCGCCGACCTGATTGCCGAAATCGAAGACCCGGAGAAAGCCGACTCACTCCTCAACTTGATGGAGAGCGAAGAACAAGAAGATGTGCGCGAACTGCTCTCTTACAAAGAAGATACGGCCGGGGGGTTGATGACGACCGATTTTGTGGCTCTACCACAAGACCTGACCGTCGATCAGGGCCTGACCCATTTGCGAGAACTGGATTATAAGCCGGATTTGATTTACTACCTCTATATCGTACAACCCGAAAGTCAGCGTATGACGGGCGTAATGTCTTTGCGCGATCTGGTTCTAGCTGCGCCTTCTATTTTGTTATCCGAATTGATCGAACCGGAATTTATCTTTGTTCGCACCGATACACCTGCCGAAGATGCCGCGACGTTGATGGCCGAGTACAATTTGGTGGCGTTGCCGGTTTTGGACGCTAAGGGCGAGATACACGGTATCATCACGGCTGACGATGCGATGGAGCTTGTCTTGCCGGATGATATGTGGAAGCGGGTACCTCGCTTGTTTCGAGGTTTTACCGGCGGTTTGCGTAAGGGGACGAATTAAAATTGGCTTGGGCCATAGGCTCTTTGGCGAATCCAGGTTTAATCAGCCAACCTTAAAAAGCCTTCCACTACCAGCCGTCGCACCAACACAATCTTACCTTCGGCATCCAAAACACCTTCGATTTCCCCGATGATAAAAGGCTGTTCATTTTTCTCAAAGATGTAGCGTAAAGACTGTTCTACATAAGCCGGGAAACGCACGGTTTTGCCGTGAAATTCGAGAACGACTTGTTCCTCGCTGGTTGTGGTGGCTTCTTCCTTAAAAAACCGATAGATGTTAGCAGGACGCTGGCAGATTGGCTGATTAAGGTTAAGATCATCCAGGCGGGCGAGTTGGAGCAATTGGCCTTCCAACAAAGCCACTCGGTTGTTAATAAAACGGTGGGCCAGTTGGGAGGCCACCTCTTTTAAATCACTCTTTTCGACATAGCTAGTGACCAGTTCCACAAAGCGATTTTTCACTTCAACCGCTATTTCTTCATCGCCAGTAAAGCCAATTGGCAAGGAATAACGAAAGGCTTCTTCCTGCTTAAGAGACTTCAAAGCCGCATTCATTATCTCACTCAGTATTTCGATATAAGTAAAAGTAGTAAAGCCAACCGTAATGTGAAGCGATTCGCTGTCCGAGGTAAGGGCTTCGTGAACGTATCCTCTGGGTAAATAAAGCACATCTCCGGCCTGTAACTCAACCTCCATCACCAGTTCGCCCGGCTTTTGCAACAACCGGGCGTTGTCCGAGGGTTGAGTGCGATGAGGCAATTTGAGGGGCGGCTCGTAAATTTTCCAGTATTTCTGCCCGGCAATTTGCAAAATAAAAACATCGTGCGTATCGTAATGCGGCTTGAAACCCTGGGCTGCTTTTGGAGTCAGGTAAAGATTGGTCTGGACATGATGTCCGAAGCGTTTCTCCAGATCACGCACAAAAAGGGCTAAAGGTTTCCAACCCCGGTGCAGAGCTTGAAAAACCATGCTTGCTCCCTGACGATATTCGCGGTAGAGCTTTTCGGGAATAACTGTACCGTGATAGGTATCGTTACCCCAGGCTACATCCTCTGCAAAGTTCGCCAGGGGCAGCCCGACCCCATCCTTTACCATTCGCACTCCCGGAAAGCGCAGGTCTGTAGAGGAAATGATGTAATCCAGGTCTCGTAGCGAGAAAAGATCGTCGTAGTAACCCGCCAGATTACGTTGAAGTAAAAGCGGCTTTTTCTCCCAATACTCGTTAAAAAAAGTCTCTGGTTCGATAGGCCGAAGAACTTGTTCGAGTGTAAATCGGCTTTTGGGAGAAGCGTTGAGAGTATTGAAAAGCTCAAATTCGACCGCTGCCATTCGCAATCCTTTCTCGATTTTAGCTCAGTCTATATCTTCGGGTTGTAATTAGTTTAGCAAGCTTATGGCAAATTACAAGATGATGGAACTGTTTATGGTAAGGGCGACCACATAGGGTCGCCCCTACCAGTTTTCAGCTTCTATTTTAAGAAATCGAAGTCCGACCCAGTTTACTACCGGCTACCAGGGTCACGACTGGTATCTTCGCCGGGGCCACCAGGGTCGCGGCTAGTGTCGGTACTAGACGTATCGCTCGAACCTGCGCTACCGGGGTCGCGACTGGTATCCTCACCAGGGCCGCCCGGATCACGACTGCTGTCGGTAGGTGTACTCGAAGAACCGCCCGTGTTAGAACCACCAGGGTCACGGCTGGTATCTTCGCCAGGGCCACCCGGATCACGGCTGGTATCAGTTGCTGAACCACTGCCCGTGTTAGAGCCACCGGGGTCGCGGCTAGTATCCTCACCTGGACCACCCGGATCACGACTGCTGTCACTACTTTGTGAGGAACCTGCGTTCATACTCGCTTGTCCGTGTGTGGACATCTGATCGTCCCGTAAAGACCTGGATTGTTCGTCCGCCATTGGTGTTGTCTCCTTCTAAACTCAAGTTCTGAGGGATTCTGCCGCACTAAAGATAAACCTTATATTTAGAGCAGCTAATCTTACCGTTATTGTTAGAATCTTTTGAACCCTTTCAATTACCGTTACCGTCGAAAGTTCGATAGCGAAATAACCCCATTGTTATCCCACTGCTTCTATTCACAGCATATAATGTTCCAGGCTGTCCGCTTAGAGAACCAGCTAAGTTTAACAATGCGGAAGACATTGTGATAGAATAATTGTCGATCAAATGGATGCTGGAAGAAAAGAGGAACCCCTGTATGCGGAACACAGATAGAGCAATCAAATTAGCCAGTTCATCGGCGATATTTTTAGCCTGTCAATCCTGTGTATCCCTGTTAATTTTAGAGGAGAGCGACCTTGAGTTATAGTGCATCGAGCCGACCACGCATAATCGAGATTGTACAATACGGTCTGGGGGGAGTAGGCAAAGCTTTGCTAGGCCAAATCGTGCAGCACGCTCCGGCGATCCAGAGCCGCCTGGGGGTTGATCTGCGTTATCGGGCGTTGGTCGATAGCCAGAGTGTATTGCATTTGGAAGAAAATGCCGCGCTGTCCCACCAGCATATGCGACATCTAGCCGCCGGTCTCACGACCTATGGAGAACGTCTAGCTGATCAGCAGGGCGCGGTCGCCAAACCTGGCGATCTTTCGGTACTGGCGACCGAACTCGACCGGCTAAAGAGCGCTATTGGCGGGGCCAGGCTAATCGTAGTCGATGTGAGTGGAGCCAGCGACATTGTAATGGGGCCAGTAATAACTGCCGCTTTGCGTCAGGGACAACGGGCAGTGCTGGCGAATAAACGAGTGTTATGTGGCCCTATCGAAGATTACCGTCAGATGCTGGCCTACGCCGGGCCGGGGGCGACCCGCTTGCGTTACGAGACGACGGTTGGGGCCGCTTTGCCAGTCGTCAGCACGCTTGGTTCGCTTTTGGCGGCCCAGGACAGCGTGCAACAAATCAGTGGGGCGTTTAGCGGAACATTGGGCTATCTGACTAGCCGTCTGGAAGAGGGCGCTTCTTATAGTCAGGCTGTCACCGAAGCCAAAGAAAAAGGTTATACCGAGCCAGACCCGCGTGACGATTTGGGCGGGGTCGATGTCGCCCGCAAAGCCCTAATTCTCTCGCGGATGTTGGGTAGCAGCCTCGAAATGAAAGATGTCGAGATCGAGCCGTTATATCCTTCTGAGATGGCTGAATTAAGCATCCCCGATTTTATGCAACGCCTCGCTGAATTAGACCCTCAATATGCCCAACGGGTACAGACTGCCTCGGCTCAGGGCGAAGTGTTGCGCTATGTAGCAACCGTTGGCGAAGGGCGTTGCCGGGTAGGGCTGGAACGAGTTAGCCGCGAGTCGCCTTTAGGCCGCCTGCGTGGTACCGACAATATTATAGTTTATCGCACCACTCGCTATAATAATCAGCCCCTGATTGTCCAGGGGCCAGGGGCCGGCGCAGAGCTAACCGCCAGTGGAGTCCTGTCCGATATTCTCAGTCTGGCGGTTTGATTTAACCGACCCTCCAATCAAATCGGAGGGTCGGGGTCGATCTCGTCCGGCGGACGGTTCTGGCGTGGGACGATAGGCGCGGCAGGGTCGCGGGGCGGTGGCATTTCAAGCTTGCGGCTGACCGGTACAACCGGTGCGACCAGCGGTGGCGGCAGCATCTCGCGGACTGGCTCGAAAGCGTTGGCGGCGGCGGTCAGCGAGGTTGGATTGGTAAGGTCTTCTTCGTCCAGCAATACCGAGCGACGACCACCCGACTCGGCTTGCCCAATTACCCCGGCCTGTTCGAGTTCTTCGATTAGCCGGGCGGCCCGGTTGTAGCCGACCCGCAAGCGGCGCTGTAGCAGCGAGGTAGAGACGGTGCGGGTCTCGCGCACGATTTCGAGAGCATCCTCAAAAAGATCGTCGGTCTGATCGGCGTTGCTCTCGTCCTCAATCTCCTGTAAATCTTTAGGCCAGAGGGTCGGCTGGACGAAATCCTTCTTATCCCCATTCAAAAACTCGTTTTGCTGTCGCCAATGTTTGACCAGCGTATCGATTTCATCGTCACCGACGTAAACGCCTTGTACTCGGATCGGCTTGGCCGCATCTGCCGCCATGTAGAGCATATCGCCTCGGCCCAGCAGTTTTTCGGCTCCTGCCATATCCAGAATGACCCGGCTATCGATCTGGCTGGTCACGGCAAAGGTGATCCGGCTAGGGAAGTTGGCCTTAATCAGGCCGGTTACAACATCGACCGAAGGCCGTTGGGTCGCCAGGATCAGGTGGATACCAACCGCACGGGCCTTTTGAGCCAGACGGCAAATCGCAGACTCGGCTTCTTCCGGCGCGACCATCATCAGGTCGGCTAACTCATCTACGATCAGCACCAGATAAGATAATTTTTCCAGATCGTTGCCGACCCCCGCCGCCTTGTTAAAGCTCTCGATATTGCGATGACCATAGAGCGAAAGCTGTTTGTAGCGCCGCTCCATCTCGCGGATCGACCACTTCAAAACGCTCATGACGGTCGGGGTGCGGTCGTTGCGGTTGCGCTCTTTCTCTGGGTCGGACTCGATTTGGGTCACGACTGGGAAGCGCAAATGGGGGATACCGTTGTAGGTGCTAAGTTCGACCATCTTGGGGTCGATCATAATAAACTGTAACTCGCTAGGCCGGTACTGAAGCAAATAAGCTGCTACAATCGAGTTGAGGCAAACGCTCTTACCAGAACCGGTCGAACCGGCAATCAAAAGGTGAGGCATCTTTGCTAGATCAGCCACAATCGGCTGACCGCTCACGTCCCGACCAAGCGCAAACTTGAGCCTGCCGCTACGCCGGGCAAAATCTTCCAGTTCCATAATCTCGCGCAGCCCGACCGTCGCGACTTTCGCGTTTGGCACTTCGATCCCGACCCGCGATTGACCGGGAACTGGCGCTTCTAGCCGGATAGTCGGGGCCGCTAGAGCCAACGCCAAATCGTTCGCCAGGGCTGTAATACGGGCCACCTTGACCCCGATCCCCGGCTCAAGCGCAAACTGGGTTACGGTCGGGCCGGTATTGACTTCCCGCACAAAAGCCTCGACCCCAAAACTTGCCAGACAATTTTCGATCATGCGGGCCTTTTTGCGTAGCTCTTGCGGGTTAACCTCTACATCTGAAAAGCTGGCAAGAATATTAACGCTTGGTATCGACCACTCACGGTGGGGTAATTCGGTAGGCGTGACCGGGTTTTCATCCCGTTTCCAATTTTGCTGCAAAGGCCGCACAGTCTTGTCGGTCGGTTTGATCTGGGTTTGAGCCGGGATTTCGGGCGTAAGGCTAAGGCTATGGGTAAATTGCCGCTCTTCTTCGGTCGGTTCCGGCACAAGCGAAGCCTTGCGGGGGTGGGGCGCTTTATTTGACCCATTCAGGAGCAAATTATCCAGCAAGGCATCGTCGGTTTCCTCGGTCGGAATAATATGGCGTTGCTTGTGCGAAAAGTCGGCTAGATCGTCAAATTCAGCTTCGTCAAAGTCGTCCATATCGTCGTAGTCAATTGGTTCTCCGGCGACCAGGGGTGGAGCGCCGCGCATCCAGCGATAGCCGTTTTGGATCGCACTCCCTATATCCCGTAGCGACATGCTAAGAGCTAACATCAGGCCGATCAGGGCAAAGGCCAGCCATAGCACAAATACGCCGACTCCAGTTATAACGTTGCTGAGATATTCATTGATATAAAAGGCCAGATAGCCGCCCCCTCCACCGCTCTCGGCTAACGATTTTGGGTTGCCCGCCAGCAGATGTACCGTTGAGATAAAAGCTACTACCATAAAGATCACGCCGGTAATACGGGTCTGGTTAAAGCGTTCGCGGCGGGTAAAACCCTCCCAAATAAAGGTCGCCCCCATCGTAATAATCAAAGGCGGGATGATAAAGGCTCCGACCCCAAATATCCGCTTGAAAACCATCCCAGCCTCGGCGATCAGGCTTTTTTGGGCCAGCATTCCAAACAGCAAAATCAGACCGATCACGATCAAAACGATCCCGGTAATTTCGTGGCGGGTGGCATCGCTAATACCGGGCAGCTTGTCACTTTCGTGGAAGGGAGGCGGTTCCGCTGTTTTTGAGCGCGAAGAAGCCGATTGCCCGTTGATAACCGGGGAGGCCGGACGACGGTTGCTACTAGCCCCTGCTGAACCCGCGGCCGGTCTGCGACTCCTGGAAACGGCGGTGCTGGTAGTACTGATCGGGCGTGGACGTACCGGGCTAGTCTTAATAATAATTTCCGGCTCGGTCGTAGCCGCTTTTGGTTTGCTTTTTTTCTCAGTTGGGGGAGTGACGGTCGGCTCGGTCAGGGCCAGACGGTCGGCGGTAGCACTGCGTGTACTGGTCATTTTGCCGGTACGACTCGACCGCGAATTGATAACCGGCCCCTCGCCCGGTTCGGGTCTGAAAGGTTGCAACATCGGGTCGAGCGGAATATCATTACGTGCTTTGCCGGGAGCAGCATTTTTATCTTTAGGCATGGTGTCGGGTCCGCCTTTAGTAATAAATGAGATTATAAATTACCAGCCCTTAGCTGGTTTCCATAACTATATAGTAGCACTTGCGTTCTTGCACGTCAAGCTTTTTCTCCGAGCCGGGTGAGGAGCAGAATTTTTGCACGGGTGCAATCAATAAAAAGGGGGGAGCATAAAACCTTGACCCAAACCAGTGTAAATGTGTTGAGCGTAAACTCACAATTAGGTGGTCGTTTACCACTCACGCTATGTAGTGGCAGCACCGCTGAGAGGTTCCCCTCGACCAGACTGGTATTCTGAAAAATAATGTAACTACTCAGGCCGGGCGACCACAAGGGTCGCCCCTACCCAAAATTCGTTGTAGGGGCGACCCTTGTGGTCGCCCAAAGTAGGTAAGCTGAGTAGTTACAAAATAATTCTAAAGCACGACTTTCGCTCTTGAACCTAAGAAACATCCGATTTGACCGAATTTTGAACCTGAAAAGTTGTTTCGAGCGAAAGTCCTATTAAGGAATAAGCTCCCCAGCGAGCAATGGTTTGTCACGTAAACCTCGCAACCATTAGCTGTCAGTTGAGGCAGATTTATTAGAGACAGGCAGCGTATTAGTCAGTTCATCCGCCAAATCACTAATCGATGTAGCTAACAGAATGCCGTCTTCGTCTTCCGCCGTAAGTACAACTTCTTCGTCCGCTGCTACTCCGGCCCTTTCCCCTACAAGAAGAAAGTTATCACCTTGAAAAACCGCATTTTCCTCAGATGGATTATTCATGTAATTATCTCCTGTAACTCGCAAAACAATTTTACCCCAGACCTGTCCGGCTTCGACCAGTTTTTGAGCCTGGGCAGCTTGCTATAAGCGGTAGACTCTAGCACCCCCGTACTTTGCGTATTTAACTCGTAATCTGTAAAACCAGCTTTCCTCGATTGTGGCCTTTCAACCCTTGCTGATAGGCTTCCTGACCCTGTGAAAGTGGAAATACCGCTTCTATTTGGGGCTTTAAATGGCCTGCATCAATAAGTTCGCCAATCTGGATTAGTTGCGCTCGGTTGGATTTTACGAGGAGCCAAACTGCTCTAACACCCCATTCAAGGGCTTTAGTTTGCAACTCTTCTATACTGACATCCGCAATTGAGACCAGAATGCCACCCTTTTTGAGGACACCCCACGAACGGTTTAGGGCATCACCACCCACCGTATCCAGCACTACATCTACCTCTTGCACTACTTCTTCAAACCTGGTGAGGTTATAGTCGATTACCTCGGTTGCACCCAACCCTGATAAAAGCGCGTGATTATTCTTGGAAGCAGTAGCGATTACTTTTGCCCCGGCCCAATGCGCTAACTGTACTGCAAAAATACCTACCCCGCCTGCGGCACCATGGATCAGGAGGGTTTGACCGGGCAAAATATCGGCCTGCTCGAACAGGGCTTGCCAGGCAGTTAAGGCCGACAACGGGACGGCGCTCGCCTCTACATGACTGAGGGAAAGGGGTTTAGGTGCTAGTTCTTCGGCCTGCACCGTTACGTACTCGGCCTGAGTACCACCCTTTTTGAAATCGGGCTTACCGTACACTTCCGCACCAACGCTTAAACCTTTTACCCCTTCACCCAGGGCCGCCACCACCCCGGAAAATTCAAAACCCAATGTGGCCGGGAGCGGGCGCAACTGCCCGGTACTGGTAGCCCAGGTAATTTCCATTGGAGAGATACCACTGGCATAAACCTTTACTAGCACTTCCCCTGCCGCCGGTTGAGGCTGGGGTATCTCATCATAACTTATTCCAGCCAGACCGCCCGGAGCGTGTATTCGTATAGCTTTCATCTCAGTTAGACCTTCCTTTTAGCTTATTTTATTTTTTAGTAATTCAGACCCAAGATCAAGGCTCTACCTTTTTAGGCTAATTTGTCGCAGAACCAAAGGGCTTGCCTTTAGTGTAAATTAGAAAGCCCCGGTTGTCATTACTCTAAAGAGGAGTTGTAACAGGATAGCAAGTTAAATTAGCTAAGATATTACACTACTACTTTGTAATTAAATTCACAAAATACTATAGGGTTAAAGGGTAACATGAGCATTCTGGTTTGGCTTCGGTCGTTACTCAACAATTAGACCCAGTTTGCGGCCCAGATAGACGGCCTGGGTACGATTAGGAACTCCCATTTTGGAAAAGATGTTACTGGTATGTTTTTTGACCGTGTTGAGTGAAACCGTTAATTGTGCAGCTATATCTTGATTTGCCGTTCCCAGGGTTAGTAGGTTAAGCACTTCTAATTCTCGCTCACTCAAAGATTCTATAAGCATTGGCAAATTATTTGATAGTGGTAGGGCCGTACCCTGGGCCACAACTTTTTGTTTTGGCTCTAACAAGCTGTGATTGTTCGGCCCAATATTGTAGGAAGCTAGTTCTGACCGGTTTATAGGTTCTGAGCGGTCTTGAATATATTTGATGGTTTCGGGCCTTTGTTCCTGTTTGGTATACCAACGGGTCGCCAATTCATGTAAATTGCGAACGGTTTCCGAGCCAAGATTGTCCAGGTGATAACGTAAAGTTTCGGCAAAAAGCCGATGATAACGATACCAGCCCGGTTGTCCAGCCAGCTTTATTATAAATAGATTGGCTAATTCCAGGTAATTCAGAACCACCTGGCTATCGGTTCTGCCCAGCACAGTATCACACAGTGAGCCGCAAAACTGGGGAAGACTAGAAGTATACACGAGAAAGGTTTGCACTTCTGGTGGCTGCTGGTGTAGCACTTCCTGAGTCAGATAATCCAGGATATAACGCTGCCTACCATTTAAATCTTCCAGGACTTCAACCGTAGCTTCCTGCCGTTGCAAGGAAAGACCGAGTAGCTGTAGTCCGACCAGCCAGCCCTCGGTGCGGTTAAATACTTCTTGTACTACCCTGTCAGGTAAATTGACCTTCATCACTTCGCTAAGAAACTGGTCGGTTTCCTCTAATGTGCAGCATAGCATATTAGCGTCTAACTCCAACATTTGCCCCCGCGCCCGCAGCCGAGAAAGCGGTAAAGGCGGTTCGTTGCGGGTCAGCACAAAGATATGTAACTGGGGCGGCAAGTGATCTAATAAATAGCTCAGTGAGGAATGAATCTCTGGCTCGGTAATATGGTGATAATCGTCCAGTACCAGCGCAAAAGGTTGATCGCATTCAAGCACTCGATTAATCAGGTTGGTTAAAATAGGCTGAATGGGTTGGTCAACCGCTCTTTGCAATTGGTCGAGTAGGGGAGCGCCCAGCCCAGGCTGAGAGTATTCCAGAGCGGTTACGACATATTTCCAGAATAAATACAACTCATTATCGCTTTCATCCAGCGACACCCAGGCCGCTTTGAAGGGAAGCGTATTAGGTTTTGTCGGGTTAGTCCGTGCTGCTTCGTCGGCTTTCTTTAGATGGAGCCATTTAGCCGCTAAGGTAGTTTTACCGAAACCCGCCGGGGCTGACACCAGGGTCAATTTACGTTCCAAACCCTGATTCAAGGTCTCAATCAGGCGCAGGCGAGGAATTAGCCGGGCTGGTAAAGCTGGCACGAAAAGCTTGGTAGTCACCAAGATGTTTTGTAAAAAGCTTTCCTCTCTCATAACATAACCCCTCTTGTCTTGTTGTGGTCGTATATCAATCAAATAAAGCTATTCGAGGCGTAACTGGCTGGTTTCAGGCCCTAGCAAGGCGGCTAACAGCCAGTTGGTAAAAAGTTGCAGCCGGTTGCGCCAGGTAGGAATATGCGACAAGTAGTAGGCGTGCCAGAGCAACCAGGCGGGCAGCCCGGTCAAGGTAAACGACCCGACCTGGGCTACCCCGGTGCGCTTACCCAACAGCGCCAGATGTCCGCGCGGCCTGAACATAAAAGGCTCGACCGTCTGCCCCTTGAGTCGTTCGGTCAGTGCCTTTGCGACATAAGCTCCTTCGTGTTCGGAAGCCTGGGCCGTCGGTGGGATAGGTGCGTCAGTGGCAGCATCGAAGGCCCAGGCTATATCGCCAATTACATACACTTCTTCACGACCGGGGATTTGTAGACCCTTGTCTACTATCAAAGCTCCGTTGGGAGCTTGCTTAACTTCAAGCTCTCTTATTAAGGGGGGAGCGCTGATCCCGGCAGCCCAGAAGAAAGTACGGGTAGGTATCTCACCCTGAGAGGTCTGGATAGCCCTTTCGCTCACGGCCTGCACCGAGACCCCGGTAAGAATCTCGATATTCTCGACTTCAAGCACCCGACGTACCACCTCGGAGGTGGGGGGAGTACTCATCGGCATTAACCGTTCGGCCCGACCGATCAAGACAATTCGCACTGGGGCATCCACCAACCAGGGATAGCGCTTGAAAAGGCCGTCCACTAAATATTCCCTAATAGTAGCCGCCAGTTCCACCCCGGTATCCCCACCGCCGCCTACTACAAAGGTTAGCCAGGCTCGTCTTTCGGCCTCATCTTCGCATTGATGGGCCGCTTCGATGGCATCAATCAAATGGTTACGCAATCCCATCGCGTGTAGCGGTGAATGAAAAGGCAGGGCATGCTCTTTTAGGCCCGGCAGATCGGGAAAGGCGGTGATAGAACCTAACGCTAACACCAGATAATCGTAAGGGCGGGTTCCAGCCGAGGTATAGACCAGTTTTTGGTCGAGATCAATGCGCTGTATTTCAGCATGAAGTACATGAAAAGAGCGCCCACGTTGGAAAGCCCGAATAGGTACTACAATACTGCCGGGACTGGTGCGACCAGCGGCGACTGTCCACGACAGAGGGTGGAAGAAAGAATAATTATTGCGATCAATTACTAAAACGCTCACGTTCTGGGTTGGGTCTAAATGCTTGTCCAAATTAAGGGCAGTAGCGAGGCCACCAAACCCCGCTCCCAGAATCAAAATACGAGTGGTGGCCTTGAGGTAGTCGGCTTCCGTTTCGCTCCGATGCTCTCCTTTGACCTTACGAGTTACTATTTCGATCAGCTTTTTGCTGGATGGTATCAAGCGGTCTATAATCAGCTTACTAGAATTTGTCTGTCCGATCATTTTACTCTCCCCTCTCCCCAGATTTTCAATTATTTATAGCAAAATACCCAAGTATTGACCCCCTGTAGGAGCGAGCTTCTGCTCACGATTGAAGCAACGGCTGGGTGTTCAATCGCGAGCAGAAGCTCGCTCCTACAAATAAACGTGTAGCTCCCTTGCTTTGCAACTTGCTGTAATAGGCTTTTCAAGAATTGGCTCTTTGGGGGCCAACCCCAAATTGGTTTCTTTTAGGTAGAGTTAGTACAGGTAGTCGCGGCTTTCTCAAGCAGGACGGCTACTGCTACGCCCGAAGTATCTTCCTGAATAATACCTCTTGAAATAAACCAGGGCTGGTCGGGTTCAATGTTGACTTTATGGGTAATATAGCAGCCATAGAAAATCTGCTTCGTCCCATTTTTGTTAATGGTGGTAATAACAGAAGGTACCCCCGCATAAGCCTGGCCTGCTCCTACGCCGATCTGGTAATTACCGCCCGTAAACGATACCGAAGCCAGGTTAGCATAACCCTGTACCCATTGGGCGTAGGCTGGTAAAGTTTGGGTCGGAGTATCCCAGTAGTTATAGGCTTGCTGGTAGGTTTTGTTGTTGATTGAGGCATAAAACAGGTCAAGAACGTTGCGTGGGGAAGAATATTTGATTTCGTTTCCGAGTAACCCCAGTTCAACGTTGTAAATCCCCGGCTTTTCAGGGTGGTACTCGAACCTAGCCCGCTCGAACCACTGCATTACAAAGACTTTCCCGGTGGCCGGATCGGTTTCCGACTGCTCGTCCGAAATCGGGAAACCCAACCGATCCAAACTGCCGTTATTTTGCCAGTATAGATAAAACAACTGGCTAACATAATGCCGGGTCTGCGGAAAGTAGAAATAGCCAGCCTTAGCCGAACCGGGTTGAAAAGCCGGATCGTTCTTCAGGCGGTTCGAGGTCAGGCGTTTGGATAGCAAGCCCAGTTCCACTTCGTACTTAGTTCCGGCAAATTCCGGGTGTAACTGGAAATTATTTCGTTCAAACCACTGGGTCAGATAGACCTTGCCGGTTTCGGAGTCAACCTCATTGCCCGCCTCAGTAATAGGATAGCCGAAAGCGGTCAAACCACCATTATTATTCCAGTAATCCAAAAACTTACCGCTGACGGTGTGGCCGGTTTCAGGGAAGAACCGGCTATTCTCAGCCGCTCGAACTAAACTAACGTTGGGTAGCGTGGTCAAGCAAATGCCAGCCAGTAAAGCAACCAACATTAATATATAAGATCGCTTATTCAGCTTCATATAGCATAAACCTCCTTCGTTCCTGCTTGCCGGGTGGTAATTTCGGTCTAACGGATAAATCGATTAGATCGAAATTGCCCCCAGCATAAATCCATCACCCGCTAATTTGCCACCTTGTGTAAAAGTTGCTCTAACGACTGGTGGTTGGGAAGCTGGTCAAGCCAGTTGGCGCTATATTCGGCCACTTCTTCCCAGCCAGCCTGACTACCGATCAGGTGGGAGCGTCCTTCAAACTCCTTGAAATCGGTGCGGGCGGCAGAGTGTTTATGATGCTCATAGTTCGACTTGCTCACATGCGCCGGTACAAGATGGTCTTTTTCGCCCGTAATCAGTAAGAGCGGCGCTCGCTCGTTATTCTTAAAGTTAACGCGGGTAGCATGATGTGGGTCAAGTTGGGCGAAAGCGACCTGGAAGAAGATGCGCCCGGTCTCCGGTACAACATAGCGCTCATAGTATTTATGCTGCTGGTCTTCCGGGAAGGTATTGACGAAAGCAAACTGAAATTCAGGGAAGGTCATAGTCAGAACCTTGTTCCAGTTCATCCAGCCTGACAAAGTATGAGTGTTAGCCTTCAAAACGTCCCAATCCAGCGCCAGTACTCCTTCTGGTGCAACCGCGTCCAGTGCAACCCCGGCACTACCTAACCCTCTGTCTAGCAAATGCTGAACGATCAGCCCACCAAAGGAATGTCCAATCAGGATAGGAGGTTCGGGCATCTTTCTGATAATCTCCTCATAATGATCCACTAACTCCTTAACCCCGATTTCAGCTAGTTCCGCCGGGGTATTCTGCCGTAGCTCCTCGATGGATTTATCCCGGTAAGGCCACTCTGGGGCGCTACAAGTGTAGCCCTTCTTCTCAAAATAAGGCATAAAATTCTCCCAGGAAAGCGAAGTTAGCCAGGCCCCGTGAATAAACACAATATTCTTGGTCATCGTTAGTCTCCCTTCTATAGTTATCTCAAGTTTGGATAGTTAATATGCAAATAGTTTTGCTATTTGCTATTTGTTTGTAGCTACTCAGCCTCCCCTTTTGGGCGACCACATAGGGTCGCACCCTACAAAGGGTTTTGGGTAGGGGCGACCCTATGTGGTCGCCCGATCTGAGTAGTTACATTTGTTTACGCCTTTTTATAGTTCCTGATCGCCGCCCCAATCAGGCCAACTATGGCGCGGGGCTGCGAGACTGGTGAAGCATGACTTGAGTCTAGCTCAATAGTAGTTGCACCGATGCGATTTGCCATAAATCGCTCTAAATCCGGGTTAATCTCTTTATCCTGTTTGGATACCAGATACCAGGAAGGTAGTTTTTGCCAGGCGGCTGGCCCCGATTTTTCGACAAAGCAATTAAAAGCAATCGGTTTTTGAGTGACTGCCATGATGCGGGCCTGAACCGGGTCTACATCGGCGGCAAATGCTTGCGGGAAGTAAGCCGGGTCAATCCAGGCGAAGCCAGCCCGGTAGGATGGAATGGTATGGCTGATTGCTTCAGGTGGTGCAGCGTGACTACTCACATCCAGCAAGTTTTCGCCTTCCGCCGGAGCAAAGGCCGAAGCGTAAACCAGACCAATCGCATTAGTGGTTTCTGTAGCCGCCCCCGTTATCACTGCCCCACCATAAGAATGACCCGCCAAAACGGTTGGGCCGACGAGCGAGGCCAGGGCTTGCTTAGTAACCGCCACATCATCGCTAAGAGAAGTCAGGGGCAATTGCACGGCCAGGACATTGTGGCCTTCTTTTTGTAACAGGCTAACGACCTGGCTCCAGCTAGAAGCATCCGCGAAAGCCCCATGCACCAACAAAACATTAAACCCGGAAGGTTTGCGCCCGGACGAACTATCGTCAGAATGGTTATCCTCCCCGGCCAGGGCAAAGGCCGGAGAAGCCGATACTGCCAGGGCGCTGGCGGCGGCAGCCATTCCAAGCCGTTTTACCATTGTGCGACGGGTTAGCGAATTAGTAAGCGGCTGATTATTTTCTCCCTCTTTCGAGGTTAAAGGCTGATTATCCTTAAACATTGTTAAAGTCTCCCTTCTTTATATTATGTTCGATCTAAACTTTTGCTGACTAGCAATCAATGCAGCGATAAGTTCTATGTAACAGTATAAGCAGGCTGAAGCAGTTAGTCAGCCGACATCAGTTCGCATCTTACTTCCCACACAGTTCCCATTGTGACTAAAGGACGCTGCGAATTAGTCAATTATTATTTTTACTATGCAATTGGGTAGCGGCTTACTCTAAAGTGGTAATAATAATTAGCCTGGTTAAGATGCTTCTTTGGAGTAATGACAATCAGCAGCTTCATCTCTAAACTCAAATAGCTGACGAAATTGTTCACGAGGCACTATTAAACCAGTTCTTGACCGGCTCAACTCTGGTCGAGAATAACAACAAGGAGGCTCATATTATGGCAGATCATTTGGATGCGCCCGGTTTCAAGTCCCCCAATCTTAACGCCAAGATTGATATTACGGACATCTTTGCCTTCCAAAAACCGGGTGAACCCGGTAAGTCGTTACTAATTCTCAACGTGAATCCCATGGCTCCAACGTTGGCGACCGAGTTTGACCATCAAGCTATCTACGAGCTAAAGGTGGATACCAACCGGGATGCCATTGAGGAGATTACTTTCCAGTTCAAGTTTTCGCCTTTTGTCGAGGGTCGCCAAACTGTTAACGTGTTTAAGGCTACCGGCAGGCACGCCAGAGAAATAAAACCCTCCGGCGAAGTCTTATTTGAGAACGTCCCGGTTTGCTTTGGTCGCGAAGTGCAGGTCGTTACAAACCAGGATTACCGCTTTTACGCCGGGATGCGAAGTGACCCGTTCTTCTTTGATTTGCAGGGATTTTTAGACGGCGGCAAGTTTACTGGCACCGACCTCTTTATTGACAAAAACGTCTTCAGCATCGTGCTGGAAGTGCCAAATCAGGCCCTGGGCGGGAACCCGCAGGTTGCCATCTGGGGTCGGGTATTAGTTCCCGAAGGTCATAACGGCTACGAGAAAGAGACCCAGCCAGCGACAGCTTTAGACGCTGAGACTAAATTGGTGCAGATTGACCAGATGGGTCGCCCTCTCACCAATATTATTTTCACCAAAGAGGAGGACAAGAATCTCTTTAACCGGACGCTTCCCCCGCAGCAGGTGGCCCTTTTTGCCGATAAGTTTGTAGCGGTACTGCAAGAGTCCGGGCGTGGTCGGGCCGAGTCCGAAGCGCTAGTCGAACAACTGCTGCCCGACGTATTGCGTTATGATTACTCAAGTTCCGCCGGGTTTCCCAATGGCCGAAAGTTGACCGACGATATTGTAAATATTGTCTTGAGTATGGTGAAGAATGCCCCGGTAAGCGATAAGGTTGGCCCCCATACCGACCTGCTTGCGACCTTCCCATATTTAGGCACTCCCCATTAGGAGGAGTAATTTCCTCAAAATTTCGGTGCTAAAGCAAATCAAAGGCGGTGGTAAATTCTCGATTCGTTAAGAGCCTGGCTTTCAAGCTAACAGCGAATTGAGAATTATTAAGTTATTGGCTCAATTGCAAAAAGCAGAGTACACGAACCTTGTAGGAGCGAGCTTCTGCTCGCGATTGAACACGTACCACCCGCTTCAATCGCGGGCAGAAGCTCGCTCCTACAGATAAGTGGTTAGATAGAGATACTTTGAAATGGAAGAGTTATTTAAAAATTTGACTTTTAATCTGGCCTCCGCCGTCGAAGCGGCTGCCGGGATAGTAATCGCCTTCGGAGCAGGTGAGGGCGTTATCAAAGTCCTTATGCTTTTTTTCTTTGAGCGTAATGCTCCAGAGGAAGCCAAAGATTTTATTCGTTTGCGGTTAGGACGCTGGCTGACGTTAGCCCTCGAGTTTGAACTAGCCGCCGACATTTTGCGTACTGCGATTACCCCAAGTTGGACCGAAATTGGGCAGTTAGCTGCAATTATCGTCCTTAGAACGACCTTAAACTACTTTCTACAAAAAGAAATTGAAAAATCTAACCAATTTAACAGACTTGATAATTGAGTCGGTGGGTGTTATTCTACACAGAAAGCAGAGTGAGAAGGCGCAACCGACCGGGCTTGAGTAAGATTTTATAAGCTTTGGCGGTTGAACGACCTTTCGATCTTGAACGTTTCCCTAACGGAGCTTGTACAGGTTGAAAGAATACACCAGAATGTATAAATACAAATTGGTAATTATAGATGATAAACCTAATGTGATCGAGGGCATTCGGCGGTTTGGCAATTGGGCTGAACGGGGGATCGAAGTAGTTGGGGATGCCTCAAATGGGTTGGAAGCTTTGAAACTAATCGAGACGACCCGTCCCGATATAGCCCTGACCGATATAGCAATGCCCCTGCTGGATGGCTTAGCTTTCACCGAACAAGCCCATAAAATTCTGCCTCACCTGAAAATTATTATCTTGAGTGGCTACGATCAATTTGATTACGCCCGGCAAGCCTTGCGACTGGGTGTAATGGATTACTTACTCAAGCCGGTAAAAATTGACCAGATTGTAGCCGCCGTCGAGCGAGCAAAGGCCGCGCTGCAAGCCGAAAAAAACGCTACCGAAGAATTATTGGCTCTGCGTCGAAATACTCAGAGAAGTGAATGGCAACGCGAAGTTGATGGGTTCCTTGAGCAACCGGAACAGTGGGTTGCTTTATGCGAAGCCGAAGCTGAAACCGCCTTAAACCGGTTGGGTATGCTCAAGTGGTCGTCGGCGTTACGGTTGCTGTTATTTACGCCGACCGATTTACTCACTTCTATTGAGCAGTTCTGGCAGAAGACTGACTCCCCGGAGCGACTGAACGTAGCGAAAGACCGTTACGGTTTGACGCTGACAGACGAAGCCGAGGCTATCCGGCTCACCGAAGTTTGGGGTACTCAGCCCCTGCCCGGTAGCCGTGTGATCCTAAGCCGCCCGGCCAACCACCCTGGCGAACTCCCCCAACTTTACGCTGAGCTTTTAGAGGCTCTGGAACTAGCCGAATTCAACCGAGCCGAACTAACCGGCCTGCTTTTAAGATCAGAACAATTAGCCCGACCTTCTCTAACTTATCCCGTCGCGGTCGAACGTGAAATTACCCAATGCTTGCGGGTTGGACTGGTCGAGGTGATCCCTGGTCTGGTCAAAAAATTCTACCAGGAGGCCAGCCTGGGCAAGCTACTTGACCCGACCGAGGCCCGTGCGATTGGTCTGCGCTTGTTAGCCGAATGTGGTCGAGTGTTGGTTGAACAAAGTCAGGAGAGCCAACTCACTCCCATTTATGGCTTGCACCTGGAAGAAAGTCGTCACCGAGACGAGTTGGAGACCCGGTTGAGCGATCTCATCACGGAGCAGGCCAGTCAGATCGCGGCCCAACGTCAGACCAAAAATAAAAGTGCGGTGGAGCGGGCGACCGAGTTTATCCAGGCCAATTTGCACCGCGAAATCTCGCTGGACGACGTTGCCGGGCAACTTCATTTTACGCCCAGTTATCTGGCAAATCTGTTTAAGAAGGCGACTGGTGAGACGGTGGTGGAATATATCAGTCGGTTAAAAATGGAGCGGGCGGCGGAACTGGTTTGCGACCCGGACACCAAAATAGCTACAGTGGCTCAGGCACTCGGCTATAGTGACCGACGCTATTTTAGTGAGCTTTTCCGGCGCAGATTTGGCTGCACCCCCAGCGAATATCGTGAGAAATTCTGGCTTAGTCGGAGGCAATCGTGACAGGGTTAGCGGCTGTAATCAATAACCGGACGCTGCGTACCCGCATGATCGCGGTGTGTTTATTAATTGCAGTTATCTCCACCGGGTTGATGGCTTTCTTCTCGTATGGTCGGGCCAGCGAACTGGTTCAGAGCCAGGCTTATCACGAGGCCAGCAATACCGTAAATCAAGCCGCTACCAACGTAAATGACCGACTTCGCAACGTTTTGTCCCAGGTTATAAACCTGGAAACCAGCAGCCGGGATACTATTATCGAGGCGATTAGTGACGAGGGGAATTTGAGCAATAGCGATCATGCCCGGATTTCCTCGCTACTTCAACCCGGTTTAGCGTCGCTACGGTTGCGTGAGCCGCTGATTCTAAGTGCCTATATTTATCATCCGACCTATCAATATTACGATTTTCTGGTTCAACCGAACCCGGATTTCATTAACACCCGCACCTTTATGGAAGCCGAGCAGATCAAAACCGAAGACCGCTGGCTTACACCGCGCGGCGATGAGCTTTTTAACAGTGGCAAACGAGTTATCCCACTGGTCGTACCGTTTAATTTGTTTAACCAGGTCGTTTCGAGCGATGATCGTAATTTCTTGATTATAAATCTGGATGAGCGGGCAATTCTGGCCTACTTGCAAAGCCTTAATCTCTCCAATCAAAGTCTGCTGTATATTGCCACCACTCAGGGCCAGCCTTTTAGCTGGGGCGGGTCACAGTATCAAGACCTTTTACAGTCGCCCGATTTTCAGACCCGGCTAAATAGTGAGAGTCAATCAACCAAGAACTTTGAATACGACCAAAAAGGCCAAACGCTTTATATCAACTACACCAATCTGGATATTAACGATTGGAAAATAGTCAGCGTACAACTAAAATCCGAGCTATTGGCCGGGCTGGGCGATATACAACGCTTTACCTTGCTGGTTGGTTTTATCTGTCTGGTGCTTTCGCTGGGGTTATCCTCCTGGCTGGCGGCTACGATTACCCGTCCGATAGGGGTCTTACAAAGTCTGATGCGCCGGGTAGAGGCGGGCGATTATGCCACTCGCTTTAACTCGCCCTACACAAACGAAATTGGTGAACTGGGCCGCAGCTTTAATTCGATGATCGAACAAACTCAACAATTACTAGCCCAGGTCAAAACCGAGCAGAGTGCCAAGCGACAGGCCGAATTACGGGCTTTACAAGCTCAGATCAACCCCCATTTTCTCTATAATACCCTCGATTCGATTTACTGGAAAGCTCTGATGAAGGAAACCGAGGCGGTTTCCGAGATGGCCGTGTCGCTTTCAACCCTGTTTCGGCTTGGCCTCAATTCAGGGAGCGAGATCACTACGGTAGCCAAAGAACTCGAACATGTTCGCAACTACCTCGAAATTCAGCAGTTGTGCTATGGCGACACCTTCACTTATTCTATAAGTGCCGAACCGGGTGTAGCCGAGTTAAAAGTGGTCAAGCTAATTTTACAACCCCTGGTCGAAAATCCGCTACTACACGGGTTTGAAGCCCTCAAAGAAAAAGAAGGCCAGTCTATCCGGGGCCGGATCGAAATTGCCGCTTGTCTGGATGATGCAACCGACCAACTTTGCCTGAGCGTCTGCGACAACGGATGTGGCTTTGACGTAGCCGAACTTAGGCAACAACTGGTTCTTAGTGAAACCTGGCCCGAAACGAGTCCTGAAGCTGAGCATGGCTACGCCCTCCGCAATGTTCACGCTCGTTTGCAATTGCATTATGGGGCGGCTTACCGGCTGGAGTTGTCGAGCCTGCCCTACGAACGAACCTGTCTTGAAATTCGAGTGCCAATCCAAGCCGAACCGACTGCCCAAGATAGTCTCCCTACTGAACAAAAATCCCCCATTAACATTCCCACCTAATTGAGTTATCCTAAACCTAACAAACTTTCCTAACCCAGGTTTGTGGTAGGTCAGTCAAATTGGCTTATTACCGCTTTACGCCCGTAAGGGTGGTGCGTGCCTGTTAACTTAAAAGGAGTAAATGGCTATGAGGTTAATTTCTTTATCCCTGGATCGGTTGCGGGTCTTTACCTTTGGTTTGATAGCTCTGAGTTTGTTAATGACTGCCTGTGGCGATAATGCCACTACTCAGCCGACCGCTGCTGCAAGCGTGGCTGTGACTACCAATGCTATCTCCGGCACTACCGCCACGACCGCTAATTCTTCCACAAATCCCACCACTAGCAGCACGACCTCAGCGGCTGGCAATGTTAGTAGTAATGGAGCAGGCTCCAAAACCAAAGTAGTTTTCTGGTCAAACCAACGGCACGATCAGCCTTTGATGAATGCCCAAATCGACCAGTTCAACCGCGAGAACGCCGATAACTTAGAAATTGATTATAAGGTTTTTACCGATGATTATCCGAATTTGCTACAACTAGCTTTTCAGTCCAATCAAGGCCCCGACATCTTTATTACTCGCTCACTTGAAAACATGCCAAGCATGATTAAAGCTGGTTACGTTGAGTCGCTGGACAATTATTTGACCCCGGAAATCAAAGACCGCATCGGGCAGGTCAATTTTTCCGAAGGCATGACCGTGTTCAACGGTAAATTCTACAGCCTGCCGACTTTTGCCTCCACTTTCCGGCTGATTTATAACAAAGACTTATTCAAAAAGGCTGGTCTGAGCAATCCGCCTACCACTTTAACTGAACTGGTTGAAGATGCCAAAAAACTGACCCAGGTAGGCAAAGCTGAGGGCGCTTATGGATTTGCGATTAACTTAAAGACTCCCTCGAACGCCTGGAATCGCACGCTATCCCCGGTAACTACCAGGAGTGGCTTCCGCGATTATGACTACAAAACGGGTCAGTATAATTTTGCAGTGGACAAGCCCGTTTTGCAAGCCTTTCGGCAGATTGTGACCGATGGCAGTATGTTTCCCAGTTATCGGTCGCTGGATATTGACCCGCTCCGCAGTCAGTTCGCCGACGGCAAAATCGGGATGTATATGTCGGTTTCGGCGGAAGTAGGGGTGTATGTCAACCAATTTACGCCTAAAATCGAGTGGGCCGCCGCACCCGTTCCGACCGTAGATAGTCCGGCAAAAAGCGGTAGTTTGTTGGGTCGCACCGACTGGCTGGCAATGAGTGGTCGAAGCAAGAATAAAGCGGCAGCCTGGAAGGTGATGCAGTGGTTCTACCGACCTGAGTTTTTGACCAAATATCAGGAGGAGGGCTACGGCAACCTGGTGCTACCGGGTCTGTCGAAGAGCGCCAAAACACCTACAGCGCCTGGGAGTACTTACTTTTTGCCCGACTTCAAAAACGCGGATGCCGTCTGGCCGCTTCCGCCCACCGTCAGCAAAATCGAGGGTAAAGATTTTAGCGCGATGTTTGCCGAGTATGTTTTTGGACTTACTCCTGACTTGGACACGATGTTGAGCGATCTAACGGCTCGCTATAACAAGGCTCTTGCCAGGGATGTTTCGTCCGGCACAATCCAAAAACTGGTGCTGCCAGACTTCGACCCCGCCCAGCTAAAGGCCAAATAACAATCGAGAAATTGGTGCGAAATCAAATCGGCAGAGCTTAGTTCTCAGCTTAATTCCCATTGCGGTTTTTAGAGTATCGGATAGTGAGGAGCATCTTTATGAGGGAGTTTTCGTATAGTGAACGCGATTTTGCTTTTGGGCAAACTATGTTGAGCCTACGTACTGCTATCAACCTGACTCAGTCCGGTTTAGCCCAGTATTTGGGGGTTTCGCGCCGGGCAGTGGGAGATTGGGAAACTGGCAACAAATATCCCAAAGCCGATAATCTCAAGCAATTTATTACCCTCGCGCTTAAGCATCAGGCTTTTGAGGCCGGACGCGAAGTCGAAGAAATCCGGTCGCTTTGGCAAACCGCTCGCCAGAAAGTGCGATTAGATGAAGTCTCGCTCACCAAACTGCTATTGAATGCTAGAAGCTCAGAGCTAAGTCAAGCGAACGCTGCTCCTACAGTTGTTTCTTCGGAGATAGCTATGGGAGAAGTGAAGGTGGATTGGGGCGATGCCCCCAGCGTCCCGACTTTCTACGGACGCGAGTTGGAACTGACTGAGTTGAGAAAGTGGGTAGTGGAAGAAAAATGTCGGGTGGTGAGCTTGCTAGGGCTAGGTGGCATGGGCAAATCTGCCCTGGCAGTTAACTTTATGCACAATGTGGCAAAGCATTTCGAGGTGGTGATCTGGCGTTCCTTGCGCGATGCTCCCGACTGTGAAGCGCTGGTAAAGGGATGTCTCCAGACATTAGCTCCAGAAACCCTTAATGAGGGGTCTTTTAGCTTTGAACAACATCTCAGCCTACTGCTTAAACATTTGCAAAGCCGTCGAGTTCTATTGGTGCTGGATAATTTGGAAACTCTGTTGGAAGAAGGCCAGAACAGCGGCTATTTGCGGAGGGGTTACGAGGGTTACGGGCGATTGTTGCGGGGAGTGGCTGAAACGACCCACCAAAGTTGCTTGCTGCTGACCAGTCGGGAGAAACCGATTGCGCTGGCAGCGCTGGAAGGTAATCTGTCACCGGTGCGGGTCTTGCGCCTGTTGCGTCTGGATGTCGGGGCGTGTGAACAGTTGCTGCTAGACAAGGGTGTAGCAGGCACTTCCTTAGAGCGAGCGCAATTAAGCGAAATCTTCGCGGGTAATCCTTTGGTCTTGAAAATGGTTGCCCAGACCATTGTAGACCTCTTCGAGGGGGAGATCGCCCCTTTTTTGGAGCAGGGGGAGATCATCTTTGGGGGAGTAAGAGAGCTACTTGACCAGCAATTTGATCGGCTTTCTCCATTGGAACAAACCGTGCTAAAGTGGCTGGCAATTATGCGCGAACCGGCCACTTTAGATGAATTACTGGCGGTGCTGGTTAAGTCAACCCCGCGCGTGCGGTTGTTGGAAGCAGTGGAAGCTTTGTATCGTCGTTCCTTAATTGAGCGTGGGGAAAAGCCGGGGAGTTTTACCCTGCAAGCAGTAGTGCTAGAATACCTGACCGCTCGACTGACGGCGGAGGTAGCAGACGAGTTTGTGCAAGACAATTTTACCCGCCCGCTAGAGACTAGCTTCGCACAGGGACAGGCTAAAGAATATACACTGCCGATCCAAGATCGGTATTATCAAAAGACAACACAAAAATCCTGGAGAAATCGTTTGCTAGTTCCCGTAAATTAGCTGCTGTATCTGTTATTCCCCTGTTTTGTAGGGAATAAATCTACTCCGCTTTGATTATGGACAGGTAAATTCGGTAAGCGGGGCGATGGGCTGGCGGCTACGCTCAGCTTCCTAAAGGGTCAAACCTAGCTGCTCAATTTGCTCTCGACTTAGTTTTTTGTTTTTGCTATCGAGTCGTTCAACTATACTCCTGCGCTCTGCTCTCCTTCTCTACAAAAAACTTTGCGGTTTAGCCTTTAAGCAACTTGAAAGCAAAATCGCGTCCGATAACGTTACGCGCTAGATGCACCCAAAATTTGGCGAGATTTTCGGTGTGGGCCGCAGCCGAAAGCGGCCCAGCATCCACTACCTCAAACCCAAGCTGGTTTATCAGATCACTAACAGCGGTTTTAGCTTCTGCATCATCTCCGCAGATAAACAGGGCGGCTTTTTCTCCATCAATATTCGGGTTGCTGTAATGCTCTGCCCCAATCGTATTGAAAGCTTTGATTACCCGTGCGCCTTGCGCCAGTCGTGCTAAATCCTGCCCGGCAGACCCGGCGCTATCGGGCGGGGTCGGCCCAAAACGATTGGTCATATCTATCACAATTTTGCCCTGCCAACCGCCTACCTGAGCTACTACCTGCTCTACCCCGCCCCAGGGTATCGCCAGGGCTATCATATCGGCGGTTGCTGCTTCTTTGACGCTGACAAATTGCACTTTTGGGCCGAACGCGGCTTGCGCTTCCTGTACTTTCGGGCTGTGCTGGTCTCGAACTCCAAAAATTACTTGATAGTCCTTCGCCGTCAGCGCTTTAGCCAAATTTTCGCCTACGAAGCCCGCTCCAATAATTCCTATCTTCATCTGGTTTACTCCTTTTCATATTTACTTTTCGAATAGTTGGTTAAGGCTTATCATCCTGCGTGGTGAGAACCTTGAGGGCCAACCGCCGTCCCAATTTCTCCCCAAAGGCCAGAGCAATCCAGGTCTGGAATAGTGCGTCCATCAGGTAGCCATTCGCTAAACCGCCCAGGTCGTACATTTGGCAGCCGATTTCTTCGCCCAGTTGTTTGAGGGTGGCTTTGTCAGTTTTCTCGTCACCACAGAAAAACATAGAAGCTTTGGTCTGGCCGAAGTGAGGTTGGTGAAAAGTTTCGGCGGCTACCATGTTGAAAGTTTTCAGTACGTGTGCGCCGGGCGCAAGCGTGGCTACTTCTTCCAGGCTGGAATGTCCCGCCTGCAACGGCACGCCGGTACGGTTGGTGCAATCTACCAGCGTTTTCCCGGTCAAATCTCCGGCATTTTGCAGTGCTTCTGCTACGGCTTGCCAGGGCAGCGCCAGGAAAAGTATAATGATTGAGCCGTTTTTGTAGGGGTGACCCTGGTGGTCGCCCGTGAGGACTCGGCACGGTGTTTACGGGCGACCACCAGGGTCGCCCTCACCAGCCCAATGTCTTTGCAATTTGCTGTAGCCTTATAAACGTAAAGGTTTTTTTAGCTCTCTGATTATCTTTCTGGGTTAATCTCCCTAAACGATTGTGATATACTGGCTTTAAATTAAGTAGCACACCATAAGCGTTACTGTTTTTAGTTTAAGCAAAAAAGGCCAACTTGTAATTCCCTGGACTTCCGTTCTCAAAGGTATTTTTAGGGACAAACTTCCCCTGATTTCCCAAAAATTCCATTTTCCTGGGTAAAAGTTCCAGATGGAAGTTTGATAGATAAATGAGGCAATAAAAGTGAGTAGTGATAACGTGCGGTTGGTATCGTACCAGGAAAATCGAAGAGTTTCTGAACCGAAAATTCTGAAAACCCGGCAGATTAGCCTGGGCAAACTTTTGCGAATGTACCGGGAGCGGGATGGGCAACGATTAAGCCGTGAGGTTCTGGCTGAGATGGTAGGGGTAAGTAGCCGGACTATCCGCAATTGGGAGAACGACATTAGTTTGCCGACGGCCCATCACCTGCGGAAGCTGATCGAGGTCTACCTGGAACAAAAGCTTTTTAGTGCTAATGAAGAACGGGATGAAACCCAGGAATTGTGGCTCAAACGGCAGGAATATGATGAGTTAAATACTTTTTCGGCTTTCGATGAAGTTTGGTTTAGTCGGTTGCTTGAGGTTGGCTCAGTATCTAAGCCGCTGCCGTCAGGTCAAAATAAGGGACAACCTTCAACCAACCCGCCAGTTTTAACGGTAGCTGCCACTCCCACGACCTCCGTCGAGGAAAAGAGCAAAGTTAGACTACCTGGCAACCTGCCTGCCCTTAACGGCCCAACCATAGGCCGCGATAAAGAGTTAGCCCAGTTAGAAAACTTACTTCAAAATCCAGCAGTGCGTTTGATAACGCTGGCTGGGCCGGGGGGAGTGGGTAAAACGCGGCTAGTCTTACAAACGGGTCATCTTTTGGCTGACAAATTTGCGGATGGCGTATTTTTTGTTTGCCTCGCTGCGATTGAAGAACCGGCCCTGGTGCTGGAAATGATTGCCCAGACGCTAGGAGTCAAAGAAGCCGCTAATCTATCCCTGCTCCAGAGCCTTCAAACTTATTTAGCCTCCAAGAAAATCCTGCTGATTATTGATAATTTTGAGCAGGTGAAAAGGGCGGCTTCTGACCTGTTAAAATTGGTGGAAGGGGCCGCCAATGTAAAGCTACTGGTGGGGAGCCGCATTACTTTACAGATTTATGGAGAGTATGTTTTTGAAGTGCTGCCCCTAACTGTGCCATCTTTGGCAGTTTCGCAGCTTTCCTTACTAAATCCGGGTGGAGCTTTAGCTTTGAGTAAATACGGTTCAGTTGAATTTCTTTTAGAGCGTACCAGACAACTTAAGCCCGATTTAACTCTTACTGCTGAAAACGCCCAGGCGCTAACCCAAATCTGTCAGCGCCTGGATGGTTTACCACTGGCTCTTGAACTGGCTGCCGCTCGCTTGAAATTCTTTACACCCCCGGCCCTTTTACGTCGCTTGGAAGGTGCTTACAATTCCAGCCCTTTGCAAATCTTGGAAAAGGGTTATAAGGCTGGCCCAGGCCGCCAGCAAAGTTTACGCCAGACGTTAGATTGGAGTTATAATCTGCTGGAAGGGGATGAGCAACATTTGTTTTGTTCACTGGCAGTCTTTAACGATGGTTGTTCACTGGCAGCTTGCGAAACCGTTTGTTCCAATTTGCAAATTGAAGCAGGGTCTATTATTGAACCCTCGAAAATATTAAACCTGTTGACCCAATTGGTCGAGAAAAGCCTGCTAAAGCACGAAAATGACCCAGATGGAGAACCCCGGTTTTCAATGCTGCAAACTGTCCGCGATTACGCTTTGGAACGCCTCAAATCCAGTGGAAGAGAAGATGGAAGAGAGGAAGTTTTATGGCAAGCGTGTACCAAATATTTTGTAAAATTGGCTGAAACTGCCGAGGCCCAACTTAGAGGGCCGGAGCAGGCAATCTGGGTACCCAGGCTCGAAAAAGAGCATAACAATTTGCGGGCGGTACTGCATCGAGCTTTAGACCACTCTCAGGTTGAGACTGCTCTGCGGTTGGTAGCGAGTTTGTGCTGGTTCTGGAAACTAGGTGGTTACTTGAGCGAAGGACGGCGCTGGGCTGAGGAAGCTTTGGCTAAAAGTGAGCCGCTAAAAAAGGACCCGGCGATTGAAATATGGCGCGGGCAGGCCCTCAATGGGGCGGGTATGTTAGCTGTCTAATACCAAGTCAGAAGGGATCGTATACAATAAAGTAAAGACCTGTGGGCGGAGCAAGCGGTGTCCCTACGGAATGTAGACTCTTCCTTTAGTATGTTTTCTACTCGTTTAGTGGTAAGAGGGTCAACTGGCCTTGCTTAACCGGCAATAAGGCAATAACCGGCTATTGCGTAACGCTCAAGCCAGTGTTATACTAAAAATGGTCAGACTTGTCATAACTTTGTAAAACTCGCCTGGTAATGAACAGGTAAGGTCTCACGGAGACAAGCCGGATTGAGCTTTATTAAATGTCATTTACGATAGATAAAGTAGAAGAACAGCTGCAAGAAGCCCTGGCGAAGCCTAGATTGCGGGTCAGTCGCAAACGGGCGCAACCCAGGTGGGCCGGGCGCTACCGGCGAGGATTGCGCGACCCCTGGCGCAAGACTCGGTTCGCGCACCCAGCAGAAGCCGAATTCGCCCACGTGCTGGACTTCTACCGCATCCCCTGGCAGTACGAACCGCGTCAGTTTATCCTCGATAGACACCCGGATGGCTCAGTTGCCCGTATGTTCTCCCCCGATTTTTATCTCCCGGATTTTGATCTTTACGCCGAATTGACCACCCAAAAGCAATCCCTGGTAACTCGCAAAAATGCCAAGCTGCGCCGTCTGCGCGAACTCTATCCCGATGTGAATATTCGGTTGTTCTATCGCAAGGATTTGCAGCGTTTTTTGGCCCGCTTTGGGATCGAAGTCGCCTCGCAGACCGTTACGCCGCCCGGTGGGTTAGCCGGATGAGTACTACCCTCTCCCTCACTTTGCCCCCGCTACCCGCCTCAATTGCGCGAGTCTTGTATACGCAGGCTGAAATCGCCCGGCGGGTGTGCGAGTTGGGCCAGCAAATCACCCTCGATTATGGGCCGGTAGGCCGGGAACTGGTTACTTTTGGTATTCTAAAAGGGGTTTTGCCCTTCCAGGCCGATTTGTTGCGGGCGATAGAATTGCCGTTGCGGGCCGACGTAATGACCATTGCAGGCTATCGTCCGACCCAACCCCATTCGCCCGAACAGCGCCCGTCCGGTGCGGTACGCATCACCAAAGACCTTGATATTTCGGTGGTGGGCCGTCATGTGCTGGTGATCGAGGATATGGTCGATACTGGCTTGACCCTCAATTTTATCTTGAAGATGATCCGGCAGCGTCGTCCGGCCTCGCTTGCGGTCGTAACCCTCTTTAACCGGGAAGCCCACCGCCTGGCAACCAACCTACCGATACGCTATAGCGGGTTTGAAGCGCCCGCCGAATTCCTGGTCGGCTACGGCCTCGATTACAAAGAACAATTCCGCAACTTGCCTTACGTCGGGGTACTCAAGAGCGAAGTCTACGCCCAGTAAAATTTACCCCGCTTCCAGTTGACAAAAAACCTTTAATAAGCATTAATAGATTCAAGCAGTTCACCAATTTTCCATTTTCATTTGTGCTGGCTAAACCAGCCTCGGATAGTTTAAGCGCCACTTTTGCTATACAAATAGCCGTTAGAAAGACCAATATGAGTTCTTATCTTGAGCGTAGACGTTCTGATCTTAACACTAAACTTGAATATCAGGTTGAGTTACTTTCTAATACCGAACATGCTCAAATGGTTGAGCAGAACCCACTTACCAAAGCCACACAGTCACCTAAGTTTGTGTAAACATTAGCGACAACGGTTTTAACCATTGCACCTTTGACAATTTAATCATCACGAATTGTAACCAGGGCCGCCCGTCCAGTTCAGCGCCAGCTAATTCTGCTGGACTTAACCCTTC
>JBBQWM010000032.1:0-67980 GCA_038210655.1 Chloroflexia bacterium
AAAACTCCCTAAATAACCAATTAATGCGTAAAGTAAAACCTCAGCTAACCAAATTTGGGGCGACCAAAAGGTTCGCCCCAACACCGAATTTTGGGTTGGGGCGACCCTTGTGGTCGCCCGGTCTGCATAGTTACTTCGATAATTCCTAATCGTTATTCGCGTTCTACGGGCGGCGGCGACGCATAGCCCACGGGCCGCGTCCACCGGTGTAGGGTACTGGGTCGTCCTGGCGAATACGATTGCCGGTGTATTTCAAGAAAACGTCATCGAGGGTTGGGCTGGTCAGGTTGAGGCCAGTGATCGGTAGCCCGACCCCATCGAGCATACGCATCAGCACCGGGACGCTTTCGCTGCCGTTCTCGACCACTACCGCCAAGTTGCCGGTGTTAGTATCAGTTCCAAGTGTGGTGCTACGTACAAAAGATTGGCCTTGCAAGGTAGTCTGGGCGCGTTCGGCTTGTTGCTCGGCTGAAACGCCATTGCTTTTGAACGTGAGCGTAACCACGTCGCCACCCAGATTGGTTTTGAGTTCCGCCGGACTGCCCTCGACGATGATCTTGCCAAAGTCAATAATGGCTAAACGCTGGCAAAGCCGGTCGGCCTCTTCCATATAGTGGGTGGTCAGGAAGATCGTCAGCCCTTCCTCTTTGTTGAGCCGTTCCAAGTAGCGCCACAGCCCGGCCCGGTTTTGGGGGTCGAGGCCGGTAGTCGGCTCATCCAAAAACAAAATACGCGGACGGTGGATCAAAGCGCAGGCCAGGTCAAGCCGCTTTCGCATCCCACCCGAAAAAGTTCCTACTCGGCGGTCGGCAGCCTCTTTCAAATCCATCAGATCAATCAATTCTTCGGTGCGCTGTTTGATAATAGCCCGGTCGATATGATAGAGATTACCCTGGATGTCGAGATTTTGGCGGGCGGTCAAATCGTCGTCGGGGCTGGCTTCCTGAGCGGCATAGCCGATCAAACGTCGGACGGTATCGCTCTCGGTTGCCACGTCGTGACCCAAAATATTGACCTGCCCACCGCTACGGGCCAGCAGGGTTATCAAGACCTTGATGGTGGTAGATTTACCGGCTCCGTTTGGGCCAAGAAAGCCAAAAAACTCGCCTTCTCGCACATAGAAATTAATCCCTTTGACGGCTTCTACTCCGCCCGGATAAGTTTTGGTTAGTCCACGCACATCTATAACAGCATCCTGCGGAACCTCTAATTGCTCTTGTATTTGGGGACTCCCTGTCGTTCCTAGCATTCATCATCTCCTTTAAGTTAAGTAGTCTACAAGCCTATAATCAGTCGCCCCTGTTAGGCTGGCTCTCGTTTCGCCAGGCAAAACTAACTGATCGTTTATTAAGTAACAATTCAGAATTAAATTGCCAAAGAACTGCTCTGCCGCACACCAAGCCCATCTAGCAAGACCGAGACGACCATTTGGGCCAGCCGTTCGGTCTCAACCGCATCCATCTTTACGCCGGTCATTCGCATATTCTGTTGTGCCGAAAGTGTCATCCCCTGATAAAAACTTGCCATGATATGGGCCGGGATCGATTGAGTGACCTCTCCGGCATCAATCGCTTGCTGAAAAACACTATTAACCGCCTGAACATAGGTTCTTCCGTAATGTTTCCAGACACTATGTCTGATCTCTTCGTCTTTGACGTTCTCATTCAAATCCCGCATCATGATCGGGAAATTGTCATTCGGCCTGTTAAAAAAATAGTGGGTAAGTAGTCTCAACCGCTCTCGAATATCCTTACCTCCGGCCACAACTCCCGGCACCGCTTCGGCCCATTCCTCAAAGATCGACTTGATAATGGCAACGAAAAGGTCTTCTTTGCCTTTGGGAAAGTGGTAATAAAGGGCCGCTGCTGTAACCTCGACCATTTCAGCCAAGTCTTTCATCGAGACCCCTTTATAGCCTTTGCTGGCAAAAAGGGTCTCAGCCGCTTTGATAATGCGTCGGCGAGTCTCTAAATCTACTTCGGGCGGTGCGCCATCTGCCTCGATTTTCTTTTTTGGCCGACCCATCTAATAGTCCGATCTCATCTATACCACTCGATCTATTGTTCCTCCGGCTCTATCGGGATTATAAACTATGACGTAACGTTAGACGCAAGAGGCAAAAGCTATCAATTTTGAAAATTGGTTTTCCATAACTTACTTAACGCTTATTAAGTTTTACGAATAAATTTTATCTAAAAATCCCGCCCCTGTCAAGAGGTAGGCGGGATATTTTAGAAATATTGTAACTACTCAGCTTACCCATTTTGGGCGACCACACAGGGTCGCACCCTACAACCGATTTCGGGTAGGGGCGACCCTATCTGGTCGCCCGGTGTGAGTAGTTACGAAATATTTACAATCAAGCAAGCTTGGCTGTACTAATTTACGGCGGTTACAAATACACTAACTTTGAGGTTTTCGTGAGCGTTGCCCCGGTAGGTTCCGCGTACCGGGGTGATGTCGGCATAGTCCCGACCAGTACCGATTTTGATATAGCGTTCGCTGACCAGCAGGGTTTTGTGGGTCGGGTCGAAGCCCACCCAGCCTTGCTCCGGCCCGCCGAAAACCTCGCACCAGGCGTGGCTGGCTCCTGCACTATCCTCGCCGCTCTCGCCACCATAAAGGTAGCCGCTGACATAACGCGATGGTAGGCCCAGACAACGGCAAATGGTAATCATCAGATGGGCAAAATCCTGGCAGACCCCACGTCGCATTTCCAGCACGTCCGCGACAGTACTATAGACGTTGGTAACGCCCTTTTCGTAGTTAAATTCTTCGTAGATAGTCTGGCATACTTTTTCGGCCAATCCCGCCGGGTCGGATAACGCTTGCTCGGCAGGAAAGCGGGCCGCATAAGCGATGGCCTGGGGCGAAAAGACGATATAGCGGCTCTCGGCCTGATATTCGTAGAGAGTAACTAATTCCTGTTCGGTGGCGGGGGTCGGGTCGGCACTGGTATTAACGACCGACGTGCTGGTGATACTTAGCTTGAGATGGCTTTGGAGCAGGCTAAAGTGGTAGACCTGATTACCAAAGTAATCCATATAGCTATAAAGATGGGCTGGTGGGTCGATTTCCAGGTTGAAAACTTCACATTCCTGGGGGCTACCGTGGTTGCTGACGGGCCGCAACCGAACTTCGGTCGCGGTTTCGTAGACGGGGGCATCATATTCAAACTGGGTAAGGTGTTCAACTTTTAGCTTCATAACCTGGCTTTAATCTCCTCTTACAACCCAATAGCTATACTTATTTTATTATAGCTTATATTGCAAGCCGTTGTTTAATCCTGTCTTTGTAGGGGTAAGCGTCAGAATTTTGCACGGGTTCAAACACCAAAGCAGAATTCGATGGCACGGTCTATGCTCTTATAGATCAGTGTGGAAACAAAAGCCTCCGACCGGTCAATACGGTGGAAGCTACATTGACTAAAGTAGAGTACGGATATATAGGAGAAAATACAATGAGCATTATTGCATGGTTATTGGTCGGGTTGGTAGCGGGCTGGATCGCTAACATGGTTATGAGCAGTGGAGCCGGTAACTTGGTGGCTGATCTCATAATCGGTGTAGTCGGAGCTATCGCTGGTGGGTTTATTATGGGCGCTATCACGGGCCGCGACTTCCTGAGCGGTTTCAACATTGAGAGTGTTCTGGTCTCGATATTGGGCGCAATTGTCGTTATCGCGATTTATCGGCTAGTAACTCGCCAATCGCTTCGTCAGTAAGCAATCTGACTTCTTATCGAAGTGTGTAAGCAAAAAGACCTGCCTTGTATAGGGTAGGTCTTTTTGGTATGTGCTAAATTTTAGGGTTTGCGGTGTTTCTGATAACGTATCCTTTGCTAAGGGTTCAGTTTGGACAGCCTTTTTTGAGTTCAAATTTGAGCTTTCAAAAGTCAACCATTAGAGATCGATACGTTATCGTGTTTCTAAGACCCTTGACAATTTGGTTCGCAGTCGGTATTATACAAACAACTGAATAAGCGGTTTGAAAAAGCTGTGATGGAAAAGAGTAAGTCGGTAGCAGGTGGCTACCAGCGAGTCCGAATTGGTGAAAGCGGACCCTCGGCCCGGCTGAAAATCGTTCCTGAGCTGCCAACCCAACCGATTTTGAATTTGCCCTCACGAGGGGTGAGGCTGAGATTGTAGATTGTGCCGTTCTTCCGTATCATTTGACGGGAGATAAAATCGAAAATCTGATGTCTAAAATCCAAAATTGTAGTAGGCCTGGCCGGGGTCGCTCCCCGTTATCAAAGGCGGAAGTGTGAACACGCACTTCACGGAGTGGGCCGGTTTTGCCTTAAATGCAGAGCGGTCAAGCAGGGTGGTAACGCGGGATTTTGTGATCTCGTCCCTAACAATAGGTTAGGCGACGGGATTTTTGGTTTTATAAGCTGTTCAGTCTGGCAAAAATAATATATTATCTTCTCAAAAAGGTAAGATGGGCCGGTCTTGTGTCTACCCAGGAGGGCGACCATAAGGGATCGTCCTACAATAGAAATAGAAAAGAGAGCTAGAAAAGAAACAAGATATTAGAGATCAGTAAAACCGTCTATATCTAATTTCTAATCTCTAACATCTTAAAAGTACGAGGGCAAGGAAATGGCAAAAGCAAAATTTAAGGAAGTCGATGCCAAAGTAAGCTTCCCGAAGCTTGAAGAAGGCGTGCTGGAATTTTGGAAAAGCGAACAGGTTTTTGAAAAGAGCCTGGAAGCCCGTAAGGGTGGACCGCGTTACGTATTTTACGAAGGCCCGCCAACCGCCAATGGTACGCCCGGTATTCATCACGTGCTGGCGCGGGTCTTTAAAGACCTTTTCCCGCGTTACAAGACCATGCGAGGGTATTATGTACCACGCAAGGCCGGTTGGGATACGCACGGTCTGCCGGTCGAAGTCCAGGTTGAAAGGAAGCTTGGCTTTAAGGGTAAAGAGGACATCGAGAAATATGGCATCGCCGAATTTAACAAGCTCTGCCGTCAATCGGTCTGGGAGTATGTCCAGGAATGGGAGCGTATGACCGAGCGGATCGGCTATTGGGCCGACCTTAAAAATGCCTATATCACCTATGATAATAAATATATCGAGACTTGTTGGTGGATACTCAAGACGCTCTGGGAGCGAGATTTGTTGTTCCCGGATTACAAGGTGACGATGCACTGCCCACGCTGCAACACCAGTTTGGCGGATGCCGAGGTCGCGCTGGGCTACCAGGACGATGTGGACGACCCTTCGGTCTATATCAAGTTGCGCTTACTGCCGGGTGAAGCCGAAAAGCTACCTTTCGAGGCTCCAAAGGACTTGCCAGTCTCCTTTATGATCTGGACGACTACGCCCTGGACGCTGCCTGCCAATGCCGCTTGCGCCCTCAAAGCCGATGCGCCCTATGTGTTGGCCCGGCCCAACGATGAGCAGGAGGCTTACATCGTGGCAAAAGCCCTGGCTCCGAAGCTGTTTGGCGAGGACGGCTTTGAGACGCTGGGTGAAGCGTTGGGGTCGGCCTTGGTCGGCTTCAAGTATCAGCCTTTATACCAGGGTGTGACCGTGACCAGCCAGCCTGCCGATACAAGCGCGGCTTATCGCTCGATCACCGATGAAATCGTCGAGATGGGCGACGGAACCGGGATCGTTCACATTGCTCCGGCTTATGGCGATTTAGAAGTCGGACGACGGGCGGGCTTGCCGACCCTCTTTTCAGTTGATCTTTCGGGCCGAGTGCTGGAAGCCTTCCCGCAATTCGAGCGCGAGTTTTTCAAGAAGGCCGACCCGCATATCACCCGTGACCTTAAAGAGCGCGGCTTTTTGTGGAAGAGCGGGCGTGTTTCGCACACCTACCCGTTCTGCTGGCGCTGTGGTACACCTTTGCTGTTCTTTGCGAAGGATAGCTGGTACATCCGCACCACGGCAGTCAAAGAACAACTGGTAGCCAACAACAACAAAATCAACTGGTATCCGGGCCACATCAAGCAGGGGCGTTTTGGCAACTGGCTCGATAACAACGTCGATTGGGCTTTGAGCCGCGAACGCTATTGGGGTACGCCGTTACCCTTATGGCAGTGCGACACGAGTGGGCAGATCGAGTGCATCGGGAGTGTGGCGGAGCTTGAGCAAAAGACTGGCAAGTCGCTCCAGGAGACCGATTTGCACCGGCCTTATGTGGATGAGTTGACTTATCCCTCACCTTTTGCACCCGGTGGCACAATGCGCCGTTTGCCGATGGTGATCGACTGCTGGTTTGATAGTGGGGCGATGCCCTATGCTCAGGAGCATTATCCGTTTGAGAATAAAGCGGAGTTCGATAGCCAGCTTTTCCCGGCGGATTACATCTGCGAGGCGGTAGACCAGACGCGCGGCTGGTTTTACACTTTGCACGCGCTGGCGACCTTGCTCAAGGACGATCTTTGTTACAAGAATGTGATCTGTTTGGGTCACATCTTGGACGGTGAAGGCCAGAAGATGAGCAAATCGAAAGGCAACATCGTTGACCCCTGGGATGTGCTGAACGGGCAAGGGGCCGATGCCCTACGCTGGTATCTCTATACAGCCAACCCGCCGGGCGAACCGCGCCGCTTCTCGCAAGACCTGGTTAGCGAGAGTATCCGGCGTTTCTTGCTGACGTATTGGAATACTTATAGCTTCTTCGTAACTTATGCCAACCTGGATCAGCCCGACCTGACGACCAAAGTCCCGGTCGCCGAGCGTCCCCTGATCGACCGTTGGTTGGTATCGCGGCTCAACGCCCTGGTGCGCGATGTGACCAGCATGCTGGATAAGTACGAAGTAACCGGCCCGGCCCGCGCTATCGAAAGTTTTGTGGACGACTTGTCCAACTGGTATGTACGGCTCAACCGGCGGCGCTTCTGGAAGAGCGAGAGCGACAGCGATAAACTAGCGGCTTACCAGACTTTGTATGAAGCGCTGGTGACGGTCAGCAAGCTGTGTTCTCCGTTTATTCCGTTTATGTCGGATGCGATGTACCGCAATCTGGCTCAGTCGGTCGATCCGAATGCGCCGGAGAGCGTTCACCTGTGTGATTGGCCGGTAGCAGATGAAAGCCTGATCGACGAGGCTTTGTTGAAGGATACCGCGACGGTCATTCGGGTGGTCAGTATGGGTCGGGCGGCCCGCAGCGCTTCCAAACTGAAGGTGCGCCAGCCTTTGCTCGAAGTGCTGGTTAAGCCGCGCGAGGCTGCCGAAAGCGCCAGCCTGAATCGCTTTAAACAGCAAATCCTGGAAGAGCTAAACGTCAAGGACATGATACTGGTTGAAGATGGGGCCGACATCATGAGCTACAACGTGAAGGCTAACTTCAAGCTGCTTGGCCCAAAGCTGGGTAAGCGGTTGGGAGAAGTCCAGAAGGCGCTAGGAGTAATGGACGGCAGCGTAGTCAATGCCCGCTTGCGGACAGGCCAGCCCATCAGCGTGAGGCTCGAAGGTGGCGAGATGCTGGAACTTCAGCCGGAAGAGGTGTTGGTCGAGGCCAAGCAGAAAGAAGGGTACGCCGTAGTTGAGGACGGTGGCTATGTTGTCGCGCTCAATAAATTGGTGACACCCGAACTCAAGCGCGAAGGGCTGTTGCGCGACCTGATCCGCTTTGTGCAATCGGCCCGCAAGGATGCCGATTTCAACATCACGGACAAGATCACGGTCTACTACCGGGTTAGCCGCGATGCCAATGATCTGGTCGCCGATCTCGCTGCTGCCCTGTCCGACCCCGAAGCCGTCCGTTACGTTCAGGCCGAAACGCTCTCGACCGCGCTTCACGAAGGCGCGACCGAGAACACTACGGCCTTTACTCAGGAGGTCGAACTGGATGGCTCGTTGTTGCAGTTGGGGTTGGTTCGTAACTGATAAAAGCCGATTTTGGTAGGGTCGCACCCTACCCGTTAGGTTCTATAGCAAAATACCGCGAGATTGAACCCTTGTAGGAGCGAGCTTCTGCTCGCGATTGAACATCTAGCTGCCAATTCAATCGCGAGCAGAAGCTCGCTCCTACAGATAAGGGGTTAGCTCAAGTGCTTTGCGTTTTGCTCTAAAGGCTAAAGTCAGATAAGATCGTCCTGAGCTTATTAGGTTCAGGTCTTTTTATACGGCAAAATTTAACTAACGATAGTATCATAAAACATCAACTCAAATTCGTGACTGAGGCGGACGGCGCGGGTGATAAGTTGGCGTTCGGCAAGCGAGGTGTAGCGGGTCAGCAGGCTATCATCAACTGGGCTAATAGCTGCCCCGATCTGATCGTGGGCCGTAAAGAATTCGACCTGGGCGGCATTCAGGTTGTAGTTGCGGATCAGGGCCGGGCCGACACGAGCGCAAATCTGGACAAAAATGTCCTCGCTGGCGCTGACCGCTGCCAACTTCTCGCCGGGTGTGCCATAGGCCAGCATCCAGTAAAAGAAGTTGGTCAGGGCCATACAGCCCGCCAACGGTTCGACTCTATCAAAGTCGGTCTGGTTCAAGCCGACCGCTTCACCAAAGCGCAGCAATAACTTGTAGCCCCCAATTTTGGGTAATAGCTTGGCAAGCAAGAGTTCCTGAGTTTGCAGATCGGGCGCGGCGGCGACTGCCAGCGCATCCAACCGATAAGCCTCGCGCACCAGCCACCAATCCTGCAAAGCAAATAGCCGCAACCGCCCTACTTCCAGCGTCCCAGCCTCAATCCCGGCCCATAGAGGATGGTTCAAGAGGTGCTGTCGGAGCGGCCCTAAATCTTCGGTTAGTATACTATCGGCAAAACTCATTTGAATTTATCTCGTTAATTCCCGAACTACTTTATAGGCAACTCGAAAGTGAAGGTGCTACCCTGCCCTTCGCGGCTCTGGACGGAGATACGTCCGCTATGCAATTCGACCAAGCCTTTGGCGATGGCGAGACCCAACCCGGCCCCACCCAAGTCGCGGCCCCGACTGCGTTCGCCCCGGTAGAACGGCTCGAAAATGCGGTCAAGTTCGGTAATCGGAATACCTACCCCACTATCCTGGACGCTTACCGCTACATATCCCTGACATTGCCGGGCGGTAAGATGAATTGTACCGCCTTCCTGGGTATAGCGGATCGCGTTGCCAACCAAATTATTTAGTACTCGCTGAATTTTACGTGGGTCAAAGAGCAGTTCGGGCAAGTCGCCCTCGGTTTCGCCTTGCAAGGATTGTTGCTTATTGGTAGCTTGACTTTTGAGGCTTTCGAGGGTATCGGAAAGCAGGTCGGAGAGGTTGGCCCGTTCTGGCTTGAGTTTGAGCGCCCCGGCATCCAGTTGCGATAATTCAAACAGGTCTTCGATCAGCCCGGTCATATATTGAACCTCGCCCCGCATGCGTTCCAGGAAAATCGGGGTCTGTTCTTCGTCGGCTACTCCATCGCTGATCGCTTCGGTCATCAACCGTAACGATGCAAGTGGAGTACGCAGGTCGTGCGAAATAGCGGCGACCAGTTCTTTGCGCGATTGTTCCATCTCGCGTTGCATGGTGAAAGCCTTTTCAAGCTGACTTGCCATCTGGTTAAAAGTTTGGGCTAGTTTTGCCAGTTCGAGCGAACCACCCGGCTTTACCCGCGCTTCCAAATTACCACGCGCTATTTCGTCTGCACCGCGAGTTAATTCGCGCACCTGGCGACCTAGTTGATCGGATAAAAAGAAGGAGAAGAAAATCGATAGACTGCCGGAGAAGAGCAACAGTAGCATTAAAAGGCTCTGATCGTGGGCGCTCAGGAACATCAGCCCACCTGTCACCAGGATATTGATAATCGTGATAACCACGCCGGTCAAGTAAGCCATTGTGATCTGAATACGCAGTCCGACTAGCCTTTGGCTGAACATTATCCAGCCTGCTATAAGGGTAGCCGAAATCGCCCCGCTAGTCAGCAGCAGGGTAAAGAGCTTGCCCAGGTCATCGGCAGGCGCTTTGAGCCAGATTGCAGCCAATCCGACTGCTCCCAACGCTCCACCAATCACGACCCCGATGGTCAGCCCACCCGTCTTTATAAGTTGTGCATCTAGTTTTTTGATGTTTAGCATGTCAATTATTTGATTTACGATTTACGATTTTAGGCTCCGATTTCTCATATCTGTAGGAGCGAGCTTCTGCTCGCGATTGAAGATGCGGCTGAGTGTTCTCGCGAGCAGAAGCTCGCTCCTACAAGGGTTCAATATCTCGGCATTTTGCCATAGTTCAATACATTCAGCCTCGTTGGTACTTTCAATCTAAAATCTAAAATCTAAAATCCTATCATGGTTCAAACTTATAGCCCACGCCCCAAACCGTCTTTATATGGCGGGGGCGCATCGGGTCGGCCTCGACTTTCTCGCGCAGGCGGCGAATATGAACCGTAACGGTACTCATTTCGCCAAAAAAGGTGTAATCCCAAACTTTATCCAAAAGCTGTTCGCGGGTAAAGACCTGCCCAGGGTTGCTGGCAAGGAACCATAGTAGATCAAATTCTTTGGCAGTCAACTCGACCGCTTTGCCTTGCAGCTGAACGCTGCGAGCGCTTTTGTTGACGTACAACCCTTCGATAGTCAAAATTTCGTCGCCGGGGCCGAGATTGGTAGCCCCTCGGCTGGCTTCCTGTACCCGGCGCAAAGCGACCTTGACGCGGGCGACCATCTCGCGGGGGCTGAAAGGCTTGGTAATATAGTCGTCGGCCCCGACTTCCAGACCGGCCAATTTATCGTCTTCCTGGCTTTTAGCGGTCAGCATAATAACCGGGGTGATTTTACCACCGGGCCGGATTGCTAAAGCCCGCATCCGCCGCAACACTTCCAATCCCTCGACTTGAGGCAGCATTACATCCAACATTACCAGGTCGGGCTTGTGTTCGGCATAGAGGGCCAGGGCCGTAGCGCCATCGCTGGCCCGCACGACCTTATAACCTTCGCGCAACAAATAAAGCTCTACCACATCCAGGATGTTGCTGTCGTCGTCCACCACTAAAATTTTTGGATTTTCACTCATATTGTTATTATGCTTGATTGCTTCATTTGTTGCAAGCATTTTACGATCCCAATCCTTTCTTATCAACCTTGACCCACTCTTTCTACTTAATTGTAATGGCACCGACTTAAAAGCTGCTTACAAATCTTACGCAAATCTAAACACAATTCTCAAATCCAGACTAACCTCGTGTTTACCTTTATTTACCTTTATTTTTACCTTTGTAGCTTACCGTGTAGCTAAAGGAAATTTTGCTAAATATTCACCGCAGAAACGCAGAGAAAAACTAAATTTTGGTAGTAAATAGCATAGGGAAGGAATTGGAGAAGGTGAGAAAAGTTAAGTCAATCTTGATTGTGGAAGGCGACCTTAACCTTAGAAACCTGATCTCTCAACGACTAACACATTATAGCTATAATGTTAGGGCGGTTAGTACAGGAGCAGAAGGTTGGGTAGCGGCTAGTACTTTTACTTTTGATTACATCATTTTGGATATAAATCTACCCGATATGCATGGCACCCAATTTATTATCGAATTGACCCGGCGTTATATAACTACGCCTATTTTGCTGGTTACAAATCCCGGTGAGGTGTCAGTCTATCATCCCCAGATCAAAAACACTTTATTAAAGCCGGTTCCGCTTTTGAACGAGGATTCGATAGTAGATCAGCTAATTTATAAGCTGAACAAAAGCCGGGGAGTGGGTATTTTATATCGGGCGGTTCTACAGGATTAGGTCGAGTAAGGCAAAAAATTAGAGCTTCTTTATAATCTGTAAGCGAGAGCGTTTGTATTCCTCGATTGCGTCCATCGAAGTCAGCCAGCTATTATCGAGTTTTTTAGCTTGTAGCCTTCCACGCTGGGCTATCGAGCGAAGATAGCCGGTACTAAACCCCGATTTTTCGGAAGCTTGTTTAAGAGTAATTAAATTCTCGGTGATGAGCAGGTCTGCGGCATTAAATCGGTTAGGTTGTTCTCTTTCAGGTATCATAGTTGACTTCTATCTAATTTCTCAGAAAAGCCATTCAACAAATCCTATTTTTGCACCTTGTATTTTCCGAACACGGCTTTCGGCTGGAAATAGCTTTTCCAGGCTCAAAATGCAAAGATTGGGTAACAAAGATAAACAGGCTAAACATTTTCTTAGGGTGGAAACCAACAGCGTGTTTAGCCTGTTTACTCTGATTAAAGCGTGATCCTAGACGGCTGCACCAGCCGGAACGCTCGAAGCCGGGTAAGGCCACTTGCCAGAAAGCGGGTCGCTGTCCATATAGCCAGGCTGTACCATTTCGCCACCGTCGAGGCCGTCCAGTTCCATCTTCTCGCTGACCCGGTTGCTCCCAATTACCAGGCCCAGTACCTTGAAGAAGACCCAGCTAATCCCAAAGGCCCAGACAAAGGCGACTGCTGCACCAACGATTTGAGCCAGCAGTTGACCGATGCCACCCCCGTAGAACAGGCCGGTTACACTGGCATACTGGGCTTTGCCGTCGGCGAACAGACCGACCGCTAACTGCCCCCACATACCGTTGACCCCGTGTACCGAGATCGCGCCAACCGGGTCGTCAATGTGGAAGATTTTGTCAACCAGCCCCACAAAGACCACTACCAGCCCACCGGCTACGATACCGATGATAATCGCGGCAATCGGTTCAACATAACCAGAGGGGGCGGTAATCGCCACCAGACCAGCCAGCAAGCCGTTGCAGGTCATCCCAACATCCGGCTTTTTGCCCTGTACCCAGGTAATAACCATCGCAGTCATCGCCCCGGCAGAACCGGCCAACATCGTGACAGTCGCAATCATACCGATCCGTAAGTTACCACCGCCGGAAGCGCCCAGGGTCGAGCCAGGGTTAAACCCGAACCAACCAAAGGCCAGAATGATCGTACCCATAATCGCTATTACCATGTTGTGACCTGGAACCGGGTTGCTACTGCCATCCCGGTTGTACTTGCCCAGGCGTGGGCCTAGTATCAAGGCTCCCGCCAATGCCGTCCAACCACCGACGGCGTGGACTACGCCACTACCTGCAAAATCGATATAGCCCGCGCCAAAGGGACTGTCTTTACCAATCGGGCCAGTTGTGCCAAGTTGTGATAGCCAACCGCCGCCCCAGGCCCAGTTGCCGTAGATCGGGTAGATGATGATCGAGACGAAGAAACCGTAAATCACGAAGCTCGACCACTTCCAGCGTTCGGCCATTGCGCCGGTTGGGATCGTAGCAGTGGTGTCCATAAAGACCATCTGGAAAAGGAACATCACGGCAATCCCGACATCATAAGTATCGCCGGTCAGGAAGAAGCCTTTACCACCGATGATACCCCAATCTCCTATCTTGATTTCGTTGTTGAGCGTCGCCAAACCGCCCAGGTTACTTACACCGATGCTACCGATACCGCCGAACTGGAAGGCGAACCCGGCGATATAATAACCCAGCATACCGATGAAATAGACGCTCAAGTTCATGCCCATTACGTGAAAGGCATTCTTGTAGCGGCAGAAGCCGGTTTCCACCAGAGCGAAGCCCAGTTGCATCAACATAACCAGGAAGCCTGCCACTAAGGTCCAGACGTAGTTGATACCCAACTGGTTCTGGCGTACCATATTTGCCAGATTGAGCGCATAAGGCTCGTTCTTCGCGGCTGCCGCCAAAAAGTCATCCTTAGCTTTGGCATCGGCGGGTAGCCCGCTGCTAAATGGGGCTATCGAGTTGAGATCGGCCCCGGAGCCAGTTGCCAAACCACCGGGGTCGCCGACCGGGGCCGGGGCCGCCGTCGCAGCCGGAGTGGCTGCCGGGGCCGGAGTTCCAGCCGTAGGCGTGGTTTGGGCGCGTCCTGTCTGGCTCGATAGAGCAAAAAAAGTGAGCAAGGCCAGCAGCAAACCTGCCGCCAGGAAAATACGCCAGAAAGTTGCCGTCTGGGCGAAATGAGGCCGAGCCGTGGTCGCCACACTGGTACTTTTCGCCTTATATTTAAATCTTGAAGCCATCCCTCTTCCTTTCACATACTACAGCTGGCCTGAAATTAAGCGTATTTTGGGCAAACTCAAACCCAACCTTGTTTTATAAGATGTAACAAGGTTTTGATCTCAGGCCTAGCCTAGAAGCAGCCTACAAATAGCCTATAAACAATGCGTGTGTTACAGAACTGTAAAGTCTGTCATCTTTGAGCAGATTTGACCAATGTTTCCCATCTGTTCAATCTTTACCCGGCGCGTCGTACTTTTTTGGCCGGACGAGAATTGATCGCTCGTGTGGGAGATACGTTACCAACCGTTACCAATTGTTCGCTGCTAGTTTTGAGCAGCTTACCCGCGATGCGCTCCACTTCACTCAATTCGACCGGCGGAGCCAGAACTTTGAAGCGTCGCTCTTTGCCGCCAGTCTGCAATATCAAAAACCGACCCTGCATTTCACAGGACTTAAACTCTTTCCACTCGCGTACTACTACGTTGTTGAGCGCAATAGTCTGAGTGGTCAGGGTGTATTTGATCGGGATGCCCAGAATGGCAAAAGTCCCCATTGCCAGCACTACCTGGAACGCAAAGGACATCCAGCCACCCACTCCGCCTAGCACCATCACCAGCCCGACACTGTACATGCTGAATCGGTGGTAGAGCATTCGATACCGGAAGGGCAGAACGATTTGCTTAATCACCATCGCTTCGGTTTTCTGACCTATCGGTAAAAAAACTCTGGTCAGCATGGTAATCAGCATCAAACCAATTAGAAGTATTACAAAGGGTAAAGTTTCCATAAAATAAAATCGACCAATCTGCAACCGGCTAATAGCTGCTATTATCTATAATAGTAAATATAACCCTACGCTCAGGACGGGTTTACCTCAATCTTAGTGACGGTAGTTCTTACTTTTGGACGTGGTAAAAAGCGAAACCCTTTGAAGCTGGGTAAAAAGTTTCGGCGCTCAAAGCTGGCCTGGTTGCGTTTGCGGGTTGTGACCAGCAGATTGGCAATGTAGGTCGCCGTTTCCCGCGAGGGGGCCGGCAGTTTGTAAGCCAGTTCCAGGTGATGGGCCGCATCGATAGTCAGGCCGACCATTAGCTTGAATTCAGCCATTTTTAGCTGGACGACCGCATCCTGGCTGTTCAACTCAAGGGCCTTTTCCAACTCGGTTTGGGCTTCTTCGACTATATATTCCTCGGCGAGGGCCGCTCCCAGGTAGGCATGCGCCAGGGCGTTATTTTCATCTAGCGCCACCGCCCGCCGTAGGTATTGCGTAGCTTGATTGGCCTCTTCCCGCCGCAAATGAAGCACTGCTATTTGCATATTCAGCCGCGCTTGCTCCTGCTCGGTCAGGTTTTGGTTGGTCAATTGCTGTTCCAGGTTGGCTTTAGCCGAGTCAAAATTTATGAAATTGGTTTTGACAAATTGTGAACCGCAGACCTGACAAAAAGTAGCGGTCTGATCGTTGGTCTGGTTACAACTGGCGCAAACTTTTAGGGACTGTGTATCACTCATCTTGATCTACTCATTCTCCTTATAAGCTAACAGGGATCGATATGGGTGTAAAATCGATTTCCCCAGCCCTGCTGAACGCACTGACACCAATTTTTGAGAAGATAAATAGAAGCTGCTGGGCTAGATTGGATAATACCAAATTATGTTGCAATGTTTTGTATGAACTAAGACATCTAGCTGGCTGAACAGTTATCACCTTTTTGAGAAGGATTTACTAAGCTAAGTTGTACCGCTTTGTGCGAAATGGCGCAATATACGGAAACAACATAGTTTAGAAGGTCTTTCTTGTGCAATTTAACCAATAGAGCTTAAAATAGCTGCCAAAAGCCTTTATTTTCTGGCAGCTGACGCAATTTGGAGAAAAATTCAGCGGTGCTAAAGTAATCCACGCTCGCTCAGACCTATTTTTAACCCAGCTAGTTTGTGCAATTTCAAAAAGACTTCCTGTTCTTTATCAAACTGAACAAGCTTGTGCAACTTGCCGAAAACATGGCCTTGTTTTTGTTTCATTTTGTATGTAGACATTGCAGTCCTAAAACTTTATGGTTAGGTATATCTAAAGCTCTATCTTCTTTTAGTTATAGCATAGCAAAGAGGAACTTTTGTTAGAAGCAAGCTTGGCTTGACAGTGAAAAGAAAGACAGAAATCAAGTGGAAAGTACAAATATACTTCTTCCTTTAGCGGCCATTTTGGTTTTGGCGAAAGTAATAGCGTTAATCTCGCGCCGGGTCGGATTACCGGCTGTTTTCGGCGAGCTATTGGTAGGCTTATTATTGGGGCCTTCTGTGTTCGGTATCCTCCACCAGACTGATTTCCTAAAAATCATCTCTCAGATCGGTGTGATTCTTTTGATGTTTATTGCCGGTTTGGAAACTGATGTAGCGATGATGAAAAAGGTCGGGAAGGCCGCTTTTTTCTCGGCTACCGGCGGGGTTATAATTCCTTTGGTGTTGGGAACCTTAGTTGGTCTGGCCTTTGGGTTGCCTTTCTTCATCAGCCTTTTTATCGGGACGGCTCTGACTGCTACCAGTGTTTCCATTTCGGCAGAGACTTTGCAAGAGCTAGGAAAGCTTCGCACTCGTGAAGGTACTACAATTTTGGGAGCCGCCGTTATCGATGACGTGATGGGGGTAGTCGTGCTGGCAATTGTGCTGGGGACCAGCACCGGGACGAGTATAGTGCTGCCTCTACTCAAAATGGTGGGGTTTTTCCTGGTTGCCGGTATTTTGGGTGTGAAAATGCTGCCCTGGATACATCATCATTTGCTCAAATGGCACGACCACGCCGAAGAAGCGGTGCTGGCGGTCGTGCTGTCTTTTGTGCTAGTCTATTCCTGGGCGGCAGAAGAATTAGGCGGAGTAGCGGCTATTACCGGGGCCTATCTGATGGGTGTGCTTATTAGCCGTCTGGAAATTAAGCTGCGGCTGGAAAAAGGAGTACGCTCGATTGGCTACGGCTTTTTTATCCCGGTCTTTTTTGTAGGGATTGGCCTCGAGGCTAATTTCAGCAGTCTTTTCGCCCTGAACGGTATAGCTCTGACTATAGTGATTACGCTGGTTGCCGTCTTTAGCAAGATCATAGGTTGTTTGGTCGGGGCCTGGCTAGGGGGCCTGAAACGAAAAGAGGCTTTCCTGGTAGGCGTAGGGATGATTTCACGGGGTGAAGTGGCGCTGGTTATAGTCTCGCTAGGGCTGAGTCAGGGTCTTATCGACAATAAGGTTTTCTCAATAGTAATTTTCATGACAATCTTTACGACCCTCATAACACCGCTATTGCTCAAGATTGCCTACAGCATTATCGAAGGTCGGGCCGAGGACAAAGCTACTTCAAAGCCGGTCAATTTGCCGGTGGTTGGGGTCGAAGAAAGGCTAGAACTGACGGCCTGATGCGGCTACCAGCACTCGTAAGTTAGAAAGTTAATATAAAGGGGAAGGTGGAACTTATGCTAAAGTTCCACCTTCCTTTTATATTCCAGCCTTTTTATACTCCAGCTTCACTTTGAAAAAATTAAGCTCAAGTAAAATTGTAATGGCATAAGTATTGCATCCTCTTAATTATGTAAAAAAAAATCCAAAATGTGAGACCGCTTTTGATGCTAAGTTATGCTAATAGTGGTCGGCCCACAAAACTGCTAAGGAGGTAGTAGGATGTTGTATAGTATAGAAGGGGTAATTCTTGATGTAGATGGTACTCTGATTGATAGTAATGATGCCCACGCCTCGGCCTGGGTCGAAGCTTTGACCGAACAGGGTTATAAATTTCCATTTAAGAAAATCCGTTGCATGATCGGCATGGGTGGGGATAAGATTTTAGCCACCGTGCTTGGCTTCCGAAAAGATACGGCCCAGGGTAAAAGGATTTCTGAACGGCGCGGCCAAATTTTCAAAGACAAATACTTATCGACATTAAAGCCGTTTCCGGGTGTCCAACAATTGCTAAATCGTATGAAAGACGAAGGCTTGAAATTGGTAATTGGGACCTCGGCTCAACCGGACGAATTACAGGATTTACTCAAGATAGCCAAACTCAGCGATTTCTTTGAGGCTCAAACCTCTTCTGGTGATGTCAAAAACTCTAAGCCCGACCCCGATATCATAAAGGTGGCCCTTGATCGGTTGGGGCTTCCTACTGAAAAAGTCGTAATGATTGGCGATACGCCCTATGACATTGTGGCCGCTGCTAGAGCCAAAGTTCCAACCATTGCTTTGCGTTGTGGAGGATGGGCCGACCAGGATTTAAAAGAAGCTTTGTGCGTTTACAATGACCCGCTAGACTTGTTAGATCGTTTCGATAAGTCTCCTCTTTATACCGCGCACCTCAACTATCATTCGGGCTGGATGCTAAACAATAGCTATTCTGGCTTAGGTAACAACTAACAAAAGAAGGCTTAAAGCGTGAATTGGAATTTAGAAGGCAAAATAGCTCTTATAACTGGGGCCAGTTCTGGTATTGGTCGGTCTACTGCGTTGGCGATGGCCCGTGACAAAGTTAAAGTTGCAGCGCTCAGTCACTCCGAAGATGAACTTGGTCAGACTATCGCTGAGATCGAAAGAGGAGGAGGGGAGGCTCTCCCTATCGTAGCTGATATATCCCAACCGCCGCAAATGGAAAACGCAACCTCGAACAGGTCAAAATCCCGGTCGACTATCCAAAAGGGGCGATGCCGTTGACCGGCGGCAGTCCCGGCACCGCCGAAGAAGTCGCCAATTTGGTATTATTTTTGGCTTCGGATGCCGCCAGCCATATCACTGGCACTGAAATGTGGATCGATGGGGCCGAGTCTTTGCTCAGGGGCTAATGCTATTGTGGGTAGGAAGTACTTAGCGCAGAGATCATAGGACGCAGAAAAAATAAATGTCACAATAGAGGCAACCCTGGGTGGTTGCCCCTATTGTGACATTTTATTATTTTTGAGGCTCTAGGTAACAGGTTCCAGCTTGAAAGATTGCCCACCCTGATACTTGGTTGGTTGGGTGCCTCGATAGACTGTCACCCAGCCCCGACCGTAGACCTGCCAATCATTACCATAACCCAGTATCGCTACTTTTTCATCCACACCGATAATAATAGCGTCAGGGCGGGCCGTCCGTAAACGCTCGATCCATTTGCGACCAAAGCCGTTGAAATGGGGCGCAAAAATAGCGTTTTTGACCAACCCTAACCCGGCCCGCACCTGTCCGCCAGATGGGTCGAAAAGATGTTCCATCAGTACCATTGCGCCTGCACTCGACCCACCGACGACTGCCCCGCTTTCGAGGGCTTGCTGCATCGCCCGCCAACAGGCGCTCCCTTCCAAAGCATTTAGCAAATAGCCCGGACTGCCGCCCGCCATATAGATCAAGCGGGCAGTTGCCAGTTTTTCAGCCAGGGTCGGGTCGTCGGCATCCTGGCGGTTGGCAAGTGGTAATGCTTCGACCTGAGTACTGCCAAGTTGCCGGAACCAGTTGACTCCATTGCGCGAAGCCATTGGGATACCGCCATCCGCGCCACCGGCGGTCGGTACAATAATAACCGGGGCAGCTAGGCCACCGGCCTGTTCGAGCGCAAAGCGGTCGGCAAGCTCGTTGCCCTTCTGAAATTCTCCACCGCCTGCCAGTAAGATTAAACCTGCCATCAAGGTATCTCCGATTTACGATTTACGATTTACGATTTTTAGTATTGAATTGTAACCAGGTTGTTTCTTAGATTAATTGCCTGCTCTGCCAATGGACTATTATTCCATTGGCAGAGCAATGTTATACAACCGGACTACTCAGTCCTCAGTCCCCTTTCATCCTTCATCCCTTGTTGGATATACCTCCGTCCATAGCCCGTCCTGATAGGCTCTAATGCTATAAATCGCCGGGCCTATTGTACGAGCAGATTAACAAATCGTAAATCGCAAATCGCAAATCCTAAATCACTCGGTAGGTGGTTTAGACTACATAATATTTGTATAAGTCGTGTATAATCGAAATAATCTGGTCTTTGTAACCTGACCAGAAACTGATTCAAATCAACCATTTTGAAACCTGAAGGCAGATACTTTGAAGGGATTAGTCGAGAAAATTAGGGGGTGGTCGCATGCCAACATTCGGTAGCCCCAAGTCGCCCATAAAAGGGCCGATGGCCCGCTCGGAGCATTTTACTTCGACTTCCGAACAGGCGATCCAGTATACACAATCTGCCCCGGTTCGCTCAACCTGGCGGGGTCATCTTGACTTACTTGACCCGGTAACGTGGACTGCCGGGCCGCAAGGATTTATCAGTGGGGCCGTCGCCAGTGGCGGAATGGCCTGGGATGGCCGGACATTGGCGCTAGTGTTGCTGGGTATCGGTCTGAGCGGGCCTTTAACCATTGGGTTTAGCCAGTCGATCAACGATTTCTTCGACCGGGACGTTGACGCTGTAAACGAGCCAACCCGCCCGATCCCTGCCGGGCTGGTAACGGTGCAGGGGGCGGTGGTCAATTTTGTGAGCGTGGCAGTTCTGGCGATGTTGATAGCGGTTTTGTTGGCGGTGCTGGTAGGTGGTACGAACGGTTGGGCGTTGGTCGGAATGACTGTTTTGGGGCTAGGGCTGGGAGTAGTCTATAGCGCTCCGCCGCTGGCCTTCAAACGGAATGGCCTGAGCGGGCCGCTTTCGGTCGGTCTCGGCTATAATTTGCTGACCTGGATTTGCGGCAATTTGGTTTTTGCTCCCCTCAAGTTAGAGGTGCTAGTACTGGCGTTTGTCAATGCCTGCATTGCGGTCGGCCTTTTGATAATGAACGACCTAAAATCTATCAAAGGAGACCGGGCGTTAGGCTTGCGGACGGTTCCGGTGCAGTATGGAGCGCAAGGGGCTTTGTTGATCGCTTATACTTTTATTGATCTTTCACAGGTTGGATTGGCAATCTTTTTGTTCAGTACCGGTCATTTGTGGTTGGGCCTTTTACAGGTGATTGCATTGGTGGTGCAGATAAGCGCCCAACCGCTACTCTATCGCAAGCCTACCCACGACCAGTATAAACGCTACTTGTTGACCGGCAATGGGTTGATTTTGCTAGTGGCGCTCTTTTCGGCCCTCTCTTTTGGGGGTTACACCCCTTTTAATAGTTGGTAGAGTTATGGCCTACCTGCAACTGGATCGGCTGCCACTTTATTATGAGTTGCGCGGCCCGGAGGACCCGATCCAACCTCTGATAATCTTTTTTAACGGCTGGTGTTTATCGGCGCGTTATTGGCAAGAGACCGCCACCCGGCTCGAAAAACAGCACTCGCTGTTGTTGTTCGATAGTCGTGGATTTGGGCGGAGCCGTCTGCCGGACTCAGCTTCGGCTAAGGCTTACCACGCTACTATAGACAGTGGAGCCGCCGAAGCCGAGCAGTTGTTGGAGCGGCTAGGTCTGGGCGAGCGCTCCTATCACGTGGTGGGTCATTCGTTGGGAGCCGTAACAGCGGCCCATTTCGCAGTCCAGGCTGAACAGCGTGGTCGATTAAGCAGCCTGACGATTGTAAACAGTGGTAGCTTTGACGAATTTGAGCCGCAGGGTAGCCGTCTTAATACTTTTGTCAAAATCTTTGTAAAGATCAAACCGGCGTTTGATTTACCATTGATACGCGGTGCGGTAGTGGCCCGCTCGATAGCACGGCCTATCCCAGCGCGTTATACCCGTACTATTACCGAGGATTTTGGATTAGCCAACGAACGATTGGCGCTAGAATTATCGCTATCGTCGCTGGAGCGGGCGAACCTCGCTCGTTACCGGGCCGAGTTGTCGCGCCTCCAGGCTAACCTATTATTGGTAGTTGGCGACCGGGACGCGACGATTCCGCCCATCGGAATGTACAATATCAAAAAGTTCAAACCGGCCTCGAAGCTGGTAGCCTTTTCGGATTGTGGTCATCTGCCAATGTTGGAACGACCTACCGAATTTACCCAAACCCTAATTGAGCAGTTTGAGCAATTCCAGGTTGCTACCGATTTGAGTCTGAAAGGTTAATACTGGGTAATTATCATATTTATTTCAACCGTTGCAGTAGTGAAGGAGTCTTTTATGAGCCGGATTTCTCGCCAGGTAGGGAAGGGCGTTCGCTCCCGGCAACCCGATAAAGTTAACGATCATTCGTTACAAGAAAAATTAATCGCCTTTTTGGAACGCGACGAACGGGTGGTAGTGCTGGCTTCTTCGCTGGCAACCCATTCGCTGCCCGCTCCTAATAATTTATTGGCTGAATTAGCCCGCGAAGTAGCTTTACGATTTCCAGCCCGGTTCTATGGGTTAGGTGAATTATTGGCCGATTTGGTGCCGACCGTTACGCGGTTGGCGCTGGAAGGCAAGCAACCGCTGGTGCTTTTGGGGTCGGCTGATCTGGCCCGTAGCTATGCTGGACTTTCGGCCTTGTGCGCCCAGCGTTTAGGGGTCGTCTTTTTGCTGGCGGCAGGCCCCGGCCCCGGCCAAACCTGGCGGGCTAGAACCGCCAATGATCTGGCGATTTTGCGAACTCTGCCCAAAATGTATATCGGGATGCCTTCCAGCCTGGATGATCTGATTTTTCAGTTGGATGAAGCCTGCCAGAACCAGGAGCAGCCCATCGCAATTTATTATCGTTCGTTGGAGCGGGTGGTGCGGCCTGCTTCTAACATCAAAATGATCCCGCGCTCGTTTGGTATTGGCAAGTCTACTATCCTCAAAGAGGGTAAAGACCTGGCTTTGTTGTCGAGCGGTCTGGCAACCGCTCATGCGTTGGCCGTGGCAAACCGACTGGATGAGGCCGGACATCAGACGGCGGTGATCGATGTGCGCTGGATACGGCCTTTGGATGAGCCTTTGCTGGCCGCTGTCGCGCATCATTTCCCCCGGCTAATCACGCTGGAAGAAGGCGGCCTTGAGGGTGGTTTGGGGACGGCTGTATTGGAAATGCTAGAACAGCGGGGTATTTACGAGACGCGGTTAAAACGGCTCGAACTAAATACGCGGCCCAATTTGCCGCGCCTGGTTGCCAGTATTAGCTCGTTTTTGGATACCCTGGAACGTGATGAGGGGTTAATCTTGCCTTTGAGCAAGTTTTTGGGTCATTTGACCTAGAGCGAGTACCCAGCGAGTTTAATGGTGATATAGCAAATCCAAAGTTACAAGTACCCGGTTGGGTAGCCCAGTAAATTGCATCCTGACTGACGGGCCGGGCTTTTGTGTTATAATAACCTTCTGTTAGGATTTGTAAAGCGTCAAACAGAGGAAATGTCCAAGTGAGAATAATTATATATACTGGTAAGGGGGGAGTAGGCAAAACTAGCGTGGCAGCGGCTACGGCTTTGCGCTGTGCGGCCCTCGGTTATCGTACTATCATTTTGAGTACCGATGCGGCCCATAGTTTGGCCGACTCGCTGGACGTACCACTCGGCCCAGAGCCGATCAAAGTACGGGAGAATTTGTGGGCGCAGGAAGTAAACGCCTTGCACGAGATGGAACGCAACTGGGGAACGATCCGGGAGTTTTTGATCGAGATGTTGGCCTGGCAAGGTCACAACGATATAACGACCGAAGAAATGTCGGTTATCCCTGGAACCGAAGAACTCTTTAGCCTGATCCAGATCAAGCGACATCACGATAGTGGTAGCTATGATGTAATCGTGGTGGATGCTGCCCCAACCGGTGAGACTTTGAGGTTATTGAGCCTGCCAGATGTGATCCGTTGGTGGGTGGAAAAGCTTTTCCCAACGCTTCGCAATGTGATGAAGTTGGCTCGCCCGGTTCTAAGCCGGGTGACTTCCATGCCACTTGCCAACGACAATGTTTTTGGTTCGCTCCAGGATATTATCGACCGGCTAAATATTGTACGCGAGATTATCACTAATCCCGAAGTTTCGTCGGCTCGGATCGTTTTGAATCTGGAAAAGATGGTTATCAAAGAAGCTCAACGTAGCCTGACCTATTTGAACCTGTTTGGCTATAATGTCGATGCGGTTATGATTAATCGGGTGTTGACCGAAGAGTCTCTCCAGCATTCGCCTGCCCGCGCCTATGTTAGCGGTATGCAAGATAAATATCGCCAGCAAGTTCACGACTCTTTCAGCCCTTTGCCGCTTTTCCCCGCTCCTCAGTTTGAACAGGAAATTGTGGGTGAAGTAATGTTGTCCCGCCTGGCGACCCATCTTTTTGGAGAGGATGGCGATCCGACCAAATTCTTCCACAAAGGCCAGTCCCAGCAAATTTTCAAGCGGGGTGATAATTATATTCTGGCCCTCAAATTGCCCTTTACCAGCGAGGAACAGGTTAAGTTGATGCAGACGGGGGATGATTTGGTGCTGGAAGTTGGTTGGCATCGTCGCACGATTGTATTGCCGACTTCGTTAGCCCGCTATAGCGCCACCGACGCAGTTATGGTAGGGGATACGCTGGAAGTGACCTTTGAACCGCCCCTTAATAGAACGGCGGTCGCTGCTGGTGAGTCGGGTAAATCTAAAAAATAGACCTAAAGGCTGAGACCGCCTGTCACCCTCTCGCCTAAGCTTACAATTATGCTATAATTATAAAGATAAGAGAGACTAAAATCGAGGGTGGGAGTGAGATTATGGCTAAAGTATTGGTAGTTGATGATGATGTAAGTATAATAACGCTGCTTCAGCGGGTTATCACCAAAAAAGGCCATCAGATTATAATAGCGCGTAATGGTCGGGAAGGGCTGGCTCAAGCTCAGGCCGAAGTTCCCGATCTGATCCTAACCGATTTTCGGATGCCCGATATGGAAGGGGGCGAATTAGTTCTGTTACTCAGAGACGACCCCCGCCTAGCCCAGATTCCACTGGTAATAATGAGCGGAACCCATCACCCGGAGTTGAACGGCCTGGCTCAGGTTTTGTCCAAGCCTTTTGAACTCAAAGAAATTTACAGCCTGCTAGATCAGTTTTTCAAGTAAAACCCTCCCAACCAAAATAATCGGAATGGGTGCAGTTCACCGCTCCGTACCTTCTATTATGATCTGATCTGTCCAAAGATTTCTAACCGATCTTGACCCAAAAGTAGATAAAACCAAGCTCAACCCAAAAAGCGCTACGGCCCGGTCTAGCTTCTATAACCGTTTTACTTTTTTGAAGATCGGTTGTCGTTAGTTGTCGTAGTTACCGCCACCACCGTAGCCGCTACCTCGGTTGCCGCCACCACCGTAGCCGCCGCCTCGGTTGCCACCGCCGGTGCCGACTTCACGGGGTCGCGCTTCGTTCACGGCGATGTTACGCCCGCTAAGGCTGTAATCGTTGAACATCTCGATAGCCCGGTCGGCTTCTTCTTTGCTCGACATCTCAACGAAACCAAAACCGCGCGAGCGCCCGGTCTCTCGGTCGGTAATTATACGAGCTGAAACAACTTCTCCCGCCTGGCTGAACAACGCGTTCAACGAGTCCTCGGTAGCCTTAAACGACAAGTTCCCAATAAAAAGTTTTACGGTCATAGCAACTTTTTCTTCTTTCTCTCCGCCGCACACGGAGGAGTGAACCAACACTATCAAATGAAATCATGACTTTCGCTTTGAGCCTATAACGTTAGCCTTAAAAGCACAAAATGAATTCAAGGCGATTGTGCCAGGCGAAAATCCTAGAAATAAGAAAATTGCGGTTGAGTTTTGCTACACTGAGAAAGAAGGTAGGCTTGGTTGGAAGGTAAGAATGACCACCGACTGGAAAAACTTACAGGCGGTTTGACCTGTAATAGTGGCAAGTAAACAGTAGGCGGGCAGATTGGAGAAAACGGAGGAGTAGGGCCAATCTCAATGTCAGCAACTAATAAAAAAGCTGATTGAGCGAAAGTACCTGTGTTATTCAATTATAGTGAAAATTAGTTGTGGCTAATTCCTACACTGCGAAAAGGACTCTAAAAGCCTTTGCAATAAATTTAAAACTCAAGGTCGCTGGGAAGTTCTCCCAAAGCTAATTATAGCAAGTCTCGCGGCTATGTCAATAGTCGAATTCTAGTTTTTAGATTCTACTGGTGATTACACCCATCTTTAAGAAGGTAAAAAAGGGTCGCCAAAATCATCATTAGTACTACTTTTACATATAGGAACAAATTTGTATTGAATATAGTACTTTGAGACCAGTAATGAGCCATAACAAATTTGGACAGGCGGGGTTTTAACATACGTAACACATCAACGAGAGTTACAAAGAGTTTCGTTAGAGCATCCACTAAAATTTCAGGCCGCTAATAGTTTGGGTAAATCGTCCGACTGACCTCTGGTGCAGTTCGGCTCCCCTTAAGATACCCTTCAACCAATTGGCCCGCCTGATCGTCGTCTTTACAACATCTTATCTAGCTTTCAAGTCTAGCTATCAAGGAGATTATCAACCATGAAACAACTTCACCTCACTCGCCGTTTCGTTTTATCCGCCGCCCTCATGTTTGGCCTGATGTTATCTTTTGCCATTTCGATGCTAGGAACCGAGACCGCTTCCGCTGCCAGTCCGACCTCTTACCAGACTACCTCCGGGCAGGTGTCCGCCAAAGGTAGTAATACTTTTGCGGTGAAGGCTGGAACCAAAACCCTGACCTTCAAGGTTACGCCTGCCACCCAGTTTATCCAGAATGGTAAGCCGGTTACTTTTGCCAACCTCAAGGTAGGGATGCTGATTGGGCTGCTGTATAATAAGGGCAACGAAGGCAAGTACGAGGCTTTGCGGGTTTATCTGCCGACAGTACAACGCCCCGAATACAACGTTACCGGCGTAGTCACGGCTAAGGGCGAGCATGATTTTACCCTCAAGATGGGCGACCGCTTGGCTACCTTCAAAGTTACGCCTGCTACCCAGTTCAAACGTGGCGATCAGGCGGCCAGCTTTGCCGATTTGAAGGTCGGGATGTCGGTAGCAGTGGTCGTGACGTTGTCGGCGGAAGGCAATGCGTATGAGGCAGTCAGAGTGCTAATTCCGGCGGTTTAGAACTCCTTTAGTTTGACCTAATAGTCCGTTATCAGATGTCAGTCCCGGTTGGGTCTGGCATCTTTTTTTGCTTTCAAATCGAGCTTGCGGGCCGATTTTAGAGCGGAGGTTGTGTTATACTTTGCCGTATAGTACGACAAGAACTGCTTGGTAATCCTATTCTGCTTATAGAAAGCTATAATCCTAAAATCGGAGGACATGCTTTGACAAATTTAGAAAAACACGGTCTCGAAGAGTTGGCCCGGTTTAACCAGGAAGGCAACCGGGTTAGGTTTGAATTTGGGTCGGCCCGGTTGGTCGTAACGGTCCTGGCGGACAATTTGCTGCGGGTGCATTACGCTCCGACCGGGCAGTTTGCAGCGCGGCGTTCTTGGGCAGTCGCCAAAGCCGATAGTGAATATGCTGGGGTGGCTTTGAGTATCAGCGAAGAGTTAGAAACCATCGAACTGGCAACTGCCCAACTACGCTTACGGGTGCGGCGGGCCGATGGCGGGGTGGAACTAACGACGGCGGATGGTCAGCTTTTGTTGCAGGACGTACCGCAGCAAGGGCCGCGCTTTGGGTCGGATGGCAATCTGGTCAGTTTGAAAGTCTTGCCGACAAACGAATATTACTACGGTTTTGGCGAACGTACCAGCCTGCTTGATAAACGCGGCAAACGCTATACTTGCTGGAATACCGACCCTTTTGAGCGCAATGGCGATCACGGGCCGGGTACCGACCGAATGTACCAATCGATCCCGTTTTTTATGGCTTTGCGTCCGCAGGTGGGCGGCTATGGTTTGTTCTTCAACAATACTTTTAAGACCGTTTTTGATGTCGGACACACCCAGCCCGAACAGCTAAGTATGGAAGCTGAGGGCGGCGAACTGGATTACTATCTGATTTATGGCCCAGACCCGGCCCGGATTGTGGAAACTTATACCGACCTGACCGGGCGGATGCCTTTACCGCCTCGCTGGGCGCTGGGCTATCACCAGTGCCGCTGGAGCTATTATCCCGAAGCACAGGTGCGCGAGATTGCTGCCGGGTTTCGGTCTCGCCAGATACCGGCGGATGTGATCCACCTCGATATTGATTATATGGATGGCTTTCGGGTTTTTACCTGGGATAAAAACCATTTTCCCGACCCGGCCAAGTTGTTGCGCGATTTAAGAAAAGACGGTTTTAAGGTCGTTACGATCATCGATCCGGGAGTAAAATACGACCCCGATAATGGCTATCAGGTTTACGATCAGGGGGCCGAACACGATTATTTTATCCGCAAGGCCGACGGCGAGGTCTTTCATGGTTATGTCTGGCCCGACGATAGTGTCTTCCCCGATTTTGCCAACGCCGAGGTGGGCCGTTGGTGGGGCGACTTGCATAAAGGTTTGTTGGAAACGGGTGTGCAGGGGATTTGGAACGATATGAACGAACCGGCAATGTCGTCCAAACCTTTTGGCGAGGATGGCATGCTGATGGAAATGCCCACTGATACTCCGCAGGGTGTAATTGGCGGTAAAACTTCCAAAGGCGAACCGACCACCCACGCCGAGGTACATAATATGTATGCCTGGCTGGAAGATAAGGCGACCTATGAAGGGTTGCGCCGGTTGCAGCCCGATGTTCGGCCTTTTTTGCTGACGCGGGCCGGGTTTGCCGGGATACAACGCTGGTCGGCGGTCTGGACCGGCGATAACACGGCGTTGTGGGAGCATCTGGAAATGTCGATACCCCAGTTGAGCAACCTGGGCCTATCGGGGGTAAGTTTTGCGGGGGCCGATATTGGTGGTTTTGGGGGGCCGAGCAGTGGCGAATTGTGGGCGCGGTGGATCGAACTTGGAGCCTTCTATCCGTTCTCGCGGGGTCACTCGATCACCGGTGCGCCTCAAAAGGAACCCTGGATGTGGGGCGACCCGACCGAGGGGATCGTCCGCAAGTATCTCGAACTACGCTATCGGATGCTGCCTTATCTGTACACTCTGTTCGAGGAAAGTTCGCGGAGTGGAGCGCCGATCTTGCGCCCACTGATCTACCAGTTCTATGACGACCCGGCAGTGCTTGAGCTTCACGATCAGGTAATGGTGGGGGACGGATTGTTGTTGGCCCCGGTCTACCGGCCTGGGGTCGAATACCGCCATGTCTACTTGCCACAGGGTTTGTGGTACGATTTTTGGAGCGGTGCGCCGATGCAAGATTCGCATTTGCTGGCCCACGCGCCGCTGGAAACCATGCCGATGTATGTCAGAGGTGGGACAGTTTTGCCGCTTGGCCCAGCCATGCAATACAGTGATGAACATCCTATCGACCGTCTGACGCTCGAAGTTTATCTTGATCGGAAAGGAACAGCCCAGGGACGGCTCTACGAAGACGATGGAGTAAGTTTTGCTTACGAGCGCGGCGAAAGCTGCACAACTACCTACAGCCTGACGACCGACGAAGCAGGGCTGGTACATCTGGCGGCCCGGCGGCAGGGTCAGTATCAACCGGCCCCGCGCTCGGTCGAGATCAACTTGCATAGTCGGGCCGGGCTAAAATCGCTTGTTTTGAGCCACGACAACGGCGATTGGGAGACTACTTTATAGTAATTCCGATAATATTTTTGTAGGGGCGACCCTTGTGGTCGCCCGTGAACACCCGGCACGGTTTTTGAGGGCGAACACCAGGGTCGCCCCTACCAGTCCAATAGCTTTGTTACTTGTGTAATACTTGAAGAAAGAGTGCAAAGATGAAAACTATCGTCTTAATTTCCTGCGTGAGTAAAAAATTAGCGCACAAATCGCCAGCTAAAGACCTCTACGATAGCCCTCTCTTCAAGGGTAATTTGTACTATGCTAGTTCATTTAAGCCAGATAATATTTTTGTGCTTTCAGCCAAATATGGTCTGGTTCCGCTTGACCGGGAAATAGAACCCTATAATCTTACTTTGAACAATATGGCGGTTTCAGACATAAAGAAATGGGCTGTCGGTGTCCTTAGCCAATTACATGAGGTGGTAGATCTCGATAATGATCGTATAATCTTTTTGGCGGGGGAAAAGTACAGAAGGTTTCTGATTACTTCAGTAAAGCACTATGAAGTACCAATGCAAGGTAAAACCATTGGTAAGCAATTGCGTTTTTTGAAGGAGCAAAGAAGCCATGATTGAAGCTTGCAACCTTTTGCATCAATTGTTCAATGCTAGGCCAAGACTCAGGGTTCCGTTTGAACCGGGGCAAATACCGCTTAATGGTATTTATATCTTATTTGAGAAAGGTGAGTTTGCTCACGAGGGCGATAGGATCGTTCGAGTTGGAACCCATACCGGCTCTAATCAACTACCCTCAAGGCTCAAACAGCACTTTATTACCGAGAATAAAGACCGTAGCATATTTAGGAAAAATATAGGCCGTTGTCTGCTCAATAAAGTAAATGATGGCTTTCTTGAGCAATGGGAACAAGACCTGACTACGAGCGCTGCAAAGAGCAAGTACAAGGCTATGATCGATGCTGTTAAAATGCAAACGGTGGAGCGGCAAGTCTCTGATTATATGCAGCAAAATTTCAGTTTTTTAGTATTTCAGGTTGGCGAAAAACAAAAGAGGTTGGAGTTTGAGTCCAAAATAATTTCAACCGTTTCTCTTTGTCGAGAATGCGCTCCTTCCGATCACTGGCTTGGGTTATTCTCGCCAAAAGAGAAAGTTAAAGCCAGTGGCTTATGGCTGGTAAACGAGCTTTACAAAACGCCATTTTCGGTCAAAGAGATTGAAGAGCTTAAGAATTATTTGTAAGCGTGTGATAAAGAAAGGTCGGATGTGAAATCAGAAGAATCCGCCTCGGTTAAGAATGTAGCAAACCCTACCCCGGAAGGGGAGGCAGGGCGCAAGCGCCGCCGCCGCCCCCGTATTTTGTTTTACCTGGCCTTTTTAGGGCCAGGGTTGGTGGCGGCAAATGCCGGAAACGACGCGGGTGGGGTTGCGACCTATAGCCAGATGGGAGCGCAGTACGGCTTTGACTTGCTGTGGGTAATGGTGTTGGTTGGGTTTGGCGTGGCGATTGTGCAGGAGATGTGCGCTCGGATGGGGGCGGCGACCGGCAAGGGCTTGAGCGATCTGATCCGCGAGAATTTTAGTATTCGGATTACCTTTTTGGTAATGCTGGCTTTGCTAATCGCTAATGCGGCGATAGTTATCTCCGAATTTGTCGGGATTGCTGCTGCAATGCAGATTTTTGGCGTACCGGCCTGGATTTCAGCCCCGACGGCGGGGGTGTTGATTTGGCTCTTGATCGCCCGCGGTTCGTATGCACGGGTCGAGAAAGTCTTTTTGGTGATGACTTTTGCTTTCTTTGCCTATATAGTCTCGGCGGTGCTGGATCAACCGGATTGGGGCCAGGTCGCCTATCATACGGTGGTGCCGACCATAAAATTCGAGGGGGCCTTTATAACGACTTTGATGGCAGCGATTGGTACGACGATCAGTCCTTATATGCAACTTTATGTCCAATCGTCGGTGGTTGAGAAGGGCGTGACGATGCGCGATTACAAGTTCGCCCGGATCGATGTATTTGCTGGTTCAGCCTTCTCGATTTTGGTGGCCTACTTTATTATCATTGCGACCGGCTCGACTATTTTTAAGGCGACCGGCGGACAGGCGATTCAAACTGCGGGCGAAGCAGCCCAGGCGTTGCGCCCGCTTTTGGGTGATTACGCGACTTACGTTTTTGCGGCGGGTCTGTTGGGGGCTTCGCTTTTGGCGGCAGGGGTGTTGCCACTGGCGACTAGCTATAGTATTACCGAGGCGCTCGGTTTTGAAAACGGGGTCAATACCAAGTTTGGGGAGGCCCCGGTATTTTGGGGTTTGTTTACCGGCCTGATCGGACTAGGGGTCGTGATTGCGGTTATACCCGGTCTTCCGGCTTTCCAACTTTTGGTAATCAGCCAACTTCTCAACGGTCTGATCTTGCCGTTTATCCTGATCGCTATTTTATCTTTGATAAATAACAAAGAATTGATGGGACAATACACCAACAGCCGACTTTACAACGTCTTTGCCTGGATTATCGCTATCTCGGTCAGTGGGCTATCTTTGATTTTGATCTCAAATACTCTTTTGGGTATTTTTGGCTGGGGTTTCTTTTAAAGCGGGGCAACCCAGAAGTTTTGGGTTTGGCTCTTTTGAGTATTAGCAGGAGGGACAATTTATGTCAGAAATCGATACCCTGTCCGCGCCGAATTTGAGTCAGCCTTATTCACTTATTCCGGCCCAAATCAGCAGTTATCAGCAAAGCGGTCATATTTTGCTGCGCGGGGTGGCTAACCAGGCCGAGATTACGGCTTATCGTCCGATAATCAAGGCGGCGGCTTATCAATATAATACGGAGATGCGCCCACTGGCCGAACGCGATACTTATGGGCGGGCTTTTCTTCAGATCATGAACCTCTGGAAGAAGGATGCCGCAGTCCAAAAGTTTGTGTTGGCCCGTCGGTTTGCCCGCATCGCCGCCGAACTAATGGGGGTCAAAGGGGTGCGGCTTTATCACGATCAGGCCCTCTTCAAAGAACCGGGGGGTGGCCCGACTCCCTGGCATCAGGATCAATATTATTGGCCGCTTGATACTGACAAGACTATTACGATGTGGATGCCATTGACCGATATTAGGGTTGAGATGGGGCCGATGACTTTTGTGAGTGGCTCGAACCGCCTGGGCTATCTGGGTAAGTTCCCAATCTCAGACGACTCGCAAGCGCGGTTCGAGCAGCTTATCAAGGAGCGCAATTTATCTTTGAGCTATGGTACAGGCATGGCTGCTGGTGATGCTACTTTTCACGCTGGTTGGATGCTACATTCCGCCCCGGAAAACGGGACAGCTAACACCCGCGAGGCTATGACTATTATTTACTTTGCTGATGGGAGCCACATAAGCGAATTGGATAACAAGGACCAGGAGGCCGATTTGAAGCAGTGGTTGCCGGGCCTCAAACCGGGCGATTTGGCTGCCGGCCCACTCAACCCGGTGGTTTACCAAGCCGAGGAGTAACTATTTAGAAGTGTCATTCTGAGCGTAGCGAAGAATCCAGATTCTTCACTTCGCTCAGAATGACACTTCTCAGGATGGCTAAACAGTTACGCGAATGGATTTGTAAAGATTAAGCAAAAATTTAGGCTACTTATCACAAATTAAAACTGTTGGTAGAGCAATTTCTCACAAAGAATTTGTAATTGTGAGAGATTGCTCTGCCACTCGATAAACTACTTTTTTGGTAGCTTAGACGAAGTAGCCGGTGACGACGACCAGAGCGTTGATCGGTTGCCCGCCACCATCTCTGATCGATAGCGAGCCTGAATTCAACTGGCAGACATAGCCGTTGCTCAAAGCGTAAGTAGAGGGGCCATAGACCATCACTGCCGCCCCGCCCGAACTAAGGTAGGGATACAATAAAAGGAAGCTGTTTGGCAAAGGATTGACGTAGGGGGATGCCCCAAAGACTGTCACAGTCCCAATGATGCCGGTCGCGTTGGCGGGAATGCCATTCGACCCGGCGATGTACCAGGACTTCTCGATACTGAAGGGGCCGGTGATGCCGCCCACGACGCTACCTGGGCGGGTATCGATGATGGTGGTAGGGGTAGCCAGGTAGTGCAATTCTCCCGCCGATGTCTTATAGCCGACCCGCAGCCCGGTCACATTCATAGTGTTTGCTACAGGCAAAATTACCCAGACATCATAAGTATAGTTGATATTATCAATCACCACCGGTAAGCCGGTAGTAATATTGAGTTGCTGAGTAGTGGCGACTGCCCCAGTGGTTGTAGCCGAACCTATGGTTGTAAATCCATTTAGTGGATTATTGCGGTAGAAGGAAGCGGTTATGTCGGTGCCAACAGTATCATCGTTGTCCAGAACAAACACAGCCAATTCGGTAACGGTAGCAAGGTGGGGCAGGTCAAGGCCAATTCTGACCGTACCGCCGCCAGTGCTAGTAATGTAGATTCCGCTGTTGTTGGTAACGTTGTAAGTGTACGTGCTACTTCTTGGCTTGAAATCGGAGCCGCAATAAAACCGATAACTGGTGCCAAAATTATAGGCGAGGTTGGGGCCGACGGCAGAGCGCGATACCTCGCCGGTCTTTTTGGGGTCGGGACGGGTTTTGTCGTCGGCGAGGGCCAGGCCAGTGGTTCCAACAGCGGCCCCGGCGGTTCCAAGCGTCATCGCCTTGATAACCTGACGGCGGCTAGTCCCAGTGGTCTGGGTTGTTTTGCTCATAATGTTCTCCTGTTTCGGTTTAGCAGGCTACTGGAGAAAAAGGCAGCAACTAAAGAAGCTACCCCAAGTTGGAGGTGTAACCTGACAAATTTAACTGCTAATTAGCGATAGAAAGTAACCCACTCGGTGGGTCGGTTCAGCGTTAAAAATTACTTGAAAGTTGCGAAAATCTATGACCCGTTGAGTGACTCAAAAAGAACCTGGGTCGATTTAGATGGTAGATAGGCAAGCACCTAGCTTGCTAAAGGAGAAACCGGTTCGGTACCTATTATTATAGCAATAAAAAAAAATTAATACAATAGGGTGGTTATTACTTTTGTCCTAATTATTATTTTGGTGTCAGCAAACGGGTAATAATTCTTGCAGCCTATAAGATACTAAGAAGTAAGTCACAATCCGCGTTGCCTGTTCAATCGCGAACAGAAGCTCGCTCCTACAGATAAGGCTATAACTCAATTGCCTTATATTCTGATATAGTTCGAGGCTCGAATTGGGTTAGAGGTTTTGAGCGGCTTGCTCGAAAATTTGGCTATAACGGGCGACGATGGCGGGCCAGGTTAGCTCGGTTTCGATTTTGTGTCGTCCGGCCTCGCCGAGGCGCTGGCGGAGGGTGGGGTCGGCTAAAAGGCGGTTGATGGCAGAAGCCAGGGCTGCTGAGTTGCGTTGCGGAACAAGTAGCCCGTTTTGCCCGTTGCTGACGGCTAATGGTACGCCTGCCAGGTTGGAAGCGACGACCGGCCGGGCGGCAGCCAGACTTTCGAGCAGAGTGTTGGGCAAGCCATCCACGTTGCCACTATCATCGACGATGCTTGGTAGCAAAAAGAGATCGCAAGCCGCCAGATAATCGGGCATACGGTTGTGCGGGACGGCTCCCTCGAAGCGTACTCGCCCGGTAAGGTCAAGCTGTGCGGTCAGTTGTTCGAGTTGGAGGCGCAGGTCGCCCGCCCCGGCAATGACCAGTCGAGCGGTCGGGTGGCTTTCCAGCACTGCTGGGAGCGCCCGCAAAGCGTACTCGAAGCCTTTTTTATAAACCAACCGCCCCACACATAATAATATAAGGTCTGCCGGGTCGAAGCCTAGTTCCTGCCGAATTTCGGCGGGAGGTCGGGTAGGGGGTTGGAAAACGGTCGGGTCAACCCCGTAGGGGATCACGGTGGCGCGTTCGGAGGCGCGGGGTGCGTCCAGACGTTGCGCTCGTTCGAGCAAATCGGGGCTGGAAGCGGTCACGCCTGCCGCCCGCCGGAAGGCCCATCGGGCGACCCACCCGACCGGGCGGATACGTTCCGCCACGTAAACGTCCGAACCGTGCAAACTGATAACGACCGGGATACGCCGTAGCCAACCGACCAATGCGGCAACCGGCGCATTTGGGATCACCCAATGGGCCTGGATCAAATCGTAATGCTCGCGTCCGGTTAGCCGCCAGAGCTTGACGAAACTACTCAGCAGTACAAAAGGCAAAAGCAGATAGATTAGCTTGCGGATTTTCACATCGCCCTGCATCGAGGCGGCATATCCCCAAATGTTCCAGCTTCGTCGCAAAGCGTAGTGATACTGGTAAAAGCGTACGCCGTTCTCGATAGGCGGTCGCTTGAGGTCGGGATGATAGGGCAGCACGACGGTTACGGAATGACCCAATTTTTGACTGAATTGGGCAATTGCTTCGATAAAAGGGGCGGTCACGTCACCCGGAAATTTTGGGTAAGACGAGGTGAGCATAAGGATTTTTAAGGGTCGAGGGTTATAATCGGGTAATGCGGGATCGGGGGTTGAGGATTGGGTAGGCTCGGTTAGCATAGTGTCTTTTCGTCCTTATGATCTGGCGGCACGTAAGAAAGGCCGCACCAGTGGCAGCACAACATCCAATTCGGTAATTTCCTGCGCATGATTTAGCCCCTCAAGGAGGGCATATTGAAGGCCCGTAGTTCTAAAAGTAGCCTCGCGCTGGCGTATATCAGTGCTGGCAGCCTCAAATTCGGTTCCGGCGTAAATCAGGGTTGGGCATAAAAGCTGCTCCGGCTCGACGGCAGGCCAATCTCGACAAGCCTGGGTGCAGGCGATCAGAACGGCTAGGTCAAGGTCGGTTCGGTTAGCATAGTAGTGTTCGACCGGGGTTAAGCCGGTCAGGTTGCCGGTCTGTCTGGCTTGGTGGGCGTTTTCCAGTTCGGCGACAAATTTGTTGGTATGAGCCTCGGTAAAGACTTTGCCGAAAATAGTCCCGGCGATTATAGCCCGTTGCACCCGTTTGGAATAAACTGCCATCTCAAGCCCAATTGTTGCACCCCACGAATGGCCCCACAGCAAGAAATTTTCGATCTGGCAATGATCGGCGACAGCGTGTAAATCGGCCATTATATTTTCGAGGCTATAGGCGGTGGGGGTGGTCGGCTGGTCGCTTTCGCCCCGACCGCGCAAATCGAGGGTTATCACACTAAATTCGGGTGTTAGTTGCCCGACACAGCCGTTTTTGTGCCAGGTCTGGCGGGTAGCAGTATAACCATGAACCAGCAGCAGGGCCGGGCCACTCCCTTGCATATCATACGCGATGCGGGTGCCATCCGAGGAAACAGCATAGCTGGTTTGCATGTGTCAGGCCCTCCCCTAGTCTGTTAGTTGTTTGTCTGTAGCAGTGTTGGTTTCCTTATTACTATTGTTCATGTAGCACTTTGGAGAAACTTAATCATAAGCCAGATGATAATATCAATATCGGTCAACCAAGTTAGGGTCGGCGTAATGATGCTCTTGTTACGGCACCAATGTAATCCAACTCCCTCCTTTAAAGTAATAGAGTTTTCCAGCACTGTCTACATAAAATTCACCATTTTGATGACCAGTAACAGAAGGCGCTCCGGCACCGGTTGAAGGTTCCAATTTTAATGGAGCAAGACCACCAGCGGCTTTTACACCATATCCGTTCACGCTTCCTCCGATTACACCTGTGCCAGTATCACTGGCTAAACCCCATATTCCTATTCCGGTACCTACTGTGCTTACTACGCCATTGCTCGAACTTATGGCATTGATAGCCACATTTGCACTACTGACTTCAATTCCAACAGCACTTCCATTGGCTGTAAGGCCGGTGCCACCGGGGCCAGAGGCGGAAGCAATTACACCATTTTCATAACCGGATGCACTTACTCCAATTGCGTTGCTTACAGAGCCACCTCCACCATTACTCGTCGCTAAGACCCCGATGCCACGATTGGTTACAGCCATTACGCCTATTTCGTAATAAGGGTTGCCAGTACCATCATTCACGTTACTATAGACTCCTATGCGAGTAGGCACTACGGCTGGATTGTATGATACTGGTAGGCCACTTAAATCTATATTGGGATTAGTACTCACTACCACCCCATATTTGGTATTGTTTGGAGCAGAGTTAGAATAATTACTACCATTGCCTAAAATAATTGCTCCTGGATTGGTTTGCCCAACTATTCTGGCTTGTGCTTGTGAGGCGCTGGTGGTTACAGCTAAGCTGGCAGCTACGGTGGTAGTAAGAGCTCCAACGGCTAATTGTTTAAGGAGGTGTCGCCGACCTAGTTTAGAATGTCTAGGGTTAAATTGAGTAGGTCGGGTCGTAGTTGGTTGTACTTGCTGTTCTAATTTAGTTTCCAGTTCCTGAATGTGAGTGGCTTGGAGGTTGACTTGCGCCGATAAAACCTCGACTATTTGAGTAAGTTCTTCCAACGATGCCATAGTTATTCTCTTTCTCTAGTATCAACAGTTTTTGAGCAAATTGCAGAATTGTTCTAAATCACAAAACTACCTTTTCGTCTGCTAAGATAGTAAACCCGCCCAGTTACTTCTGGGCGGGTACCTGATAGCTGAGACCTTAGTTGCGCGGGCGACGATGCGGGCGATGCTCGTGGTTCAGGCGAGGCCGCTCGATTGGTTGGCGCATGGTGTGGCTTTCGCCATCCTCTTCACCTGCCGGACGGGTTGGGGTAGTGCGGCGACGGCGAGGGCGGCGGACAGGCGCTTTGGCAACCACTTCCACCTCTTCGGGTTCCTCCTCGATTTCCTCAACCTCTTCGGCTTCGATGCCGGCGACCGGGGTCAGGGTTTCAGCAGGCGATTGCTTGCCTTCCACCTCGATTTGATGACCGTTACCAGTATGTGGCCCGGCTTCCATCTCGACGGTATCCATGATACCGCCAGCAGGGGCTGGGTCGGCCTCCGTGGTAGTTTGCTCTGGCTCACCCTGGACCAATTGTCCAGTTGGGCCGGAAACACCAGGGGCTTCCACTACTTCGGCTTGAACCGCTTCCCCGCTAATTTCGGGGCTGTGGGTTAGCGTCGGTTCGGCCTGAGCAGTTGGCTCGGTTTTGGGACGAGCCTGACGGTTGAAGTGGGTCCCCCAGAGGCCAAAGACCGGTGCGGGAAACCCATCATCGGGCGTAGTTGGAGCGGCTGTTTGGGCCGGAGCTTCCTCTACCGTCTCGTCAACTTGCTCTTTCGGGTGCGCCTGCCGATTGAAGTGAGTCCCCCACAACCCGGCTTCGGGCGCTTCCTCTTGGGCCGGTTCGGTAGGCGCTTCAAGCGGTTGAGCCAGGGCCGGAACGTTTTCCGGGCTGATCTCGACAAAAGCCTCTGGTGCAGCCGTCTCAGCTTCGGTGGCTTGAGCGGCAGCCACCTCAGCCAGTTGAGCTTCGACCAGTTGCTGGGCCTTGCGATTATCGAGGGTGTAGCGCACCGCCGGATTTTCATCCTGCAAATGGGCGACCTTGACCGTCATTTTGCGAGCGCCCCGCGAATGAACTTCGACCGCCATTTTGATGATGCCATCGTTGAGCAACTTGCTCAAGATAGTCCCGGCCTGAATTTTGGCTTCACTTTCGGGCATCTGGTGGCTCAGATAGTCACGCACATTGGAAAGCAACAATTCGTAGCCGAGCCACCGATTGCGACTGCGAAGGCTATCAATCAGATTGATGACATCTTCGTAGAAAGGCTGTTCCAGCAAGGGCGGGCGTGCGCCACTAAAACTACGTCCAACCGCTTCTCGCCGAATCGGTTTTTCGCGGTGCGCTCCAATCGGGGCTTCGGGCAAAGCGACCGCCGAGCGTTCTTCGGTGGTGGGACGCGGGGCGCTCTCCGGCACGGACGGGGGCGGAGGCGCTTCAACGGCGGCTTCGGTTTCGACCGTCCGAGATTGGGCGGGCGGGGCCGCCACCAGTGCCTGGGGCGCTTCGACCGCCGCCGTTTCCGCTAGATTATCGGCTAACTCAACTGTCTCGTCTTCACCTTCGGAGCTATCGTCCTCGGTGTCGAGGGTGTCGAGGCTACCAGCATCAACGGCTTCGGTTGAACCAAATTGCATCTTGGGTGTACCGGGTGCCGAGACCCACAGAATATGCCCGGACTGATCGATTTGCAAAATCCCGGCAGTCTCGGCGGCATTCAAGAGGGCCTTGAATTTGGAGAAACCGTAACGGCGTTCGTTAAAGTTGGGAATTTTGCGAAGCAATTCCTCTTTGAGATCACGCGCCCGCATCTGGCCGCGTCCACTGGCGGTACGCTGGGCGATGATCGCTTTGATGGCTTCTTTGACCTCGTTAAAGTCGTTTTTGCCATTAGCACCGCCAGTAGCCGGAGAAGGCTGAACCGCTGTAACAACCACTTCGGGTGGTGGCGTGATAACCGGCGCGGCTGGAACCGGGAGGTTGATCGGCATGTTGGGAACAGTATAAGGTTGCGGTTGGGTCGGATAAGCCGCTGCCGGTGGGGGAGTGGGCGCAGGAACCTGACCGGGTTGGACATAGCCTGCCGGGAAAGCCCCTGGTTGCACATAACCTTCGGGTTGCGGTTGCGCATAGCCCGGTGCAACTTGGGGCGGGCCGTAGTAATTATACCCCGGTTGACCTGGAACTGGCATCGGTTGAGGGGCCGGCGGGGCCGGTATCCGCGCATAAGGCTGGGGGGCGGGAGGCGGATAATTGCTGCTACCGCGCCGGTTGGAAATGCGCCGACCCCGCCGGTCAGTAGTCGGAGCCTGGGGCGGTTGTTGTGGTTGAGCGGCAGGCTGTCCGGGCTGGGGCGGAAAGAAGCCTTGCGGCGGTAGCTGACCAGGCGGGAAATAACCCGCTTGCTGGTAGTAGGCGGCGTAGGGATCGACCGGGGTGGCCTGGGCCAACAGCAGCCGATAGGGAATAAATTCGTCTGAGACTTGCTGTAGCACGTTGGCGACGTAGTCCGGGCCGATCACAACCACCCGGCGGCCCCGCAAACGGGCCAACCGTACTGCCGGAACCATATCTTTGTCACCCGTCACGAGGACGTAAGTCCCGACCTGCGGGAGCAAGTGTAAAAAGTCGATGCAGTCTGTGACCATCACCGGGTCGGCGAGGCTTTTACCTCGGCTGGTCTGGCCGGACAGATCGCGGTCGGCGTGAAAGACTGGGGCGTAGATCGGTTCGATCCCGGCTTTGTAAACTTCGAGCCGGTCGGCGGTAATATTCCATTCGGCGTAAGCGCGGGCGATAACGACCGTACCGTACTGCTGGGCGCGGCGTACCAGCACTTCCAGGTCGGGCCGACTACCGCCCCGGTCGGCGTAGTTGCTGATAACGAGATTATCCCAATCGATAAAGAGGGCGACCTGATCTTGCTCAGGGTTATTTGGGTTGCCTCGGTTGTTAAACGAATATGGGTTATATGAGTAGGCTGCCATAGCGATAAAATCCTTTCAAAAAATAGGTATCAGGTATCAGCTTTCAGCGATTGTTTTACAAACCACCTGGGCCAGAGTCAAACTGGTTGGCGGTTGATTAATAGCTGATAGTTGATGACTGGTAGCTGATAGCTCTCTGGCTTGACCGACTCCCACAAACTGGCCTATACTTTGTGAAAAAGAATAAAAGTTGAAGGATAAAGGCTGTCGAGCGTACTCGGCAAAAATGGGTCGGAAGGTGTAGCGGCTTCCGATTTTAGCTTTGATCCTTTTAGACCGGTTATAAGAGAAGGAGAGGTCAACTAAGTGTCTAATAGTTCTTCGAGCGGTTCCACCGGGAAAAAAGGTGGGCGTGCCGGTGGACGGCTGCCCGACCAATTGCGGGAGGTACGTCTGACCCCCCATTTCACGGAATGGGCCGAAGGTTCGGTACTGGTTGAATTTGGAAAGACGCGGGTCTTGTGTAATGCAAGTGTCGATGAAAAGTTGCCCCCCTTTCGGATAGGCCGGGGTCTGGGCTGGTTGAGCGCCGAATACTCGATGCTGCCGCGCTCTACGCACACCCGCACCCCCCGCGAGGCGGTTTCGGGTAAAATCGGGGGACGCACCCACGAAATCCAACGGCTGATTGGCCGTAGTTTGCGGGGTGTGCTGGATTTTGCCCGGTTGGGTGAGCGCCAGATTTTGATCGACTGTGATGTTTTGCAGGCCGATGGTGGGACGCGCACTGCTGCGATTACGGGCGGCTATGTCGCGTTGGCCCTGGCCTGCAAAAGATTGCAAGAGAAAAAGCTGATTGTTCGTTCGCCGCTCAAAAATCAACTGGCTGCCGTCAGCGTCGGGATCGTTGCCGGGCAGTTTATGCTTGATTTGGATTACAGCGAGGATAGCAAAGCGGAGGTTGATTTTAACGTTGTGATGCTGGATAGCAACCAATTTGTCGAGGTGCAAGGTACTGCCGAAGGCAATCCCTTTTCTCGCGACGATATGGACGACCTGCTTGATTTGGCCGAGCAGGGTATAACACAACTTTTCGCGCTCCAAAAGGCCGCGATTGACAACGCCTGATGGAAGGATGAGGGATGAAGGATGATGGATGAGGGGAATTAAAGTAAGCTGGAAAGGCTTTATTTTTCCGCTTACCTGTTCCCGGTTGGGAGTATCCTTCATTCTTTTTTTGATGCTGATCTGGGTAGCCAAAAGCTAAACATCCTCCGCCATGGCGAGCAAACTCCGCATAAGCAGGTCGGTATCTTCGGGACGACCGACGGTGATACGCAGGTGGTTGGGCAACTCGGCGCTGTTCAGGTATTTGACAAAAATACCTGATCGCTCCAATCGCTTTTTGACGGCGAAAGCGTTGCCCCGCACGACTTGGCAGAGGATAAAGTTGGCCTGGGAAGGGTAAGGTTGCAAGAAATTAAGTTTTCGTAATTGCCGATAGAGCCGCCCGCGCTCGTTCTTGAGCCAGCTCAGGGCGCTTGCGTAGTGGCGCTCATCGTCCAGGGCTGCTTCCGCCGCCAACGCCTGGGCGCTGTCCAGCGTACAGACTGCCCGGACTTTCCACAGATGTTTCAAAATCTCTTGTGGAAAAAGGCCATAGCCGATCCGCATTCCGGCTAATCCGGCCCAATGGCTAAAACTACGCATTACAACTAAATTATCAAACTCTGCCACCAACCCGGCAGCAGAAGCTCCTGCAAACTCGTAGAAACTTTCATCTACAACTACAACGGCGCGACTTTTCAGGAGTTTTACCAGATCAGTCGGCGAAGTGGTGTTCCCAGTAGGATTATTGGGTGAACCAATCAAAATCAATTTGGTGCGTTCGTTCACCGCTTGCAAAATAGAATCAATCTGCAACTCGAATGTCTGGGGATGCCGGGCCACTTCTACGATGTTCGCGCCAGCCAGGTTAGCGAACAGGCGGTAAAAATGAACCGTTGGCGGGCAGATAATTACTTCATCGCCCGGCCTTACAAACACGCGCATCATCAGGTCGGTCAGTTCGCTAACGCCATTAGCCAGTAAAATCCGCTCCCGCTTGATCCCGGTATAGGTTTCCAACCGGGCGCGTAAGCCACTAAGGAGTGGATCGGGATAAATGTGATATTGATCGAAGCTGGCTAATAATTCTTGTACCCGCACCGAACAACCATAGGGGTTCTCGTTTGCATCCAGTTTGATAAGCTTTTCCGGCGACATTCCCAGTCGTCGGCTGGCTACATACAACGAGTCTCCCGGCAGATGGCTCTCTAATCCTAATATTTCGGGCCGTACCAATGCCTCAATGTCGGTGTCGAAAGCCAATGTTTCGACTACTCCTCTGCTATTTCGTGTAACCTGCCAGGGCCAGGGCGAACTATCTCAAAAAAATAGCCGCGCCCGGCTGCCTGTGCGTTAGTCCTAGTTTCTCTTGTTAGAGTCTTTCCAAATATATTACTCGTTTGGCGCGGGTATTACCGGTTTGTTTCCCTTTTACGAAGTATGTACCCTGACGCAGCCGGAACGAGTAGTTTTAGGATAGCGTATTTTTATTCCTAAACAACCATCCTGCTTTCATTATACAAGATATAAGATATGTCAACAAGTGGTAAGCGACTTGATTTGGTGCTGGTGGTCATAATTGGTTGCGGCTGAGAATAATATTTGCTTGAACTCCAGTTTTTTACCTTTTACGGTAGCTGTGAATTCTTACTACAAGTTTGACTCTTGCATATTATGGAAAGTTGAGCTATGATGAATCGAATTGATGTGCAGCATTTTAGAACCCCGGCAGGGTCAAGTTGGTAGGATCGCCGCCTGGCGGCTTATCGCGGAGGAAGATGGTCTATGAGCGACACAATAGAGGCAGTTGGAGCCAGGCTGGGCCAGGTAGTCAGTCGGCAGCAGGCGCGAAGTCGAGCCTGGTTGGGCATGCTGGTGGCGAGTTTGCTGATAAGCGTATTGCTGGCGGCTTGTGGGGAAGAAGCGACCCCGATACCACCGACTCCTACTCCTCTCCCCCGGTTCCAGCTAGAGACTAATTTTGAACAACTCTTTACGATGAATATCCCGTATGGCTGGACTAAGAACCCGGTTGATAGCACTTCGGTGCTGTACCAGAGTCCGGCGGCTACTACCGACAAAGTGGGGGTGGTTTCCAGGCAGGTGGATCGGCTTACACCCGAATCACAAACTTTGCTAGTGGAGCGTACCAATTCGCTAAAATCGCGGTTTCCGGGGCTGAAAGAGGAAGCAGGGAGCGATACGATTGTTCTGGTTGACTCGAATACGAAGGTGAACCGGCTGACTTATATCGAGAATGGGACTGAGACAATCCAGCTTTTGTTGCAATTTAACAATGTAAAGGCTGAACGGTCTTATTTGGTGTTTGGCTTGATGGCTGCCAAAGGAGCCGACAAGAGTATTCCGCTTTATCTGGATAGTTTCAGGAGCTTTACTTCGACTGCCACCGAACGGGCCGGTGGGAATGCGGCCTTAGCCGACCCGACCGTTATAGCGGGTCAACTTGGTGGTAAGGTAGTGCTTAGAACGGGGCAGGAGGTAAAGGGTCGTTATCTGACACTGGTCGGCTGGCAAACCCCACCGCTGGATTTGAACAAAAAAGTGCCTATCGTAACGGGTTACTTCCCTAAAGATTACAAGTGGCGGTTGAGTCCTTTTCCGACCAACGAGCAGCCCGGTATCTATCTGGAGTCGCCGATTATCGATAGTACGACGGCCCAGGCGGTCATTCAGCTAGGGGTTTACAAAGACAAGTTGCCCGCCGGTACTGCGACGGCAGACGATTGGAAGAAGTTTTATGACCCGATCTTGATTACGCTACGGACAAAATATTTACCCAGCTATGGGCCAACCGTCAAGCTCGATCCTGACCCGGTAGCGGCAATTACTGGGCCGAACTCCACCACCTATTACCGTTCGTCTTTTACGGTTCGCAATGACGACGGTTCGGTCAAGTCGCGTGGGGTAATTTTGTTTAGCCGGAGCGGTTCGCACGGGGTGGTTTCGGTGTTGAGTCTTAGTCCGATAGCCTCGCTTAGTCAGAATTTGGTAGATAGTTTTGATCTGGATATGCAGACGATGGCGAACAATTTCCAGGTACGATTTTAGGCAATTTGGTCGGCTTAGTCTGCCTCCTATAGCGAGGCAGACTAAGTTTCTTCCTCAATCTGAGATTAGGCGCAGCCGGGTGCGCCTTTTTGTTTAGGGAAAATTAAACGGTTTGGGGGCGTAACCGCTGGTTGGTCGGGGCATTATAATAAATGTAGTGATTATGGTGTAACAACCTGGAAAAGGTTGCAAATTGAGGCCAGTTGTGGTTTACTAGGAATAAGTTTGACCCCGAATAAGCTGAGGTTTCGGTGTTCTGGGAGTGGCTAACCAGACTCTTAGTAGCCCAGGTGACAGGATAGAGGTTTATTAATTTGTCTGAGAAATTAGAACTTAGTTTTGAGCTTAACCCGAATTTCCGGCGTACCCTGACTGCCGAGCAACACTTGATGCTCGAAGAGATTGAACGGTTGGGTGAGCTTGACCCAGAAGTGTCGGCCCGGTTGAGTCGAGCGTTAGACCGTTTGCAGCGGACGCAGCCCTATCAACAATTGGAGCCGCGTCGTCCGCTAAAGCCTGCTACTACCGAGCCAGGCCCGGCGGAGTTAAGTGAAGCAGAACGGGCCGCTCGCGAGGAGTTTATCAGCCAGGAGTTGAGTAGTTTGCTTTTGGTGGCGGGCCGCTTAAACCAGACCTTAGAGACGCAGCGGCACCGCGCTCAAGCCGACCACTACTTCCGGGATAGGCTACGGGCCGAATTTAAGTAGTGAGATGATTGTCAGGTGTGTTCCTTAATCTCGAAGGAGAGATTTATGGACTACTCAGAAACTAAAGAACCTGCGCTAAAAGAGCCACTGGGCTATCTCCAGTTGGATTTAGCGGTTGGGAAGTGGTTGGCCTGGGACGATGTAGCGCGGTTTACGCACGTGGGCCACCCAGAACAGGATGATAAGCTGCATGTTCGTGAGTTGTTGCGGATATTCGGCAAGCGGTTTGCGACGGCGGAGGCCGAGTTAATCTGGCAACAAGTCGAAGAATATCGCGATAGGCTGACGCAGTTGTACGGGCCAGCTATCGGGGCGGTCGGCAAGCTGAATTTCGAGCAAGCGGCCCAGGAATGGTACACCGCTTACGGTCGGCAGTTTGAAAAAGCCTGGTATCTACAAGCTCCCCTTGATCTCCACTTCGCCCGTAGTGGGCATGAATATATCCGAGGCCGTTGGTTGCGGCTACTCCACCCCGATCTACAATATTTTGTGGAAGGGGGTTTTTCGGCTGGTGAAGTTTTAGATACTTTAATCTTGCGCCGACCGGGTGGTAGCATCTGGCAGTTGTGGAGTATGAACCGTCCGGCGCTGGCCCGATTTTGGGTGAAACTGGCGGCTTACCTGATGGATTTCCCTTTAGAAATTGAGGCAATCGAGCAGGCCCTGGCGGAAATTACCGAACACGCGGCGCGGTTGGGTCGGCGGAAGGGCTACCCGGTCGAAACAGCGGCGGCAGCCCTCGATTACTTCCGGCGGCTTCAAATGGCCGGGTTGGGGTCGGAGGTCATTTTCCAGTCGTGAGTGGTCAATCTATGGTTTTGGGTGGGCGAGAGATCAGAAGCAGCCCAACCATTATCAAGGCTGTACAGGCCGTACTCGACCAGGGCCGGGTCGGAATGGTCGAGGCCGAAGAGGATCGCCTCGAAGGGGGGTAGTTTGAGATAGAAACGGCGACGCTCGGCAAAGGTCGGGTCGGCTGGGCCGTGATAGTAGGGCTGGAGATTTTCCCACAGATCGAGGGCCGGGTCGCCTATAGCGAGGCTACCAAAATCGATGATGCCGGTTAAGCGTTGGTTGGCCCGGTCGAGTAGAACGTGATCGTCGAGCAGGTCGGCATGAACTAGCACCGGCTCGAACTCGAAATATTTATCCCCCTCCAAGAAACCCTCAAAATAAATCGCTATCGCGTCCTGCCGGTCGTCAGGCAGGAGCGGATATATTTTTTCACGCACCAAACTATAAAAATCTTCCAGGGTTTCGCGCCAGGTGGTGGCAGGCTCGACCAATCCGGTCAGGGTTTTGTCGCGCACGCCGAGTTGTTGCGCTCTGGTGAGGGGGAAGGTGTGCAGGGCAGTCAAGAACGCGCCGAGGGGCGGTTGCCACCAATTTGCCGAGCGCATAGCAATTCTGGTCTGGCGATCTGCTGGGTCGTCCTCGAAAGTGGGGTTGAGGCCAGAAGCCCAGCCCTGCCAATCGGTGAGAGTTTCGCCCGGTAGCATTTCGTAGCCAACGAAAGCGAAGGGGTAGGTTTGCCCCGCTCCGGCTTGATAGGTAAAATTTGGGATCGGCAAAGGCAGGTTGGGAGCCAGTTCGGGTAGTAAGCGGGTTTCGATGAGTAGGCTGTCTTCTACTCCGGCCCGTTTGGGGAAGCGGAAAATTAAGTGGCGGTTGACCAGACACGCCAGGCTATTCCAACCTTCGGAATGATATTCTAATTCGCGGATTTCGAGGGTTGGGAAGTGTTCTAAAAGGGCCGCCCGGTAGATTTTGAGTTTATCAGCTTTCATAAAACATATGATGACTTTGAATTAGGCTTGTTGCGGCAAGTTGGGTTTCGATTGCCTGCCGATTTGGATACTTGCTTTATCATTCCAGCTTTAGTTTGAGCGCTACGACCAGGGCTGGAGTGAGCCTCATCTCTTTATAATCAGCCCAATAATACACTAAATCTGCTCCTGATGTTCACATAGTCCGATTGACAATAAATATACGGTCTTTTATAATATTTGGGTCAAGCCTAAATAATTGGTAAATCCCTAATAATTTTATCCATAAGTCCATAGTACCGCCAATTACTATGGTTTCTTTACATAGTGGTCTTGACAACAAATATTTGGTAGGTTATGATATTTTGGTCAAACCCAAATAAATGGGTAATTAGTTAAGAAACTAGGGGATAAGCTGTGTACGATGAGGCGACAGCTAAAGAGCGGGAAGAATTGATGAAGCGGGCCATTGAACATCAAAAGGTGATGTTCCAGGCCATGCAGGGCGTGGAGATGCCTGAGTGGATGGGCAGCGAAATGACTATGCCGCAATTCAAAATACTTTTCTTGCTTTATACGCACGGATGGATGCGGATGGGCGGAACCGAGAAGGAGCCTGGGATAGCTTTCTTTTTGGGGAAGAATATATCAACCGCCACCGGGATTGTAGACCGATTGGTCGAGCAGCGGCTTTTGGCCCGAAAGGAAGACCCAGACGACCGCCGGGTGGTAGTGGTCGGGTTGACCGCGCAAGGAGCTGAATTATGTGAGTCTTTCTTACAGGCAGGCTGGAAGAATGCTCGCAATATGTTCAACCGTTTATCATACGAAGAACTAACGATAGTTGAACGTGGTATGGCGCTAATGGCGCGGGTGGCAATGGAAGATGCCCAGGAACGGGCGGCCAGCCATAATCTACCCCGTACCGATAATTATAACCTGCATCAACGGGGCGTTCCAAATTTAAAACAAAATAATAACTAGACGTAGCTAATATAACGTAGCCGGGGCGGGTAGACCGCATTATCGGCAGGAGGTTTGCAAGTGTCTTTTTTAACTAACTGGGTGCTAAAACGCAAGGCCGCGACCGTATTGGTCATGGTGGTCGTACTCTTGTTTGGGGCAGTAGCTGTAACCCAACTCAAGAATGAACTATTACCCAATTTAGATTTCCCCTATCTGACGGTAGCGACGATTTATCCGGGAGCCAGTGCCGGGGATGTCGAGGAGCAGGTTTCTAAGCCGGTTGAGCAAGTGGTCGGCGCGATCCCGCGTCTCAAGAATTTGCGAACCATTTCCAACGAGAGCTTTTCGTTTATGGTAGCCGAGTTTGAGTTTGGCACCGATACGAAGGCAACGCAGCAGACGATAGACACGAACCTGCGTAATATTAGCCTGCCCAACGATTTCCGGGGTCAACGGGTACAGCCGACCGTTAGTACTTTGAATATTAACAGTCAGGCAGTGATGTACCTGGGTTTGGAGGCCAAGCAGGGCTTGACCTCGGAGCAGGTCAGCCAGATTGTGCGGACGCAGGTCAAACCGGCTCTAACTTCGATAGATGGTGTTTCCAGTATCGAAGTAGTTGGCGACCAGTTGCAGCAGGTCAAGATTGTGCCAAAGTTGCAGGTTTTGCAGCAGCGTGGGTTGGGCCTTCAGGACATCAACGCCGCTTTGAAGGGCTTTAACACCAGTTTGCCCGCCGGGACGGTTGATGTAGCGGGCCAGAGCGTGCCGGTTCGGACCGCCTTTACTTTTAACTCGGTGGATGAGATCAAGAATTTGCCAGTCGCGCCCAGCGCTACGGCGGCAGGACAACCGCAGGGTCAGGCGGCAACCCCGGCAACCCCCACCAAATTGAGTGATGTGGCGGACGTTACACGGGTGGAAGCCCCGGCGACCAGTCGTAGCCGCACAAACGGAACCGACGGCGTGCTTTTACAGGTTTACAAGACCCAGACGGGCAACACAGTCGAGGTTTCGGACAAAGTTACCAAGAAGATTGACGAACTGAGCAAGCAATCGGGTGGCGCGTGGAGTGTGCGGGTGGTGTATGACACTGCCGGGCAAATCCGGGCTTCGATTGATGGTCTGGTAAAAGAGGGCTTGCTGGGAGCGTTCTTCGCGGTGTTGGTGATCTTCCTGTTCTTGCGGAATGTGCGCAGCACGCTGGTAACGGCAATCTCGATCCCAACTTCGATTGTAGTAGCCTTTATCCTGCTTTGGACGCAGGGGATCAGCTTGAACATTATGACCCTCGGTGGGTTGGCAATTGCGGTCGGGCGCGTGGTAGACGACGCGATTGTGGTCTTGGAGAATATTTACCGGCGAGTCCAAGAAGGCGACCCCATCGATGTAGCGACAAAGGTCGGTACTCGTGAGGTAGCGGGGGCGATTACCAGTAGTACAATTACGACGGTAGCGGTTTTCTTACCGCTAGGGTTCGTTGGAGGTATAACGGGCCAATTCTTCCTTCCGTTCGCCCTGACGGTAACTTTTGCGCTGATAGCTTCTCTGATAGTGGCTTTGACGATTATCCCGGTTTTTGCCAGCTTCTTTATCAACCGCAAGATAGTCGGGACGCACAAGGAAGAGCAAAGCACCTGGATTCAGAATGCTTACACCCCAACTTTGAAGTGGGCGTTGGGTAATCGCTGGAAGGTGTTGGGACTGGCGGCGATCCTGTTCTTTGCCAGCAATTTCCTGGTGACACAGGTTCCGTTAGCCTTCTTGCCGGAGTCGGGTGACAAGTTGTTGCAGGTTGGGATTACTCTGGCGCCGGGTACGAACCAGGAGAATATTCTGGATGCCGCCAAGAAAGTCGAAGATGCACTGGCTCAGGATAGCCGGGTAGAGTTGCGCCAGACCACTATCGCCGGGACAAGCAGTTTTGGACGAGCGCAACGGGCCTTTAGCGCCGGGGGTGGCGATGCTAGTATCTTGGTACGGATCAAGAAGGACGCTAAGACCCAGGATACGGCGAAAGATTTGCGGGCCAAACTCAAGCCGCTAACTCCGCCAAAGGGCAATATCGCGGTGTCGGTGCTGGGTGGTTTTAGTAGCTCGAATTTTTCTCTGAACATCCAGGGCAACGACGGGGACGGGGTTCGCAAGGCCAGTGACCTTGTGTTGGCCCGACTCAAGCCGATCCAGGATCGGGGTGACTTCGCCAATTTGCGGAGCGACGTGTCGGCCTTGAACCCACAGGTTTTGGTGACACCCAATCCGACGGCAAGCGGTGGACGGCTGACCACTCAGTCGATTGGCTTCTTGTTAGCAGGTGCGTTACAGCCGCAAGTTGCGACGACCGTGCGTTTTCAGGGCGGTCAGCCGGAAGAAGTAGTGGTTTATCCACCTTTCGAGCCGGGTAAAGCGGCGGCGGATGTAAACGCTTTTGCCGAAAATCTGAAGGGGTTGCCGCTGGTCGGTGGAGTGCCGCTCGGTCAGGTCGCCGATGTGAAAGTGGTACAGGCTCAAACCCAATCGACCCGGATTGGTCAGAAGCCGGCCGCTTCGCTCAACGCCGATGTTACGACCGATAATACTGGTGGTGTGACACGCGATGTGAATGCTTTGCTCAAGGGTGTCGAGAACGACCCCAACTGGCCTGTCGGGACGACCTGGGCGATTTCCGGGGTCAGCCAGCAGCAGGGTGATGCTTTCTCCGGGTTGTTTATCGCGCTGGGTATTGCAGTGGCGCTGGTTTACATCGTAATGGTGGTGGCCTTTGGGTCGCTGTTGGAGCCGTTTGCGATCTTATTCAGCTTACCGCTGGCAACGATTGGGGCCTTTGCCGCTCTGTTCGTCACCCAACGGGCGATTGGCCTCCCGGCTATGATCGGTCTCTTGATGCTGATCGGGATCGTGGTAACAAACGCGATTGTCTTGATCGACCGGGTGAACCACAACCGGGAGCGCGGTATGGATCGGGATGCGGCCTTGATCGAGGCCGGTCGCAATCGTATCCGCCCGATTTTGATGACGGCCCTGGCGACAATCCTGGCGCTGTTCCCGTTGGCTTTGGGTCTGTCGGAAGGCAGTATCATTGCGGCGGAACTCGGTACGGTCGTGATCGGTGGTCTATTGACCTCGACTCTGCTGACTTTGCTGGTTGTGCCGGTGGTTTACAGTCTGTTGGAAGGCGGCAAAATGCGTCTCCAGCGGATCGGGCGCGGCAAGCACGCGCCAGCGCTGGCCGGTGCAGACGCAGATTGGCAGTCTACTCCGGTCGTTACAGCCGCCGCCGATAGTGAGAACGACCCGGCAGGGGCGACCATTCCGGTGGCGGAACAGCCCAAAAGTTAGGACCGAGGACTGAGGACTGAGTAGTTGAAGGGAGACTGGCTTTTTACGAGGCCAGTCTCTTTTTGTGGCGCTCGTGCAAAGAGGTTTAAGTGCAATGTCTTTCAAAGCGTCTCTGGGGTGAATAGTTATTGGCAATTTTTACAAAGGCTAGAAATCAAGCTTTGAAGCGTTCCCAGAGCGTCCAGGCGATAAAGCAAAAAGCGGCGGCGTAGAGGGCGATAGTTCCCTCTACTAGCAGATGAAACCAGAATTGAGGGTCGGTGGGGCTAGGTTGATAAATCTCCCCGGCTTGATGCACAAAGTGCCAGACCACCGCCAGAGTCAGGCCGAATAACATCGACAGCCCTATTTTGGGCCGGGACGACCGCCGCTTTGCCGAGCGTCGCGCTTGCTGTTTGAGATCGGCTACCTCTACACTTAAATTTTCGGGCCTGGGAAACACCCTATTCACCTAATCGACAAACCCGGCGTGCGAACCGGGGTCATCCTTCATAATACCTGTTTCTACAAATCTAATCCGTTCGCAGATATTTGTCACCCGGTCGCCCATGCGTTCCAGGTTATGCGCGGCCCATAATAGCATGGTGGCAAGGTCAACCAGCGAATTATCGGTAAACATTAGGTTTAGTAAGTCTTTGTAGACACGGTTGTAAAGCTCGTCCTGGATATCGTCTTGAGCGGCTACTTTGTCGGCGGCAGCGGCATCGTGGTCGATAAAGGTATCCATCGCCGAATGCAACATTTGGTTGGCTTGCGAGGCCATTTGTTCGAGGTAGATTAAAATTGCGGGTGGGGTTGGCCCTGGTAGCATCTCGCTAATGCGGGCGATCCCCTTCGCATAATCCCCCATCCGTTCCAGTTCCCCGGCGATATGAATGACGGCGGCAATATAACGCAAGTCGCGTGATAATACTGGTTGTTGCAAAGCCAGCAAGGATAAAGCATCCTCTTCTACCTCGTAACGACGCGCATTTAGGGTGCGGTCGGCAATAATTACGCGCTGCGCCTGACGCTGGTCGCGGAATTTAAGGGCGGCGATGGCGTTGTCTACCGCTTTTTCAACCATGCTAGATAGGTCTAGCAGGCTATTCTCTAAATCACCCAACTGATGATCGAGATGCGCTCTTTTGCTTTGATCCAAAGACCACCTCCTGCTTATGGTTGTAAAGAACTGTTTCTTTCCCCAATTGGGAAAGAAAAGGGAGATGGAAAGATACATTTCTAAGCTAACAGTTTGATATACCCATACACAATATTTAGTTGTTGCATACTACCCCATTGCCGATTTCAAGTCAACCTAAGTTCGGAGTGTGGGTGCGCGTCAATTTTTTGCACAGGTTCAAATAGTAATAGCAGGAGATTGTGAGAACCTCGATCCAAACCACTCAAGTATATATACTGAACTTAACACAATCTTTATTATTTCCACCCTTGCAAAAATGCTTATCATTTGATAAATTCTTATCAGGCGATAAGTACTAGAAACGAAAGATAAATGGTCAGGCAAATACGTAAAAATAACCGGGAAGAAACCGAAGAAACTCGCCATAAAATTTTGCAGGTCGCCCGGCAACTTTTTATGGAGTTTGGCTATCGTTCGGTTACAACCAGACAGGTCGCCCAGGAATGCGGTATCACTCAGCCTGCCCTTTATTACCATTTTTCAGATAAGCAGGAACTCTATGTTGCAATTCTGGTTGAGATGTTGCAACAGATGAAGGTCGCCCTGGAAGCGATCATTCAAAAACGAGAACTAGGTGTCCAGGCGCGTCTGGTAGAAATGGCGGTATTTTTGTTACAATTTACCCGCCACGATATTTCGACTATGTTCCACGATATTGAACACGAACTGGATGCCGTTTCTCAAGAAAAAGTCAACCTCTTTTTCTACGAGGGAGAACTACACCCGATCATAGCCCTGGTGGAAGAAGGCATCCGGGAGGGTTTGATACCCGACCCGACCACAAGCAAGCTCACGCCAATGACGGCGGCTTATCTCTTTTTGGGATTGGTTTCCAGCTTTATCCAGCAACCCTCAGAGGAGGGACTAGCTCAAAGCAATCTCGAAAGAGCTAATGCTTTGGTTCAGTTTTATCTGCATGGGCTGACCGGAACGTAATTTTTTTGGCCAGTCGCTTATCAATTGATAAACAACTAATCGCAAGTCCAAATCTGGCTTGGGATCATAAATAACCTGATAGACCAATCTGATCTTTTAGAAGTTCAGGTCGGCTTTGGCTTGCCTATCACTTATCAAGCGATAAGCAAGCCAGTCGGTCAGGGGGTCAATATCTCTAAGGGACTCAAAAATAATAAAATATCCCGGTAGGGACAATTATTTTATTTGCTTCCCTAACTGAAGGAACAAGGAGTAATATGAGTAAAACTGATTTCACATTACGTAAGGCGATCCAGCCTGAGACTGAGAAAGAGAATAAAAGCGCGATTTATCGCCTGGGTTCGTTGATAACTAGCCCGCTAGGACGCTGGGTGACGGTGGTTGCCTGGATATTGATTTTGACCACTATGGTGACGCTGCCGCCCAAGCTACAAGACCTTTACGACAACCAGTTATCCTCTAGCATTGGCGATCAGGAGTCGGTACGGGCTGACAAACTACTGGAACGGGCTTTTCCCGGCGCAGAAGGTATTCCGGCTATTCTGGTCTTTAATAATCCGGCAGGGTTAAGCGAGAGCAATTTTGCTAAAGGCCAGCAGATTAACGATTGGCTGCTCTCCTCCCAGAAACCGGCAGAGGTCGAGGGAGTTGCTTCTATCTACACTTTACCGCAGGCCCGTAGCGAGTTTGTCTCGGCTAACAACACAACTATGAATTTGGTGGTCTCCCTCAAATCTTCGGATAATGACGAGAAATTGCTCGAAATTATTAAGCTGATCCGTGATTACGCGAAGAAGTTTGAAGGTGATGGCTTGAAAATTAACCTGACTGGGCCTGCTGGGGTAGTGGCTGATACGGTTACTGTCTTTACCGGCACCAATGTGTCGCTACTACTGACTACGGTTAGCCTGGTGCTGGTGCTGTTGGTAATTGTCTACCGTTCGCCAGTTATGGCAGTGCTACCCCTAGTAGCCGTGTTTATGGCTTCGGGGGTGGTTAATGGACTTCTGGCTTTGTGCGCGAAAGCCGGGTTGTTTGGAGTCAATGAACAAGTTATTTCGATTATGGACGTGCTGCTATTTGGGGTCGGGGTAGATTATACTATCTTCCTGGCTTCGCGCTATCGTGAAGAGCTAAAGGGTGGTTATGACCGACTGACTGCTTTGCGTCGGGCCTACGCTGGGGTAGTGGAAGCGATTATATCCAGTGCGGCGACGGTTATTATTGCGCTATTATGTTTGCTGCTGGCGACCCTCGGTTTGTACCGGGCGCTAGGCCCTTCGGTGGCAGTCGCGGTAGCGGTTATGCTTTTGGTGAGTATCACCCTGGTTCCGGCGTTGCTGGCGATCCTGGGTAAAGCCGCTTTTTGGCCTCTTATCCCAAAGGCTGAAAATACAACCGCTAAAAGATCGCTGTGGGGTTGGACTGCTAAACGGGTCGGTCGTCGTCCGGTCGCGGCACTATGGCTCAGCAGTCTCTTGTTACTGGTGATGGGTTTGGGCAATCTTGGGGTAGTTGATGTCTTTAACTTTCTGAGTGGCTTCCGTCAGCCGACCGATTCTGCCGATGGCTACAAAGTGCTGGCGGCTAACTTTGAGCCGGGCAAACTCGCCCCGACCGATTTGTTGTTGGTCTTGCCGTCCGGTACGAACGCTTACGAACGGCTGGGAGCGATTGAGAAGGTTAGCCAGTCGGTAGCCGGGGTTTCTAATGTGGCAAAAGTAGAAGGCCCCACTCGTCCAGCCGGTCAACCGACACTTGACCCCAACCAGCTTCAGCAGGAATTGACAAAATTACCGGAACCACTAAAGCAAGCGCTCCGGCGCGGACCGCCAACTGACGGCCCAGGCGCAAGTCCGAGCGGTCAGACGGGTCTAGACCCTCAGACAGTTGGTTTGTACGCTCAGACGGTTCCGTATATCTCTGCCGACAATCAGGTAGTACGTTTGTCGTTGGTGCTTGCCAGTGACCCTTACGGCTCCAAAGCCCTTGATACGATAGACCCGCTACGTAAAGCTGCTAAAAATGCCGCTAAAGAGGCTGGGATAGGCGACAACATTGTGTTTTCGGGGGTAACGGCCCAGGCTGCCGATACTAGGGCGGTCAATCTGGAAGACAAACTGAAGGTTGTGCCGGCGGTCGTAATCGTGATTACATTAATTCTGGCGCTGCTGTTGCGAAGCCTGGTTGCGCCCTTATATCTAATTGTGGCGGTGCTACTTAATTTCTTCGCAGCGGTTGGGGCGGCTTCCTTCCTGTTTGTGATTATCCAGGGGGACGAAGGTCGGGCTTATTCGCTACCGCTCTATGCTTTTATCTTCCTGGTCTCGCTGGGGGCGGACTATACAATCTTCCTGATGAGCCGAGTACGCGAAGAAGTGCGTAAAATGGGATTGGAAGAAGGTACAAGGATCGCCCTGGTCAATACTGGCGGGGTAATTACCTCTGCTGGGTTGATCCTGGCCGGAACCTTCCTGGTGTTGGCAATTCTACCCCTCCGCGAGTTATACCAGCTAGGTGTCGTGGTAGCTTTAGGAGTGGTGTTGGATACTTTTATAGTGCGCGGCATCCTGGTTCCGGCCACCGTGCTGTCGTTCAAACAATACAACTGGTGGCCCTTCGGGTTAGCCACTTCAACAAAGCCGGAACAGGAGTGGCCCGAAGAGCCTGGCAAACTCGAAAAAGCCAGCTAAATCTCGTGCTTATAGCAAATGCAAAGCCCTTAAGCTACCCGCTTATCTGTAAAAGCGAGCTTTCATCACGAGCAGAAGCTCGCTCTTATACCAAGTCCGGTTAGGTAGATGTCATTCTGAACGAAGTGAAGAATCTTTTGCCTACACCCGGCTCTAGCCCAAAGAGCCGAGACCCTTCACTTCGTTCAGGGTGACATGGGTTTGTTACTTAGCCGGACTTGGTATTACAGGAGTCAATTACGCTGTATTTTGTTATAAGAGCCTGTTGCAAATGGCCCCGCAGATATAAAGGCGATCATGGTAGATAGCTGAATAAAGATACGGAAATTTATCACAATCTTTCGTTCGTCACGAGCGGCCCGGTGCTATAATGCAGGGGGTCGCTTTTTAGCTTGTGGCGCGGCCTTTGCTCCTGGCTGGTTTAACCAGACCGCTTGCGCGTTGTTTTTAGTGAATTGTTCTAAATACAAATTTGGTCTTATAGATGGAAAGCAATAGATTATGTGGTTTTATAACTTTGGGAAATGGATTTATCGGAATAAATGGCTTGTAATTGGAGCCTGGGTGCTGGCGGTGGCAATTTCGTTACCGTTTGTACCGAGAGTGTTGGAACCGCTCAAGACTGGTGGGTTTGCCGACCCTAGCCTTGAATCGTCCCAGGCGGCAGAATTATTACAAAAAAAACTTGGTTTCAGTACCAGTACGTTAGTAATCTTTTACCAGAGTAAAGACCCCAATCTAACGGCGTTGGATGAGCGTTTCATTCAGGAAGTCCAGGTCTCGCTGGCTGGGCTGGCTAAATCCCCGATCAATACGACAGCAGTCCTGCATACCACCAACCCGCGCCAAATTTCCAAAGATAACCGCACAGCCTATGAGGTTATTACCCTGGCGGCGGATGGTGAGACCGCCACCAAGCGGCTACCCGAAATCCGTCCCCTGATAAAAGAACCGGCCTCGCTCAAGATGACCGTCGGCGGTGGGTTGGCTTTTTATGAAGATGTCGAGTTTGTAAGTCAGCGCGACTTGCAACGGGCCGAATTAGTCGCTTTCCCGGTCGCGATTGTCGCGCTAGTCCTGGTATTTGGCTCGATAGTGGCGGGGTGTTTGCCGGTGGCAGTCGGCGGGGTGGGCGTGCTAATAATCCTGGCTTCGATCTTTGGGATCGGGCATGCCACCGAAATTTCGATTTTCGCGGTCAATCTGGCGACCCTGCTGGGTCTGGGTCTGGGTCTGGATTACTCGCTCTTTTTGACCAGTCGCTTCCGCGAAGAACTGGCGCGGGGCCGCTCGGTCGAAGAAGCGATTGGTATTACGCTGGCAACCGCAGGCAAGGCTGTCACCTTTAGCGGTCTGACCGTTATGATTGGACTGAGCGGGACCCTACTCTTTAAGATCAATATCCTGGTATCGGTCGGGATCGCCGGGTTTGTAGTGGTGGTCGTATCGGTATTGGCGGCAATCACGCTTCTACCTGCTATATTAACATTGGTTGGGCCAAAGGTTAACGCCCTATCGGTATCCGGGCTATTCGGGCGCAGACAGGTCGCGGTCGCTGCTGGGGCCGAACAACACGGCTTTTGGGCCTGGCTCGCTCATCTGGTGATGAAACGGCCTGTTAGCGTTTTTGTGCCGGTGCTGGCTTTGCTCCTGATACTTGGCCTACCCTTCTTGAACGTGCGGTTTAGTTCGCCGGATGCCTCGGTGCTGCCGGGCGATGTGCCAAGCCGTCAGGCCTACGATATTCTCAAATCCGAATTTAACGAAAGCGAGATCAACCCGGTTTTGGTAGCGATCCGCACGCCCAATAACGGCAATATCCTCGCGCCCGATAATATTTACTACCTGTACGATTTCGCCCAGGCGATTGCCAAAGACCCGCGTGTCGCACGGGTTGATAGCATTGTGACGGTCGAGCCACGCTTGAGCAAAGTTCAGTATCAGTTAATTTATAGCATCCCCGACAAGATTCAAGACCTCTTTTTGCAGGGCTACCTGAGAGCCTATTCTAAAGACGATACCACTCTTTTCTCGGTCGTCAGCAAGTATGCGCCCAATTCGGAGGAGACCAAAGCCCTCGTCAGCAAACTCCGCAACAGCGCGGTCGGCAACGGCATGACCTTGCAGGTGACGGGCGGAACCGCCGGAATTATGGACGTAGTCGAGAGTATTTACGGCACTTTCCCGTATGCGGCCCTTGTGATCGTGATGAGTACCTATATTGTGTTGTTGATCTTGTTGCGGTCGGTGGTGTTGCCGCTCAAAGCGATCATCATGAACGCGCTAAGTTTGCTGGCTTCCTACGGGGCTTTAGTCTGGGTCTTCCAGGAGGGTAATCTGAGCGGGCTGCTTAACTTTAAGCCACTTGGCCTGATCGAGCCGAGTTTGCCGATTATTATGTTCTGCACCCTGTTTGGCCTATCGATGGACTACGAAGTCTTTTTACTTAGCCGGATCAAAGAAAGCTACAGCCACACTCACGACAACACCGCCAGTGTTGCGCTTGGTTTGCAAAAAAGCGGTAAAATCATTACCAGTGCGGCCCTAATTGTAGTCCTGGTCTGTCTCTCCTTTGTAACCGCCGATATTGTGTTGGTCAAGGCCCTGGGGGTAGGCGTGGCGGTCGCGGTTGGGCTGGATGCGACTATCGTTCGGGCGCTGCTGGTTCCGGCTACAATGCGGCTGTTGGGAGAGTGGAACTGGTACGCCCCGCGCTGGCTATTGCGCTGGCTACCCGAAACCCAGCTTGAAACCGATACTTTTACGCCCGCCTCAGACTCGTCCGCTCTACCGCCAAAAGAGCCAGTCGGCACTAAGCGCGGGGCGGCCTAGAGCAATTGCACCATTGTTGATTTGAGTGGTAAGTTAGAGGGGAAGGAAAATGAGCGATCCACAAAAAACATGGGAGTTTTATCAACAGGCCGGGCTAGGGCAGAGCGCGGGGTTTGGGCAACGTCCGGCCCTTTTGATCGTCGATTTTTGTTATGGGATGACCAGCCTGGAGTCACCTTTGGGGGCCGATATGAGTGCGGCAATCGCGGCGACCAATCAACTCTTGGCAGTATTTCGGCAAAAAGGGCTGCCGGTGGTCTATACAACGGTACGTTATACCAAAGGCTGTAAAGACGGCGGCGCTTTCGTCAAGAAGGTACCAAGTTTGCGGTTGTTCGAGGAAGGGGCCGGAAACTGGTCGGAAATTGACGAGCGGATCACGCCGCGCCCGGAAGAGCCGATTGTTATCAAGCGGTTCGCCAGCGCCTTTTTTGGCACCAACCTGGCTTCCCTCCTGACCGCCGAACGGGTCGATACGGTGGTGGTGACGGGCAGCACTACCAGCGGGTGTGTACGGGCTTCGGCTCTGGATGCCTTGCAAAGCGGCTTTATGGTCGTCGTTCCGCGCGAAGGTGTGGTAGACCGGGCGGCAGGGCCACACGAAGCCAATCTATTCGATCTCAACGCCAAATATGCCGATGTCATCAGCCTCGAACAGACTTTGCAATATCTTGGTGGTTTAGGGGAAAAGAAAAGCTCATGAGGCTGGTGCGCTCTTGCGCCAAGCCTGGAGAGGCTTTGCTGGTTTGTACCGATGGTCTGGCTGCTTACCCGAACGCAACCCTGGCCGCTTTTCGAGATAAAATCGTCGAACCCTCCGCCTCCCCCAAACGAGGCCGACCACCTAATAAGCTTAAAGAGGATTTCACCGTTTAGTGCAATGCTACCTGGCGGAGTAATGTCCTACAATTTAGACCGTCTTTGTAAGACATTGCTCTGCCAATGGACTTTTGGATCGGCTCTTAAACTAGCCCGTTCTTATTGCGGGCCAGCCTTGCTCACGGCTTCGGTGACATAACTGGCGTATTGCTTGAAGTTATCCGCGAACATCTTCGCCAGTTGAGCCGCCTTCGCGTCGTAGTCGGCACCGTTGGCCCAAGTCTGGCGTGGATTTAGCACTTCAGCCGGTACGCCGGGGCAGGACTGCGGAACCGCCAGCTTGAAATAAGGGTCGATCACGTATTCGACATCTTCCAGTTCGCCGTTCAGGGCGGCACTAATCAAGGCCCGCGTATGCTTGATGCTCATGCGTTGCCCGACTCCGTAAGAGCCACCGCTCCACCCGGTATTGACCAGCCAGCATTTCGCGCCATGTTCGGCAATTTTATTGCCCAGGAGTTCGGCATAGACCGAAGGGTGATGCACCATAAAAGGAGCGCCAAAGCAGGTGCTAAAGGTCGCCTGCGGTTCGGTTACGCCCCGTTCGGTTCCGGCTAGTTTAGCCGTAAAGCCGGACAGGAAGTGATACATCGCCTGCTCCTGGCTCAGCTTCGAGATTGGTGGTAGCACCCCGAAAGCATCCGCCGTCAGAAAGATAATGTTCTTGGGGTGTCCGGTGCGACCTCTCAAGTCCATATTCGGGATAAACTCTAGTGGATAAGCCGCCCGTGTGTTCTCGGTCAATTCCTCGCTGTCGAGGTCAAGCTTGCGGCTCAGGGGGTCTATTACGACGTTTTCCAGGACTGTCCCAAATCGGCGGGTCGTACTATAAATCTCCGGCTCGGCCTTTTCGCTCAAATTGATGACTTTGGCATAGCAGCCGCCCTCAAAGTTAAAAACGCCATCCGCGCCCCAGCCATGTTCGTCGTCCCCGATGAGGGTGCGCTGCGGGTCAGCCGAGAGGGTCGTCTTGCCGGTTCCCGACAGACCAAAGAACAGGGCGGCATCCCCTTCCGGCCCGTAGTTGCAAGAGCAGTGCATCGACATCACGCCCTTGAGCGGCAGCAAGTAGTTGAGCAGGGTAAAGACGCTCTTTTTGATCTCCCCGGCGTATTCGGTTCCGCCGATCAAGACCATCTTGCGGGCAAAGTTGAGCAGAATAAATGTCTCACTGCGTGTCCCATCCCGTTCTGGCTCGGCCTTGAAATTAGCCGCATCGCAGACTGTAAAGACTGGCTCGAACGTTTTCAACTCCTCGGCGGTCGGGCGGATAAAGAGGTTGCGGGCGAAAAGGTTGTGCCAGGCATATTCACTAATAACCCGGATTGGTAGTCGGTATTCAGGATGGGCCGCCACAAACAAATCCTGGACATAAACTTTACGGGCGGCCATGTATTGCTTGACCCGGCCGTACAGAGCGTCGAATTTGATGGCCTCAAAAGGCTGGTTGGCCTTCCAATCGACATGATCGTGGCTGTCCGGTTCGCTCACCACGAATTTATCTTTTGGGGAGCGGCCTGTATATTTGCCGGTTGCTACCACCAGGGAGCCACCTTCGGCTACTCGGCCTTCCCCGTTGCCCAGGGCCGCTTCGTAGAGGGCCGGAACCGTCAGGTTCTGCATCGCTCCACTCAGGTCAATGATGTCTTCGTGGGGGCCAAAATTAAACGCGATTGCGTTTTTATCGAGGGTTTGCATCAGGTTATCCTCCTTGATTATTAGCCACTATGCCTTTTAACGTCCATTTTTGCCAGCAACTCTGCTCACAAGAACGCCAGGATTGTCTATCACCCGTGCTTAACCGAATGTACTGCATTGCGGATAGATTTGAGATTATACCTGAATTGCGTTGTCTGGCAAAACTCCCCTACTTTGTACCTTCCTACTCATAGTAACAGCAAAATTAGCCTCTCCGCTCTAGCTACCCAGAGGCGGATTTACTTTTATGCTTCTTTCGTTTTAGACGAAGTTAGTAAGAGTCCGTTAAGTTACAAAATTTCACTAAATCTATTTTACACGAAATCATATTTCACGCAACCCCTAAAAAGAAGTTTTTCAATAACATTTCATAATAAAGCTAATAGGAGTTCCTCATAACTAAACTTCTTGAACCCTTTAGCTAGTTTGATAGCCAGGGGTTGATCGGCTAAACATTGAGCAATCGCCAACTCGCTAAGATTATTACACAACCCTGCCACCAGTCCTGCCAATAACATAGCCGCCAATGGGTAGCGTAGATTAGATTGATTGACCGGTGGGTCGGCAAAAGCCTCGAACCCTTTGACCTTAACGCCTAAGCCCTGATAGGTTGTGTAGAACACTTGCGCGGAGCGAACTCTTGTGCTACCATCAAGCTTATGTTAACGTAAAACTGCGGAAGATCAAATATAAGCTCCCAGAGGGTGGTCAGGAGGTTGCGCGATGCGCTACACCCGCGACGGTCGGTTGGTAGTTAGCGATTCCATGATGAAGATATACCAGGACTGCGGTGCGCGTTTCTGGTTCAATTATCTTGAAAACCCGGAGCCAGAGACGCAGCCTCGCGTTCCGGCCCTCGAATTTGGTAGCGTGCTACACTCGATGTTTTACGACTTCTTCAAGCGCAAAAACCCTGAAGCTAAAATGTACGAGTCCGCTACAAACTTTGCTAACGTCTTTCGGGGCCGCTGGTTTAACATTGATAGCCAACCCAAGACCGATAAAGGTCGGCGCAAACCGCCTATGCTGTGGCGTTCGCCGGATGAGAAAGAAAAACTGCTCGGTAGTGGCTATAAATTCTGCTACGAGTTCTTCCAGCGTAACGAAGGCGTACCACTTTCACACGTGCTGGTCGAAGCCTACTTTATTATCAATATCACCAACGAGCAGAACGGGCGTGGTTATGCCTTGCAGGGTTATATTGACCGCTTGGAACTCAAAGAGAGCAAACAGCCCGGCAGTTTCCGGCCTGAAGATTTGGGCAAAGCCTTACACGATAGTCGTCCGGCCTTTTTGCGGGGCGAAGAGGGCGGTCATCTGCTGGTAGTCGATTACAAGTCTGGCTACAAACCGATGGCGGCGGAAGCACTCCAGGTCGATACCCAGTTCAGTTGCTACGATCTGGCGGTCGAATTGCTCTACCCGGCTGCGCCGCGTCGCTTTGCTATCGAGCATATCCGTGATGGTTCGCATATCCCGACTATACGTGGCGAAGGCGAACGGCGGGTCTTGCGCGAACGCATCTTCAAGATAGGTCGCGCTATCGAGAAAGAGCAATTTCCACTGGCCTCCAATATGTATAAGTGCCAGAGTTGTACGTTTTTGCGCCAGTGCAACAGCCTGCAAGCCGTCGCCCATAAAAAGGGCATCCACCCCGAAGACCTCATGCGGGCCAGTTCGCCCCTCGCTCGTGGACACCGCAAGACCCGTAGTTTGTTCGAGTGGAAAGACGGTCAGATCGTCAATATTACCGATGAAAAGCGGCTTTCCCGCGCCGAAAAGTTGCGCCACAAGCCGACCCAACTTTCTTTCTTCTTTGGACAGGAGGAGCAGGAAGAATTGGAAGAAGAAGTCGCCAACGCTCCTTTTGGCAATATCGTCGAGAGTATTGCTGGGGACGAGGAGTGGCAAGGCAACGAAAAAGCCCCTGGTTATGACGAAAACTGGGATGATGTGCAGGCTTCCTGAGACGCTATTTTCAAGCGACCCGCTCCCCTCTATAAGTGGGTCGCCTTCTACAAATAATTTTACCAAATCCACCACCCAAATTCTAACCGTTTATAGCATGCCACTTCCCTTTGGGATGTGAGGTCGGCTTCCCTATCCCGACCACGCCGTGCGTCTAGTTTAGGGCGGGTCGATTTGGGCTATTTAACTTTTTCTAATGATTGCCCAATCTGAACTAACCTCAAAATTAGTTAACTTTAGGCTTGACAGATAAAAAAGATTAGGTTATGCTAACATGCGATATGGAGTTACAAGAGGGTTTAAATTTTCCAAGATGAAAGGATTGGTTATGCAGCTTTCTTCAGTTGGGTCGTTATGGCAAAGACGCTCCCGGATTTTCAGTCTAATAGCGGCCCTGGCAATCTTGTTTAGCCTGGGGTTTTGGCAGGTATCACTGGCGAAAGCCGCCGGCCCGGAAGAAGATTTAACCCGGATCACGACCCATATTGAAAGCGCTCTGAAAGCCACCCAGGTTGGCGATCTGGAGACCGCCCAAAAGGAATTTAAGACTTTTAGTAACCAGTGGTTCGAGATTGAAGATGGGGTCAAAGCTAAATCGAAGGACGCTTACCGCACTATCGAGGAGAAGATGAGCGACATTAGTTTTGCCTTCTCCAAAAAGCCGGTAGACCAGAAGGAAGTCATTACAGCTTTGACCGCCCTGGATAACTACAACAAGGATTTTAGCAAGGGCGAAACAAAAGCGCCTCCCAACCCGACCACTTCTGCTCCTGCCGAAAAGCCCACGATTAGCAGCGTGCTAGGAAAGCTCGACGAAGCCCGTGATTTTATGGCAAAGTCGAACTATACTGCCGCCGCCAGCGAAGTCAAAGAGTTCCAGCAGGATTGGCTGGAAGTTGAAGGCCAGGTCAAGACCCGCTCGGCCCAGGATTATGTCCAGACTGAGAACGATATGGCTTTGGCCTATAGTCTGCTGACCCAAAACTCGCCTACGGCTAAGGCGGTGCTGGATCGGATGTATACTCGGCTAGAACCCTACAAGAACGCCGGTAACTACGGCATCTTTGACGCGACCGCGATTTTGTTACGCGAAGGTTTGGAAGCTCTGCTAGTAGTGGTAGCCCTGTTGACCTTCCTCAAGAAATCGGGCAACGCCGATAAGCAGCCCTGGATTTGGGGTGGGGCATTGGTAGGTCTGGCCCTTAGCATTATTTTGGCGATTGCGATCCAACTTCTTTTCAGTAATCTGATTAACGCCAGCAACCGCGAGTTGATCGAGGGTAGCGTGGGCCTGGTCGCTGCTGCTATGCTGTTCTACGTCAGCTATTGGATGCACAGCAAATCCAGTGCAGTAGCCTGGCAACGCTATATCCGCCAGAAAAGTACGGCTGCCCTGGCGACCGGCAGCCTGTTTGGTCTGGGTTTGCTCTCCTTTCTGGCGATTTTCCGGGAAGGGGCCGAGACGGCCTTGTTCTACCTCGGCATCGGCCCTTCGATCAGCGCCTCCGATCTATGGATCGGAATGGGGATCGGTACGCTGGCGCTGGTGATCCTGGGTGTGCTGCTAATGGTCGTTGGGTTGCGTATTCCGATGGGGCCGTTCTTTACGGTCGCCAGTCTGCTAGTTTTCTTCCTCTGTTTCAAGTTTATCGGAACGGGGGTACACGCCCTGCAAGTTGCCAACGTACTACCCACTCACAGCGCCGATTATTTGCCTGCTAACGACTTTTTAGGGCTTTTCCCGACCTGGGAAACCACGATTGTCCAGGCATTAGTATTGGTCGTCGGTATTGGTATAGTGGTCTACGGGCGGCTGAAAAAAGAAACCCCCGACCACATTGAGCCGGTCAAAACCTCCACCCCGGCTACCGCTTCTAAATAATTAAATCTTTTTACGGTAAGACGTTTCGTCGCCTTGTTGCAAAACTGGCGATCTCGCGTCTTGCCGTAACCAATAGCAGCGAAAAACTTGGCTAATAAGTCAAAGCTTGCTTAGGTTTGGTCTATTTTAAGGGTTGAAATATCAGGTTTGTTGGTTAATAAGCCCGCCGGTTCCTCAGAATCGGTGGTTGACAACGGGAGAAAGAGTGTTATGAAGCTAAAACGAACGGTCATTTGTGGATTGTTGCTAGGGCTGACGACCCTGGCATTGGCAGCCTGTGGCGACCCGACCGCGACCACTACCACGACAGCGGCTACCCCTGCCCGTGCTACGGTGGCGGCTACTACTTCGGCAACTACAGGGGCTGACCGTACCAAAAAAGTAGAAGCCCTTAAACTTCTCGGTACTAATTTGACTGCGACCAGCGAAGCTCTCAAAAAGAATGATTTGGTAGCAGCTAAAGCAGCCTTTACGAAGTTCAAGGCTGGCTGGGATGATGTAGAGGATAGCATCAAAGACAAGTCGGCTGATCTCTACAAAGACATCGAAGATAATCTGGGTAAGCTCGACCGCTCGTTGTTACGGAGTGATAAGCCGGTAGTTGGTGAAGTGCAACCGGCCTTCGATGTTTTGCAGGAGAAGTACACTACTGGGATCAAAATGGTCGAAGCGGGCTAATCTCCCCATAGACCATACATGTTAAACAAGGGATGAAGGATGAGGGATGAAGGGATGAAGGGGAACCTCCATTGGCGGAGCAATGTCTCACAAGAAACAGGAGCATTTTGTTGGATATGGCTCCGCCCATAGATCGTTCCCTCATCCCTCATCCCTCGTCAGATATAGATCATCCCGATAGGCTGGCGTTGGAAATACCTGAATTATGCTATAATTAGCTGGTGGATAGCAAATAGCAAACACAGGTGAGCAAGAAAATGCTGGCGAAAGATAGTCGAACCGAAAAGTTTGAAATAGGAGCCGAAATCGGCTCCGACTTTGAAGCCGCGCTCGATGCTCTGACCCTGGTGAGGGCGGCGCAGGCGGCGTTATTGGCCGAAGGTCTGGCGCAACAGGCAATAGGGTTGAGTATAGAAGTGGCTGACGATGCCGAGGTACAACGGTTGAACCGGGAATATCGAGGGGTAGACCGCACGACCGATGTACTCTCCTTCGCTAACGAGGAAGCCCCTGACTGGGAAGGCCGGTCGGGGGTGACTTATGATTTGGAGGGCGCGGCTTTGGCAGATGCGGACGAGGCTATTCCCGACGCAGAGGGCGCATGGGCCGAAGAATACGACGACGAGGCCGATGACGGGCCACAAACGCCGCACTTTGTTTTGCCGCCCGAACTGGCTCAACAGTCCGAAAATAGCCGCTATCTGGGTGATATTATTATTTCGTATCCACAAGCCGCCCGACAATCGGCTGAGTTTGGCAATACACCCCGCCGTGAGGCGCAAGAACTGGTCATTCACGGAGTGTTTCATTTGTTGGGTTACGACCACGAAGAAGCGGACGACCGCGAGGTAATGCGGGCTAAAGAAGAAGCTGCCGCCCGCTTGCTCGACGAGACGGAAAATCTTGAGAACAATTCCAACGCCTGAATTGAGCAAGTATGAGCATGGGCCGCTAAATGCGGCGGAGAAAGCCGCCCTGGAGCAGCATGAAGAGGCCAAAAAAGTGATTCCTCGTAACACTTTTTTGCGTAGCTTCGGATATGCTTTTGAGGGTATCTTTTACGTTTTGCGTACTCAGCGTAATATGCAAGTTCATGCCGGGTTGGGAGTGGTGGCAGTCAGCGTGGCCTTCTGGCTGGGGTTAGGCCCGACCGAGTGGGCTATTTTGCTGATAACGATGGCGTTGGTCTACTGCCTGGAAATGGTCAATACCGTCGCCGAAAGTCTGGTTGACCTTGTGACCGACGAATATCACCCTCTGGCGAAGATTGCCAAAGATGTCGCTGCTGGGGCTGTGCTAGTTGCCGCTATCTTTGCGGTTGGGGTCGGGCTATTCCTCTTTGGCCCGCGTCTTTGGAATATAGTTTTCCACCTCTTCTAAGGCCCCTGATCTGGTCGGCTACAACCGCTTTATTAAGGGTGAGCGTCAGATTTTTGCATGGGTTCAAACAATAAAAACGGGCAACCGTGAAAATCCTGCTCCAAACTACTAAAATTATATATTAGAAATTTGTAACTACTCAGGCCATGTCATTCTGAGGCGGGAAATAACCGGGATTTTTCCAAAGACAGCTCCCCGCCGAAGAATCTAGATTCTTCGCTGCGGCTCAGAATGACAAATTTGAGGCT
>JBBQWM010000033.1:0-65151 GCA_038210655.1 Chloroflexia bacterium
AAGGTTGAATTTTTACAAGGAAAACCCTGCCCTATAACCTCAAATGTAAGGTAGTATGACCTGGTTGTGATAATTTGAGTTCAGTTAATCGGTACGATATTGCGAGACTTTGGGAGGTACGAGATAATGAGACACAACATAAGTTTCTTAGAAGGCAGCAAGCTGGCAATTTTGCTGGTTTGCTGCCGATTTAGAGTCTATCCAATCGGTTGTTAGTAGGGGCGACCTTTATGGTCGCCGGTGTGACCCGAACCGGGCGACCATAAAGGTCGCCCCTACTGAGATCGGTTGTTAGTCTGGCTTAAATAAATGCTTAAATTCATCGTTCGTAGATTATTGTTCTTGCCCTTCATGCTGATCGGGATCAGCCTGATTGCTTTTGTTCTGTCGCACAGCGTCCCTGCCGACCCGGTCAATGCCGCGCTAGGTGAGGGCGCGATTGGCAAGCCCGAACTGGTAAAAGCTTACAAAGAACATTGGGGCCTCGATAAATCTTTGCCGGAGCAATATCTGGTTTATATTGCAAATCTGGCGCGGGGCGACCTGGGAACCAGTATTATTTCGCGTCGGTCGGTCGGCGAAGACCTCGGTGAGGCGCTACCGGCGACCTTTGAATTGGCAACCGTAGCGATTATCATAAGCTTGCTGGGCGTGCCGTTGGGCATTATTGCCGCGCTCAATCATCGCCGGATGCCGGACGGGTTGGTGCGGTTCTTTTCGTTGCTCGGCTCCTCGGTGCCAGTATTCTGGCTGGCCTATATTGCTATTTTTGTTTTCTACACCCAGCTATCCTGGCTGCCCGCTACCGACCGGCTAGATACCGGGATGCTGGCTCCGCCTCGGATCAGCGGATTTTATACGATTGACTCGGTGCTGACCGGGCATTGGGATACACTTGGCTCCAGCTTGCGCCACATTTTTCTACCGGCAGTCGTTCTGTCGCTTACCACAATTGGCCCGATTATCCGGGTTAGCCGCTCGATCACGCTGGAAGTTTTGCAACAGGAATATATGCGGACGGCTCATTCAAAAGGGCTAAAAGGTGGGGCAGTTATACGCGGTCACGCTTTGCCAAATATTTTGGTGCCGGTGATTACTGTCATCAGCCTTTCTTATGGCAGTTTGCTTTCTGGCACAGTCCTGACCGAAACGATTTTTTCGTGGCCTGGGCTAGGTCGCTATGCTTTTCAGAGTGCCACTAAATTAGATTTCCCGGCGATTATGGGGGTCAGTATCGTGGTAGCCTTGATTTATATTACGATCAATCTGATCGTGGATTTGCTTTACGCCGTGCTAGACCCACGTATCCGAACCAAAATAGCTTGATCGGCGGCTTTTAGAAAAGCTTTGCAAAGATAAGTCAGATCGAAATTATTAGATTATGCAAATAGATAGTAACCCACCAAATACATTAGCGGTTGAAACGGCGACCGGGCCTGCCATGACGACCGCAGCGGCTGAATTACCTGTGCGCCCTTCGGTGTTCCGGCAGGTCAGGCGGTTTTTACTGCACAACCCGCTCATGCTGGTCGGGCTAGTGGTTGTACTGGGCTGGGTCGCTCTGGCGATTCTGGCTCCCGTGCTGGCTCCCTACAGCCCGACCGCCCAAATCTTCAAAGATCGTAACCAACCACCTGGCCCCAATCATCTATTTGGAACCGACGAGCTAGGCCGCGATATTTTCAGCCGGATACTTTACGGGGCGCAACTCTCGATGCCTATCGGCCTGATACTGATCTTGCTTGCCAGCTTGATTGGGACGGTGGTCGGGGTAGTTAGTGGTTATTTTGGCGGTTGGGTCGATGAGACTATGATGCGGTTGACCGATCTGATTTTTGCTTTTCCGACCATTATTTTGGCAATGACGATTGCGGCGGCGCTGGGCCGGAGCATTATCAATACGATTATAGCGATCCTGATCGTCTGGTGGCCTTCGTATGCGCGGACGGTGCGGAGCGTGGTGCTGACCATCAAGTCGCAGGATTATATTCTGGCGGCCCGTGCGGTCGGCGCAAATTCATCCCGTATTATGCTGCGGCAAATCTTCCCGAATATATTGGGGCCGGTGCTGGTCATTACTTTTATTGATATTGGCAACGGTATTTTGATTTTTTCGGGCCTGTCGTTTCTCGGTCTGGGGCCAAAGCCGACCGATGCCGAATGGGGGGTCATGACTGCTGCTGGGGTTAGCAACCTGGATGCTTGGTGGCGCACTACTTTTCCGGGGCTGGCAATCGCCTCGGTGGTGTTGGCCTTTAATTTCATTGGCGATGGGCTGCGAGATTTGCTTGACCCGCGTTATAACCGTCTCGAACGCTAGGCCAGCACGCTACCTCGGCGAAATTAATCAGGGGGTGGAGGATTGCTAAACGCTACTACTTTTTTCGCCCAGGACTTCGCCGATACGGAGGGCCAGATGCAGGGCCAGGCGGGTCTCAGCATCTTCCAGATCGATCCCGGTGATCTCCTGAATCCGGCGGAGACGATAGAGCAGGGTATTACGATGGGCCTTCATCTTTTCGGCCATTCGGCTGGGGCTGCCGTGATAGCGAAAGAAAGCATCTAGCGTTTGGATGAGTTCACCACCGTTGCGTGCATCGTGTTCGAGCAAGCGGCCCAGAGATTCGTTGTAAAAATCGCGCAGTTCTTTGTTGCCACCCATCGAGAGCAATAGCCGGTAGACCCCCAAATCGCCAAAATAGGTCAACTGACCCGGCCCGAACAACCGCAGTCCCATCGTAACCGCTTTCTCAGCCTCGGCGCTTTGCTTGGGCAAGCCTTCGATCCCCTCGTAGTAACGGGCCAACCCGCCTGATACGCTGATGTCCAGATAGTAGCTGGCAATCCGCTCCTGGTAGATCAGGGCCATTTTTTTAGCTTCGACCGGATTGGTAAGTTCTTTAGCGTTGGTATTGGCAAACATCACGACAAAGCGGTCGTCGCGCACCCGCGTAATCGCTGTTACCTGGCGGCGGGTGGATTCCTGGGTAATCAACCGTTGTAGTTCGCGGGCCATCGTCTCGCTAACCGGCAAATCCAGTTCCAATTCTCGCCCGTCCAGCACGATAGTCAGTGGTTTTTTGCGAGTGTTCTTTTCTTGCTGCCGAAAGGCGAACGCGACGATCCAGTAGGGCAGTTGCAAATTGTAGCCCAACCGTTTGGCCCGCTCCAAAATCGCTTCCGGGCTGGTAAACGTCCCATCCAGCAATTCGTCCAGCACATTCGCTTGAAAACGATCTTCGACCGCGCTAACGGCAATCTCGCGGGCGCGTTCGATAGCCAGGGCGCTGGCGGCCCGTGAAAGCGCGACCCTCTGCTTGCGGTCGAAATCGCTCCCGATCAAAGAAACATAACCCGACACGGTTGATTGGGCAATAATCGGGGCGACCAGTTGGAAGAGTTTGTCAGAGCTATCGACCTCGAAAGTATGCAAAGGTGGGTCGCTGGCCCGCAACTCCTTGTTATGTAGCCATGCCCGTAACGGGGCCACGTTTTCGCGCAAGATTGAACCGGGGCCGTCGGTAGTAGCGCTTACAGCGATAATCCCCTGACTCGTTCCATTGGGAGTGCCGAGGTTGTTTCGGTTGCGGCCCGCGCCGTTAATCCCGATCAGGCTGGGTTCAGTTTCAAAGATTTCCGGGATATAGCGCACCCGTAGCCGGAAATTGGCATCTTCCACCACGACTGCCTTGCTGGTCAATTTGCACAAAAGCTCGGCAATCGAAGCCAGCCCTTTGCCTTCGATGGCTAGTTCGGTAAACTGGCGGTAGACATCCTGGTTCCACTGCTGAAGTTGCTGGTTGTTGTCGGCAATATACTTGGTGATCGAGCGTTCCAGTTCGGAGAGGCTAGTGCCTTCGGGTAGACCAAAAAGAGGCAAATCCATCTCGTCTGCCGTTTCGATTCCGATTTCAGACACATCGCCCAAAACTGCTGCCGCCGCCACTCCCATCTCGGACAGATAGCTAAAAAGCCGGGAAAGGGGAAATTCCTCGTCGAGCGCTCGTAAAGAGCGCATCGAAATTAAAACCAGTTCGTTGCCCTTCAAGCCCTCGAAGATCGGCGGACGACTCCGGCTAACCACGACCCAGCTAACCTCGCGGCTAAGACCGTTTCGTCCGGCCAGCAGTTCGGTGCCCGCCGGTAACATATGCTGTTGTAGTTCCTGTACAATAATCATTTTTTAAGGGATGAGGGATAAGGGATGAAGGATGAAGGATGAAATCCGACTTGCAAAGGCAGGGTGTAGTCTATACTGGATAGGTTGTGCTTTACAGTCCGAATTTCATCCCTCATCTTTCATCCTCGTCCCTTAACTAGGGTCGAGGTAACGCTCCACTTCCCAGGGGCTTACGTGGCGGCGATACTCGCTCCATTCTTCTAACTTGGCTTCGACAAAATTCTCGTAGATTACTTCTCCCAACGCTTCCTGGATTATTTCATCCTTACGCAGTTCTTCAATCGCTTCTCGCAAGGTTGGCGGAACGGTTTCGATAGAACGACGGCGCAATTCGGTTGTATCCAACTGGAAAATGCTTTCCTCGACCGGTTCCGGCAGTGGCAGACGGCGTTTGATCCCATCCAACCCGGCCTTGAGCATAACGGCAAAGGCCAAGTAGGGGTTGCAAGAAGGGTCGGGGCAACGCAATTCGAGCCGGGCAGCGTAGCGCTGATTGGTTCCCGGCCCACTGTGGGGGACTCGGATCAAGGCTCCCCGGTTGAACCGCGCCCAACTGATATAGATCGGCGCTTCGTAGCCTGCCAGTAACCGTTTGTAGGAATTTACTAGCGGAGCTAAAATAGGGGTCATTGCTTTAGCATGCAGCAATTGTCCGGCGATAAAATGACGGGCCACGGACGACAAATTGTACTGTTCGTTGAGGCTGCTAAAAACATTGGTACCCGTTAGGGCCGAACTGGGTACGACCTTGCCCAACTCGTTGCGGCTACCGCTTTTGTTATCCGGCGTAAAGGTCAAACTCTGGTGGGTGTGCATGCCGGAGCCAGGTACTCCAAATTGAGGTTTGGGCATAAAGGTGGCCCGCATCCCGTTTTGCTGGGCCAGGGTTTTCAAGACATACTTGGCAGTCATTACGTTATCGGCAGTCCGCAGGGCCGGGCCGACTTCCAGGTCAATTTCGTGTTGACCGGGTGCAATCTCGTGGTGAAAGCTCTCGAAGCCGACCCCCATCGCTTCTAAGACACTGGCGGCCTGCCGCTTGAGCAAACTGGCCCGGTCGGTCGAATGGTCAAAATAGCTGGCCCGGTCATTCTCGGCAGGCTGAAGGAGGCCGTTGAGCAGATCATTCTTGAACAAAAAGAACTCCAACTCCGGCCCGGTATTGTACTGATAGCCCAAATTGACCGCTTCTTTTAAGACCCGATCCAGCGCGTGACGCGGGTCGCCGGTAAATCGTTCACCGCGTGGAGTGTAGACCCAGCAAATCAGCCGGGCGGTCTTTTCATCGCCACTGGTCCAGGGAACAACCGAAAAGGTGCTGGGGTCGGGTACGAGGTACATATCGTGCTCGGCGACGCGGGCAAAGCCTTCGATAGCCGAGCCATCGAACCAAACGCCATTTTCGAGCGCTCCCGGCAGTTGCTTGACCGGGATCGTCACGCTTTTAATTACGCCAAAAATATCGGTAAACTGAAGATCAATATAACGTACCTGGGCTTCTTCCACCCGCCCCGGCAACTCACTACCATTATTCTTGGGGGGTTTTTCTTTTTCGGTTGGTGGAGGAACAGCCGCGCCGGTAGTGCGCTCGTTGTCCAAATCGCTTTTACCCATTGCCGTCCTTTTGTGATGGTTTTCTAGCCAGGCCCTTTTCGGCTTGTGCAAAATGTGCAGTATTAATCATAGCCGCAAGTATACCATTGTGCAATAAACCAGTGCAATAGTCCAAAGGTACAATTTAATAGCCCCTTCTATTGTGCGGTTTGCACAGGCTGGGCGGTTAAAGCTCTTTTACCAGCGTTAAATCTGGAATGGTGGTCGGTGCGGGTCGGGAACCAGAACGGTAAAGGCAAATCATTGAATTGGTACAAGACTTGTTCAACTTTATTAGAGATGTTATAATCGATGAAGAAACCGTTAATAAACCGTAAATCTTGTATGCCATGCTCAGAACGTTCTTAATCTCAAAACTTTGTTAAGTTCAGCTACCCCGCTTGAAGGGCTGATTGTGTTGCTATTGGCTTTGGCCTGGGACATTGCGTTGGGCGAACCACTGGCCCGCTGGCATCCGGTTGTTTGGATGGGCTGGCTAGTCGAAGGTTGGAAGCGGTTGGCTCCTAGAGAGGGGCGGGTCTGGCCTTTTGTCTACGGCTTGCTAATAGTGCTAATTAGTGTGGGAGCGGTCTTTAGCCTATCCTGGCTGGCCTTGAGTTGGATGCGGCGGGTGGATCGGATCGTACCGTCCATCTTTGAGGTCTTTTTGCTCAAAAGCTGCTTTAGCCTCAAAATGCTGGGCGACGAAGGGTTGAAAATCCGGCGACTGCTGAGCAAAGGCGATTTAGCCGCCGCCCGTTACGAAATGCGGAGCCTGGTCAGTCGAGATACCAGCGAGTTGGATGAGACCCAGATTTGCGGGGCGGCTATCGAGTCGGTGACGGAAAATAGCACCGATAGTGTGATTGCACCGTTATTCTTTTACGCTTTGCTGGGCGTACCGGGAGCGTTGGCCTACCGATTGGTCAACACCTTTGATTCGATGATTGGCTACCGAGGCCGCTACGAATATTTGGGTAAAGCCGCCGCCCGGTTAGATGATCTTTTGAATTATTTACCGGCCCGGTTGGGAGCAGTCCTGCTGATTGTGAGCGCTCGGTGGTATCGCGGCAACCGGGCGCGGGCCTGGCAGATCGCCCGGCGCGACCACCGCAAGATAGCCAGCCCGAATGCCGGGTGGACAATGGCAGCCATGGCCGGGGCGCTCGGTGTGCGCTTACAAAAGGTCGGTCATTACGATCTGGGTGATGCTCAGGCTGATACGCCTTTACGTCCGGGCCTGATTAACCGGGCGGTCGCCGCGCTCTATATTGTGAGTGCCGAAGTAGTCGCTCTGTATGCGCTATTGGCAATCGTGCTTATCTTTGTATAGGAGAGGGCTTTGTCCTCTAAAAGAAGTGGTTGAGGTATTTTATGTCTCTTCAAGATAGAACACCCCGCTTGAGTGGACGGTTAGCCGGGCTACAAGCAGTGGCGCACGGTAGCCTGGATTTGTCGGAACTGATCCGCTACCGGGTTTCCTCCGAAGGGGTGGTAGACCTGAGCGCCAATCTGAACCCCTATGGCCCGCCGTCCTCGGTGATCGAGGCGATTGGGCGGGTGCGGTTGGATACCTATCCCGACCTGCTTTCCTCTTCTTTACGAGAAGCGATTGCCAACGAATTGCGCCTGATGCCCGATCTGGTGGTGGCCGGTAATGGCTCGGTCGAGTTGATCTATGCCCTGGCCCAGGCTTATCTCGACCCCGGCAACCGCGTTTTGGTGGTTGGCCCGACCTTTGGGGAGTACAGCCAGGCTGCCCGCTTGAACGGGGCGGATGTGGTCGAGTATGTGCCGCGCCCGGAGGACGATTTTCAGCCCGATCTGGTGGCTATTATCAATCTTATCAAAGAACATGCCCCCAAGTTGATCTTTATCTGCAATCCCAACAACCCCACCGGGCGACGGATGAACGAAAGCCAGATTACGGCTATCATGGATGCGGCGGGCGACGAAGGCGGCATGCTGGTGCTGGACGAAGCCTACGAGTCGCTTTCCGACTCGTGGCCGGAAGAGAGCGCCTGGACTTCGCTCGATTTGATCCACGGTGGCAACATCACTATATTGCGCTCTCTGACCAAAGAATTTGCCCTGCCCGGTTTACGTTTGGGTTATGCTATCGGGCCTGCCGAGGTCTGTCAGGTTCTTAATCTGGTGCGTCCGCCCTGGAGCGTCAATGCTTTCGCCCAGGAGATCGGGCGGACGCTTTTGACCGAAACGGAATACATCGCCGCGATACGTAGCCGTCTGGCCCAGGATAAAGCTTATTTATTAGAAGAGCTAGAAAAGATCGAATTGCTGCCGGTTCCGAGTGCGGCTAATTTTGTGCTGCTTAAGGTCGGCGATAAAGCCGGGGATGCCACCGCATGCCGTTTACAGTTGCTCAAGCAGCGCGTGATCGTGCGAGACTGTACCTCGTTTGGCTTGCCGACGTATATTCGGGTGGCAGTCGGCCCCCGCGCCGCGACCGACCGCTTGATCCCCGAATTGGCGAAATGGCAGGCGGCCCACCGCATCCGGCGCGAAATGCCCAATCTATTAACCGGGGCCAAGCGTTCGCTCGCCAAAACTTTGATGATCCAGGGGACGGCCTCGAACGTCGGGAAAAGCACTGTGACCGCCGGGTTGTGCCGGGTCTTCGCGCAGGAAGGCTTGCGGGTTGCCCCTTTCAAAGCTCAGAATATGGCCCTCAACAGCTACGTAACCAAAGAAGGTGGCGAGATCGGACGGGCGCAAGTCGTCCAGGCCGAAGCCGCCGGGATCGAGCCTTCGGTGCTGATGAACCCGATTTTGCTCAAGCCAGAGGGCGAGTCGCGCTGCCAGGTGATTGTGCGCGGCAAAGTCCAGGCTACCCTCAGCGCCAAAGAGTATTACAAAACCAAGCTCGAAATGCTCGGCATCGTCGAGGACTCGCTAACCCAGTTGCGTCAGGAATACGATTTGGTGTTGATCGAAGGGGCCGGTAGCCCGGTCGAGATCAACCTGAAGGATAGCGACATCGTCAATATGGCGGTGGCAAAGCTGGCTGACTCGCCCGTTTTGCTGGTGGCGGACATCGACCGGGGAGGCGTATTTGCTTCGATTGTCGGGACGCTCGAACTCTTGGAGCCGGAAGAAAAAGAACTGGTCAAGGGTCTCATTATCAACAAGTTCCGAGGCGACCCTGATCTATTCACGGATGGGGTGGAGTTCTTGCAAAAGAGGACTGCCAAGCCTGTGCTGGGGGTACTGCCCTACTTCAACGACATCAAGATTGCCGAGGAAGACAGCGTGGCCCTCGAAAGTAAGCCGCATCTGCCAGCCAACGAGCAGGTACGCGCTCTCGACCGGGACGGCATCCAGCGCGAACTCGATATTTGTGTGATCTTGCTGCCGCACATCGCCAACTTCGACGATTTCGATGCGCTCGAACTTGAGCCGGGGGTCGAAGTACGCTATGTGCGCGAGTTGTTTGAACTCGGTCAGCCCGATCTAGTGGTGCTGCCCGGAACCAAGACCAGCATCGCCGATCTACAATTCCTGGAAGATTCGGGGCTGGGTCGGGCGATCCAAAAACTCGGCGCGGGCGGCACCCCCGTGATCGGTATTTGCGGGGGCTATCAGATGCTCGGCGAACGGATCGAAGACCCTGACCACGTTGAAAGTCGGGTCGGGAGCGTGCCGGGGCTGGGTTTGCTGCCCGTTCGGACGATCTTCGCTCAGGAGAAGATGACCTGCAAGGTGTCGGGCCGGGTTGAGGCCGGGCGCGGCATTTTCCAGGGTCTTAACGGCCTGACCGTGACGGGCTATGAAATTCATATGGGCCGAACCGAAGCGGTCAACGGTTACAGCTTTGATGGGCCGGGCAACGATAACGGCAAGGGGGTCGGCAGCGATAATACAAGCGATTTTGTATTGCGCCTGACCCGCCGCGAAGGTGACGCAATAGATCACCCGGAAGGCTATGTGAACGAGCGCGGTAACGTCTGGGGAACCTATCTGCACGGTCTGTTCGCCAACGATAACTTCCGCCATGCGGTGTTGTCCAACTTGCTCAAGCGCAAGGGGATCACCGCCAGCGCTCTCCAAACCAAACATTTCCGCACGCTCTCCAAAGACCGTGAGTACGACCGTCTGGCCGATCTGCTCAAGCAAAATCTCAATATGAAGTTGCTCAGGGAATTGGCGGGGTTGTAAAGAGAAATTAGATATTAGAGATTAGAGGTTAGATAATAGTCGTCAGCTTTTGGGTTGACGGCTGTTTTGTTTTTGGGTAGGGTAAGAAAGTGGGTGAGCGTCAGTTTTTTGCATGGGTTCAAACAATAAAAACGGGCAACCGTGAAAACCTCGATTCAAAGTACTCAAATAGATTAGGAAAAAGTTTCGCAGAATACTGACGCTCATCCAGAAATTGAAGGCGATTGGCTCTTCCTGCGGGAACGGTATATAATTCAGGACGATAGAAACTACTGCTCAGTAAGAAGCGAACGAGGAATAACGAGAGAGAAACTTTGATGGCAAAGAAAACTAAGGATAAAAACAAGAAAAACCGACCACACACGCCGGGGCTGTTTCAGTTCCGCGATATGACCGCCGAGCGGCAGTACGCCACCCAGAAAGCAAAAGCCGAAAGCCTTTATCAGGCCGAACGCTATGCTGAGGCCCTGGAGATTTTGGAGCCGTTAGCCGAAAAGTATCCTAAGCGGGCCGAATTGATCGACTTGCTGGGGGTCAGCTATGCCGGGGCCGGTTATTACGAAGATGCGCGGGCCGCTTACGAACAAGTGCTAACCTTGAACCCGCCGAAGCAGATGATCGCTGGTGTACGCCACAATTTGTGCCAGTCCTATTTTGTTACCACCTTTCCGGCCCTGGCTTACGAACAGAGCCTGCTTTACGATTGTGGCGATTTAGCGGGCGGCCGCCCCACTGCCATAAGCAAGTGCCGCGAATTTAAGCAGCTTTGCCTATTGGCGATAGATGAACTGGCGGCAGGTGAGAACCGCTCCCGCGAAGAGTTTTTGAAGATGGCCTTGCCTCTCGAACGCGGTCGGTTGGCATTGACCAAAGGCGATTACCCGGTGGCGCGGGCCGCTTTTCTGGAAACGATCCAGGCTAACCCTAAGCTGGCGGCTCCTTACAATAATTTGGCGATGCTCGATACTATAACCGGCGACCTGGCTGGCTCGATTGGCTATAGCCGTCACGTCTTGGAAAAGATCGATAGCCAGAATATCCACGCCCTGAGCAATCTGGTGCGAACCCTGGTTATCCAGGGCGAACGGGCCGAAGCTGAAAGCTATTTGAACCGACTGCGAAAGCTGCCGTTACCGACCAATCCCGACGGATTGATTAAATTGGCCGAGGCTTATGCGGCGGTTGAGGATGACGGGTCGGTTTATAAGACTATTTTCGGCCTGATTGGTTCGCCCAAAGAGATCGGTACGCTCGATAGCACCGGCTACGAGCAGGCCGTGCGACTGGCGGTAGTTTCAGCCGCCAACCAGGGTCATATTGCTCAGGCTATCGAGGTTATTCATGAACATGAAGAAGCTTTTGATGATATTTTACTCGAACGGTTGCATTTTGCGCTCGAAAATAACGAATTAGGGCCGCTTCCAGGTGGGCGATTTTTCTATGGCGAACCCAGGGATGTTTTCCCTACTGCGTATGCCCGCTATACAAGTTTGCTGGATAAATTGGCCGCGCAGGGTCCTAAGTTCAATCAAACCCCCTTGAAGCCTTTCTTCGAGGAGTATGGTGAAATGGCTCTTCAAGTGATCGCCTATGAGGTCTGGACTTCCAGTGAGCCGCTAGTAGTTCCGGCTTTATTAATGCAGGTGCTTACTTCCCAAATACCGGGGTCGCTTGATCTGGTAAATCGGCTGGCTTTTAGCCGGGTTGGAGACGACACCCAACGACTGATGGCGGCCAGCGCCCTGGTCGGGGCTGGAATTATACGGGCGGACGCGCCAGTTACAGTCTGGTTGGGGTCACGACGTTACACCGGGATAGTCCCTGGCTTGATTCAAAAGCTTGACCGAAACGAAGTGCTGGAAGCTCCCGACCGGGGATACGACCATGACACAGTACTCAAAATAAATGAAGCGGTCGAACTGGGTCGGCAGGGTAAGACTGAGGAAGCGATCCAGCTTTACAAGCAAATTCTCAAAAAACACCCGGAGGTAGCCCAGGCCAGTCATAATCTGGCGGCAGTCCTGACCAATACTGGGAATTTAGAGGAGGCCCTCAAATATAATGAGCAGGCCCGGCATAGCGACCCCAACTATCACCACGCTCAGGTTGCCTATATTATTATGTTGCTTAGTACAAATAGGTTGGAAGAGGCCGAAGCTCAGATGAAGGTGCTTGAGGAAACGCTGGACGATTTCTATCTGGATGAACTGCTGGCCTTTTATAGGGCGAAGGTTTCGCTTTACCAATTCCAACAGCGTCACGAAGAAATTTCGGCGGTACTAGGGCAAATGCTGGAAATCGATCCTCTGAACGAGTGGGCCAAAAACTGGCAAATGAGACTGACTATATCAGGCTTTGGCGGTTGGTTTCGAGAATTGTGGGATCAAAGTCGCACCCGGCGCTGGAAGCAGTGGGGCCGAAAGCTGCGGCCTACTATAACGCTCAAAGAGTTGGTCGAAGGTTTTAACAAAGACGAGTTACTGGCAATTTTGCAGAGTTGGCGGCAGTACCACGTTAAATCTACCTTGCCAAAAGCTCAGGTCAAGGAGCATGTGCTACACCTGCTGACCGATCATGTCGAGGAGTTTTTACCCCATGTTATAGACGACGAGGCTCGGCAGGCGCTTGTGGTGCTGCTCGAACTGGGCGGTTATGCCCCCTACGACCAGTGGCAAACAAAGGCCGGGTTTGCAGACGCGGCCCGCGAGGAACACCCCTCGCTTACGAAGAACAGTTTGTTTGAGAAGCTGCCCGGTCGGTTGCTAAACCTGGGTATAGTGGTGATCGGTGAAGTTAAGGGTGAACTTATGGCGGCTACCCCGGCAGACCTGCGTGATCGGCTGGTGGTAGCGGCGGAGAAAAAATCAGATGGCGCATAAAAACAAAGATAAAAATAAGAAAGGTCGCCCGAACATGCCGGGGCTGCCAAAGTTCCGCGACCTGACCGCCGAGCGGCATCTCGCCAGCCAGAAAACCAGGGTCGAAAAGCTTTTCGAGGAGGAGAATTTCGAGGAAGCCCTCGAACTTTTGGAGCCACTGGCCGAGAAATACCCTGATAAAGTCGAGGTCTTTGATATGCTGGGTGCGGCTTATGTCGCCTTGAATTACCTGGACGAGGGTCGGGATGCCTTCGAGCGGGCGGTCGAACTGACCCCCAAAGGCCAAAGCCCTGATGCGCTGGCCCGGTTTAATCTGGCGAACCTCTACGCCCTGACTGGCTTTCCGCTTCTTTCCTACGAACAAACCAAACTGATAAACCTGATCGAGCTAAAGCGGGCGCTGGAAGGCTCTCCCGAAGTCGATGAGTTTATGCGCTTGTCCGAAACGGTCGTCAACGAGATGGTCGCCCAGAACAAGCTGTCGCGTGAACGCTTTTTGGCCTATGCTATGCCGCTCGAACGGGGGCAGTTGGCCTTGCAGCGTAGCGAAACGGAGAAAGCCCGCACCTATTTTTTAGAAGCTTCCAGGCTCAACCCAACCTCGCCGGTTCCTTATAACAGCCTGGGGGTGGTCGATATGATCGAGGGGGATTGGGATAGCTCGATCCGCCAGTTTGATTATGTGCTGGACAAGTTGGATAAAACTGATCTGGATGCGCTGACGAGTATACCGCGCGTCCAGATAATGAAGGGCGACCGGGTAGCGGCGGAGGCGGCCCTCGAACGGGTGCGGGCCTTGCCGAAACCGACCCAGCCCGATGACATTATAAAGCTGGCCCTGACTTACGGTATTTTTGACGACGATCAGGCGGTTTATGATCTGGTTCAACCGTTGCTGATTGCGCCGGAACTGCCAGAAGAACTCGAAGGCGAGTTGCTTGAAGATGCGGTTATTCTAGGCGCAGTTGCCGCGACCCACCTGGGCCATCGGGAGGCGGCCTTGAACTATTTCGGGCTGATAAAAAACTCCACCGAGAACCTGTTGCTCGAACGCACCGGGATGGCGCTTGCCAATGGCGAAGAAGGGCCGCGTCCCGCCGGGCGCTTTTTCTATATCGACCCAGTGGCGCTCCACCCCGGCGCGGTGGCCTACTTTGCGGCCATGCTGAGTATCGAAGCGGATGAACGCGACTCGAAAGAGCAGGCTGAAATTTTGCTCCAGCCTTTTATGGAGGAAGAAAACGGTCCAATTCTGGAAGTGTTGACTTATCAGGTCTGGACTAGCGAGGACCCGGAAATAATCGTCGGGTTGTTATCGCAGGCGATCACAATCGAGCTACCGGGGATGCTCGAAGTGGTGCGGCGGTTGGCCTTTAACCGGGCCTGCACCGAGAGCCAGCGGCTTATTATTGCCAGCAGTCTGGTGATTGCTGGGGCGCTCGACCGCGACGAACCGGTTACACTCTGGCTCAAGAACAAGCAATATACTGGGCCGTTGGCTGATTTGGCCCGCCGCTTCCAGGAGCTAGAAGGTCTTAAATAGGAGGAAAAGTTGTGCCGAAAGTGCTACTGACCCAGCCGTTCCCACCCGCGACGGTCGCTCGGTTGCGGGCTTTGCTACCGCCCAATGTTGAGCTAGACATGGTTCCTAATCTGGAGCAAACCGAGTTTGCCGCTCATGCCCAGAATGCCGACGTTTTGCTTACGGCTTACCGGCGGGTCGATGCGTCCCTTTTGGCGTTGGCTCCCCAGGTGCGTTTTATCCAGCAGCTAGGGGTCGGTTATAACAATATTGATGTTGCAGCAGTCGCGGCGGCGGGAATATTGGCTTCCCATACTCCCGGCGTGAATAGCGAAGCGGTCGCCGAACATACTATCATGCTGATGCTGGCGCTTTTAAAACGCTTTACGCAGGCCGAACAGTCGGCGCGGGCGGGCCAATGGGCCTATCAAGCCATGATGGAGATGGGGTTGGGCGATCTGTCCGGGGCGACGGTCGGGCTAATTGGCCTGGGCGCGATTGGAAAGGCGACGGCGGAGCGTTTGCGGCCTTTTGGCTCCCGCTTGCTCTATACCTCGCGTCGGCGGGTTGAAGCGGAGACCGAAGCGCGGTTGGAACTAACCTATCTCAGCTTACCCGAATTGCTGGCTGCTTCTAATATCGTCAGTCTGCACCTGCCCCTGACCGAGGAGACCCGCCACCTGATCGGGGAGCAGACCCTGGGGCAGATGCAACGTGGCGCATTTTTGGTCAATACGGCGCGGGGCGGGTTGGTGGACGAGGCCGCTTTGCGTTCGGCTATCGAGAGTGGACAACTGGGTGGTGCGGCCCTGGATGTGGTGGAGCATGAAACGGAAGGCGGCAACCCCTTCACCGATCTACCGCAGGTGCTTGTCACACCCCACGTCGCCGGGATCAGTCGGGCGGCGGCCTCGCGTATGATGCAAACCGCCCTCGCCAACCTGGGCCGCTTTCTCTCCGGTCAAACTCCTCTCTACCCGATACCGGGAACCACCCAGGCAGACCGTTAGAACCGATCCGTGTAGGGGCGACCTTTATGGTCGCCCGGTTCGGGCCAATTCGGGCGACCATAAAGGTCGCCCCTACATTAAATATTCGATTAAATATTCGATTGTAGTTTGATTTGTGATTTGCGAGGCGGTCTCGAAGCCGCCTTTTTTATTTTGTAAGTACTGAGGCCGGGCGACCACATAGAGTCGCCCCTACCCAAAATCGGTTGTAGGGTGCGACCCTATGTGGTCGCCCAAAGGGTGAGGCTGGGTAGTTATTTTTATTTTCTAATATTGGCTCGACCTGGTTTTTTGGGGATAAAATTAGCAGGCCCGGCCCGATGGTGTATAATGCGGGCCAAAGGCAGGTTTACTTAGCACTTAGAAAACCAGGAGGCGGATAAAATGACAGCCGAAGCAGGCCAGGAAATCGAAAAGAATAAAGAGCCGGTAGCAGGGCGGTTGGTGTTGATCGACGGCTTTGGAATAATCTTTCGGGCCTATCATGCTATAAAATCCGGCCTGGCGACCAGCAAAGGCGAATTGACCAATGCGACTTTTGGGTTTACTTCGATGCTGCTGGAAGTCTTGCGGCGCGATACGCCCGATTATATTGTGATGGCTTTCGAGGGAGGCCAAACCTTTCGGCACGAAGAATTTGTCGAATACAAGGCCAACCGAAGCGAAATGCCCCAGGACCTCGCCAGCCAGATTGGGCGTATTCGGCAGGTGGTCGAAGCGATGGGCATCATGATCTACGAGCAGGCCGGTTTTGAGGCCGACGATGTAATCGGGACGCTGGCGCGGCAGGCCAACCAGCGTGGTCTGGAAGCCCTGATTATAACCGGCGACAACGATCTGCTCCAACTGGTCAACGATCATACGCGGGCGGTATTGCCGGGGGCCGGGCCAAAAGCCCGTTTTAGCGATGCACGTTATTTTGATACGGCAGGCGTAATTGCGCGGTACGGCTTCGAGCCAAAATTTGTGCCGGATTACAAAGCGATTGTGGGCGATAAGAGCGATAATATCCCGAACGTGCCGGGCCTGGGCGACAAAACCGCGACCGACCTGATTACGCAGTACGGTCACGTCGAGGAAATTCTTAACCATCTGGATGAACTAAAGCCGAAAGTCCGCGACGCTTTGCAGACCTATCGCGCCCAGGTAATCCAGAGCAAGCGCATCGCTACGATAGTGACCGAAGTGCCGCTTGAACTCGATATTGAAAAGACCAGGGCCGGACAGGTCAACCGCCCCCAGGTTATCGAAATCTTCCGCGAACTTGAATTTAATTCGCTGGTAACTAAGCTCGATAAGCTTGGTTACGCTCAAGGCCAGTCGGCTCCTGAGCCTCAACCCTCCGCCCGCCCTTCTAGCAGCGCCACCAAAGCGGCTAAAAAGGGCCAGCTTTCGATGTTCGATATTGATCGTGACATATCCCCACCAGAGAAGTCCAAAGAAGAAGTGGTCCCTTTCGAGCCGACCGAAACGCCGCCAGTCATCGCAGGAGCAACTTATCAGGCGGTACGTACCCGGTCTGAACTGGCAGCGCTGGTCGCCCGACTCAAGCAAGCCGACCACTTCGCTTTCGATACCGAGACAACCTCGACCGATCCGCTGCGGGCCGACTTGATCGGGCTTTCGGTTTCGCCCCAACCGGGCGAAGCTTATTACATCCCGCTTGGTCATCTTCGCCCGGTCGAAGGGGCGACAGCGGCAGTGACCGAGAAGCACCCCGACCAACTGGATTGGCCGGAAGTTTGCGAAGTACTGCGCCCGGTATTTTGCGACCCTCAGATTAAGAAGATCGCCCACAACGCGACTTACGATATGGCGGTGTTGCACCGGGCCGGACTGGATTTGCACGAGGTAAACCTGGATTTTGATACGATGCTGGCGGCTCAGTTGATCGGATTGCTACGGCCCGGCCTGAAAGACCTCGCTTTTAACCGACTAGGCATCGAAATGACCCATATTGAAACCCTAATCGGCACCGGCAAACGCCAGATTACGATGGATCGCGTCTCGGTTGAGCAGGTTACGCCCTACGCCAGCGCTGATGCCGACATGACTTTGCGGCTGGTCGATGATTTAAGTCCACAATTGGAGCGGGACGGCCTGGAAGAGCTTTTTCATCAGATCGAGATGCCTCTCGTCCCGGTCTTGACTACAATGGAGCTTTGCGGGATCGCCCTGGATGTGCCGAGCCTGCAAGCGATCTCGACCATACTTTACGAGAAGATGCAGCAGCTTGAAAAGGATATTTACGCTGAGTCGGGTTATCCTTTTAATATCAATTCGACCGACCAGTTGGGACAGGTCTTGTTTGGAAAGCTTGGTTTGCAGGGCGGCAAAAAGACCGCTACCAAGAAATATTCGACCGACAAAGAGACGCTCGAATATTTGCGCGATCAGCACCCGATTGTAAATGCGGTTCTGGAATACCGCCAACTTGGGAAGCTCAAATCGACCTATGTTGATAGCCTGCCGCTTTTGATAAACCCCGATACGGGCCGGATTCATACTTCGTTTCATCAAATCGGGTCGAGTACGGGCCGCATTTCGAGCAGCGATCCAAACTTGCAAAATATCCCGGTGCGAACCGAAATCGGCGGTGAAGTGCGCCGGGCTTTCGTTGCCGACAACCATTCGTCGCATCACCTGTTCGACGAGCCTAGCGTGTTATTTGCCGCCGACTACTCCCAAATCGAGCTACGTATCCTGGCCCACCTAACCAGCGATCCGCGTCTGTTAGATGCTTTCTTGCACGACAAAGATATTCACGCCGCGACCGCTTCGGATGTCTTCGGGGTGGCGGAGGACGCAGTAACCTCCGATATGCGCCGGATGGCAAAGACGGTCAATTTCGGGATCATCTATGGTCTGAGCGCTCACGGCTTGAGCCAGCGCACCAGCTTTTCTTATAAAGAGGCCAGCGATTTTATCAAGGCTTACAACGAGCGTTACCCTTCTATCAAAGCCTATCTCGACCAGACCCCCGACCAGGCCCGCAAAGTTGGTTATGTCCAGACTATTTTTGGGCGGCGGCGCTATATGAGCGAATTGAGCAGCCCGAACGCAGTTGTGCGGCAGGCGGCAGAACGGCAGGCGATCAATATGCCAGTACAGGGCACCGCCGCCGACATTGTAAAAATCGCGATGATCCGCATTTATAAAGAGATGCGTGAAAAGCAGCTTAAAAGCAAGTTGCTGCTTCAGGTTCACGACGAACTGGTCTTTGAAGCGCCCCGCTCCGAATTGCCCGTTTTGGCCGAGTTAGTCAAGCGCAACATGGAGGGTGTCGTCCAGCTTTCGGTTCCGCTCAAGGCCGATTTGAAGGTTGGTGAGAACTGGCGCGATATGGAAAGCTACAAACTTAAATAGATTTACGATTCACCCCCAGAGGGGGCGATGCCGCGATTTACGATAGTAACTACACAGCCTCATCCTTTGGGCGACCACATAGGGTCGCACCCTACAACCGATTTTGGTAGGGGCGACCCCCCCAGGCTCGACGGTAAATAGCCGGGTTAACGATGTCGCACCCTACAACCGATTTTGGTAGGGGCGACCCTATGTGGTCGCCCGGTCTGAGTAGTTACTTACGATTTACGATTTACGATTGAAGGTACTGATTTGTGGAAGCTAAAGAATTGTCTGTAGGAGCGAGCTTCTGCTCGCGATTGAACCTCCAGCCGTATCTTTAATTGCGAGCAGAAACTCCCTCCTACAGGACTTGCTTTTGAGCCAGCAAGAGACCGTGCTGGGAGAGTATCTTTAATCGCGAGCAGAAGCTCGCTCCTATAGGGGTTTACGGTGCTATAGAGTACAATGGGTGATAGACCGTTTATGAGAGAGCCTAGCTTGTGAATATCGGCTGGATTGTACCGGGTTTTCAGAGCGATGCGGCGGATCGGTGTATCCCGGCCCTGACCGACCTGGCCCATTATGTCGCCCGCGAACACCGCCTTACGGTCTACGCTTTGCAATATCCGGGGCGCGAGGATAGTTACCGGGTGGGCGAGGTTGCAGTACGGTCTTTTAAGGCTGGCCCGCCTGCCGGGGTTCCAAAGCTGGCTCGGTTAGGGCCATTGGCGCGGGCGGTCTGGGCGCTCCGGCGCGAACCTTACGATTTGCTACACGCTTTTTGGGCGGCGGAACCGGCCCTGGCGGGTATTGCGGCCAGTCGGTTGAGTAGCAAGCCTTTGATCGTCGCATGTATGGGTGGTGAGCCAGTCTATTTGCCAGAGATCGGTTACGGGGCGGCGGGTAAACGGCTGGATCGGGCCTATCTACGGTTGGCGGTGGCGGGAGCGCAGGTCATCACGGCAGGGTCGGGAGTGCAGGCGAGTTTGCTCAAGGCCCGGTTCGGCCCAAAAGTCAGCCCAGTCGTCGTACCGTTGGGGGTTGATCTGGCCCGTTTTAGTGCGCCGGACAAGCCGTTGCCGGATAGTCCGCTAATTTTGGCGGTCGGGTCGCTCTTGCCGGTCAAGGGCCACGCCCGCTTGATCGAAGCGGTCGCAGGTCTGCCGCAGGTGCGCCTTAGAATCGTGGGCGGCGGGCCAGAACGCGAAAATTTGCAGGCTCTGATAAATCGGTTAAATTTAGACGCTAAAGTTTGTCTAACGGGGCCGGTTGATCCAATGCTGATGGTGGAAGAATATGCCGCCGCCGATCTGCTGGCGTTGCCTAGCTATTATGAAAGCCAGTGTGTGGCGCTGGTCGAAGGGCTGGCCTGTGGACTTCCGACCGTCGCGGCCCCGGTCGGTCTCGCGCCCGAACTGCTGGCGGCTGGCAAGGCGGGCGAATTGGCGGTTGATAATAGCCCCGCTGCTCTCGCCGAGGCTATCGCCCGTTTATTAAACCGAGGGCAGGAGTGGGCGAGGTTACGCATTGCGGCCCGTGCTGCCGCCGAGAGTGCCAGCCTTGAAGTTTGCGCCGGGCGGCTTTTGCAGTTATATAAGAGTTTGTTGCAATAGATTGCTGGTAGGCTCACCGCAATGATGCAGAGAGCGCAGAGAATTAAGATTATAATTTCTGTGATTTTGAGGGTCCTCTGTAGTGGAAAAGGAAGAGCTTAATTATGATAGTGCTTTTCAACCCGCAAAGCGCCCCAGCGGGCAAGACCTATTTACCGTTGAGTTTGCTGGCACTGGGCGGAGTGCTGGAAAATAAGTACGATTACCAGATTATCGACGGTAATCTGGAAGCTGATCCTGCCGCCCGCATTATCGAGGTTTTGCGCGAGGCTGGTGGCGGCACGCTGGGCGTAACAGTCATGCCCGGCCCGCAGTTAAAGCAGGCGGTCGAGGTTTGTCCACGCATCCGGGCGGCTTTGCCGGAAGTTACTATTATTTGGGGCGGGTACTTCCCGACCGAGCATACCGATGTCTGTTTGCGTGCGCCCTATGTCGATTACGTCGTGCGCGGGCAGGGCGAGGACACTTTTTTAGAATTATTGGCTCTGATCGACCGGGGGGGCGACCCTGCCGAAATCAAGGGCCTTTCTTATAAAGAGGACGGGCAGTTCAAACACAGCGCCGAACGAACGCTGATCTCGCCTCAAAAGCTGCCTGCCCTGCCTTATCATCGCGTATCGGTCGAAAAATATGTGATACAGACAGCGGTCGGGCAGCGCACTTTGCCGCATAATTCCTCTTACGGCTGCCCGTTCTATTGTAATTTTTGCGCAGTAGTCAAGATGGTGGATGGTGGTTGGCTGGCCGATACCGGTGAACGTACCGCCGCCAGCGTGCGATATTTGCATCAGCAATTCGGGATCGACTCGGTGATTTTTGTCGATAACAATTTCTTCGCTTCTGAAAAGCGGGTACGGAAGTACGCTGAGACGCTTTTGGAAATGGGTCTGGGCGGCAAGATCGGTTGGTGGGGCGAGGGTCGGGTGGATACGCTAATAAAGTATCGGCCCGAAACCTGGCAGATTTTGAAAAAAGCCGGATGCAGCATGATCTTTATGGGCGCGGAAAGCGGTTCGGACGAGACGCTGGCCCGCATGAACAAGGGCGGCAAGGCCAGCGTCTCCGCCACTTTAGAAATTGCCCGCCGCTTGCAAGAGTACGGCATCGTTCCCGAATTTTCCTTTATCCTGGGCAACCCGCCCGACCCAGACGCAGATATTAAAATCACCTTTGATTTTATCAAGCAGGTCAAACGGCTCAACCCGGCCACCGAAATCGTTCTTTATCTCTATTCGCCGGAGCCAGTTGAAGGCGAAATGCTGACGGCGGCGACCGAAGGTGGCTTCAGCTTCCCGAAAACCCTCGAAGAATGGGTTGGCACGGCCTGGGGCGATTTTGCCCACCGCCATAACCCTCGCACGCCCTGGCTGCGCGAGAGCCACCGCCAAAAAGTAATGGACTTTGGGCAGGTACTAAACGCCTATTATCCAACTACGACCAATCCTCATCTGGCGGGTTGGCGTGGCAAACTGGTCAAGACCGCCGCGACCTGGCGCTACCAGACCGGCTTCTACCGCTATCCGCTCGAACTCAAGGCCCTCGATAAGGCGTTGGGCTATCAAAGGCAGGATACTCGTGCCTGTTAGAGGTGGCAGGTATTAGCAGCTTAGTTTACAGATTAGTATTTATACTGGCTATAAATTAAGGGATAGATAATGAGATGGAGCCGGGCCGACCATGCTACTTCTAAATTTTGGTCATCCCTTGACCGCTGAACAACGGGCGCAGATCGAGGAACTGACTGGACGACAAATTGACCACACGATTGAGGCCAATTTGCAGGTCGATCAGGCTCTGCCGCTGCGTCCGCAGATAGTGATCGCTACCGACCAAATCGCTCTGACTACTAGCGATTGGCAGACCCAGGCTTTACTGGTCAATCTGCCCGGTTATGCGCCGGTCGCGGCCTGTTTGCTGGCTGAGATCGAAGGCCGGAGTGGTCATCTACCTTCGATTATCAAAATGCGGCCCGTCGCTGACAGCCTGCTAACCGAGTACGAAGTAGTTGAGATCATCAATTTACAAGACTTACGGGCCGAAGCCCGTACCCGCCGCTAAAACCAACCGTTAAGCACTTATTAAGAGGTTTCGTATGTCAGAACAGAATAGCCAGCCCAGCAGGATTATCATTAACACGGTCGGTATCTCAGCCCTGCTGAATTTGCGTACTGCCAAACGAGAAAACCGTTTGCCAGCCACTTACGATCTCGATGGGCTAGAAGCGTTGCTCAAGATGGCTACTAACGAAGAAAATACCGCCAGGGCCGTTCAAGCTTTGCTGGCAATGATGCAACAGCCGGATTATACCGATCCAAGCCTTCGGTTGGTAGCAGCTGAAATTTCGTCACTTAATATTTTGATTACCCAGAAAACCGACCGATTATATTTTTTGGCGGGTGCTGGCAAGGTAAGTATTACCGATCAGGGTGTGATTTGTGCCTACGCTTTAGAAAAATACTTTGTTGACCAGGTAGCTGACGTAAAAATCAGGATTGCTCAGGAATTCACGGTCGATCAACAGAGTGAAACGATTCCTCAGCCGGAAAACTTTTTAAAAGAGCTTGATATAGTTGTAAAAGCTGAACAAACTTCCAAACGTGATGTACCGATTCTGATTAACGCTACCGGTGGCTATAAGCTCGGTGGCATTTACGCTGCGTTGGTTGGGCTAAAATATGGTTGCGAGGTTTATTATTTGCATGAACAAATGCGTGTTCCAGTCGGTTTGCCCGCTATAACTGTCGAGCAACTGGCAAAGCTGAACGAGGGTGAGGAACACGAGCGAAGGTTTCTCAGCCAGGCCGAGTTCGATAAGTTAGAGAAGGAAGTGCAGCCTTTATACTTGCTAACTCTGCAAGGCTATCAACTACGTAGCTTAGTTGATGTCGTTACAGGCTTTCCCGAACCAGTTTGGCAAACACCTTATCAACGTCGTAAAAAACTAGAAAAGAACATTGAAGATATTATTCAGCTTATTAATGAGTATGAAAGAAAAGAGATGTTAGCTGACGACCCGATTGAGCGTATGCGTTGCAGAGAAAATGTTGGAAGGCTCGAAGATCAAAAAACCAAATTGGAGAAAAAGCTAAATAAATTGATATAGAGCTATTGTTCCGAACTCAGTCCTCAGTCCTCAGTCCTCAGTCCTTTTCATCCCTCCCCCTCCAAAGCGGCTTCGGCGGCGGTGGCAGGGTCGAGCAGGCCGAGGCAGGCGCGGGCTTCGGCGACCAAATAGAGCGAACCAGTAATAACTACGTAGCCGCCCGGCGTTTCGGCGGCGAGTTGGCAGGCGGCCTCTATCGCTTGCGGCAGGCTCAAGTCGGTTTCCACGCGGGCCGGAATCTCTTGCAAACTGGCCTGGATTACTTCGACCGAGGCTTTGCGTTGTTTGTGGATCGCGGGCAGAAAGACGGCCCGGTCTGTCAGGGGAATCATCCGAAGCATTTCGCCGAAATCTTTGTCCCGCAAGAAAGCCAGCACCCAAATTGGCGTACCGTCCAGCTTTGCCAGCGTCCTCCACAGTTCGCGCATCGCGTTAGGCGTATGAGCGCCGTCCAGGATCACCAGCGGGTCTTGCCGGGCTACCTCCAAACGGCCCGGTATGAATGCTTGCCGAAGGGCCGCCGGGTCGGGCGGGCCGCACCTGCCTAGCTCGTACAGCCGATGATGCGCCGCCAGCGCGGTCAAGGCGTTTTCGATCTGAAATGTACCAGCCATCGTCTGCAATTGGTGGATTTGACTGTCCGGCCCGGTCGCCTCAAAAGTTTGCCATAGCTTGCCAGCCTCGCAATGCAGGGCCAGCGTACCCTCCCGATAGCGCCAATAATCCGCCGCCGCTTTCAATGCCACATTTAGTTTTTGGGCTTCTGCCAGCAGTTGGGTATGTACGGGGCGGGCTTGATGGGCCATAATCGCCTGGCCGTCCATTCGCATTATTCCGGCTTTGTGATGAACAATATCGGCCTGGGTCGGCCCCAGGTTGCGAACGTGTTCCATTTCGATTGGAGTAAAAATCGAGAGAGGCGAATTGAGGGCCGTATTTACCGCATCGTAGCGCCCACCCATCCCGACTTCCAAAATTGCCAGATCAATCCCGGCGCGGGCGAAATACAAAAAGGCCATTACCGTGATAGTCTCGAATCGGCTGATAAATTCGCCTGCTGGGTCGCGCTCGGCTTCGGCTCGTACCTCATCGAACAGGGTCGTAAAATCTTCTACTCCAATCTCGACTCCGTTCAGCTTGGTCCGCTCCCGGAAGGTGTGCAGGTGCGGGCCAGTGAATAGGCCAATTAGGGGGGAGGGATGAGAAGAAGGGATGAGGGATGAGGGATGAGGGATGAAGGATGAAGGCGCGGGGACGCGATGGTGGTTGGTGGCCCAGGCTTGTCTGCTTGCGCTTAGGGACGCGGCCAGGAAAGTGGCGGTTGAGCCTTTGCCTTTTGAGCCGGTGACGATGATGGATGGGAAGGCGGCGTGCGGGTTGCCCAACCGTTCTAGTAACCGATAAACCCGCCACAGGTCGGTCGGGAAGGACTGTTGGAGGCCAGCTTTGCCGAGTTCATCTAGCTGGCGGTAGACTTGTGCAAGTGTTGACATAGTTTTTATAGATAGGAGGGATTGCTTTGTTATTTTGGGCCTGCCCACAAACAGACCGCTACCCTCATCAGTATAGAACCGGGTCAGGGTAGTGTCAATCTGCTATAATACAGTCCAACTTATAGCAAGATACAGATTACTTCAACCCCTGTAGGAGCGAGCTTCTGCTCGCGATTGAACACCCAGCCATTGCGCCAATCGCGAGCGGAAGCTCGCTCCTACAGATAAGTGGTTAGCTCAATTGCTTTGTAGGTGCTATAAATCGGATGAAGTATCGGATTGACTACCGAAGGAGGGTTCAACTGCTGCGCGGGTTCGAGCTAAAAGCCGCCCATCTAAATAGGAATTGGGGACAACGGCTTTGTTTTTGCATAATTTTGTTTTTATCGTGTCTGGTACTGAACGTATTTGCCGGGCCACAAGCCTTTGCCGACGAGGAGAGCCAGACCTTCCCGGAAACGGGTAAGACGGTTAGCGGCAAGTTTTTGCAATACTGGCGGGCCAACGGTGGGTTGGCAGCTTATGGTTTCCCGATTACCGAGGCTCAGAATGAGGTTGACCCCGAAACGGGCCAGACTTTTTTAACCCAGTGGTTCGAGCGCAACCGTTTCGAGTTGCATCCTGAAAATGCCGGGACCAAGGCCGAGGTTTTGCTGGGGCTGTTGGGCAAAGATTTGCGGCGCGAGGCCCTTTTGATAGACCTTGATTTTCAGCGGGCCGCGCCCTACGAAGACCCGCGTTTGCCCAAAGAGCAACAGGCTTATTTTGAAGAAACCGGCCACAATCTGCGCACGATCTTTTTGCAATACTGGCAGACTAACGGCGGTCTGGAACGCTTCGGCTTCCCGATCTCGGAAGAACATCTCGAACCCGACCCCGAAACTGGCGAGATTTTTGTTATGCAATGGTTCGAGCGAGCGCGGTTCGAGAACCACTATCGCAACCCGGAGCCGTACAAAGTTTTGCTGGGTTTGTTGGGAAAGCAACTCAAGTCGCCGGGTGGCAAGATCGATTTCGTCTGGAAGATGGGTCATCGTCTGGATGCGCTACACGGCCCACGCGGATTGGCGGTTGATCGGCAGGGCAATATTTACGTCGCCGATACCGAAAACTTCCGTATCCAAAAGTTCGACCGCCAGGGGCGTTTTCTAACCAAGTGGGGCAGCCAGGGGAACAGCGATGGGCAGTTCAACCGGGCCGGTAGTCTGGCGCTCGATAGCCAGGGCAATCTGTATGTCGCCGATTATTATAATAGTCGGGTGCAGAAATTTGATAGTGGCGGGCGGTTTTTGGCAAAATGGGGTAGCGAAGGTCAGGCTGACGGGCAGTTTTTCTACCCTGATGGTCTTGCGATAGACCGTTCTGATAATATTTACGTCGCCGATACGAGCAATCATCGGATTCAAAAGTTCGACCAAAATGGCCGATTTTTGGCAAAGTGGGGCAGCCAGGGTCAGGCTGACGATCAGTTCGACACTCCCAGAGGGGTGGCAATCGATGGGGCCGATAATCTTTATGTGGCGGATACCGGCAATAACCGGGTTCAAAAGCTAAACTCGAACGGTCAGTTTGTGGCCCGCTGGGGTAGCCTGGGCGATGGCGAAGGTCAGTTTAAAGCTCCTAGCAGCCTGACGCTAGACGGGGCAGGCAATTTGTATGTGGCAGATTATTATAATAGCCGGGTGCAGAAGTTCGATAGCAACGGGCAGTTTTTGGTAAAGTGGGGCAGTCAGGGCGATGGCGACGGGCAGTTTGGCTCGTATGGCCCTGGCGGGTTGGCGGCGGATCAGGCAGGTAATATTTACGTCGCCGATATTCGTAATGATCGGCTGCAAAAATTCGATGGCAACGGTCAGTTTGTGGCACGCTGGGCCGAATACGGGGCCGCTCCCACCGAGTTTAGCGCACCGAGTGGGCTTGCGCTTGATGAGCAGGACAATCTGTATGTGACCGATGCTATTACTCATCGCGTTACCAAGTTTGACAGCACCGGGAAATTTATCAGCCAGTTGGGTAGTCCGGGGAGTGGTGACGGGCAGTTTGATAGTCCTAGCGGCGTTACGGTGGATCGGCAGGGTAACATTTATGTGGTCGAGAGCGGCAATAACCGGGTGCAGAAGTTCAATAGTCAGGGCCGCTTTTTGCTCAAGTGGAGCGGCGCTTCAGGTGTGTCGGGTGGTCAGTTTAACGGTCCGACCGATATTACGGTAGACCGCCAGGGCAACCTTTATGTTTCGGATTTTCGGAATGATCGGGTGATGAAGTTCGATAGCAACGGGCAATTTTTGGCTCTGTGGGGTGGCAAGGGCCTGGGTGAAGGGCAGTTTTATGGAGCCAGCAGCTTGACGGTCGATGGGCAAGGGTTTGTCTATGTGACCGATAATGCCAATAGCCGGGTCCAAAAGTTTGATAGTAGCGGAAAATTCCTGTTAATGTGGGGCCGTTACGGTCAGGAAGAAGGTCAATTCAATTTCCCGGAAGGGCTGGCCGCCGACGGGCAGAATAATCTCTATGTGGTGGATAAGGGCAACGCCCGTATTCAGAAGTTCGATAGTGGCGGGAAATTCCTGCTGCGCTGGGGCGAAGGCGGACAGGGTAGCGGTCAATTTAACTTTGCGACCGCTATCGTGGTAGACCGGCTGGGCAACGTCTACGTCGCCGATACCGAGAATGGTCGGGTGCAGAAGTTCCGGCAGCGTTAAAGAGTTAGCAGGTTTGGAATTTAAGCTAAAAGAGTCAGCAGGAGAAAATAAGTGCCAGGTCTAATAGAGCGGGTCATCGCCGAAGGCAATCCGTTGATAGAGCAGCAGGACGGACAGACTTGTAAGGTGACTTTTGTGTGGCAAGGGGCAGACCTAGTTCCTATGCTAATGGGAGATTTTACCGGCTGGTCGTTTAACCCGGTAGCGCTTGAGCAAGTAGAACCAGGCGTGTGGACTTACTCGCTAGACTTACCCAATGATGCTTTTGCAGAGTATGCCTTTTTCCTCAAGCCGGACATTGAGGAACGCTATCTTGACCCCTTTAACGTGCGTAAGGTCTGGAACGGGGTCAATGCCTACAACAATTATTTCAGTGGCCCGGCTTATACCCCAACCCCGCTGACGCGGCGAGGGGCCGGGGTAAAGCGGGGGTCGGTAAGCGAACATTTTGTGCCAACCGACCGTTTTTTGGGAGACAGCCATCGGCAGATATTGCTCTATCAGCCCCCGACGGATCAGCCTGTGCCGTTGATAGTGGTGTGGGATGGAGCCGATTATCTGGCCCGCGCTTATCTCAATGTTATCGTGGATAATTTGATCGCCGAAGGTAGTATCCGACCAATAGCGCTGGCTTTCCTTTATAACGGCAACAGCAGTCGTTTTGTAGAATATATTCAAAATGATGGATCGCTTTTCTTCGCCCTGGAAAAAGTGCTTCCCTTTGCCCGCGAAAGACTAAATTTGATCGATGAGCGAGAGCAACCGGGTATACACGGGATATTGGGAGCTTCGATGGGTGGGTTGATGGCCTTATTTGGCGGCGTGCGTTGTCCCCAGGTTTTTGGTCATGTGTTGAGCCAGTCGGGGGCTTTTTGGGTAGACGACCCGCGTTACGAAATGTTGATCTTTAACTTGATAAAGCAAAACCCGGTGCAACCAATCCAAATCTGGCAAGATGTCGGTAGGTTAGAAGGCTTATTAGAAGGCAACCGGCAGATGAACGCCCTTCTCAAGGAAAAAGGCTACAACGTCAGTTACACTGAGTATAATGGCGGGCATAACTATACGATGTGGTCTAATTATGTGGGGCAAGGTCTGAAATTTCTTTATGGCCTTTAGCCAACTTTGGGAAAGATTTAGGCAATTGTTAAAGAATAAATTTGTGATGCCTGTCAACTAAAAGGACAAATAAGTGCAAGAACAAGAGTATGTGCTAGGGATCGAGGCGACCGGGCGAACGGTAGCGCTTCTAGCTAATCTGGAAGGCGAAGTCCTGGGCGAGGGTACAGCAGGCCCGTCGGTCTACAGCATCGTAGGGCAAGAACGTAGCAGCCGAGCCTTGTGGACGGCTATTTTGAGTGCTTTTTCTTCGGCGGGCTTTAATACTCGCGACCTGCTCAAAGCTGACCAGGCTTTGCCGGATGTTGCCGCGATTTGCGTTGGGATGAGCGGGGTAGAGCGGCCTAAAGACGAGAACCAGGTGCGTCGGATGTTGGCGGAATACAATCTTACTCAGAAAATATTGGCAACCAGTGATGCCGCGATTGTCCTCGAAGCAGGTTGCCCGGACGGTTACGGGGTGGCGGTGCTGGGTGGCGAGAACGGTCTGGCGTTTGCCAAAGGCCGCGATGGGCTAACGGCGCGGGCAGGCGGTTGGGGCTATTTGCTCGGCGACGAGGGTAGCGCCCACTATCTCGGCTGGCAGGTGATCCGGGCCGTCTTGCGGGCCTCGGATGGGCGAAGCCAACCGACCAGCCTGACCAAGCTAGTCGAACGCGAGTGGAAAGTAGCAGCAGGGCGGGCTGATACTCTTTCGCAACGGGTCTATAGCCTGTTGGCCGGGTTGGGAACTGGCGGCAACAAGGCTCAACTGGAAGAGACGACCGAAGGCTACAAACGCGCTCTGGCTGCGCTTGCCCCACTTGTCGAACGGGCGGCAACGGCGGGGGATGCGGTCGCGGTGACTATTTTGGATGAGGCCGCCGAGCAACTGGCCCAGGCTGCCCAGGCGGTGATTACCCGTACCGGACTGGACACTCCTGCCCCCACACGTGCGGCGACTTTTAAGGTAGCGGGCCTGGATTTCGAGTTAAAACCGCCAGTCGCTAGTGATTCCAAAGTGCCACTGGCGATTTATGGCTCGGTGTTACTCAGCAACCAGGGCGAATTGCGCCGTCGGTTGCAGGCCCGCCTACCCCAATGCGACGACCCAATAGCGGTTCTCAATCCTGCCGAAGGCGCGGTCAGCCTCGCTTTGCAATTGGCAAGCAGCGAAGATTGAGTTGGATAACTTACTGTTTTAGGGTTGACGGCGGAGCAACGAAGCGCAAATCTGGAGGCCAGTTAGGGCTTCGGCTCGCATAGCAATCGCTTCTTCGGGCCGGAAAAAGACGGCATCAATATCCCCCAACAACATTAATTGGAGTTGGTAACAACGTCCGGCTTCTGGGATCGCCCCAAAGCCATCCAACTTGAGCAAGGCGCGGGCCATCCGGCCCAGCACAGGGGCCAGATAGTTCAGGTTGGCATTACGCTCGATAAACTCCATCGTCAGACGGTAGCTATCAATGGCTTGCTTCCAGTATTCGGCAGAGTGTTCTTCCTTGCGGTCGGTTGTCAACAGAAAATCGCTGGCCCTGACCAGTAATTCGATCCACTGGGGAGTAGTCTGTCCAGGCCGATGTAAGCGAAGCACTCGCAGGTGGCAGGCCAGGGCTTGTTGACGATTGCCGAGGTTCTCGTAGATTTGCCCCAACAAACTAAATGCCTGGGCGACCCGGGTCGGTTCGCCTTGCTGCACTCTGGCCTTGACCGACTTAATCGCCCACTCCAAAGCGACCTCGGTTTGTCCAGCCCGGTAGAGTACGACCGTTTTGGTATAAAGAGCCTGAGCGATCCCCAGCCGATTATTCAACCCGGACATAATATCCAAACTTTCATCAACCGCTTTATTAGCGGCAGTAAAATCGTTTAGCTTGAGATAAAGACGACTCAGGTTCATCAGTGTTTCAGCCCGGCCCAATTCGTCCCGGATCGTCTGGCGTAGCCGGAGTGCTTCGCGTAAAGTCTCTTCGGAGCGGTCTAGGCGGCGTTGATACATCCAGTTGATACCGAGCCAGTTGAGCGCGAAAGCCTGTTCCAACCGCAGTCGATGCTGGCGGGCCAGTTCGAGACCCTGGGTAGCGATTTCGATGCTGTGGGCGGTCAGGTGCTGGTAGGCCGCCAGTTCCGCTTGTCGGTTGAGGGTCATAACTTGCAAGGCTGGTTCGTGGCTGGCTCCGGCCCAATACTCGGCTTGTTGCAACTGCTCTCTGGTTTCGTTCAGATTGAGCATATAAAGGTTAGCCTGGGCTAAATCGAGATGGGCCAGGGCCAGTTCGGTTGGGTCAAACAAGCGTTCGGCGAACTGACGTTGTAATTGAAAATGATAAAGCGCCCGCTCAAAGGAACCTTCGTTGAGCCTCAAGAGGCCGCTATACTGGTGGGAAAGTAGGTTGCCCCAATCGGTAGTACGGGCCGGGGCTTCGTCAAGAAGTTGGAGCAACTGGGCCAGTAGATCGAGCTTGCCGCGTAAATCGGCCTGGGCCGCCGACCTGCGCCAAAAATTGCAAAATTGTTCGTCGCTCAAGCGCCCGCTAGTAAGGGCGTTCCGCAATTCGGGCAGGGCCGGGGCCAATAACAGTTCAGTCAGAATAGGGGATTGCCTGGTCGATTTGGTTGTATCAGTCACGGCGAACTCCATTCTAACTGGTTGACCCTTAAGGCATTTCTCGCTCAAATTCGGGCAAAGGCTATGTCTTTTGGTTATATCACAAACTTATTAATAAGGCGCTAAGAAGCTGTTAATAGCGAGTTAAGGTTAATATATATTTGACAATTTTTGTACATTACTGTTGCCATAAAGACAGTTTGTTCGGCGACTTTATAGGGGTCGTGACAATTATGGCATCAAACTTTCTATCCAACGCCGCTTGATGTATAATTCAGTGGGCTATCCCCGGCGAGTTATCAAGTAATGTATTCTCGCTTCTTATAGATGTAGATGCGCTCTAAGAGCTAGAAGAATCGGAAAAGTAAGCAGTGGCAGAACTTAGCAGGATTCGTAACTTTTGTATTATCGCTCATATCGATCATGGCAAATCAACCCTGGCCGACCGTTTGTTGGAAGTGACCCATACCGTCTCCAAGCGCGATATGACCGCCCAGTTGCTCGACTCTATGGACTTGGAGCGCGAGAAGGGCATTACGATCAAGGCTCGTGCGGTACGCATGAACTATATCGCTTCGGACGGCCTGGAATATGAGTTGAATTTGATCGACACTCCCGGTCACGTCGATTTTACCTACGAGGTCAGCCGCAGCCTATCGGCCTGTGAAGGGGCTATTTTGGTGGTGGATGCGACCCAGGGGATCGAAGCCCAGACCCTTGCCAACCTTTATATGGCAGTTGAGCAGAATTTAACCATTATCCCGGTTATCAACAAGATTGATCTGCCCGCCGCCCAACCCGACGTAGTAGCCGCCGAGATCGAAAAGAGTATCGGCCTTTTCAAAGAAGAGATTATTATGGCCTCGGCCAAGATCGGTCTGGGCGTGCCAGAAATTTTGGAAGCGATTGTCCAGCGCATTCCGCCGCCCACCGGCGACCCGAATAAACCCCTCCGCGCCTTGATCTTTGATAGCCACTACGACGCATACAAAGGTGTAATCGCTTACTGCCGGGTGATGGATGGTCGGATACGCTCGAACGATGTGGTCAAGATGATGGCGACCGAAAAGACTGCCGCAATTTTGGAAGTAGGGGTCTTTCGGCCTGCCCCTTCTCCCGTCCCTGAACTGGCTACCGGCGAGACCGGCTATATCGCTACCGGCCTGAAGGTCGTAGCCGATTGTCAAGTCGGTGATACGATCACGCTGGCGAATAATCCGGCTACCGATGCCCTCGCCGGGTATCGTCCGGCCAAGCCGATGGTCTTTGCCGGGTTGTACCCGATCAACAGCGATGCTTATGTTGAATTGCGCGATGCGCTCGAAAAGCTCAAGCTTAATGATGCTTCGCTGGTCTACGAGCCGGAGACTTCCGCCGCGCTCGGCTTTGGCTTTCGTTGCGGCTTTTTGGGCCTGCTCCATATGGAGATCATCCAGGAGCGCTTAGAGCGCGAGTATAATATGGAACTGCTGGCGACCGCGCCAAGCGTCGAATATTATGTGATGAAGACCAACGGGGATGTGATTGTGGTCGATAACCCCAGCGATATGCCCAACCCTGGCGAGATCGAATCGATTGACGAACCCTGGATGACGATTTCTATCATCACGCCAACCCGCTATATCGGCCCGATTATGGAACTGGTCACGAACCGGCGCGGGGTCTATAACAAAATGGATTATCTCGATGAGACCCGTGTGTTGCTCAGTTATGAGATACCTTTAGCCGAGTTGATCGTCGATTTTTACGATCAATTAAAGTCGCGCACCCAGGGTTATGCTTCACTGGACTATGCCTTTAGCGCCTACAAAGTCGCTGATCTGGTAAAGCTGGATATTCTGGTCGCCGGTACGCCGGTCGATGCTCTCTCGCTTATCACCCACCGTGACAAAGCCTTTAGCCAGGGCCGGGCCTTGACTACCAAGCTTCGCGCCTTAATCCCGCGCCAGATGTTTGAAGTGCCGATCCAGGCCGCTATTGGCTCAAAAGTGGTCGCCCGTGAGACGATCAGCGCGATGCGTAAGAACGTCCTGGCAAAATGTTACGGTGGTGATATTAGCCGTAAACGCAAGCTGCTCGAAAAGCAAAAAGAGGGTAAAGCCCGCATGAAGATGGTCGGGAACGTCGAAATCCCGCAGGAAGCTTTCATGGCGGTTCTGAGCCTCGATGATGATTTTCAGGGCAAGAAGTAATTTTAGCCCCAAAAGGTTGTATTTTGACTAAAAAACAGGCGCGGCTGGTCGCGCTCGAAAATCAGGTAAAACGGCTGGAACGCCGGAGCGCGGTCTTACGCAGTATCAGCAATCGCTACGCCTTAATCCGCTTGGCGATCTTTATCGGCGGGGTGGCGATCAGCATCGGGTGTTATTATCTGGGCGGTTGGTGGCTCTGTCTGGTCGGGGTCGTGCTGAGCTTGCTTATCTTCAATGTAGTCGCCTACTACCATCGGCAGATCGACCGCAGCCTGATCCGTCACAAAATCTGGCAGCACCTCAAAACCACCCAGATCGCCCGTATGAAGCTCGATTGGGAGCATATCCCGACGGCAGCCTCGCTTCCGACCCTATCCGAACATCCCTTTCAGACCGACCTCGACCTGACCGGCCCGCGCTCGGTACATCAGCTAATCGATACGGCGGCTTCACGGGAAGGCAGTCAGCGTCTGGCAGACTGGCTTTTGAATACTTCGCCCGATGCCGAAGTTATCAAAAGCAGGCAGGCGTTGGTTGGCGAACTTAAACCGCTTTCCCGTTTTCGAGACAAATTAGCTCTGGCTGCGACCCTCGCCTCCAAAGACCATAGCGAACAGTGGGAGGGTCGTAAGCTTTTGGCCTGGCTCAATCGCACCACTTCCGTTTCGTCGCTTCGCCAGACTTTGATTATACTGGTAGCGCTTTCGGTCACTAATATCGGGTTGTTCGGGCTAGGTCGGTTGGGAGTATCGGGAGTTTCGACCATTTTTATCTTTACCTTCCCGCTCTATCTTGGTTTTTATTTTACACGGGCAAAGGGAACCGACCGTCTGTTTGACGATGCTTTTGCGCTCCGCGACGCGCTGCGCGGACTGAGCGCGGTTTTACACTACCTCGAAACCTATCACTACGGCCCGCACAGCGAACTTAAAAAGCTCTGCGAACCGCTACTTGAGAAGCAAAACCGGCCTTCGCTGCAACTGAGGCGGGCGGCCCGGATTACTTCGGGGGCAGCCTTGCAGAAGAACCAGATTTTATGGCTGCTGGTCAACCTGATCGTACCCTGGGATATTTATTTCGCTTATCGTCTGGAGGAGTGCAAGAAGCAGGTCGGGGCGCTTTTGCCTGGTTGGTTGGAAGTCTGGTACGAGCTAGAGGCGCTTAACTCGCTGGCAAATTTTGGCTATTTGAACCCGGAATATGCCTTTCCCCAGGTCGAGCCAGATCGTCCGGTCGCTTTTGAAGGACGCGATTTGGGTCATCCACTTATCCCGGACGAGGCCAAAGTCTGCAACGATTTCCGGCTGGACGGGCCGGGCGAGATGGTCATTATTACCGGCTCGAACATGGCAGGCAAAAGCTCTTTTTTGCGGACACTTGGCGTAAATTTGTGTTTGGCTTATGCGGGCGGCGTGGTGAACGGAGCCAGCTTGCAGACCGGCCTTTTTAGGGTCTTTACCTGTATCAAGGTCAGCGATTCGGTCACGGACGGCTATTCCTATTTCTATGCCGAGGTGCGCCGCCTCAAAGCTTTGCTGGTCGAACTCGACCAGCCTGACCCACGCCCGCTCTTTTTCCTGATCGACGAAATCTTTAAGGGGACGAATAACCGGGAACGGCTAATCGGTAGCCGCAGCTATTTGCGGGCGCTGGCCGGTCGTCACGCCCTCGGTGCGGTCTCGACCCACGACCTAGAATTGGTCAGGTTAGCCGATGAACTACCTCAGATCAAAAACTACCACTTCCGGGAAGAAGTCATCGATGGGCAGATGGTCTTCGATTACAGATTCCGACCCGGCCCTAGCCCTACTACCAACGCCCTCAAAATCATGCGATTGGAAGGACTGCCCGTCGATAGCTGATTACCGTTTGAGCGTCAGATTGTTGTACAGATTCAAACAGCCAGAGCAGGCGAACTTTCACGGTCGCTCGTTCTTAATGTCTGAACTCGTGCAAAAAATTGAGCTACACCCACGAACACAGGGTGCGCGTCAATTTTTTGCACTGATTCAAACAGTAATAACAGGGGACTATGAAAACCTAGCTCCGAACCATTCAAAATATATTAGAAAAATCTTCGGCGAAAATTTTTCTAATATATAATTATCTCCGGTTTAGGGTGTGGTATAGCCTGGCTCGTTTGCAAAAAATTGACGCGCACCCACGAACACATCGCTCCTTGCCTAATTAGTCAAGATTGATTATAATGAAGCTGAATAAAAGAGACTGTCTAACGCAAGACATTGAGAAAGCTGGCGCAATAAAATCAATCAAATTAGCCGCTTTATCCCAAATAACGAAATCAATTTTTTATCCTGTTCATCCGGTCTATCCCTGTTAATTTCCGAGGAACACTTTTATGAACGAGCAAGCGCTCTTGTTACTAGGACTTCTCAAAGCGCAAAGCCAGCACGGCTACCAGTTGAACGAATTTATCGAGCGCAATCTAGGCCGGATGACCGATATGAAGAAGGCTACCGCTTACGCTGTTTTGGAGCGGTTGAGCCAAGCCGGGTATGTCAGCGTTCATAGCGCCCAGGAAGGCAACCGCCCGGTGCGGAAGGTCTATAGCATTACCCATGTCGGCGAAGAACAGTTTATGAAGTTGTTGCGCGAAAATTTATCAAACGCGGATAAAATGAATATGGCCGGGGATGTCGGGCTGATGTTTCTCGACCATTTGCCTTTGCCGGAAGTAGCCGAATATTTGAGCCTTCGGTTGGCCCAACTCGAAGCCCGGTTGGACGAATTCAAACAACCGCTACGCCACGAAGGTTTGGGCGTAAACCTGGCCCTCGAACATCAGCAAGCCCTTCTGACCGCCGAACGCGCCTGGCTTAGCTCGGTTCTAGCTCGCCTTGAAGCAAGCTCGATCCCTTTTGGAAATTAACCGGGATAGACCGAATTCACAGGATAAAATTAATTTTTTCGTAATTATTCACCCAGCCTCAGCCTTGTCATTGTGAGCGACAGCGAAGAATCTGGATTCTTCGTTGCCGCTCACAATGACAAGGCTGAATAGTTACTTTCCTTGTAACTACACAGCCTCATCCTTTGGGCGACCACATAGGGTCGCACCCTACAAGGGATTATGGGTAGGGGCGACCCTATGTGGTCGCCCGGCCTGAGTAATTGAGGGGTGGTCATAAATCAAATCGCGCTTAGGCTTGAACCTAAACGGGACCACCCCTATCATAAAAGTCGCCAAACCATTAAGAAAGAGGTGGCTTTTATGATAATTGAAATCTCGTTACTTGTCATGCTGGTCAAATTGATTGACCGCTTACCGCCCGTCCCGGCTTCCCCTAAAAGAGGACGCGGGCGACCTAAAACTTATGATGACCGCCTGTTCCTCAAGGCGTTGGTGGTCATGATTGTTAAACATTTACATAGTATCAATGAACTCCGCTCCGTCTTAGCCCAACCTACTCCCGAAATGGAGCGGTTGCGGCAGGAATTTATGGTCGATGGCAAGTTGCCTACTCGTCGCACCTGGGAGCGTCGTCTTAAAGCTTTACCTGACCAACTTCCGGCTCAAATTGGCCTTTTAGGACGTTACCTTTTGACGGTCTTAGACCCCTGGAGGGAGTGCGGGCCAGCCGCCGCGATTGATAGCACTACTTTGCAAGCACGCGGTGGGGTCTGGCATAAGAAAGACCGTGAGGCTGGGGTCGTTCCGCATAGCTCGATTGATACGCAGGCCCACTGGACCAAATCGGGTTGGCACGGCTGGGTCTACGGCTGGAAATTGCACGTGGTCGTGACCGTGGGAGCCGTTTGGATTCCTTTAGTAGCGGAATTGACCAGTGCGAATGAAGCCGATAACGAATGGGCCAAGCGCAAGTTCAAGGAGCTGAGCTGTGAGGTGCGTTACTTGCTAGGTGATACCCATTACAACGACCCTGAACTACGCGAGTTGTGCGAACACAGTGGTCGGGTGCTAATCGCCACCCAAACCGCTACCGCTCGTGCCAAAGCCAAAGCCGATGAGGGACGGGAAGTGCGTAAAATGTTCCATCAGCTCCGCAGCCATAGTATTGAAAATTTTAATGAGCATTTCAAAGCCATCTTTGATGGACACGGGGCGGTACCGACTAAGGGTTTAGCCTCAACCCAATTATGGGCTTTGGGAGCCGTGCTAGTTTATCAACTAGGTTTATTGTATCGTCACGAGGCTGGTCTGGAAGAGCGACGTGGCTTAAAACCCTTTCTCAAAGCCGCTTGACCATTTATGACCACCCCTCGAGTAATTACCTTTCCTTTATAGTTTTGTAGAGTGTAGCAGATTGAGCTAAACAGTCAGGTCTGGGTTATTTACCTGATACCTGCTACCCCCTACCTATCTCCCAGGTTTCGTGGTTAAAGTTACACTCGATAGTGACTGGCAAGGCGTTTTTGACCCTGAGCAATGCGCGTTGAGGGTTGCAAGATCAGGGGTTTCGTGCTATATTGCCCAAAAGCATAAGTTCGACTAAGGTTATTGAGCCTAACTATTCTTGATCCGAAAGGAAAGGGATTGGTACTTGCCGGTAGTATTATGGCAAAGATTGGCATAACCACGCTACACTACTAATCAATACGTTATAGCGCCGGGCAGGGCCGAGGGTAAAGCTGGGGTCGGGCGTAAGTAAGGAGCAAGGGACACCCTGATAAGGGCAAACAAGGTGCAAAAGCCATCGCCTGGCTCTAGCCCGGTCCGAAGTTCTCAACCTCTAATACTTCTTTATAGGCGAGTTCACAACATGCGCCAGACCCGGCAGCCTGCCGAACTCATAAAGGTATTTACTGAACTTTAGACTATCCTAAAATTAAGTTTTCGCCTGTAAGCACAGTCGCTGCAATCGGGCCTCTAGCCACAAACCCGATCACAGTGTACTTTATAGGTTGGCGAAAACAAAGCCGCTTTTTTAGAAACACAAGATTTAAAGCCTGAGATGGCCTACTCTAGTAAGTTAAGAGTAGGTCGGGGATACTACAGGCTGGTCGGTGGCAGTTGAAAGGGGAGTTTTAAATCTATGGATTTACTCAAACGTCTGGAAGATTATCGTAATCAAGAACGTGAGCTAAATTGGGAAGGCACTTTTGCCGACTATTTCGAGGTCGTTAGCAAAACCCCAAAGGTAGCCCGCCTTTCGCACGCCCGTATTTACGACATGATTATGTCCGCAGGGGTCGAAGTCGGCAAAAACGGCGAGCCACGTTACAACTTCTTTAACGATGAGATTTTTGGCCTGGAAAAACCGCTCTCGCAGGTTGTCCAGTACTTTAACTCCGCTGCCCAGCGTATGGAAGTTCGCAAACGTATTTTGTTGTTGATGGGGCCGGTCGGCGGTGGTAAAAGTACAATTGTAGCCCTGCTTAAGCGCGGGTTAGAAAAATATAGCCGGGCCGGGGATGGCGCAGTCTACGCCATTCGGGATTGCCCGATGCACGAAGACCCTCTACACCTGGTGCCAGAAGATTTGCGCTCCGACCTCGAACGCGATTATGGTATATACATCGAAGGCGATCTTTGCCCCCGTTGCCGTTGGAACCTTAACAATACCTACGAAGGAAAAATCGAACGAGTGCCGGTCAAGCGGGTCATGTTGAGCGAGAAACATCGGATCGGGGTTGGAACCTTTACACCGAGCGACCCCAAAAGCCAGGATATTGCCGAGCTTGTGGGCGGCATCGACCTTAGCACGATTGGCGAAGTCGGTACCGAAAGCGACCCACGGGCTTACCGCTTTGATGGCGAACTAAACGTGGCTAACCGGGGTATGATGGAATTTATCGAAATGCTCAAAGCCGACGAGAAATTCCTCTATGTGTTGCTGACCCTCTCGCAAGAACAGAACATCAAGACAGGCCGCTTTAGCATGATCTACGCCGATGAGGTGGTCGTCTCGCATACCAATGAGAGTGAATATACCGGCTTTGTAGGCAACAAAAAGAACGAAGCTTTGCAAGACCGGATGATTTTGGTTAAAGTTCCCTACAACCTGCGCGTCTCGGAAGAGGTCAAAATCTATACCAAGCTGATCGGGCAGAGCGCTCTCAATACGGTGCATATTGCGCCCCACACTTTGCGGGTTGCCAGTATGTTCGCCATTCTAACCCGCCTAGAACAGCCCAAAAAGGCCGGGATCAGTTTGATGAAGAAGCTCAAGCTCTATGATGGTGAGGAAATCGAGGAGCTCAAGCAAAAGGATGTAAAGGAGCTTCAAGAAGAGACCCAGCGCGAAGGTATGTTTGGTATTTCGCCGCGCTACGTCATCAACCAGTTATCAAACGTGCTGGCTAAAGAGGGTGCTACCTTTATCACCCCTATCGACGCTTTGCGGGCCTTGCGTGATGGCTTCGATAGCCACACCAGCATTACCCGTGAGGAGCGCGAACGCTACGTCAACTTTATCAGCGAAGTTCGTAAGGAATACGACGAAATCGCCAAGAAAGAAGTTCAAAAAGCTTTCGTCTACAGCTTCGAGGAGTCGGCTAAGACTTTGCTCAACAACTACCTCGACAATGTGGAAGCCTATTGCAACAAGATCAAGTTGCGCGACCCGATCACCGAGGAAGAGCTTGAACCGGATGAGCAGTTGATGCGCTCAATCGAAGAGCAGATCGGTATTACCGAAAATGCCAAGAAGTCCTTCCGGGAGGAAATCTTGATCCGGATTTCGTCGCTGGCGCGGCGCGGTCAGGCTTTCGAGTATACCAGCCACGAGCGGTTGAAAGAGGCGTTGGAGAAAAAGCTGTTCGCCGACTTGAAAGATATTGTCAAGATTACGACCAGTTCCAAGACCCCAGACCAGGATCAACTCCGCAAGATGAACGATGTAATCGACCGTCTGGTCAAGGAGCAAGGTTATACCACCCAAAGCGCCAACGCGCTGGTCTCCTATGTCGGTTCACTCCTAAATCGTTAGAAGTTAAGGACAAGGGATGAAAGCGGAGGGACGAATCGGTTACGACCAATTCGTCCCGCGCTACCAATTTTGACAGTCTTTATCCCATCCCTCGTTCTTTATCCCTCACCTTTCAGAAGAGGTTCACCATGGATATTTCAAAATACGGTTTGTATTCAGTTAGCAAGCAGGATTGGTCGTTGCATCGTAAAGGGCCGATTGACCAGCAGCGCCATAAAGAAAAGATCAAAGAGGCGATCAAGAAAAACCTGTCTGATATTGTCAGCGAGGAAAATATTATTCTCTCGGACGGCAAGAAAACTATTAAAGTGCCGATCCGCTCGTTGGACGAGTACCGCTTTCGGTACGACTACAACCAGCAGCAAGGGGTCGGACAGGGCGACGGCAAGTCCAAAGTTGGGGATGTGCTTGGGCGGGACCCACAACCCGGCCAGGGCAAAGGTAAAGAAGCGGGCGACCAACCGGGCGTAGATTACTATGAAGCGGAAGTTACGATGGACGAATTGGCGGCTCTGATTTTCGAGGATTTGGGTCTGCCCAACCTGGAAGAGAAAAAGCAAGCCGAAATGGAGAGCGAATCGGTGCGGTTTACCGATGTCCGCAAAAAGGGCATTATGGCGAACCTCGACAAGAAGCGTACGATTCTGGAGAACCTCAAGCGCAACGCCGCCAAGGGCAATCCTCATTTTGGCGATGTTAAAGACGACGATTTGCGCTTTAAGACCTGGGAACGGGAGGTAAAGTTTCAGTCCAACGCGGTCGTCTTTGCTATGATGGACGTGTCCGGCTCGATGGGCGATTTTGAAAAGTATATCGCCCGCAGTTTTTACTTCTGGATGGTGCGCTTTTTACGTACCAAGTACACCAAAGTCAACATCGTCTTTATCTCGCATCACACCGAAGCCAAAGAGGTCACCGAAGAAGAATTCTTCCACAAAGGCGAGAGTGGTGGTACGCAGGTATCGAGCGCCTACGAACTGGCTTTGGATATTATCAAAGAACGTTACAGCCCGGCAGATTGGAATATCTATCCGTTCCACTTCTCGGACGGTGGCAACTTGCCCTGGGATAACGACCGTTGCGTTGAACTGGTCTACAAGTTTATCGATATTTGCAACCTGTTCGGCTATGGCGAAATCCGCGAAAGTCACTACAGTCTGATGAGTACTTTGATGTCGGCCTATAATCGGATCGACAACAAAAAGTTCGTGGGCGTGACGATCTCGGACAAGAGCGAAGTTTACCCGGCCCTCCGGCGGTTCTTCTCGACCTCCGACGCAGAACGGGCAGCAGTAAAGTAGTTTGGGGTAAAGGCTGGCAAAATGTCTACTCAACCGCTAACTTTGGATCAGCTTAAAGCGCAGATCAAGCAGTTGCCGCCAGAGCAGCAACGCAAGCTAGGCGCTTTTGTTGCCACCCACGTAGCTGCCAAGCTCTATACGGTTGAACCGCAAACAGAACAAGAGAAAGCGATTTTGAAAGACAATGCCTAGCGGCAACGGTTGTCGTGGATAAAATGTACGAGGCAGTTGCCGCATTGGTTAAAGATCAAGTTGAGATAGGCCGGTGAATTCGCTATTTAGCAGGAGTACAGAAGTAATATGCCACTTGAAGCTAAATCAATTTTGCTCGAAGAACTAGAGGAACAATTAGGGCAATTATCCCTATCTCAGCAGCTTGATCTGCTAAATTTTCTTACTGAGCAATTGAGTAAAATCGGCCTTCTAAAAATGGACGAAGACGGGTTAAGACAGCAACGTGAGGATGCTGCTGATATATTTATGGCATCGGTAGATATAGTAGCCGCGAGAGGCCCTCTGGGTTCTGATGAACCTGATGGGTCTGAACGAATAAGACAAATGCGAGAAGATCGACACTCACAAATAGAAGCGAATAGCTATCATGATCGAACAAGTCATAGACGCAAGCGTCGTTATAAAGTGGTTGATAAAGGACGAACCGTTGCGTCATAAAGCTCGTGAGTTATTTAGCGATGCGAAAAAGCAAAAGATTAAGCCAATCGGTCCTCCATTACTGGAATATGAAGTTGAGTCGGATATACAGCGTCGATTGCGTTCGGGCCCTATAAGTTTTGCAGTAGCCGAAGAGGTGCTGAAGAGATTCTATAGTGCAAAAATTGAAATCGTTACTCATACCGACCTGGTACGACGGGCGCGGGAGATCGACCGGCAGTATCGGCAAGAACGGATTTATGACGCGCTTTATGCGGCTCTGGCTGAATTGAGGAGTTGCGAGTTTTGGACGGCAGACCGGGCCTTCTACGAGGCGGTCAAACCGGGGCTGTCCTTTGTGAGTTTTCTGGTAGATTATGCCTGAAGGATACGAATTATGAGCTTCGATATTGGTACTTTTAACAGTGGTGGGGCTGGCGACGGTCAGCTAGAAGATAAAGACACCAAAGAAATTGGCGAGGCAATCGAAGAATGTTGGGAGGTGGCTGAGAAATTTGGCCTTGACCCCTACCCAACCCACTTTGAAATTGTCCCGGCGGACATTATGTACGAGTTCGCGGGCTACGGCATTCCGGGTCGCTTTAGCCACTGGACGCATGGCAAAGCCTATTATCGCCAGAAGACCCAGTACGATTATGGCTTGAGCAAAATTTACGAGTTGGTTATCAACAGCAACCCATCGCAAGCCTTTTTGATGGAAGCCAACGTGCTGTGGCAAAATAAGATGATTATTGCTCACGTATTGGGTCATACCGATTTCTTTAAGAACAATGCTTATTTTGGTCATACCAATCGTAAGATGGTCGAGTCGGCTAATCTACACGCCGAACGTATTCGCAATTATGAAAATGAACACGGTACGGATGAAGTCGAGAAGTTTTTAGATGCGGTTCTCTCGATCCAGGAGCATATCGACCCGAACGTTCGGATCAAGGATCGGCCCGATCCAGTTAAGGAAGACGACAAGAAAAAGGCTCCTTACGAATCACCTTATGCTGATTTGTGGGATTTGGAAGACCGGGCTAAGGTCAAAGACCGTGACAAGGAGCGTGAAAAGGAGAAAGCGCTCCGGCGTAAATTCCCTCTGCAACCCGAAAAAGACATTTTGCGCTTTATTATGACCTATAGCCGGGAATTGGACGATTGGCAGCGCGATATTCTTGAGATGGTGCGGAATGAAATGCTTTATTTCTTGCCGCAGCGCCAGACCAAGATTATGAACGAAGGTTGGGCCTCGCTCTGGCATCAGCGGATCGTCCGGGAACTGGATTTGACCGATGGTGAATTTGCCGAGTATGCCCAGTTGAGTTCGGGGGTACTTTCTCCCCATCGCCGTAACATCAACCCCTATTATTTGGGGGTAAAAATCTGGGAGGACATCGAGCGGCGTTGGGATGAGCCTAATGAGTACGAACGAACCGTTTTGAAACGACCGGGCGGGGAAGGTCATCAGAAAATCTTTGAAGTGCGCGAGATGGATAACGATGTCTCTTTCTTGCGTAATTATCTAACCAAAGAGTTGGTCGAAGAACTCGATCTTTATCTTTATGAGAAGCGCGACGGGCAATGGGTGATCGTCGAAAAAGACTGGGAGAAGGTGCGCGATGGGTTGGTCGGTAGTATGACCAACTTTGGCGACCCCTATATCGTGATCGAAGATGGCGATTACAAGCAAAACCGCGAACTCTACCTCAAGCATCATTTCGAGCGCACTCCCCTCGATACCAACTACGCCGAGAAAACCCTCCAATATCTCCATACTTTGTGGGGTCGTACCGTCCACCTCGAAACAATGCTCGATGGCAAAAAGGTGCTGTATTCCTATGATGGGCGCAGCAACACCAAACGGGCGATCAGTTAGTGATCTTGTAGGAGGAACTTCTGCTCGCGATTGAACACGTAGCCGTCTCTTCAATCGCGAGTAGAAGCTCCCTCCTACAGGGGTCAACCTCTCTTCTGCATTGGGTTATAGGCATAGTTTATCCATATCTGTGGTTGTTTTCCCTATATCTATAGAAAATAAAGAGGTTCGGTTTGACAATATCGGGTCGAATATTTAGCAAGTGTGAAATAATCACTTGTCAGAACCTATAACCCTTGTATAATGAGAGTATCAGTTTAACCAGTGGGAAATGCGGTACTGAGTTGAGCGAACTTGATCCATCAACCGCAACCTTAAATGTGGAATTAGAAAAGGAGCAGACTATCATGTCACAGCCGCCCTATCCGCCGCAAGGCCAACCCCCCTACGGCCAGCCTCAGCCGCCTTACGGTCAGCCGCCGCAAGGCCAACCACCCTACGGGCCGCCGCCGCAGTATGGGCAGCCGCAGCCCCCTTATGGACAGCCCCAACCACAAGGCCAGCCCCCCTACGGGCAACCACCCCAGGGTCAACCGCCTTACGGACAGCCGCCCCAGGGTCAACCAGGCTATGGTCAGCCGCAGTATGGTCAACCACCCCAAGGGCAACCGCCTTACGGACAGCCGCCCCAGCAATATGGGCAGCCTCAACCGCCCTACGGGCAGCAACAGCAGTATGGTTACGGTCAGCCACCGCAGACCCAATCCAGCGGGCTTTCGCCGACCGCCTCGATTGTTATCGCTTACCTATTCAGCTTTGTAGGGGCTTTGCTTATCCTGGCGACCGAAAAACGCAATGAGTTTGTACGCTTTAATGCTATGCAGGCTTTTGTGCTGGGTATTGCGTTCTTTGCTCTACGAATTGTCTTTACCATCTTTGACGTAATTTTGTCGAGCATTTCCGTAATTGGTGGAATTTGGTTCGGTTTGAGTTCGTTACTCTGGCTTGGCTGGCTCGGTTTGACGATCTATTTGATTGTAAATGCTACTAAGGGCGTTAAAATCAAATTGCCCTTCGTCGGCGATATTGCCGAGCAGAACGCCATGACCTTCCTGCGGTAGGATTGTCCTGGTAAAAAAGAATAAAAGAGCGCACGAGCCAAATCTTTTAGGTTTAGGTCGTGCGCTTTTTTGGCTTTTGAAATGCGGATTAAGTTCTAGCCAGAGCTTTTTTAGCCCGATAGTCGAGCGTTTTCTGGATATATTGGGCCGCATCGGGGGTCTTGCAATCGGTTTCCCCATGATCTACTTCCACCTTACCAATTTGGCGGGCCATCGCTAAAGCTTTTTGTTCCAGGCTGCTGTTGCGGACTCCTATAGAAATCAAGGCCGAGTTCATCGATTGCTTGACTCTATTTTTGCTGGTATGGATGTCTCGACCGATAATATCGAGATATGGCTCAAAAAAGACATCGGGTAGATCAGGTTCTTTATTAGCGAAATGGAGTAAAAGCTGCCAACCGGCCCGTGCAATCTGCTCATTCTCAGCCGGTATCCATTGCTCCATTTTGGGTTGGGCCAGGCTCGTCTGGCTTACCAGACCGGCAAAACTATCCGCTACCATGTGATTATCGAGGTCTTTGGTCCATTGATCTACCAACTCTTCGCTCATTAGCTTTGGGTCGGCAATCATAGTTGCCAGCAAACGCGCGTCATGGTTGCCGGTCGCCCACAGCTTTTGAGCGATAGCTTGATCGACCTTGATCTGCTTGTGCAATTTTCCCAGATTAGCGTAGCTCACGCCATATAGATTTTCTCCGGCCCCGTGACGGCGATAAATTTTGCGGTTCTGGGCGGTGCCAAGCGTTTCTAGCTCCTGAAGTACCTCCATAGCGGTCATGTTTATGCTCACTTTCTTGAGTCCAACTTGCCGATACGTAAATTTTAGCACAAAAATTCTTATTGAGCAATAGGTTAAGCGCTTTCGGGTGTGCATCAGTTTTTTGCACGGGGTCAAGCAACAAGAACGGGCAACCGCGCAAACCTCGGTCAAATCACTCAAAAATATATTAGAAAAATTTTCGCAGGAAATTTTTCTAATATATTCACTCGCCGGTTTAGCGATTGGCACAGCCTAGCTAATTTGCAAAAATGATGCACACCTAGTGCTTTCTTTTTTAATCAAAAGCGGGCATTGACGGCAATGTCAGGGTAAATCCTCGACCCGGATCAGGCCGCGCTTGAGGGCGTAGATTGTAACCTGGGTGCGGTCGCGCAAAGCTAGTTTATCCAGGACGCTGGCGATATGGGTCCGAACGGTGGCCTCGCTGACTTTAAGTTGAGCGGCGATTTCGGTGTTGTTCAACCCCCGCGCCATTGCGTCAAAGACCTCACGTTCGCGTCCGGTCAGTTCGCGGAGGGGGTCGCGTACTTGAACCTGGTGCATCAAGACCTGGGCCGCCGCCGGGTCAAGGACATTCTGGCCCTGGGCGATCCGTTCGATAGATTGAACCAGTTCGGCAGAGCGGATCGCTTTCAAGACATAGCCGTCCGCCCCGGCCTGAAGTGCTTGTTTGACCAACTGGTCTTCCAAAGAAGAAGTCAGCACCAGTATTTTGCTTGGTACTCGCAATTCGCGCAGCCGTTGAATGGCTGCCAGTCCGCCTACCCCCGGCATCAACAAATCCATCAAAATTACATCTGGCTTTAGTTGTTGGGCCAACTGGATCGCCAGTTCGCCATCCGAGGCTTCGCCAACTACCCTGATTTGGGGTTGACTATCGAGCAGCGCCCGCAAACCCTGTCGCACTACCGCATGATCGTCCACAATCAAAACATTAATCAAAACATTATTCGTCATTCGTGTTCATCTCTTTCCAGGGGCAAGCTCAGGCGAATAGTCGTGCCTTGCGCGGTGTCGCTCTCAACCGAGAGGCTCCCGCCCAGCGAGTGCGCCCGTTCCCGCATGCTGATTAAACCAAATTTAGCGCTACTAGAAGCCGAAGCCAGGTCGAAACCGCGCCCATCGTCGGTCGTGCTAAGGGTAATCTGCCGTCGTCCTTCGACCAGCGAGACCTGCACCGACCCGGCCTGGGCGTGCTTTGCCACATTGTTAAGGCTCTCCTGGGCGACCCGGTAGAGGACATCTTCTACGCCTGCCGGGATGCGCTGCCCGGTTAGCATTATGGAGCAATCGACCGGAATATTATAGGTCGCACTCCACTCGCTACACAAGATTTGGAGCGCTTCTGCCATTCCACGTTGCAGCACCTGGCTAGGCCGCAACTCGACCAGCAAAGCGCGTAATTGCAGCAAAGTTTGTTCAGCCAGGGCCGCGATAGCCTCGGCCTGGGCGACCGCCTGGGTCTGGTCGCGTTCGATAGCGGCGGGTAGGGTCGCTGTACTGACCGACAAACTGAACATACGCTGGGCGATGTCGTCGTGCAGATCACGCGAAAGCCGCACTCGTTCGGCCTGGATTGCGGCTTCCTCGGCCTGACGAGTCAGGTCGGCATTGCGCTGGGCCAATTCGCGTAACACCCCCACATTTTGTTCGAGGGTATCCGCCATTCCATCAAACTGGCGGGCCATCTGCCCTACTTCATCGCCATGCTTATCTTGCACACGGGTCGCCAGATTTCCCGCCGCGAATTGCTGGCTGGCCTTTGCAATCCGCAACACCCGGCGGGTCACAGGCCGCACAAAAAGCCAGGCCAGTAGCAGTCCAACCGGAATTGCCAGAACTGCCGTCGTGATCGATACCGCCGTTACAAACGGTACGTTGCCGTTAAGTATACCAAAGAACGGTAAATACAAGGCCAGTTCGGACCGCGCCGGCCCATAACGAACAATTACCCGTTCGCCGTTGCGGGTTGGGAGAACCACTTCGCTCCACCGTTCGCCTTTGATAGATAAAAAACGGTTGCCAAAAGGACTTTCCACCACCTCCGGGGCGCATTCGTTCAGCACTCGTCCGGCCCGACAACTGGTATCCCCGAAGCTGTGCAGGACTTTGTTATCCGGCCCGGCTACCAGGGCAAAACCTTCCGGCAAGCCAGGAGCGTTGGGCAACCCATCGGGAGAATTTAGCACCCAGGAACCGCCTTCCAATATAGCAAAGCTCACGTAATCGTCTGATTTTATCTTTGCCGGAAAAAGGCTGATCGCCAGCAAGACCACCAGCCAGACGATTACGGTCGTCAAACTGGCGACTATCACGTGGCTGACTACCATCCGAACTCCTAGCGATTGCAAGCGGCGCATACCGGGCTACCTCGATCTCTTTAGTAAAAATAAGTAAAATGCTTTGCTACAGTTTACACAATACCGACAATTATAGCTACTGGTGAAAATGCTGTAACACAGATAAACATAGATAAGTTCAAAATGGATGCTGTAACACAGATAAACACAGATGTTACGGATAAACACAGATAAATTCAAAATTGACTGATATATCTGTGTTTGTAACTACGCAGCGTTGTCATTCTGAGGCGGGAGATGGCCTAATTTGCCAAAGATAGCTTCCCGCCGAAGAATCTAGACCCTTCGTGGCCTCACCCCCTCTGGGGGCGGCCGCTCAGGGTGACATGGTTGAATAGTTATTTACGATTTACGATTTACGATTTACGATTTACGATTACAATACACGCTTATCTTTTAACTCTCCTGCATTTCCTATTCTGCATTCTGCATTCTCTATTCTGCCTTTTTCATCCGTCCCATCTGTGTTTATCTGTGTTATAACGTCCTCTCTACCCGATCTTAAAGCCGGTTAGCAGGCTGTTGAAAGTCGGGGTCAAGGCTGGGACATCGGCGGATTTGGCCTGAGCGATCACGAAGTAGGTCGTACTCTTTTGCTGAATGGCGACGACTGCCAATAGCTGATCGCCCGGCAACTGGTAGAGGAACTGAGTCCAGGTTTGACCGGAGATCGGAATAGCCTGGGTCGCAACTGGCGACAGGTTAAAAGTTGCATCCAATTTGGTGAGGGCCTTTTTGACATTGGTCGGCAAATCATCGCTACCACTGTCCTGGGCCGCCAGCAAGAAGGTTCCCGCTGGGTCGGCAGACGGGATGATTGCCAGATCGCCTTTTTGTTGCACCACCAGGCCGGTCGGGAGTACCGCGCTGAAACGGCCTTGCGGGTCTTTGTACTCGTTTAGCTTGACGTTCTTGCCCAATTTTTGGGCGATAGAGGTCCCTTCCTGCATGATGGTGATGGTGCCGTTCTCGTCGGTCTTGAATTCAAAGACCTGCCCACTGATAGTCAGCGTATTGCCCAGAAAACCATTCGGCTTGAACGGAACCAGATTGACGGTTCCCTTAGCCGGGCCGGACACCACCTCCACTGATAATTTACCATCCTGGGCCTTAACAATCACTTTGCCAAGTCCACCGTTGTATTCGCCTTCGAGAGCCGTAAGCGAGGCAGGGTCGGCTTTGTAGTTGCGGGCAGTTTCCAGGTTGGCCTTAAATTGGGCCAGGTTAAACCCGAAGCTTTTAGCATAGTGGGCTGCCAGGTCTTGCTCCGATTTTAGGCCCAGCACCCATTCGGTCAATCGCAAACTGGTGGCGTAGGAAAAAGTTATAACCGAAGGGTGATACGGCCCGTTGGTCAAAACTATCACGCCCGATTTGGCAGCCGGGGCCAGAAAAGCATTGGCGAAGAAAGTATTGGTCGAGCCGTCGTGACTGACCAGCTTATAACCGCGATATTCGCCAGTCGTCCAGCCCAGGCCATAACCCTGGTTGGTAAAGAGGTCGCTGGATTGTGGCATTGCAAATTGCTGGGTGTGCATCAGGTTAAACAAATTGTTCGAGATCACAGGTTGCCCACCGTCGAAGGAGCCGTCCCCCACCTGGAACCGCACATATTGAGCCATCTCTTGTACGCTGGCATTGATCGAACCGGCAGGGCCATAGCCGCCCAACTCCGTAAAAGGAGCCGGTTGCATCCCCTTCAACACATCCAGTTGATGAGGAGACGCAAAGTCGGGGGTTTTCTGCATAGTAGCGACATCGAAGTTAGCCGTCTTCATGCCGAGCGGGTTCAGAATATGTTGCCGGATGTAATCCTCCCAGCTTTGCCCGCTAACCTTTTCTATAACGGCTCCCGCGATTACAAAGTTCTGGTTGGAATATTGCCAGGTCTGGCCCGGTTGAGCGGTCAGGTTGATACTAGCTATATCGGTCAGGATTTGCTGGCGGGGTTTGCCCTGGAATACGTCGGCGTTGGCCGGTGGTAGGCCGCTGGTATGCGAAAGCACGTGGCGCATAGTCACTTTTTGGGTCGCCGCCGGGTCGGACAGCTTAAAGTCGGGTAGATACTTGATAATCGGTGTATCCAGATCAAGTTTGCCCTGCTCGACCAGTTGCAGCGCTCCCAGACTGGTAAACGACTTGGTAATCGAGCCAATCTCAAACTGGGTATTTTCGGTCACGGGCGCGTTAGTTTTGGTGTCGCGCACGCCATAGCCTTTGGTGTAGATAATTTTGCCGTCTTGTACCAGCCCAATCCCTACCCCCGGCACACTATAATCTGCCATCATCTGTTTGATATAAGTATCAATTTCGCTAAAGTCACGGGCAGGCGCGGACGTTGGGGTTACGGTTGGGGCGGTTGTATTGGTCGGGGCGGTGGTTGCCACAATTTTGGTCGGAGCGACCGTCGTCGAAGTCGCCTCACCACAGGCGACCAGCAGTAGCCCTACCAGCAAAAGGGCCACCAAAGCCGCTAGTTGCCGGGATACTCCACTAAACCTAGTTCTCTTTACAGACATTCGTATACTCCTTGTTTGATTCCACTTGTAACCTTATTTTTGTTTAGAGAGGGTTTTATGTCCGTCGTAAAGGGCAACCACCGGGGATTGCCCTAAACTTGTTGGACTAAACTTTTATTACAGGCCATCCGCTTCGCTAATTACCCAGCGATTATCTAGCTGAATAAGCCGGAGATGTACGTCGTAGCTTTGCTTGCTGCGCTGGATTTTCAGAGTGGCTTGCGATTGATCGTTTTTATTTTCGGTCAGGTTGTAGCCGGTAATCGAGCCGTTGCGTGCATCGGCCTGGGCTGCCTTTTCGATAAAGGCGGCCTGACCGAGCGTTTGGCCGTTTATCTTTGCGTTGGGTGCTAGATAAGCGTAAGACAGGGCGTAATTTTGGGTGCGTAACGCTTCGGAGTAGCGGGCCGGGATCGGGCCGTTATCTTTTACCTGGTTCAAACCGAGGAAGACCGCAAAGGCTAGAAAGGCGCTCACCAGGATTACACCAACCACTCCGCCGAAGGCTAACCACAAGCCGAGGTGGCTATGTTTAGGGCGGGGCGCGTAAGCATCTTGGTACTCAACTTGTGAAAATGTGCTATTTGTCATTTTAAATAACTCCTATTTGCTTTAATATATATTGCCTGGCCCGAACTTGCTGGGCCGCTGATCGGTGAGGCCACTTAGCCTCTCGGTTCGATCTGTTATCCACTTGCAGGGTAAAGGAAAACTGGCCTGGTAACACCCACGCCTGAACGATACTTTCTCAGCAATTTGTGGAGAGCCGGGTAGCCTTTTGGAAGCGATTTGAAAGTGAACAAAAATTGAGCGTTTTTTGAACTGTAAGAGAGCCGCTTTTTAATATAATATAAAAACACAAGATTGTGGGAAAAGCGGCGCTTGTTGTAGCAAAGCCAGATAAAAACTAAAATGATAAAAGGAAAATGTTATGCAAACTCTTTACAAAGTTGTATCAACCCATGCCATACCTGAATTGCGAGTGGATGCTCGTTATAGCTGGTTTATCTACAAACGTAACAACCCGGTCTTGCCTTATGAAGTGGCGATCCAGGGTTATCACGAAGTCGAATATCAGCACCTTTGCGCTATGCGTGAATTGAATGGCACTCAGAATATGGCGACTGCCCTTACCACTTATAAGGCAGCTAGAGAAATGATAGATGAATTATTTACGTTGGCAGAAGCGTCACAACTTCAAAGCTTACTTGCTATCGTTCACCCCCAAATAATCACGATGCTCGAAGAGGCTGCTCTACCGGTGGCAATGCCTCGTTTTCAAACGGCTTCATCAGTCAATAATATCTCAGCCTCTGGTAGTTTTGTTCAACCCGAAGATTTTGCCGACCTTACCGGTCATTTGCTAGATTTTCAGGTTGGCGCTACCATCATCTATTTAACCCATTATACCGCCGAAGACTTCTTGTCCCGCCTCTCCCCGGCCCGTCTCGCCGCCTTACGAAAACTCCACGCGGAAGGGGAGGGATGAGGGATGAAGGATGAGGGATGAAAATGCAGAATGCAGAGTGCAGAGTGCAGAATAGAAAAGCTGCACCTACTATCGTAAATCGCGGCCTCGCCCCCCTCTGGGGGTAAATCGTAAATCGTAAATCCCTCATCCCTAATCCCTACCCTTATTGCGCCAACTTGATGACTTCGAGGACGCTACCGGTGCGGGGGGGCAACTTGAAACCATCCAGGTTGCCGCCTGCGCCGACCCGGTAGGCTCGTCGTTCGCCGTCGGTGCTGTTTAGCTGTTCGAGCAATAACGAACCTTCCGGCAGATAGGGATTGTTGGGCAGGGGTGGGAGAGTAGCCGGGTTATCCCCAATATTAAGAGCTACCACCAATTTTTCGTCCGGGTTCGACCGACCAAAAACGTAGAGCGACCCTTGCGCGTAAAGCTGGTCATACGAGCCGTGCCGTAAGGCAGGATGTTCGTGACGCAATTCTATCGCTTTTTTGAAGAATTTGTGCAACGGCATGTTCCAGGCTTCTCGCGCCCAGGGGAAAGTCCGGCGGTTGTCGGGGTCTTTGCCGCCTGCCATCCCGATCTCATCGCCATAGTAAATCGAGGGCGCACCGGGATAGCACATCTGGAAGATCGTCGCCAGCCGCAAGGCACTTTCGTCGCCCAGAGCGCTGTTCAGGTAGCGGGCGGTGTCGTGGCTGTCCAGCAAATTTAGCTGGGCGGCGGTAATTTCGGGCGGGTAGAACTTTAATAGGTCGGTAATGGTCGCGCCAAAAATAGCTGCATCCTGACTTTGGTTGAGCCGTCCGGCATAGCCGGTTCCCTGGATCGTCGAAATATCAAGCTGCCGGATAAAAAACGACAGGCAGGCGCGGGTAAATAGATAATTCATGACACTATCGAACTGGTCGCCCTGTAGCCAGCGTCGCGCATCAGTCCAGATTTCGCCACAGATATAGGCTTCCGGGTTGACTGTCTTGACCTGCCGACGGAACTCGCGCCAGAACTCGTCGTCGTTGATTTCTTCCGGCACATCCAGCCGCCAACCATCGATCCCAAATTCGAGCCAGTAACGCCCGACCGACCATAAAAACTCGCGCACGGCGGGAGTTTCGGTATTGAATTTGGGTAGGGCGGGTAGTTCCCACCAGGCGGCATAATTTGGTTTACCGGGGCCATAGGCGTTGACCGGGAACTGCCCAAAATGGAACCAATCCAGATAAGGTGAGGCCGCCCCGTTTTCCAGGGCGTGGTTAAACTGGTAAAAGCCTCGGCTGGCATGGTTGAACACACCATCCAGTATTACCCGGATACCGCGAGTATGGGCCACGTCCAGCAACTTTCGCAAAGCGGCGTTTCCACCCAGGATCGGGTCCACCTGGAAATAGTCGTAGGTATGATAGCGGTGGTTGGCCGCCGACATAAATATCGGGTTGAGATAGAGGGCCGTGATGCCCAGGTCGGCTAAATAGTCGATATTTTCGGCGATACCCAGCAAATCGCCACCTTTATAGCCGTAAGTTGTTGGCGGTGTATCCCAGCGCTCGATATTCGAGGGTTTGGGAACCGCTTCCGAACGGGCAAAGCGGTCGGGGAAAATCTGGTAAAAGACGGCATTCTTGACCCATTCAGGTGTTTTCGCCTCGACTACTGAACGGAAAGCTGGGTCAACTGCCGGATTGACGGCGGGATTAGCGGGTGGAGTATTATCACTCAAGGTCTCGAACCTTTCTTCTTTGTTAAGCTCTTAATCCAATTTCTCTTATTATCAAAGCATAATCACTTTGGATGGGGGCAATTATAATACATCCGGGCAATAGAGGTTTGAAAGCTAGTAGCCCAAAAAGCCTCCATTCTGCTTAATTCGGCCCAATCAATTATTTGCCTCATAGACAAACTGTAAATCCCCATTTATAATGGAGATGCAGTATTAAAGATACGGATAGTAGACCAGATTTTATACTAGGTCGGATAAATTAGGGTAGTAGAGAATTTATTCTGTGTCGGTTCCCAAAAAGCTAAAGAGAATAAATTCTCTACTACAAATGTTGCCTACTTATTAAGACTTGGTATTAGAAGACTAAATTTCAGATTTCGCACCACTTTACAAAATTAAAAAGCGAAGCAAGGTGATGATTGATGAACCGCCACTCACCCTGATTTTAATCCAGCCCGGTCGCGTGTTCCTCGTTTGACGCTTTATTTGTCACCCCTTTAACACACAGTGTAATTTATCGGTACAGGCTGCCTAGTTTTACGTTCGTAAGGGTGTGTGAAGCCTGTCTATCCCGATTAATTTTATAGAAGGCGGGCCAGAATTATGATTGCGATGCAATATAGTTTCACCTTGCCGGGTGATTACCCGATGGAGCGTATCCGCCGCCGGATCGAGGAACGTGGGCCAACTCTAAACGGGTTGCCCGGCTTAGTCCAGAAAAGCTATCTCTACAACGAAAAAGGGCCGGGCTGGGTGGGCAACGCGGTCTTTAACGAGTACGCTCCCTTTTATGTCTGGCAATCGGAAGAGCCAATGCGTAATTTTCTAATGAGCAAATGGTTCGAGGGTTTGGTCGATTCGTTTGGTCGCCCGGTGGTGCGTAGCTGGCAAGTGTTGGAGTTTGACCGACGTGGTGTTGGTTTGGATTACCCGGCTTATGCCCTGCGCGAGACCGTCCCGATCCCCGCTTCCCTGACCCTCTCGCAACTGGCTGAAACTGAACATGCCCTTCATCAACAGGCTTTGGAGCAAGCCGGTCTTCACAGCCGCGTCGTAGCCTTTGACCCAGAACATTGGGAGTTGATCCGCTTTAGCATCTGGCGGAATAAAGCGATCAAGCTGGATGTAGAGGGCCTAGATCATCATTCTTATCAGGTATTATATCTGGCGAGTTAGTGTTGCACTCGAAGCTTTGAGGCCCGAATTTATTCGGCGCTGACGCGATTGCACAATATTGGATAAAAAATAAGAAGGTCTCGGCGCAGGTAGCAGTTATAGCCAAATAGAAAGACGAATGCTGATGAGAAAAAAGTCGCTTCATATCCTGATCGCACAACTACTGCTTTTCGGGCTGGCCCTTACCGCCATGTCGAGCGTGGCGGAGGTGCAGGCGGAAGCTTTTGCTAACCCGGCTTTCCGGGCGACCTGGAACCGCACCGACGGGCCAGTCGCTGCCGGAACCAATCGCCCGTATGTCTGGGGCAAGGAGCCGTTTGCCACTAAAACCGAACGCTATGAAAACTCGCCCCAACAGAGCCGTCTGGTGCAATATTTTGATAAGGGCCGCATGGAAATAACCTACCCGGATGGCGACACGAATAACACCTGGTATGTCAGTAGCGGGCTTTTGGTGCGCGACCTGGCGGCGGGTCTGGTGCAGATCGGGGATAATCTGGTGCAGAGTTTCGAGCCAGCCGAAATCCCGGTGGTCGGGGATGAAACGCAACCGCTGGCTACCACGCCATTTTATAGTGACTTTCGGTCGGATGCTTTTAGTAGTCGGGCCAACCGTAGCCGGGTCGGGCAAACCCTCACGACGACCTTACGGAGGGGCGGTAGAACCGGCCTCCGCTCTTCCTCGGCCCAACCCAAAGTAACCGTCGGTTATTACGAGCAAGCCAGCCATCACAATATCGCCGAGCCGTTTTGGACTTTTATGAACGCGAGTGGGCCGGTCAATAACCCGGCAGGCCAGACCGTCACCGGCCCGGTCTTTGAATGGCAATATATCCTCGGCTATCCGCTCAGTGAGCCGTACTGGACGACGGCCAGTTTTGGCGGCAAGACCCAGGAAGTTTTGATCCAGCTTTTTCAGCGGCGGGCGCTAGTTTTCAATCCGACCGCGCCTGCCGGTAGTCAGATCGATTTCACTAATGTAGGCCGTCACTGGTACAATTGGCAATACGGCCCGGCCCCGACCGCTCAGGGCGATCTTTCGGTTCCCGCCTCGGTCAACGGTCAGATCAGGCCGAGCTATGGCAATGTTGAAACGCTCTTTCGGCTGACTGCTCCCGGCTACCGGGCCACCGAAAAAATCGCGCCAAAACTTACCCAGCCGGACGGCGTTATTTTAACCGAAAGCGACCTGGGTGTGCTGCGGGCCGATGCCAATGGGGTAGTACGGGCTTCTTTCTACGGCTTTGATCTGGCGACCGATACCAACAATGGGTTAGGGCTTTATCGGCTAGACTTGACTGGCAAGGATAGCAATCAGACCAGCACGATCTACTGGCGAATTATCGAGCGCGTGCCGATTACCCCCAACACACCCTATACTAACGACACCAGTCCACCACCGCCCAGCGTGCGGGCTATCGTTGACCCCCCATCCGGGCCAATTGGGACTCCGTTTGCCGCCTTCGTGTTCGACTTCCAGGTCAAGGATGTCGTGCAGGGCAAGGTCGCCATCTGGTCTACCTCCCCCGAAGGTGAAGTACGAGCGATCAGCCCCTTTGGGCTGGCCTCAGTTGCCGAAGAAGCATTGGACGGGATGGGCTTGCGGCTTGGTTCACCACCCAGCCCCGGTATATGGGCCATTACACTGGTTTATAAATCGAAACCAAACGACCCAGCCATAATCTATTTGAAAGTAACCAACGCGCCACCCGAACTGACGCTAGGGGCCGCTTTGCGAATTTATACATCTGGTACGACCAACAGTCGAGCAGCCGGTTTTTGGGTCGATGATTTGCAATGGCAGAACCGCAAGCCGGTCGTAAATGAACCGGCCCCATTGCCAGAGCCGGAAGGGGGAGAATAGTGAGAACATTCAGTCTTGATACTAATCGGCGGGTCGGCTTGTTGGCAGCGCTCGTGCTGATTTTGCTGTTGGGTATGCAAGCTCTCCCGGTCGCAGCCGAGGCTCCGGGCGGTCTTGCCAATGCTACTTTTGCAAAGGCTTACGATGCGGGCGGACTTGGTGGGGTGCTGTGGGGCAGCCCGCGCCAGACCCTAAACGAGCAGTACAGCAACTCGAAAGACGGGCAACGCCAGGTACAATATTTTGATAAGGGCCGCATGGAACTGACCTACCCCGATATACAGCCCAATTTCGCAGGTGATGGTAAACTGGTAGTCGAAATGGTCACAGGCCGCATGCAGATCGGTGATACGCTCTTCTGGCAGTTCGCTGGAGCCGAAAGCCCCATCGCCGGTGGCCCGACCTTTGGGTCTAACCCGCATGCGCCTTCTTACCGGGCCTTCCAAAGCTTGCGAAATGCTAACCCTAGTCGGGTCGGGAGGCCCGTAACGGCGGTGGTCAACGAGCCGGAAGACGAAGGATTTTTCCTGGGCATTTATTCTTTGGGTAGCGATGGGGCGCTCGGTTCGCTGGCGACCAATGCGGCCTATATCCCCGAAACGGCCCACAACGTGCCGGATGTCTTTTGGAGCTATCTCAACCAGAAGAACGCCGACGGTCTTCCGGCCTTCAACTGGCAGACCCTCTTCGGTCTGCCGATCACCGATAGCTATTGGGCCAAAGTCCGCGACGGCGACAAAGTAATGGACATTTTGGTGCAGCTATACGAGCGGCGCACTCTACTTTACAACCCGGCGGCAGCCCCCGGCGCACAGGTGACGAGCGGCAATGTTGGGGTCGATTATTATCGCTGGCGCTACGAGCAGCCCGAATTAAAAGTAATCGAGGATAGCCTGAACCCGCCCAATACTTCGGCGAATGCCAAAGTTACGCCTACTATCGGCGAGTCCGGCACAACTTTTTCGCTCGAAGCAAGTGGGTTCCAGCCCGGCGAGATGGTCGATAATTATGCCCGGATCACTCAGGATGGTGGGGTTTACGATCTGGCTCCGTTCCAGGCCGACAGCAACGGCAAAGTCCGGCGTTTCTTCCGTACTCGCCCGCTCGATTTTCCGACCTGGGAGCTTTATTTTGTGCTGACCGGGCGCGTTAGCCGGGTCAACGCTCTCTGGCATTTCAAGGTGATCGGTTCAGTGCGCTACACGCCGGGAGTGGAAGCGGCTCAACCCGGCGAAAACGATGTACCCAGTGGCAATCGGGCCGCTATCGACCGCAAGGTGCTACGGGTCGGGGAAGTCTCCCGGCTGTTTGCGGTCGGCTTCCAGCCCAACGAATACCTCAAGGGCTGGGTTACTACCCCACTCAACCGGGTGGTCGGTTGGGTCGGTTTGGTCAACTCTTTCAGTACGGTCAAGAATTATGCCTATCTACTACAGGCCGACAAAGACGGTATTATGAAGATGGAACTGCCTGCACCGGGAACGCCCTTGCCAGGGATTTACTCCTTTACCCTTTACGGTCTACAAAGCAAAAATACTGCTACCGCCTACTTTCGGGTCAGAACCGGCCTTGTCCCAATCTACGACCCGGTTTGGGGTCGCAGCGATTTTGAGGTAGACCCGCCCAATAGTAAAGCATCTACCGTCAACCCGCTCGAACTCGTTCAAAACCGCAGCCAGTACCGCCCGCAAATCCAGGCGCTACTCGCAACCGCCGTAGAAGGATGAGGTTTAGGAAGATGAGAAATATGATAAAGATAAATTGGCCTGGTGCGTTGGTGGCGATTGTGATACTGGCTTTGAGTTTGTTGGTGACGGTGGAAGCCCCGGTTGCGATGGCCCAAACGGTGAGTGTGCCGGGGATCGAGCGCGATAGCAAAGGCGGGCAACGGGCTATCGGGCAGATTATGGTCAAATTCAAAGCCGGGTTCAATCTGGATGGCGTTAAGACTATCGAGGATGTACCCGCTCCGCTTCAACCGCTCTTTGGGCGGCTAGGGGTCAGGAAGCTGACCGCTTTAGGCGATGGGACGAACGTTTTGCTGCTTTATGTTGGTGGCTCGGTTGATCTCGCTCTCAAAACGGCGGTGGCTGACCCGGCAGTCGAAAAGGCCGATGCTAACCGGGTGGTCAAACTCGAACAGGCTCCCAGTGCGCCGGTTCCCAACGACCCGCTCTACCGGGACGGCAAGCAATGGTGGCTCGACCGCATTCAGGCTCCACTGGCGTGGACAATCACGACCGGCTCGAAGAATGTCAAAGTAGCGGTGGTAGACGACGGGATTGACGCAAAGCACCCCGAATTTACGGGCAAAATCGTCGCGGCCTACAACTTTGCCGAGGAAACCGCTGTCAGTCGGCCCAGCCCAGAGGGTCATGCGACTTCGGTGGCGGGCTGTATCACGGCCAACACTAACGACGGAGTCGGTATTAGCGGTCTCAATTGGGATGTAAGTTTGATTGACGGCAAAGGCTTTGGACCGAGCGAAGGTGGTTTCTCGTTCGATCTGGTGCGCGGGATAATCTACTCGATCAATCAGGGAGCGCAAGTCGTCAACAATAGCTGGGGCGGGGGCGATCTCGATCTGGCGACCGTAGCAATGGCCGAGTATGCCGCGACCAAAAACGTGACGCTGGTTTTTTCGGCGGGTAATACTGGCTTTGGCGAACCGCAACTCCCGGCAGCCCTCTCGCTGGCCTATCCCAATATTATTGCGGTCGGAGCGACCGATTTTAGTGATAAAGTGGTCGGCTTTTCGACTTTTGGCCCGCAGGTCAGCGTAGTTGCGCCCGGTTCGGGTATCTGGACGACCCAACCAGGGGGCGGCTACCGCAATATCAACGGAACCAGCTTTTCGGCCCCGATTGTCACCGGCGTGATTGCCCTGATGCTTTCGGTCAATCCGAACTTGACCCCAATCCAGATACGCCGGATTTTGGAAGGCACGGCGGACGACATTAGCGGCGAAGGCTTTACCTACAAGACCGGCTACGGACGAGTCAATGCTTACAAGGCGGTATTGGCGGTCAAGAATGGCGATTTTAGCCCCGGCAAGCGTAGCACCCTACGCGGCAAAGTAACCGGCGTGGATGCCAGCAAAATCCGCCTTAGTCTCGACCCTATCGGCCTGACTTTCAAGCCGGACGCGGCGGGCAATTTCCAGATCAATAATCTGGGCCGGGCCAATTATCGGTTGCGGGCAGCCGTCAAGGGTCAGGGAACCGCCCAGGGCGTGACCGAATTTAAGCTGACTGGAGAGGCTGATAGCAGCCGCCAGCTAAATTTCGCCTTCCAAAACGTCAAGGCCAGTGCCAACGCTCCCGACAACTACGTTGACCAGGCCCGTTTCTTTGACACGCAGGCGGTTGGGCAGGTTGCAAGCGGGGCGTTTTACTTCCGCGAGACCGGGCATAGCCTGAGTGGAGTTTTCCGTAAGTATTGGGAACAGCAGGGCGGTTTGGCAGTCTTCGGCTTCCCGATTTCGGAAGAATTTATCGAAGTCTCGGCAACCGACGGTCAGCTTTATACCGTCCAATATTTCGAGCGCAACCGTTTCGAGTATCACCCCGAAAAGGCCGGAACGGAGTATGAGGTCTTGCTTGGCTTGCTCGGTAGCGAACAGACCCGCGACCGGGTTTTCCCGCCCGCTACGGCAGGCCCGGATGGACGCTGGTTCGCTGAAACTGGTCAAAACCTGAGCGGACGCTTTTTGGATTACTGGCAATCTAAAGGCGGGTTGGCAATTTTCGGTTTCCCGATTAGCCCGGTGATCGAGGAAGAAGGGCGGCAAGTCCAGTACTTCGAGCGCAATCGCTTTGAGTATCATCCCGAAAACGCCGCGACCGATTACGAAGTTTTGCTTGGTTTGCTTGGGATCAAGCTGGCTCGGCAGCGTGGCTATCTATCCTGAGTTTGTAACCCAACAAAAGATTAAAGCAGATTTGGATTGGTAGGGGCGACCGTTGTGGTCGCCCGTGCAAGGTGTTCACAGGCGACCACAACGGTCGCCCCTACCAAAAATGACAAACCACCACATTATCTTAGAAAGTTTGAGACCCAACCGCCCTGCCTGATTAGTCCCAAATCTTACGCAAGAATTTGATCTTTTCCTGTATCTGGTAATTTCCGCCGCCTTCGTGGTGATTATAGCGCCACATCCGAATGTCTTTTGGGCCAGTGTAGTGGTTATAGGCCGCGAATACGGTCGAAGGCGGGCAAATTTCGTCCATTAGGCCAACCGAAAAAAGGGCCTGCGCTTTAGCCCGTGCCGCAAAATTTACTCCATCAAAGTAGGCCAACGTGGTAAAGACGGCTTCCTCTTTGTCACGCTGAACGGTTAAATATTTTGCGATTTCCTGATAGGGGTTGGCATCGCTAATCTCGGTAGCGCGGCGGTAATGGCACAAGAACGGCACATCAGGCATGGCGACTTTTACCTCTGGCACGAGACCACTAACTGCTAGAGTGATGCCACCACCCTGGCTTACACCTGTTATGGCTATCCGGGTGCTATCGACTGCCGGGTGCGCTAAAGCTGTTTCGACCGCCCGGACTGCATCGGCAAAGACCCGCCGATAATAATAAGTTTTGGCTTGCAAAATGCCACGAGTTAGAAAACCGGGGTAGTGGGGATTAGCTCCCTCTGTCTCAAGGTCGGGCGTATCGCCTTTAATCCAGGCACTGCCTTGACCGCGTGTATCCATTATCAGGTGGGCGTAGCCAACGCTGCTCCAAAGTAGCCAGTCGGTCGGGAAGCCGCGTCCACCGCCGTAACCGATGTACTCTACTACACACGGTAAGGGGCCAGAACGCTGCCGGGGAATTAGCAACCAGCCTTTAATCGGCTGACCAGCATAACCGTTAAAAGTAACATCTACGGTTTCGAGTAGACCTAATCCGTAATCTACGGTCTCGAAGGTTGGGTTAAGCGGGGTCTGCCGAACCTCACTTAGGGTTTGCTGCCAAAAAGCATCAAAATCGCTTGGCTCGTCACGGGCAGGAAGGTAGCTTTGAAGCTGGTCAAGCGGAAGATCGAAGAGCATGTTTGCCTCCTTATTAAACAAACTATTTTCGGGATATCATTTTGTGAGTTGGGTTAGACCACCGGCGGTAACGCTATTATTGCGCTACTGATTTCGGCTTCGGGTAAAGCTTTGCTGAGAGCCATTATAACATCAGAAGTGGTGTGGGTTGGGGCGCTGATCGGACTCCAAAATTCGAGCCGGGCCTGAATTTTGGTGGTGCTGATCGTGTTGATAAGTAGCTGGGGGGCAGGATCGGTGCTGACTTGCGAAGTATCAAGACCGCTCATTACGCTTTTAATTTTATCCGAGAGTTCATCAAAAGAAAGTACCTCGGTCGCGATGCCAACTTGGATCGTGGTCAGGCGTTGACGGTAGGCGGTACGATTGGTCACGACTTCCGAAAATACCACGTTGTTGGGCAAATAGACCAACACTCCATCGTCGGTATGCAAAGTAGTCGTCCGAATTTGAATATTCTCGACCTTGCCCTCTACCTCCCGGACTTTGATGCGGTCGCCAATGCTAAAAGGTTGTTCGAGTAGCAAATAGACCCCGGAGACAAAATTTTTGAGAACGTCCTGAATAGACAGACTGAGCGCTAGACTGAGCAGGCCCAAGACGGTCAGCAGGGTTGAAATTCCGGCCCCGGTATAGATACTGAGGATCACCAGCGCCCCAATCGTGAGCAATACGACGTAGACCAGATTGCTCAAGAGGGTTGGCAAGTTGGCATTGCGACTGGTACGGCTAATCAGGCGGCGAACTGTTCGGCGGGTCAGGCGACCCAGCGTTACAAACAGCACCAGCATGAAGATAGCAAAGATGGTTTGCAAAAGCAGATTTATCAACCCTTGCCGGTCGATCCTGGCAAACACATCATTAAAAAATTTACCCAGGTCCAAAAGGGCCTCTACCTCCTATAGTTGGTTAGTCTTACGGTTGGGTGGTCGGAGCAATCGTCGCCAGTGGTGTGCCGGAAGTTGGTGCGATAATTCGGAAGCTGTCCGAATAGTCGATATGTTTATCTAGACAATCATCGACTTTCAAAGTGCTGTCGGGACAGGTCAAATAGTACTGTACAAACAGCCGATAATAACCCGGTACGTCCCAGCTTTTCCCGGCATAGGGTCGGGTAGACTTGGTATCGAACTTAAAGGCAGCATCCGCCGATACGCCTGGCTCGATCCGCCGGGCATCCCGCCCGCTTACCGGGCCACAGAACCGATAACCGCCCGGCGCAATGCTTTCCCAGTTATCAAAATTGGTCGCTTGCGTTTTGTCTTTCGGGTCAGTCCCGGTAAATCGTTGCAAAATAACCCCATCACAATTGCTGACATAGAGCGATTTCTGCCGTCGGTTGATAATCACAAACCTGATTTGCTCGTTGGGTAAGGCTGGAATATAGTCCTTGATGCCAAAGATTACAAAACTGACCCCAAACTCGGAGCCGGGTACGTAGGTCGGCGGTGGGGTAAAGCCGGTATTCGCCAGGGCGGTTATAATCGAACCGTTGAGGTCTTCGCGCTCGACTCTGTCGTTCGGTTGAAGCGCCAAAATAACCACCAGCCCAATTAGAAGGGCCAACCCCAACCCGCCCAATACTTTCATTTGCCAGGTAAAGTGAAGCGGGGCAACCTCTTCTGGCTCAGGCTGAAAAGGCCGACCGGGTTGGGCAACTTTTGGCTTTGTAGGGGGGCCGGACGGTATAGGTTTTTTACCCTTATCCGGCCCTGGCTTTGAAACTGGTGGTTTGGCTTGTTTCATAAAATAATCTTAGGCGGTTAGTTCTTTGACGACTTCGTTGACCAGCCGACCATCGGCCCGACCTTTAAATTCTTTGGAGGCTAACGGCATAATCTTGCGAAAGTCTTTGCCTTCACGCTCGATCAAAACGCTGACGGCGGCAACGATTTCCTCGCGGCTCATCTGCTGGGGCAAATAGTGTTCCATTATAACCAATTCAGCCCGCTCTTTGTCGGCTAGATCGTTACGCCCACCCTTCTCGAAAGCTTCAATCGAGTCGCGCCGTTGTTTGATCTCTTTTTGTACGACCCCGACCAAATCATTTTCGGTAATTTCAAGCCCAAAGTTAGGGTTTTTGCGGTCGGTGTGATCCAGTTCAAACCGTTGGATAGCCGCGCGTAACAGCCGGATCGTATCAAGTCGGTCGCTTTCCTTGCTCTTCATAGCCGCTTTCATATCTTCAACCAATTGCTCTTTCAAGCCCATTTTATTCTCTCCATCTTTACAAAAAGTCATACTTACCTGACCTGGCTATATCTTGCCTACTGTCATGTTTTGGTCGGCATAGCTTCGGAATTGAAGTAAATGCCTATTTTTTAGGGTTCCGGCTTAGTCGGGGGGCGTTGCTCAAATTGGCGACGCATTTCTTCCAATTGTCGTTGAACCTCAATTGTACGCTGTTCAGCTTCTTGCCGGGCCGCTCTCTCTTCTGCCGCCTGTTGCTCGGCCTGTTGCCGGGCTAGTTCTTGAGTGGTAGCGTGTTGCTCGGCCTGTTGCCGGGCTGCTCTCTCTTCTGCCGCGCGTTGCTCGGCCTCTTGCCGGGCTGCTGCCTCTTGTTGACGAGCGGTGCTTTCTTGTGCGGCGTGTTGTTCAGCCCCCTGACGGGCTAACGCCTCCTGGATGGTGCGTTGCTCGGCTTGTTGGCGGGCTAAGGTCTCCTGCTGTCGAGCGGCGCTTTCTTGTGCCGCCCGTTGTTCGGCCTCTTGGCGGGCGAGTTCTTGAGCACTAGCCCGTTGTTCGGCCTGTTGACGGGCTAAACTCTCCTGTGCCAACCGCTCTTCCGCCGCTTGCCGGCCTACCAAAGCGGCTTCCTCCTGGCTTAAACGCTTGCGCCCTTCCCGGTCGTTTAGCCTTAGCTCGTAACCGTTCGGCTCAAGATAGCTTTCTAGC